>DUOX01000024.1 GCA_012838665.1 Clostridiales bacterium
GTCGGCACAGGCGCACGCACGAAGTCGTGCAGCCGTATTTTCCGGCGCTTGCGCCGGCGGGAGGCAAAGCGAAGCGTCTTTTGGGTACTTTTCCACAGGGAAAAGTAACGCCCCTGGCAGGGGATGGGTTGACGTTTGCTGGGGATAAAATTCCCTGTCACAAAACCTGTGACAGGGAATTTTCTATTATTACACTCTATACATTACCCTGCCGTAGGAAGGGTATGGCCAGTAGTCCTTGCTTACAAGAGTCTCCAGTTCATCGGCCACCTCGCGCAACTCATTCATCAGCGCCAGTACGGTTTCCCGGTAATACTTTGCCCGCTGGACAAGGTCGGCGGGGATATTGTCGGGGGAAATCGCGGTGCTCAGGTCCTCGCACCTGGTAAAGAGGGTATCGCCGAGATGTGAGATGCGCTTCAGCAGCCGATTTTCCGCCAGGCAGGCAATATCGGCGCAGGCGGACTTTTTGGAGGTTATAGCCTCGGCCAGGAATTTGCCGAAATCAATGACGGCAGGGAGAATATCGCCCCGGATCATCTCAGTCATAACCAGAGCCTCTATGTTAATCTGCTTGCAGTAACCCTCCAGCATGACATCGCAGCGGGGGCGAAGCTCGGTTTCGTTAAGAACGCCATGCCTGGAAAACAGCCTGACGTTTTTCTCGTCCATAAGATGAGGGGCGGCTTCCGCAGTGGAGCTGTAATTGGAAAGGCCCCGGCGCTGGGCTTCCTTTACCCAGTTTTCGTCATAGCCGTTTCCGTTGAAGATGATGCGCCTGTGTTTGCGGATGGTGTTGCGCAGGAGTTCTCCCAGGGCGGCGTTAAAATCCTCGGCCTTTTCAAGCTCGTCCGCAAAGCAGCAAAGGGATTCCGCCACAATGGTGTTCAAAACTGTGTTTACGTCCGCGGCGGACATGGAGGAACCCAGCATGCGGAATTCAAATTTGTTTCCCGTAAAGGCGAAGGGGGAGGTGCGGTTCCTGTCCGTGGTATCCCGGGGAATGGGGGGCAGGACGTCCACGCCTATTTGAATCGGTTTATGCTCAATTTTATTATAGTGGTTGCCGGTGGCGATGGAGTTTAAAATGGCCTCGATTTCCTCGCCTATATACATGGATATAATGGCCGGGGGAGCTTCATTTCCGCCTAAGCGATGGTCGTTGCCCGCAGATGCCACAGAAATGCGGAGCAGATCCTGATATTCGTCCACAGCCTTAATAACGGCGCAGAAGAAGGTGAGGAACTGTGCGTTTTTCTCCGGCGTGTCGCCAGGTTCAAAAAGGTTTTCACCGGTATCCGTGCAGAGAGACCAGTTATTGTGTTTTCCGCTGCCGTTAACACTGGCAAAAGGCTTTTCGTGCAGCAGGCAGGTGAGACCGTGGCGCTTAGCCACCTTGCGCATTATCTCCATGGTAATCTGGTTGTGGTCCACGGCAACGTTGACAGTTGTGAAGATGGGAGCCAGCTCGTGCTGAGCGGGGGCAACCTCGTTGTGCTCGGTTTTTGCCAGAATACCCAATTTCCAAAGCTCCTCGTTAAGCTCTTTCATAAAAGCGGAAACACGGATGCGGATTGAGCCGTAGTAGTGGTCGTCAAGCTCCTGAGTCTTGGGGGGTTTTGCGCCAAAGAGGGTACGTCCGGTGTAGATGAGGTCTTTTCTAAGGTTATACATGTCCCGGTCAATCAGGAAGTATTCCTGCTCAAGACCGACGGTAGGGGTAACGTGCTCCGCTTTCGATTCGAAAAGCTTCAATATACGCATGGCCTGGGTGTTCAAGGCCGCCATTGACCGAAGGAGGGGCGTCTTCTTATCAAGGGCTTCGCCGCCGTAAGAGCAGAAGGCCGTGGGAATACATAAAACACCGTCCTTAATGAAGGCGTAGGATGTGGGATCCCAGGCGGTATAGCCCCTGGCCTCAAAGGTAGCCCGCAGTCCTCCGGAAGGAAAACTTGAGGCGTCAGGCTCTCCCTTGATTAGCTCCTTGCCTGAGAACTCCATAATAATGCTGCCGTCGCCCTCGCCAGAGGGAGCAATAAAGCCCTCGTGCTTTTCTGCCGTGATGCCGTTCAATGGCTGGAACCAATGAGTAAAATGTGTGGCGCCTTTTTCGATGGCCCAGTCCTTCATACAGTTTGCGACCACGTTTGCCATATTCAAATCCAGAGGCACACCCTTTTCTCTGGTGCGCTTCAGGGCTATGTAAGCGTCCTTAGGCAGGCGCTCACGCATGGTCGCCTCATTAAAGGACATACAGCCAAAGTCTTCGGGAAGATTTAACATGTTTACTCACTCCTATATGCAGAAATGCACTTACAGTGGAATCTTATATCGGGCAAGCCCCCGTGTCAATACACAGCGGGGTAAAAAAACTTAAAGGGGAGACTTTTGTATTCTTGCAAAACGACGGGGATACCTGTCGGGTGTGCTTTGCACTTTCTTTATCAAAGCCACACTGTGAACGATGTTAGTGCCGGGGATGGTGTAGCTGAAAATATCCAGAGTTTTGCCCCCCAGAACTGAGATGGCATGTTCAGCCTCGGAAAGTTCCTGGGAAAAGTCCGGGCCCTTCATTGCCAGGAACAGCCCGCCGGGCCGGACAAAGGGCATACACAGCTCACAGAGAATATTCAGCCTCGCCACAGCCCGGGAAACCGCTATGTCAAAAGTTTCCCGCATCTCTGCCGCTGCCTCCTCCGCCCGGGCATGGAGACATACAACGTCCCTAAAGCCAAGCTTTTCGCAGGTTTCAGTCAAAAAATCCACACGCTTTTTCTGGCTGTCCAAAAGAGTCAGGCTGATATCGGGGGAGATTATTTTCAGGGGCAATCCGGGAAAGCCGGCGCCGGTACCCACGTCCACCACCCGGGCTCCGCTAAAGTCGGCGGCCTTCAAAAGGGCGGCGCAGTCCAGAAAATGCAGCCGGGCGGTGTCCTCTTTCCTGGTGATTGCAGTGAGGTTCATAACCCTGTTGCGCTGGTCCAAATATTCGTAATAGGCGTTAAAGCGGGCCAAGGCCTCCCCGGTAAAGGTAAGCCCCAGTTCCTCGAAACCGTCTCTGAGTATTTTTTCCATTGTAGCCTCCAAATCAAAGGGGGCGGACGCAAAGGTCCGCCCATAAATGACTTGTGGTTAAATAAAGGGCAGGTTTTTCCCTGCAGGCGGGGGGAACCTTGCCGTCCGCGATTTTCTTCAGGACTTGCCGCGGAATCTTTGTCCGCAGCGGGGGCAGGTTATTTGGATTTTGCCCTTTCCCCTGGGAACTCTAAGTTTATTTTTACAGCCGGGACAGGTAAAGAATTTATAATGTTTGGATTGTGAACGCCTGTCCTTCCAGCCGTCAAAGTCCCCCTTTATTTTGTCCCCAATAATAAGAAAACGGCGGTTTTCTTCTCGACGCTTTGAGAGATTTTTTGATAGGGCGCGAATTATGGTGATAATGAGAACGGCAAAAGCGATAAAGCTCAGGAAAGTTAACCGGGTAAGCTGCGCAAGGAAATTAATGGCCAAGGCCACAATAACCAGGGCAATACCCAATTGGTCTACACCGTTTCTTCCCGCCATAAAGGCGCGAAGCCAGTTCATCATAGGTATCCTCCTTAGTCAATGGGTAAGCGAGCGCAAAGAACACATTAAAAAATATAGGGTATGTTTTTCGAAACATACCCTATATTATCATATTTGTGGATTAAAGTCTACAATAATCCTGTTAAGCTTTATGCGTAAAAGTCGTGGTTGCCAATGGATTTTACAAATGTGCGAGTATTGACAAACCAGCTGCTAACGCCGATATCAGGATTAACGAAGTAAATGCTGTCACCCACCACGGAATAACCTTCAAGACATATCTTTGCTGCAATGATAGACTCTTCACTCGGGTCCATGTAGATGGTGCCGTTTGTTATAACGGAAAACTGTACGCCGTATTTTCTATCGAAGATAACATCGTAAATCGTATCGGGACAGGTTTCGTCAGCAACACGGTTCAAAACTACATTGCCCACGGCAATTTTGCCTTCCAGCGGCTGGTTGAGGCTCTCGGCGTTGATAATACGCGACAGCCAGTATACATCCTCTTCGTTGTAAACCTCTTCGCCGCTTTCGATAAAGCTCATTTCAGAGGTGTCAATGTCTATGGTCCAATGCTTGCTGTTCCAGTTGACCTCAACATTAAAGGCCTTGGCAATCTCACGGATGGGGACCAGAATTGTGCCGCCATTGTTGATTACCCCACTGGGGACGTAGAAATATCTGCCGTTTGCCGTGATATAGTTGTCTCCTTCCTTGGCAGAAAGGACAAATTCGTCCGTTTCTACAAAGGCGGTCTTACTGGGCTGATCCCAACGGATATTTAAATCCCTGTCAAGGACCTGGCTGAAAGCCCTGAGGGGCACAAATGTTGTGTATTCAGCTTTATAGCCCTTTAACATCAGTATACCGTCCACGTAAATCGGGATTTCGGTATAGGATACCTCATGCTCACCCTTAGCGGCGGTAAATCCGCTAAAAAGGCATGTGGCTAATAAGACAACGCATATCAGGGCAATCTTCTTATTCAATTTAAGAAACTTGCTCATAATACGCTCCTATTCTTTCAGTTTCAGATAGTGTCCCGCCAAAAAAATGGCGTTATGAAGGTGAGTGCAATAATTATATTCATTTTCGCAACGCTAAATCAATCGGCAATACGAACAAAACAGGTTTTGAAAATTAATTTATTATAACTAAAAGTACAACATATAGGGTTTTTAACCAAAATCTAAAACGCGTAACACAAAATAGGGTATGTGCGGTTTGACTAATTTTTTTGAATCGTTTGATTTCGACATAAAAAAACAGGTTTCAAATGGGGTTCAAGCCTGCAAAAAATGAATTATGTCAATCATTTTTATAAATTTCATGCCCAGCTAATGGAACGATATGGAATAATTTAGAAATAGGAACAGAGGGGTATCTGCGCCGGTTTCTTAGCTTGTCCGAGATTACTCACCGTCGATAGCTATCTGACTGAACTTGATATGATTGGGGGCTTACGTAAGCTATTATAAAGGACAGCTTCCGTTTTTTTTGTCAAAAGAGGAAAGTCCTTCATATTTTTTCTGGGGCTAACATATTAATTATTGATATGCGCTTTTGAAAGGGGGCGGTGGTCTGAAAAAAAGGATAGCCGTTATAGCGCTTTTAGCCCTGGGACTTAGACTTGTCGCCCTTTCTGGAGCGGATATTAAGATTAGAAATTGGCTCCGGGATTTGGCGGAAAGCGGACAGCTGGTATCGGCGGTACTGACTTTGGAACTGGGCAAAAAAGATGAAACTCCCTCGCCGGTGGAGTTGGAAGATGAGGAGGACCGTCACGAGAGCGAGAGCCTGGCCGTTTTCGCCACAGCCACGCCCCAACCTGAAACCACGGATGAACCGATGGAGGAATCCCTGACCGAAAACGAGCACGAGGTTGAAATAGTGGAAACCACCATTGCCGGAGGGCTGACCATATCCAATGACACCAGTCATGAAATCGACGTGGAGGCCCTAATGTCAGAGACTTTGACCCAAAAGCTTCCGTCCGAAGGCCCTCAAATCTTGATAATACACACCCACGGCAGCGAGGCTTATACCCCGGATTTAATGGACAACTACATTCCTACGGACAACTGCCGTACGGAGGATATAAATTATAATGTGGTCAGGGTGGGAACCGAGTTGGCGGCAGAGCTGGAAAAGTGCGGTTTGAATGTGATACATGACACGAGCATATACGATTACCCCAGCTACAGCGGTTCATATAACAGAAGCAGGCAGGCCATTGAAAACCACCTGGCACAGTACCCGAATATAGCCATAGTAATAGATGTACATCGGGACGCTCTGGGTACGGGGGACGTGATATACAAGACTGTTGCCGCAGTACAGGGGGAATGTTCATCCCAGGTAATGTTCCTTGTGGGTACGGGAGAAAACGGGCTTCCCCATCCGAACTGGCGTGAAAACCTAAAACTGGCCCTGTATCTTCAAGCTGCCGTAAATGGAAAATACCAAACCCTTGCCCGGCCTGTGGCTCTAAAGCAGGAGCGCTACAACCAGCATTTAACCACAGGCTCTCTGATACTGGAGGTGGGCAGCAGCGGAAATACTCTCCAGGAGGCGCTTACCGCCGTCAGGCTCTTTGCCTCCGCTGTGGGGCCTGCCCTAATGGAGCTGGTGGAAAAAGGCTAGCTGCACATTATATAATATGTATGACATTATTCGATAAAAACCGGCAAAGACGGCTTTCATGGAGCAGGAGCCATGAAGCCGCTTATTTTCTGCGCATTTTTGTATAGTGACCCGGGCCTTTTTGATTTACGCCGTTGCAGGGACCGCGAATCATAATTAGTATAGGCAAGAGTATAAACAAAAGTCTCCATGTCAATAATAACCATATCGGAATTTACATCACTATTAAGGAGGCTTTTTATGTTAAGAATCTGCGACATCATGACCGACAGAGTGGTAACCGTGGGGAAGGATGAGCCTGTTAGTACGGCCGCCAGGCTTCTGAAGCGTCACAATGTAGGCGCGCTGCCTGTCTGCGATAAGGACGGCAGGCTGCGGGGAATAGTAACCGACAGGGACATAGTGCTGCGCTGTGTGGCGTCGGACTCCGACCCTTCTCAGGTGAAAGTAAATGAAATCATGTCCAGGGGCGTTATCACTGCGGGGCCTTTTGACCCGGTGGACAAAGCGGTGCGCCTTATGTCCGAGGACCAAGTCCGCCGGCTGCCGATAGTGGATAGCGGCAAATTGGTGGGCATGGTCTCTCTTGGGGACATGGCCAGGAACAGCAACTGCGAGATGGAGGCGGCGGAGGCCCTTACGGAAATTTCCTCCAATATTCGGAGGAGATAACGCGGCTCAAGCGCCCCGAGGAGGAGAGAAGACCTTATCCCGGGCTGAAGTTTTATTATTTTTCGTTGGCTAAAATGCAAGAAAGATAATCTTTATGGCTTATCCCCCTTTGGTTAAAAGGGGGATATTTTTTTCCCCGACAAGAATAAGGCATTAACAGCAAGCCGGCATAATATAATTCCTTATAATCACTTTCGGCACTAAAAATGAATTATCATAGGAGGTTTGACCATTTGAGACGATTATTTATCATTACCATTGCTGTGATACTGTCATTTGTCCTAGCTGACCAGGCCAGTGCTGAATTTGATCCGGAGATTGATTACATGAGCGTTATGATTGAAGCAGCCCTTGCCGGCGACCGCGATATCGGGCTGGCTGCGGAAACTTCACGAAATGAGAAAATAGACAAACTGCTGCTTGACTATCAGAAAGTTTCCTTTGAAGACATTTATTTGCTGTCTAAAATAATATACGCCGAAGCAGGGAGCGAATGGCTCTCCGACGAGTGGAAAATGTGTGTGGGGGAGGTGGTTCTCAACCGGGTAGCAAGCTCTGAATTTCCTGATACCATAAGAGATGTGATCGAGCAGGAGGGGCAATACTTCGGCAGGAATAACTCCTATTTCAAAAGGTTGAGGCCGGACAGACGCTGCGTGGAGCTGGCCATCAGGCTTTTGGAGGGAGAGAGGGTGATTGACGAGCCAAGTGTAGTATTCCAGGCAAATTTTACTCAGGGAAGCGGAACATTCCTCAAGCTGTTTGACACGCGGCTGGGCTATACATACCTGTGCTACAGCAGCTGGCCCGAGCTTTACAGGACATAGCCGCGGCAGCCCGTAATAATAAAACGCGGACATTGTCCGCCTTCGGAAAATCAGGTAATTGCATAATTAAATCGGCATAGCTACTGCTATGCCGATTTAGTATTTTTTAAAAAGATGATTAAAAAACGTCCTCCTCCACTTTTTCCGGGGGTGTTTCCAATAACCAGGGATTATTCAGATAGTATTTAAGATATTTGAAGGCTGTGGCGTAGTAGTAGCCATCGCAGATACGCTCATCAATGACAGCTGTAAAGTCTATATATTTGCGCTCCACCGGCTGGCCGTCTTTGTCCAGCTCCACGGCCTTGCGTTTTGCGCCAAAGGACAGAAACACCGGCAGATTGCCGAAATTGTACAGGTGGTGGTAAACGGGAGGTATGCCCAGGGAGCCCAGGTCCGTTATTACCATAGAGCCGTGGAAGGGGCTGGCCTCCATAAGGGACTTGGGCAGCAAGCCAAAATAGTCTAAAAGGTTAAAAAACCAAATGGCAAACTTAAGCACAAGACCCGGGAGCTTAAAGAGGGCCGAGGCCACCTGTTCGGTGTTGTTCTCGCCGCTGTCCGCCTTGATTTCGTCGATTTTTTCATTGAGTTTGCGGTAGACATCAAAGATGGTGTCCGTGGGGTCTAACACTACCTTAATAGTGGTTTCGTCCGCTTCCGAGGTTAAGGCCCTTTTGACGGTCATAACCACTTCAATATCATGACGGGCAAAAATACGCTGACCCGAAATAAAGCGATTGAGGGCGGGACGCTGGGCAACAATCCGCACATAGGTTGCCACGAAAAGGTGCAGAAAGCCCAAGCCCTTGTAACCCTCCTCCCGCTTTTGCCGAAGCCAGCGGTCAGTTTCCGTAACTTCCACGCTGTCGCTAAAGTAATTGCAGGCATCGTTTCTGGTTTTCATTATATAAGGCGTAAATTTATAAAAAGCTGAGAGGGATCGGATTTGCCTGCCTTCAGCACGGTCACCAAAACGACGCTTGTATTTTGCTTTCCCCATAATATAGCCTCCAATATATCTTTTTTCAAACACTACTACATTATATAATGCTTTTTGCCATTTAGCAATAATTTTTAGATTTGCCCTGATTTTATTAACTAAAAAGAACAAAGTTAATATAAGTATTTAATAATAAATAATTAAATATTAAATAATTGTAAGATTATGTCGGGAATGCTATAGTAATATAGTTAGCGAACTTAATAAACTGATTATTATTGACGCTTGCTTAATTATCGATTGTATTGTATATTGGACGAAATGGTGAGAAAATGTCAAATTATCCAATAGGCGGGAGGTGGTTCAGTGTCTCTTGATGTGATTAAAACTATTAGCGAAACCGAAGCGAATGCCCGACGGATAAAGGCCGAAGCCTCTGCCGAAGCAAAGCGCAGAATAGACGAGGCGGAGAACAGGGGTAAGGCAGCTGTGGAGGCCGCTATTGAGAAAGCGCAATCCGAGCTGCGGGAACTGAACAGGAAGGCAGACGAAAAGGCCCGGGAGGACGCTTTAGAGTTAGCTGCTAAAACGGAAAATAAAAAGGCTGCCATGCAGGTTAGGGCGGAGTCCAAATTGGATAAGGCTGCCTTACTTATCGTGGAAAGGATCGTGAACGGCTAATGGCCATTGTAAAAATGAAAAAGCTCCGGCTTTTGGCTGTCAGATCCCAGCGCGAAGATTTGCTTAAGGAGCTTATGCTCCTGGGCTGTGTTGAGATTTCAGATCCCCAAATGTTGTTGGAGGATCATGAGCTGGCCTCTCTGGTAAAAATCGAAACCAGCGAGCTGGGAAAGTTTAGACAGGAGTATGAAAGCCTGACATTGGGGCTAAAGCTGTTAGACAAGTATGCCCCTGTAAAAACAAAGCTGTTTTCTCCCCGGCCAGAGGTATCCCAAGATGTTTTTCTCGATGAGAGGAATGTAGAGACCTGTTTTGAGACAGTCAAAAAGCTGGTGGAGACTGACGAACAGATACGCAGGGTCACTGCCGAGAAACACCGGCAAGAGAGCATTGTGGAAACCCTTTTGCCCTGGCAGTCCCTGGATATTCCTCTTGAGCTTGCGGAAACCGAAAGCTGCAGCATTTTATTGGGAACCATGCCCGTCTACGCTAATTTGGACGAAGTAAACGCAAAACTGGCCGACTTGGCAGGCGAGGCGCAGCTATTAAAAGTATCCGCTGACAGGATGCGGCAATATCTGTTCCTTGTCTGTATTAAAGGCGTCCTTAATAAAGCCTGGGAAGTGCTGAGAGAATATGATTTTGCGGCAAGCGGCTTCCAGGGAATGACCGGAACGGTCAAGGAGAACCTTGTGGCTCTCAGGCTGAAGATAAAGGAGCTTGCCTCCGAAAAGGAAGAGCTGGAGGCGAAGATAACCGCCGAGTCCGGCCGCAGGGATGAGATTAAACTCTGTGCCGACAGGATGGCCGCCAGGATAGCCAAGGCGGAGGCGGTTGAACGTCTGCTGGGTACGGAGAGCGTGATAGCTCTGCAGGGCTGGATACCGGCCTCAGAGGAACAAAAGCTGGCGGAGGTTTTGGCCTCCTTTGACTGCGCCTGGGAGACCCGGGAGCCGGCTGAGGATGAGACAGCCGACGTGCCAATAAAGCTGAAAAACAACAGGATTACCCGTCCGCTGGAAATGGTCACGGAGATGTACAGCCTCCCCACCTATGACGGCATAGACCCCAGTCCCCTTATGATGCCCTTTTTCACATTGTTCTTCGGCATAATGTATGCGGACCTGGGTTATGGTCTGCTGGTCGTAGCGCTTACCTCTCTGGTGCTTGCCAAGGCCAAGCCCAGGGGCGGCACCAGAGACCTGCTGGAGCTTATGTTCATGTGCGGCATAGCTTCGGCGGTAATCGGATGGCTTACCGGCGGATTTTTCGGAAATACTATTGCCGCTGTGGCGGAAATGTTCGGGAAAAGGACTCCGGTTCTCCCCTCAGTGCTGAACTTTATAACACACCCCCTTGTGGACCCCATGTCGGATATGATTACCGTACTGATTCTCTCTCTGGTGTTGGGCGCAATTCAAATAGTTGCCGGCATGGCAATAAAGGCCTATATGCTGATAAGGGACGGCCATTTTCTGGACGCCCTTTTCGATGTGGGTTCCTGGTGGCTGCTGTTTGCAGGCATTGCTTTGGGGGCTTTGGGAAAGGGCTGGTATGTCTGCTACGCGGGCGTGGCTGCCCTGATACTGACCCAGGGCAGGGCGAAGAAAGGGATATTTGCCAAACTTTTTGGCGGTATTGCCAGTTTATATGACATTACCGGTTATCTGGGAGACATACTTTCCTATTCCAGGCTTATGGCCTTGATGCTGGCGGGGTCGGTTATTGCCAATATTGTCAACATGCTGGGCTCCATGACCGGTTCGGTGATAGGCTATGCGCTGGTATTTATAATCGGCCACAGCTTCAATATGGCCATAAACATCGTCGGTACTTATGTACACGCCTCTCGACTTCAATACCTGGAATACTTTGGCAAATTTTATGTGGACGGAGGCAGGGCTTTTGCCCCTCTTCAAATAAACACGAAATATGTTGACATCGTTAAGGAGGAAAATTAGTAATGTCTGGTTTCTTTGAACTAATTGGCGGCGCCGCTTTGGCCTTTTTGGGCGCGGGTTTAGCAGCAGTTCTCGGCTGCATCGGAAGTGCAAAGGGTACAGGTATAGCGGGTGAGGCCGCCGCAGGTATGCTCTCTGAGGATCCCACCCAATTCTCCAAATGCCTTATCCTTCAGGTTATACCCGGCACTCAGGGTCTCTATGGCTTCGTTACGGGCTTTATTTGCATGCTCCAGATGGGCGTTTTTGCTGGAGCGGATTTGACCCAAATCACAGCAACGCAAGGTTTCCGTTTCCTGTTCGCCTGTCTGCCCATGGCCCTTGGCGGATTGATTTCCGCCATTGCCCAGGGAAGAGTGGCGGCAGCCAGTATTAACATCGTGGCAAAACAGCCTAACGACTGGGCAAAGGGCATGACCCTGTGTATTATAGTCGAGTTCTATGCCATACTCTCCCTGCTGATTTCCATCCTCATGCTTCTCAATATATAAGGACTGAAAGCGCATGACTGGGATTGACAAAATAACCGCCCGGATAGAATCCGACGCCCGCAAGGAGGCCGAGGCTATTTTATCCGAGGCCGATGAAAAGTGCGAAAAAATCCGCGCGGAATATGAAAAGCTGGCCCAGGAGGAATACTGGAAGCTCATTCGTGCCGGCGTAAAGGACTGCGAGGCCAGGGTCAGGCTCCTGGGCAGCACTGCTGCTATGGAGGCCAAAAAGAGCATACTCTCCATGAAACAGGAAATGGTAGCCAGGGCCTTTGTAAGGGCCGAGGAGCTTACCCTCAGCCGCCCGGAGGACGAATATGCGGGCTTTCTGGCGCATCATGCCGCCAAGGCCGCCGTCACAGGCACGGAGGAGATAATTTTAAACTCCAGGGATAAAACCGGCTACGGTAGAAAAGTGGTTAAGCTTGCCAACGATATTTTGAATAAGAAGGGTATACCGGGCAAGCTTACATTAAGCGAGGAAACCCGCCCGATAGCAGGGGGTGTAATACTCAGGCAGGGGGGCATCGAGACCAATTGCAGCATAGAGGCTCTTATTGAAATGTACCGCAATGAACTGGCTGCCCCTGTGGCTCATGTTTTGTTCGAGTCATGATATGAATGACAAGGAGGAAAAGACTTGTCAAATGCGAAAGTAACCGAGAATGATTATCTGTTTTTGTCTGCCGCTCTAAGGGCCAGGGAGACCCGCATGCTTGGCAGGGAAAGGATTGAGCGCATGCTTGAGGCTGAGGCTTTCAGCGATGCGGCCAGAATCCTTACGGACTGCGGCTATGCGGACATGTCGGATATGGGGGCCGAGGAGCTTGAGGTTGCCCTTAGCGCCCGCCGAGCCGAACTGTTCAACGAACTTGGCCGCATAGCCCCGGAACAGCAGCTCATAGACGCTTTTCGGTTAAAATACGATTATCATAACGCCAAAGCCCTGATAAAGGCGGAGCGGTCCAATGCAGATACGGATCATCTCCTTTCGGAATCCGGCAGAGTCAGCCCGGAAAAAATGAAGGAGGCTTTCAATAACGATGACTATCGTGACCTGCCTCCGGCTTTGGCCGAAGCTATTAAGGAGGCGGCAGGGATACTGGCTCGCACCGGAAATCCCCAGCTGGCGGATTTCTCTATGGATAAAGCGTATTTTGCCGAGCTGCTGTCCCTTGCAGAGGGGCTATCCAGCAGTTTTTTGAGGGATTATGTGAAACTGCAGATAGACACCGCAAATCTCCGGGCTGCGGTGCGCACGTTGCGTATGGGCCGGGGGGAGAATTTCTTAAAGACCGCCCTCATTCCGGGCGGAAACGTGAAGCCGGACGGCCTGGCCGCCGCAGCCGCGGCGGGAGAAGGCATAGGCAGGCTCTTTTCATCGACCCCGCTGGCGGAGGCGGCGGTTATCGGGGAAGAAGCCACCAAGGGCGGCTCTCTCACGGAGTTTGAGCTTAGCTGCGACAACGCCGCCATGAAATTTATTAAACGGGCAAAATCGAAAAGCTTCGGAAGCGAACTGGTGGTGGCATATCTGGCGGCTATTGAGAACGAAATCACCAGCGCCAGAATGATCCTTACGGGAAAACTCTCGGGCATAAATCCCGAGCTTATCCGGGAAAGGCTGCGTGAAACCTATGCTTAAGATAGCGGTTATTGGAAGCAGGGAAACGGTTATGGGCTTCAAGGCCCTGGGGCTTGAAGTTTTCCCTGTGATGGGCGCGGAGGATGCCCGGAGCACTTTCCGCCAGCTGACCAGGGCCGGCGAAAGCTACGCCATTATATACGTTGAAGAAAATTTGGCTGAAGTGTTAGGCAGTGAAATCGATAAGTTTAAGGACGTTCCCAGTCCGGCGGTTATCCTTATCCCAGGCAGGGAGGGGCCCCTGGGCTACGCTCAGGCTGCCCTGAAGGCCGCCGTGGAACGTGCAGTAGGCAGCGATATCCTGTAATGACGGACCGAAAGAAGGTATGTAAATGAGCGGAAAAGTAATAAAAGTGTCCGGACCGCTTGTGGTGGCTGAGGGCTTGGCCGATGCTGCCGTATCCGAAGTTGTCCGGGTTGGCAAACAGCGCCTGGTAGGCGAAATACTTAACATGACAGAAGATACCGCCTCGATACAGGTATATGAGGAGACAGCGGGGCTTGGCCCGGGGGCGGTGGTGGAAACCACCGGTTCCTCCCTGTCCGTTGAGTTGGGCCCGGGCCTGCTGGAGAGCATATATGACGGGATACAGCGCCCCCTTACGGAAATACGGGAACTCACGGGGCACACTATCGCCCGGGGCGTGGATATTCCCGCCCTGAATCGCACAAAACTCTGGGAGTTTGTTCCCACGGTTGCCCCGGGAGACCGTGTTGAACCCGGGGATGTTATTGGCACGGTTCAGGAGACATCTGCCATTGTTCATAAAATAATGGTGCCGCAAGGGGTATCCGGCACTGTGGGAGCAATACAGAAGGGCAGCTTTACCGTTGAGGACACAGTTGCCATGATTAAGGCAGACGACGGCAGAGAGCGGGCGGTCACCATGATGCAGAAATGGCCGGTGCGCAAAGGCCGTCCTTATGTAAAGAAATTCATGCCGGATAAGCCTCTTTCCACCGGCCAGCGGGTAATCGACACCTTGTTCCCCCTTGCAAAGGGAGGAACGGCGGCGGTACCCGGCCCTTTCGGCAGCGGCAAGACGGTTGTGCAGCACGCCCTGGCCAAGTGGTCCGATGTGGACGTTGTGGTGTATATAGGCTGCGGTGAACGCGGAAACGAGATGACCGACGTGCTCATGGAGTTCCCGGAGCTTACCGACCCCCACACCGGAGAACCTCTGATGAAGCGCACGGTGCTTATTGCCAACACCTCCGACATGCCCGTGGCCGCCCGTGAGGCATCCATATATACCGGCATTACCATAGCGGAGTATTTCCGGGACATGGGCTACGACGTGGCGGTTATAGCCGACTCCACCTCCCGCTGGGCGGAGGCCCTGCGCGAGATGTCCGGCCGCCTTGAGGAGATGCCCGGTGAAGAGGGATACCCCGCATATCTGGCCTCCCGACTTGCCCAGTTCTACGAGAGGGCCGGTTTGGTGGAATGCGTCGGCTCCGACGGCAGGCGCGGCAGCCTCACCGCCATAGGAGCGGTTTCCCCTCCGGGAGGTGACACATCCGAACCCGTATCACAGGCCACCATGCGCATAGTCAAGGTTTTCTGGGGGCTGGACGCAAGCCTGGCCTATGCCCGCCACTTCCCCGCCATCAACTGGCTGACCAGCTATTCACTTTATGTGGATACGCTCAAAGACTGGTTCGATGCCAATATAGGCGCACAGTTCATGAAGCAGCGGGAAGAGACCATGAGCATACTTCAGCAGGAGGCCAGCCTTCAGGAAATAGTCAAGCTGGTTGGCCAGGACTCCCTGGGGCCCTTTGACAGGCTTACCCTGGAGACTGCCAAGATGATACGGGAGGACTTCCTGCAGCAGAATGCTTTTGTTGACATAGACAACTTCTCATCCTACGACCGGCAGTTTAAGCTTCTGGGCTTGATTCTGGATTACGATAAGCTTTGCAGGGCAGCTCTGGAAAAAGGCGCTGATATGGAAAAGCTGTTTAGAATTCCCGCCAGGGAAAAAATTGGCAGAGCGAAGGTCGTACCCCCGGAGGAATACGAAAAGGAATATACCCGGATAGCCCAGGAAATGAAGGAGCAGATAGACGAAATTACCGCCGGAGGTGAAGAGCTGTGATAAGGGAATACAAGACCATACATGAAATAGCCAGTCCCCTTGTCCTGGTGCGGCAGGTGGAGGGTGTCACCTACGACGAGCTGGGTGAAATCGAGCTGCCTAACGGCGAAAAACGCCGCTGCAAGGTGCTGGAGGTGGACGGGGACACCGCAGTTGTCCAGCTGTTTGAAGATGCCGGCGGCATAAACCTGGCTGAGAGCAAGGTCCGATTCCTGGGCCACGGCCTGGAATTGGCGGTATCCGAGGACATGCTGGGACGCGTGTTCGACGGCATGGGCAATCCCATAGACGGCGGACCGGAGATACTGGCGGAGGCGTACAGGGACATTAACGGTCTTCCCATGAATCCTGCCGCCAGAGCCTATCCTGCGGAATTTATCCAGACCGGAATTTCCACAATAGACGGGCTGAATACCCTGGTCAGGGGCCAGAAACTGCCCATATTCTCCGGCTCCGGATTGCCCCACGCCGCTCTGGCGGCCCAGATTGCCCGTCAGGCAAGGGTGCTGGGCAGCGATTCCAACTTTGCCGTGGTGTTTGCCGCCATAGGCATCACCTTTGAGGAGTCGGAATACTTCATTCAGGAATTCCGGCGTACCGGCGCCATAGACAGGGCGGTTATCTTTACAAACCTGGCTAACGACCCGGCGGTGGAGCGTATTGCAACCCCCAGAATGGCCCTTACGGCTGCCGAATACCTGGCCTTCGAGAAGGATATGCATGTCCTGGTCATTCTGACGGACATCACAAACTATGCCGAGGCACTGCGCGAGATTTCCGCTGCCAAAAAGGAGGTTCCGGGCCGCCGCGGCTACCCCGGATACCTCTACACCGACCTTGCCACCATATATGAGAGGGCGGGGCGGCGCATAGGCAAAGAGGGCTCCATCACTTTGATACCCATCCTTACCATGCCCGAAGATGACATCACCCATCCCATACCCGACCTCACCGGATACATTACGGAGGGGCAGATTATCCTCAGCCGTGACCTGCACAGGAAGGGTATCGTGCCGCCCGTGGACGTGCTGCCGTCCCTGTCCCGCCTGAAGGATAAGGGCATAGGCGAGGGCAAGACCCGCGAGGACCACGCAGGGACAATGAACCAGCTCTTTGCCGCATACGCTTCCGGAGTGGACAGCAGGGAGCTTATGACCATTTTGGGCGAGTCCGCATTATCGGAAACAGATAAGCTTTTCGCCAAGTTTGCAGACGAGTTTGAAAACCGCTATGTCAATCAGGGTAACGACAAAAACCGCAGTATTGAGGAAACCCTTGACCTGGGCTGGGAGCTTTTGAGCATACTGCCCAGAAGCGAATTGAAACGCGTTACTCCGGAACACATCGAAAAATACATGAAAAAATAATTATGCGGCACATTTGGCCGCCTGGGAAACACCCGCCAGAAAGGGGCGATAGACCATGGCTGTTACACCTACCAGAATGGTCCTCAACAAGTTAAAAAACAGGCTTAAGACCGCCACCCGGGGCCACAAGCTCCTGAAGGACAAGCGGGACGAGCTTATGCGCCAGTTTTTAGAGGTGGTGCGGAAGAATAAGGAGCTTCGCGCCCGGGTTGAGCAGGGGCTTACGGACGCCTTCTCGGCCATGACCGTGGCCAGCGCTCTTATGTCCCGGGAGATGCTGGAGCAGGCTCTTTTGTATCCCCGCCAGAGCGTAGAGCTGGGCATGGGCTACAAAAATGTTATGAGCGTAAAGGTGCCGGTCTACGAATTCAAAACCCGGGACACGGACCCGGCGGACATTTATCCTTACGGCTTTGCCCATACCTCGGGAGAACTGGACGATGCCCTGCATAAGCTGGCCCTGGTTTTTGAGGATATGCTGGAACTTGCCCAGATAGAGAAAACCATGCAGCTTTTGGCCCAGGACATCGAAAAAACCCGTCGGCGTGTCAACGCCTTGGAATATGTGATGATTCCGGAGATGCAGGCAAATATCAAATATATTTCCATGAAGCTGGAAGAAAACGACCTGGCTACAAAGGTGCGCCTTATGAAAGTCAAAGACATGGTTCTGGAGAAGGCCCACGATTTCAGATATCCGTGAGGTTTTCGGCCTGAAAACTCATACTGTATTTGTTTGCCTCCTTTGGGAATACTACTCCCAAGGAGGCGATTCATTTGAAAACTGTAATCATGGCCGGCGGCGAAGGAAAGCGTCTGAAGCGGGTAAGCGGCGACTGCCCGAAGCCCATGATGCCCCTCCTGGGACGGCCGGTAATGGAGCACATACTGGAGCTGTTGAAAGCTAACGGTATCACACAGGTCTGCGTCACACTGCGCTATAAGCCGGAACAGATTACGGACTATTTCAAAGACGGAGCAGATCTGGGTATGCACATAGAATACCGGGTGGAGACTGAAGCCCTGGGAACCGCCGGCGGCGTAAAGGCCTGTATGGACTTTGTGGGCCAAGAGGATTTCTTGGTAATAAGCGGTGACGCGGTCTGTGACTTTGACCTGCGCCACCTTATATATGAGCACCAGCGAAGAAAACCCGACATTACGCTGGCCCTTTACCGGAACAGCGCGCCCCTGCAGTACGGGCTTGTCCTTACTGACCCCAGAGGCAGGGTGGTCAGCTTTATAGAAAAGCCGCCATGGGAGCGGGTCGTTACGGATCTCGTAAATACTGGAATATATGTGGTATCACCCCGGGCTATGGACCTTGTCCCCCAGGGGCAGTTTTTTGACTTCGCCAAGGACCTGTTTCTCCGTCTTATGGACAGAGGGGGCCACCTTCTGGGAGTGCCCATGTCGGGTTATTGGTGCGATATAGGTACGCCCAGAGCCTATTACCAGTGCAATCTGGACGCCCTGGACGGAAAAGTGCGCCTGCAGGATGTGCCGTTGGAGGACACAGAGCCGAAGGTTTTCGATAGGCCTTTACAAAGGTCGTTGTGGCCGGGCGCACAGGTCCGGGAGCTGCGCTGCCGCAACAGGGCGAGCCTCATGAGAATGATGTCGGAATACCTGTCGGAATTCGGAGCCGACTTTACGGACGGGCTTTGCCTGAATACGGAGAAAGGCAGGGTACGCATTTCCCCGGCGGCCAATAAGTCTGCAATAATTATCGAGGCGGAGGCAGGGGACAACAAGTCTTCGGCCAGGCTGGCGGCCGAATATGAAAATCTTGCCAGAGAATGCCAAAAGAATGAATAAATTTCACAAGGGCACGGTGGGATCGACCATGCTATTGTATATTTATGCACAGAAATTAAAAAAACCTGAATATTTTTTAAAAAAAGCTCTTGAATATTCATGGGAGATGTATTATAATTACGTCATAACCAATTATTGAAGATGGAGTGACGATAAAATGAAAAAGATTTCAAAAATTTTAGCAGCCCTTTTGGCCATGACGCTTTTGTTTGCGTTGAGCGCCTGCGGCAGCTCCAAAGGTGAGCTGAAGATACTGGACACCGAGTATGTTGTTGAGGAATATGCAATTTGCTTTGCAAAGGATAATGAGGAGCTTCTCGACAAGGTCAACGCGGCCCTTGCGGAGCTGAAAGAGGAAGGAGTCCTGGATAAGGTTGTCGACAAGTACATCTCCGGCGCGGAGCATGACCTGACATTCCAGCAGGATGCGGAAGGCAAGCCCGAACTGAGAATGGGCACAAACGCCGAGTTTCCTCCCTATGAATACCGTGAAGGCGACGAAATTGTGGGCATAGACGCTGAAATTGCCGCCGCCATAGCCGACAAACTGGACATGAAGCTTGTAATTGAAGATATGGCTTTCGACTCCATAATAGCTGCCGTGCAGAGCGGCAAGGTGGATATGGGAATGGCCGGCATGACAGTTATCGAAGACCGTCTTCAGAGCGTTAACTTCAGCACCAGTTATGCCACCGGAGTTCAAGTTGTTATAGTTCTGGAGGGTTCCCCCATAACCACTGTTGACGACCTCTTTGCCGAGGGAGCCAATTATTCCATCGGAGTGCAGACCGGTACCACAGGAGACCTCTATTCCACCTGTGATATTGAGGATGAGGGACTTGGCACGGTAGAGCGTTACAACAAGGGCGCCGACGCCGTTCAGGCTCTCGTTTCCGGCAAAATCGACTGTGTTATAATTGACAACGAGCCTGCAAAGGCTTTTGTTGAGGCATACAATAAATAATAGTGCTTGTCAAAATGCAACTGTATTGATACAGGGGCGGCGAAAACCGCCCCTGTATGCTCTCTGTTTTTTTGCTTATTTTCAGGCAGCTCTCTGAAAGGACATTGCCGGCCGGAGGGACGCCTTCTGCAAGGAGTGATTGGGCTCGATGACGGACTTAGCCTTATGGTTTGAAAAAATGAAAGACAATTTTATACTTAACTTTATTGCGGATAACCGCTGGAGGTATCTCTGGGAAGGCCTTAAAATCACGCTTAAGGTGACCTTCTTTGCTGTGCTTATCGGCATAGCTATAGGCGTAGTGGTTGCGGTAATTCGCTCCACCTACGACCAGACCGCCGAGACCGCGAGGAAGGGCTTTGGAAGGATGCTGCTGGGCCTTCTAAACGGGGTATGCAAATTATACCTTACTGTAATCCGGGGAACTCCGGTGGTTGTCCAGCTTATGATTACATACTATGTAATTTTTGTATCCTCCAACGATAAAGTTATGGTGGCTATATTGGCCTTTGGCATTAACTCCGGCGCCTATGTGGCGGAAATAGTCCGCAGCGGGATAATGTCCATAGACAGGGGGCAGTTCGAGGCCGGGCGCAGCTTGGGGTTCAATTATGTGCAGACCATGTGGAACATAATAATTCCCCAGGCTTTTAAAAATGTCCTGCCCGCACTGGCAAACGAGTTCATTGTCCTTTTAAAAGAGACGTCCGTTTCCGGTTTTATAGGTCTTCAGGACCTTACCAAGGGCGGCGACATTATCCGCAGCAGAACTTACTCGGCATTCATGCCTCTGATAGGCGTGGCAATTATATATCTTGTCATGGTCATGTTCTTCTCATGGCTGGTGGGCAAGCTGGAGAGGAGGCTTAGAATCGGTGACCGCTAATAACCAGAATACTGACAGGGAAGTCCTGATACGGGCAGAGGGGCTGGAAAAGCATTTTAAGGGCGGCGAAATCAAAGCCCTGGACGGCATTGACGCCGAGGTTTACAAGGGCGAGGTTGTGGTGGTTATCGGCCCTTCGGGAAGCGGGAAATCCACCTTTCTGCGCTGCCTGAACCTGCTGGAGGTCCCCACCGGCGGGAAAGTATACTTTGAAGGCACCGACATTACGGACCCAAAGACGAATATCAACGTCCACCGCCAGAAGATGGGCATGGTCTTTCAGCATTTCAATCTTTTCCCCCATATGACCATATTGAGAAATATGACCATCGCGCCGATGAAGCTGCATAAGCTGTCAAGGGAGGAGGCGGAAAAGAAGGCCACGGCTCTCCTGGAGCGGGTGGGGCTGGCGGACAGGGCTCACGCCTACCCTTCACAGCTCTCCGGCGGCCAGAAGCAGCGTATTGCCATTGTCCGGGCTCTCTGCATGGATCCGGAGGTCATGCTCTTTGACGAGCCCACAAGCGCCCTTGACCCGGAAATGGTAGGAGAAGTGCTGGATGTCATGAAGCAGCTGGCAAGGGACGGCATGACCATGGTGGTGGTTACCCACGAGATGGGCTTCGCCCGGGAGGTGGGCGACAGGGTCATTTTCATGGACTACGGCAAAATAGTGGAGGAAAACGTGCCTGAGCTGATTTTCACTAAACCCGGAAGCGAGAGACTCAGGAACTTCCTGGCAAAAGTGTTATAACTACCGTATTCCGGGGCCGCCCGTACGGGCGGCCCCGAAGCTTTAGTTTTCTGTTGTAAATAGTACAAGCCTTTGATATAATATTCAGTAAAAAATGGGGAGTTGGCCCGATGAACAAAAAATTGCAGAAGTTCGTAGAGCCCAGCATGAGGCTGTACCTGACGTTCCTTATAATTTTTGCCGTAGTCACCTTATTTTTTGATGAAAGACTGGCTGCGGCGGAGGGCATAGTCATTCTTCTGCTGTTGGTATATTACATTGTAAACAGTAGGCGCAGGCGCCGCGAACTCATAGAGTACATCGAATCCGTCACCTATAACATGGAATCGGCCAAAACTGACACTCTGATGAATTTCCCGTTACCCATGGTGGTTTTCAAGCTGGACGACCATCAGGTAATCTGGGGTAATCAGGTTTTTTTTAATATTTGCGGGCGAGTATCCCCTTCCTTCGAGGCGTATCTCACCGACCTGGTGCCGGGTTTTTCGGGAAAATGGCTCCTGGAGGGCAAAAACCAGTATCCCGGCCTTTTGGAGATTGGCGGGCGCAAATATCAGGTACACGGCAATATTATCCGCTCTGCCGACGATGAGTCGGTTCATAATTTTATGGGTGTGACCTACTGGCTGGACGTCACGGAATTTGACAACATCAAGCAGGAATATGCCAATTCCCGCCCTGTTGTGGGAATTATAGTGCTGGACAATTATGATGAGCTTCTAAAAAATGCTTCCGAGAGAAAGAGAATTGAGCTCCGGGGCGAACTGGAGGATAAGATAGCCCAGTGGAGCGACGGCAAGCAGGGCCTCTTGCGCAGATATGACAGGGACAGATACCTTTTCATTTTTGAGGAGAGGCATTTGCAAGGCATTATTGACAAGAAGTTTGAGCTTTTGGATTCTGTCCGGGAAGTTGTAAGCCCCAGCGGTATCCACGCCACCGTCAGTATCGGCATAGGCAGGGACGGCAGCAGTTTCGAGGAGAATTTCCACTTTGCCTCTCTTGGAATCGAGATGGCCCTCTCCAGAGGGGGCGACCAGGTCGTAATCAAAAACCGACACACCTTTGAGTTCTTCGGCGGCAGGGGCATGGAGGTGGAGACCCGCACCAAGGTCAAGTCCAGGGTCGTGGCAAACGCACTAAGCGAGCTTATCAGCGACGCTTCCCAAACCTTTGTTATGGGCCACCGCTATGCCGATTTGGATACGATTGGGGCGGCGGTGGGCATCTGCTGTATTGCCAGAAAACTTGGGAAAACAGCAAAGATAGTTATTGACCCGGAGTATAATGCCTGCAATGCCCTTGTCAGTAAGCTTGTTAGGGAAAAGGAATACGAAAACGCCTTTATCTCAGCCCAGGACGCTATTTTAATGGCAGACAGCAGCAGCCTGCTGGTGGTTGTGGATACCAACAGGCCGGAACAGGTAGAGGATCAAAACCTGCTCATGACCTGCAACCGTGTGGTGGTTATTGACCACCACAGGCGTGCTGCCAGCTATATTCAAAACGCTGCTCTCACATTTCACGAACCCTACGCCTCCTCGGTCTGCGAGCTGGTTACGGAGATCCTCCAGGAACTTGTGGATCAGGCTGATATTCTCCGCTGCGAGGCCGAAGCGATACTGGCGGGCATAGTTATGGATACGAAGAACTTTACCATACGCACGGGCGAGCGCACTTTCGACGCGGCCGCTTTTCTCCGCCGGGCAGGAGCGGACACGGCCCAGGTGAAGAAGCTGCTGCAAAACGATTTGGAGCACACTGTCGCCAGGTATAAAATACTCCAGCAGACAAGGCTCTACCGTGACAGCATTGCCATCGCCGTGTCGGAAACGCCCCAGGACCGGGTGGTTACGGCCCAGGCGGCGGACGAGCTCCTCAATATTTCTGGGGTGGAGGTCTCCATAGTGCTATGTCCTACGGAAGACGGCGGCGTAATTATTTCCGCCCGCTCCATCGGAGATATCAACGTACAGGTCCTTCTGGAGAAACTGGGCGGGGGCGGAAACAGATCCGCCGCCGGAGCGCAGCTTAAGGATATATCAATCAGGGACGCCGTGAATCGCCTTTTCGCGGCCATAGACAACTATTTAGACGAATAAGAGGAAGGAGAAAGCCATGAAGGTTATTTTATTGCAGGATATTAAAGGACAGGGCAAAAAGGGGGATATCAAGGAAGTTTCCAACGGATATGCCAGAAACTATCTGCTGCCCCGAAAACTTGCGGCGGAAGCGACGCCGGACAAGCTGAACACCCTTAAACAGCAGGAAAAGGCCAAAGCCGCCCAGGCCGCCAAGGAAAAGGCCCAGGCTGGGGAAACTGCCAGGAAGCTTCAAAGCATTATAGTAAGGATTCCCGCCAAGTCCGGGGGTTCTGGCAGGCTTTTCGGTTCCATCACGTCGAAGGAAATATCCGATGCCCTGCTTACGCAGCATGAAATAAGTATCGAGAAAAACAAAATTGTGCTTTCCGAACCCATAAAAAACTACGGCACCTATGAAGTCAAATGCAGGTTGGGGCATGAGGTAACAGGCGTTATTAATGTCATTGTAACAGAAGATAAATAAGATTTTCCCCATAAAGAGGTGATTCCATGGACGAATTGCTGGGCAGACATGTCCCATACAGCGCAGAGGCCGAGCAGGCGGTCATAGGTTCCATGCTAATAGACCCCCGATGTGTTTCCGAGGTCGTGGATAAGCTGAAGGCATCTGACTTCTATATCCAGGTCAACAGGGAAATCTATGAAACCATTTTTATGATGTTCAGTTACAGTCAGACCATTGACCCCGTAACTGTATTGGATCAGATGCGCATCCGGGGAGTGTTCAGGGACAACTCCCAGGAGTATCTCCTGGAGCTTATGCAGGTGACGCCCACCGCGGCAAACGTACTGAAATATGCCGAGATTGTCCGTGACCGGGCGCTGCTGCGCAATCTTGCGGCAGTGGCCGAAGATATACAGAATATGGTCTACGAGGGCACCGGCGAGGCGAATGCGATGCTGGAGGCGGCGGAGAAGAAAATATACGCGCTGCGCCAGGGCCGCATTGTAGGCGGGCTCATGCACATTTCCACGGTTTTGCAAAACGTGTACGACCAGATTTCCCAGGCAGCAGTCAGCGACAACAAAATACCCGGACTGCCTACTGGCCTTACAGACCTTGATGAGACGATACTCGGCCTGAACCGCGGAGAGCTAATCCTTATCGCCTCCCGCCCCGGTATGGGCAAAACCAGCATTGCCCTTAATATTGCCCTTAATGTGGCTAAGATCACCGGTAAAACCGTTGCCGTCTTTTCACTGGAAATGGCAAGGGAGCAGCTGGCTACCCGGCTGCTTGCCGGGGAGAGCCTGGTGGACAGCCAAAAACTCCTGACCGGGCGATTAAGTCAGGAGGAGTGGCGGCGCATTGGCGCTGCCGCCACAATCCTAAGTAGCACTGATATCAGGGTTGATGATAATCCCTCCCTGACAGTTGCGGACATGAGCGCCCAGTGCAGGAGGATAGAAAACCTAGGGCTTGTAGTAATTGACTATCTCCAGATGATACAATCCGCTGGCAATGGTAAAGGTTACTCCAACGAGAGCCGCACTCAGGCCGTCAGCGAAATGAGCCGCATGCTTAAAATTATGGCAAAGGAATTAAACGTGCCCGTCCTCTGTCTCTCTCAGCTCTCCCGCGCCAATGAGTCCAGGCAGAATAAGCGGCCCGTCCTCTCGGACCTCAGGGAGTCGGGAGCCATTGAGCAGGACGCGGATATCGTTATTGGACTTTACAGAGATGGGTATTATAATACGGAGACGGAAAACCCGAATCTGGCGGAGGCTATAGTTTTGAAGAACCGCCACGGAAGGATATGCACAATAGAGCTGATGTGGCTGCCTGAATATACCACTTACGCTAACATCGAGAAGCGTCATACTGATGAGGATTACTGAGTTTGCGGAAAAACATAATATGTTCCCCAGGGAGGGCAAGGTGCTGTGCGCCCTTTCCGGCGGCCGGGATTCCATGTGCCTGCTCCATATTTTGCTGGAGCTGGCGCCCGAATACGGCTTTTCGGTGGCGTGTGCCCACTATAACCACAGGTTAAGGGACTCGGAATCCGATAGGGACGCCCGCTTTGCGGAAGAATACTGCACCCGGCTAGGGATCCCTATTTATTTGGGCAGCGGCGACGTGGCGGCTTTTGCCCGGGAAAAGGGGCTGGGCGTGGAGGAGGCGGCCAGAAAACTGCGCTATGCTTTTCTTGAGCGGACAGCCGATGAAATTGGCGCTCAAAAAATTGCCACCGCCCATAACGCCGAGGATAACGCGGAGACTATGCTGCTGAATCTAATCCGCGGGTCCGGGCTTTCCGGCCTGGGGGGCATCCCCCCCGTCCGGGGCAGGATAATCCGGCCCCTGCTTAAGACTTCCAGGGCTGAAATCGAAAGTTACCTTGAGGAAAAGGGTATACCCCATGTGGAGGACAGCACCAACGCCCGGGACGATTATACCAGAAACAGGCTGCGCCATGGGGTCCTGCCGGTGCTGCGTGAGCTTAACCCGGCTTTTGTCCAAAACATATCCCGTACTGCGGATATTCTCCGGGAGGATGAGGAATTTATTTCGGAACTGGCACTGGATTTTATCCGGGAGAATATGAGGAAGATAGGGGAAAGCGCCGTCCTTCCGGCAAAACTACTGGAGGAGCTTCCAAACCCCGTTTCCGCCCGGGTGTTTAAGATAGTTACCGGCAAGGGACTGTCCGCCGTCCACATTGAGGCCCTGCGGCAGCTTTGCCGTTCGGAAAATCCCTCGGCCTCGGTGGATTTGCCGGGGATGCAGGTTATAAGGGAATACGATATGCTGGTTTTCTCCCCTCCCAAATGGGAGAAAATAAGGGAACGCACCCTGTCGCCGGGTGAAACTGTTGAGATTCCAGAGGCTAAATTGAAAATAAAATGTGAATATTTCGAAAATTGCCCTGAAATTCATAATTCTTTAAACATTTTCTTCTTTAAATATGAGAGTATTTGTGGTAATCTTTCAATCAGGTCGCGCAGAGCCGGCGATAAAATAAAAATTTTAGGCCGAAATTATACAAAAAGCTTGAAAAAACTCTTTACAGATGCGAAACTAACTCAAAGAGAAAGGGATTTAACGCCGATTTTGGCGGACGAAAAGGGCGCCCTGGCAGTCTATGGCTTTGGCATGGACGAAAGATGCGCGGCCTTGCCCGGAGAAAGGGCTTTAAAAATAGAGATTATTAAGACAGGAGAGGGGCACTAGATGCTGAACGACATTAATTCCGTACTTTTGACGGAAGACCAGATTCAAAAAAGGATTGCCGAGCTGGGCGCCGAGATTACAAGGGATTTTGAGGGCAAAGACCCGCTGTTTGTAGGCGTTCTAAAGGGATGCTTTATGTTTATGGCGGATCTAATGCGCTGCGTAAATATCAGATGTTCCGTGGATTTTATGGCGGTATCCTCCTATGGCAACAGGTCCGTTACTTCCGGCGCGGTTGAGATAAACAAGGACCTCAGCGAGGATATCGAGAACAGGCATGTCATTGTGGTTGAGGATATTCTTGACAGTGGCCTTACGCTTAATTATCTGGTAAACTATCTGGGTGTGAGAAATCCCGCTTCCATAACTCTTGTTACGTTGCTGGATAAGCCTGCCCGCCGCCGTGTACCCATAAAGGTGGACTATGCCGGATTTGAGATACCCGACGCCTTCGTGGTTGGATACGGTCTGGACTATGCGGAAAGGTATAGGAATTTACCTTTTATTGGTATACTTAAACCAGAAATTTATAACGACTAAACCTGGTTGCATGACTTGCAACTATTAAAATCAATTAGGTTTGCCCCAAATTAAGGATGTGATTTTTGTTGAAGCATAACAGGAACAGGGCTCGGGACGTAGGCTTCTACGCCCTGATACTTGTCATATTACTTGCAACTGTCTTTTCCCTGACCTCTCAGAATGAGCCGGCAACCCTGCTTTATTCTGATGTTGTCGAGCTTTTCAAACAGGAAAAAGTGGAGTCCTTCAGGACGGAGGGAAACGCACTTATCCTGAATCTGAGGGAGCCCTGGGAGGGCAGTAAAACTCTTACCTACGAAATGTACGACTTCAACGTCTTTTATAACGATTTAAACGATCTTATTATGGACCAGAAGTCTCGTGGAATTATCTCGGAGTACGATTATGATGAAGGTTTTGTGATGCCCGTTTGGGTGTCTTTTGTGCCCTATTTGGGCGTAATCATCATCTTCGGAGTGCTTTGGTATGTAATGATGAACAAAGCCACGGGGGCCGGCGGCGCTGCCGGCGCAATGAAATTTGGCAAGGCCCGTACCCGGCTGGGCAGCGACGAGAAAAAGAAAGTCACATTTGCCGACGTGGCGGGAGCCGACGAGGAAAAGGCGGAACTTCAGGAGATTGTGGATTATCTTAAAAATCCCTCGGCATATACCGCAATGGGCGCCCGCATACCCAAGGGAGTGCTGCTCGTCGGGCCTCCGGGCACAGGTAAGACCCTGATTGCCAAGGCCGTGGCCGGCGAGGCCGGCGTTCAGTTTTTGTCCATCTCCGGCTCCGATTTTGTGGAGCTGTATGTCGGCGTGGGCGCCTCCCGTGTTCGAGACCTTTTTGACCAGGCGAAAAAGGTGGCTCCGGCCATTATATTCATAGACGAAATAGACGCCGTCGGACGCCAGAGAGGCGCGGGCCTGGGCGGAGGACACGACGAGCGTGAGCAGACGCTCAACCAGCTTCTGGTTGAGATGGACGGCTTTGGCACTAACGAAGGCGTTATAGTCATTGCCGCTACTAACCGCAAGGATATTCTGGATAATGCCCTCCTGCGGCCCGGGCGTTTTGACCGGCAGGTTTATATTGGCCTGCCCGATATCAAGGGCAGGGAGGCTATACTTAAAGTTCATGCCCGGGGCAAGCCTCTGGGGGACGATGTGGACCTCAACAGCATCGCAAAAGGTACCCCCGGCTTTACCGGAGCGGATTTGGAAAACCTGCTTAATGAGGCGGCGCTTCTGGCCGTGCGCAGGAGAAAGCGTTTTATACAGATGGCTGAAATCGAGGAGGCCACCCTTAAAGTTTTGGCCGGCCCGGAGAAAAAGAGCAAGGTCATTACCGAAAAAGAGCGCAGGCTCACGGCATACCACGAGGCGGGCCACGCCGTTGTCTCCAGATATCTTGAACACGTGGATCCAGTACACCATATCACCATCATACCCCGGGGTCCTGCCGGCGGCATGACCATCTTCAGGCCCCAGGAGGATAAAAACTTCATTTCCCGCAGGGAAATGTTCGAGCGGATAGTTTCCTCCCTAGGCGGCCGCATAGCGGAAAAACTGATTCTGGACGACATTTCCACCGGTGCCGCCGGGGATATTCAGCAGGCCACCGCTCTTGCCAGGTCCATGGTGACTAAATACGGCATGAGCGACAAGCTGGGACCCATCTCCTTTGACTCCTCGGAGCACAGCATCTTTATAGGAAGGGACTTTTCCCAGACCAAGAGCTACTCCGAGGAAACCGCCGCCCTCATTGACGATGAGGTTAAGCGCATTTTTGACGAGGCAAGCAGAGTCTGTGAAAAAATCCTCACGGAGCACAAAGACCAGCTTATTGCCGTGGCCGAATATCTCCTGGAAAACGAGACTATGGACGGAGATGTGTTCGAATATTTCTGCGAGCACGGCGTATTTCCGGAAAAGAACGGCAAGCCCCCTCAGGAGCTTGAAGCCGCCTCGGAAGCTCTGCCGGAAGTCAAAAACGAAGAGTCGGATTTCAAAGAAGAGGCGGAGTTCAAAATTGAAGCTGAGCCGAAAGCCGCCGAAAAAAGGGAAGAATAAAATACTGGAAAGTAAGGAGTTCAGGTAATGAACTCCTTACTCTTGCGAAAGGAATAATTGCAATGAAACTTGGCATAGTTGGACTTCCGAATGTTGGGAAAAGCACCCTTTTCAACGCCATTACCAACGCTGGCACTGAGTCGGCCAACTATCCGTTCTGCACCATAGAGCCCAA
>DUOX01000025.1 GCA_012838665.1 Clostridiales bacterium
ACCCGTCTTTTATGAATCCCAGTTCGGCATGTATTGGCAGGACGCAATGTTTGGCAATCCGGAGCTGGATGCCCTGCGGCCGGATATCATTTTCATCCACACCGGCAACAGGAACATCACCGCCTTTCCCACAGTAAGGGACAGCCCGGAGAAAATAGATGCCATGCTGGACAGCCAGGCGGAACATTTCATAACAATTTGGGACAGGCTGTTTGAAAAATTTAATTGCCCTATAATACAAAACAATTTTGAGTTTCCGTATTTCCGCCTTTTGGGGAACATGGATGCCGGCGATATTCACGGGCGGATAAATTTTATATCCAGACTCAACGAGCGTTTTTATTCTTATGCCCGCGCTCACAGAAATTTTTATATTAACGACATCAATTACCTCTCGGCAAGCTATGGGCTGGAAAAATGGTCGAATCCCCTGTATTGGCATATGTACAAGTATTCCCTGTGCGTCCCCGCCATTCCGGTTTTGGCCCATAATGTGGCGAAAATCATAAAATCTCTCTATGGAAAGAATAAAAAAGCCCTAGTGCTGGATTTGGATAACACCATCTGGGGGGACGTAGTGGGGGATGACGGGGTAGAGGGCATTGAAATCGGCCATGAAACACCCATGGGACAGGTGTATAGGGAATTTCAGGAATATATAAAGGCCCACAGGGATTTGGGAGTAATGCTCTGCGTCAACTCAAAAAATGACTATGAAAACGCCATTGCCGGCCTGAACCATCCGGACGGGTGCCTCAGACCCGGGGACTTTATTGTTATCAAGGCCAACTGGGAGAGTAAAGACCTAAATATTCGTGAAATTGCCTCCGAACTTAATGTCTTCCCCGACAGTCTGGTTTTCGTGGACGATAACCCGGCGGAGCGGGCAATTGTAAAGGCCCATGTTCCCGGGGTGGCAGTACCCGAAATGGACAGGGTGGAAAACTTTATTCATATACTGGACCGTTCCGGGTTTTTTGAGGCGACAAGCCTTTCCGGGGACGATATTAAGCGGAACGAGATGTATATGGCAAATCTGGAACGGGCAAAACAGGCCCGGAGCTTTGAAAACTACGAGGACTACCTGCTGTCCCTTGAAATGACAGCCCTGATACGGGATTTTGATGAGGTTTACCTGCAACGCATTACCCAGCTTACCAATAAGACCAACCAGTTTAACCTGACCACCAGGCGGTACACCCAGGCGGAAATGGAGGCAGTTGCCCGAGACCCCCGTTATATACGGCTCTACGGAAAGCTGAGGGATAAATTCGGGGACAACGGCGTTGTAACCGTGGTCATAGGCCGCAAGGAAGGCAGGGTGCTGCATATAGAGCTGTGGCTTATGAGCTGCCGGGTGCCGAAGCGGAACATGGAACAGGCCATACTGGACGTACTGGTTGATGAGGCGGTGCAGGAAGGGATTGAAACCATAAGGGGATATTATTACAGGACGGAAAAAAACGGCATGGTGCGGGACTTCTACGGCAAGATGGGCTTTACGAAAATAGCCCAGGAGGGAGAGGACAGCGTTTGGGAACTGGATACCAGTACCTATAATAAACAGAACAGGGTTATAAAAATTCAAAGAGGGTGAAGGATTTACTTGACAAGAGAAGAAATATTCAATAAGCTAAATCAGATCTTCAGGGAGCTGTTTGAACGACGAGACCATCTCCCTGGGTGAAGAGACTACTGCCGACGATATTGAGGGATGGGATTCCCTCCGGCATATAACACTGATTTCCGCCATTGAAGATGAGTTTGACGTTGAATTTGAAATGAAGGACATTGTCGGACTCAAAAACGTGGGGGAATTGGTGGATGTAATCACCCGGGAGCTATAGGGCGCCTGCCCTGAGGAGGTCCTCATGTCCATTATTTCCCTGAATTTTCTTATATTCATGGCCCTGACCTGCGGGGCATATTACCTGCTACCCAAAAGGATGCAGTGGATTGTGCTCCTGGCGGCCAGTCTGGTATTTTACCTCTCTTATGGGGTAAAACCTCTTGGCTATCTGCTGTTCACCGCCCTGACCACCTTCACGGCGGGCATTTTAATGGGCAGGATTAACACCCGCCTGGCATCTTATCTGGAGAACAACTCCTCCCAGAGCCGGGAGAAGAAAAAAGCGGCAAAGGCTGCCGCAAGGAACCGAAAAAGGCGTATTCTGGCCGCGGCGGTGCTGTGCAATATAGGCATGCTGGGGGCGGTTAAGTTTGCCGGACACCTGGGGCCTGTATTGGGCAGTCTGCTGGGCAGGCCGGGCTATGGCGCGGAAGGACCTTTATCCTGGCTGGTACTTACCCTGGGCGTTTCCTTTTACGTATTTCAAACCGTTGGCTATGTAACCGATGTGTACCGGGGCATTATTGAGCCGGCCAGGTCATTCCCCCGCTATCTTCTGTTTGTCTGCTTTTTCCCGCAGTTGCTTCAGGGACCCATCAGCCGCTATGAACAGTTATATCCCCAGCTTATACAGCCCCGTGAGCTTTTCTGCCCGAAACCTTAAGTTCGGCATTCAGCTGATTATGTGGGGCTATTTCAAGAAGGTTGTTGTGGCTGACCGCCTGGCTGTGTTGGTGAATACCGTATTTGACCGCTATTCCGAATTCGGTGGGGCTGTAATTTTTCTTGCGGTAATGATATACTGTATACAGCTTTACGGAGATTTTTCCGGCGGGATAGATATCATGCGCGGTGCGGCCCAAACTTTAGGTATAGAAATGGTGGAAAATTTCCGCCGCCCTTATTTCTCCCGTTCTACCGCAGAATTCTGGCGCAGGTGGCATATTTCCCTGGGCACCTGGATGCGGGACTACTTATTTTATCCCATTTCCCGCACAAAGCCGGCATCCGCCTGGGCAGGACCTGCCGAAAAAGATTCGGCAGGCCTTTGGGGGATGTCATTGCCCCCGCCCTGGCCACTTTTGTGGTCTTTATTGTAATAGGCATATGGCATGGGGCTGGCTTAAACTGGCTGGTCTACGGCATATGGAACGGCCTGCTGATTTCCATGTCCATGCTGATGGACGCTCCCCTTAAACGGTTATACAAGGCTTTGGGCATAAACCCAGAAAATTGCGGGTTCCGGTTTTTTCGGATATGCAAGACCTTTTTCCTTGTCACCATCGGCCGCTATTTTTCCAGGGCCGAATCCCTGGGAGCGGCTGTGGCCATGCTAAGGCGCAGCTTTACCGCAGTTTTGCCCTATCAGCTCCTGGACGGCACTCTGCTTAATCTGGGACTTGGCTTATACAATATACTCGTGGCGCTGGCCGGTTGTATTGTGATACTTACAGTTAGCATTATTCAGGAGCGGGGCTGCAGTATCCGCGAGAGCCTTGAGCAAAAAAGCCCGGGAGTGCAGTTTGCGGCAAATTTTGTTTCACTGCTGGTTCTGACCCTTTTCGGAGTGTACGCCCAGGGCTATGTGTCCGCGGAGTTTGTCTATGCAAATGTTTGAGGTGTTTTGAGGTGTATTAATGGACTCAAAAAAATGGCTGTTATCCTTTGCCGGAGCGGGGCTTTTAGTTGCCCTTTTAATTGTGCTGCTGAATCTGGCTGTGGACCCCTTCGGGGTGTTCGGGGACAGGCTATTTGGTTGGCATTCCTCCAACGCCACCATGAATCCCCGAACCGCCAAAATCGCCTATCTTAAAGAGAATTTTGACAAGTATGATTCCTATCTGGTGGGCAGCTCCTCCACTGCCGCCTATTCGGTGGAGAAACTGAACCATTACCTGGATGCCAGCTTTTACAATGCTTTCGCCTACGGCAGCGACATGCACGATATGGAGGCCACCGTCCGCTATCTCATTAAAAAGGACCAGGTAAAAAACATTGTCCTGAGCCTTAGCCTGTCCTGCGCCGCCGGATGTGACTGGGATACCGGGGATTTGACGGGCATCTTGCATGCGGACGTAGACGGCGGTTCCAAGTTCCTGTTTTATGCCAAATACCTGTTTGCCAACCCCAGGTATTCCTTCAGCAAGATTTATAATTACTTAAACGACACCTATCTGCCCCAGGCCTTTGACGTGTTTCTTGAGGATACCGGGGCCTATGACAAATCCGTCCGGGATGCGGAGCCTATAGGGGACCTGGGGGAATACCTGGCGCAAAACAGCAGCTTCACCCAGATAGGCGGAGAAGTCCAGAGTCTTGATTACATTGACGAGTACCTCAGTGCATTGAAGTCCATTGTGGAGCGCTGCCGGGAAAAGGATGTCAACCTGATTGTCATCTTTGAGCCTACTTATACTGAGCTGTTTAAGAAATACGATTGGGGCCAGGTCTGCGAGATGCTGGAAAGAACGGCGGAGCTTACCGACTTCTGGTGTTTTTCCTTTAATTCCGTCTGCGAGGAGCCCCGCTATTACTACGATATTTACCATGTGCGCAACCCGTTGGGGGAACTGGCGATCTCCCGTATTTTCGGGGACGGCTCCAAAATGATTCCACAGGATTTCGGCGTACTGCTTACCGCTGAAAACGTGTCCGCCTACCTGGCGGGGCTGGGGGACATATCCGCCCATGCCGCGGCCCTCTCGGCAGGCAGGGTGGATGACAGCGGCTATACCGCACGGGTTCCCATACTCCTTTATCACCACATTGACCGGGAGGGAGACGGGGGCGCCATTATTTCCCAGAAGCTTTTCGAGGAGCATATTAAGTCTCTTCGCGAAGCCGGCTATACCGCTGTAACTTTTACAGACTTGATACAATATGTGGAAAAGGGCAAGGCGCTTCCGGAAAAGCCAATAATAATTACCTTTGACGACGGATATTTGAGCAACTATGAAATTGCCTACCCGATTTTGAAAAAGCACAATATGAAAGCCACCATATTTGCCATCGGAGTATCAGTGGGGAAGAGCACCTATAAGGATACGGATATCCCGATTTATCCCCACTTTTCCGCATCCCAGGCGGCGGAAATGGTATCCTCCGGCCTGATATCCATACAAAGCCACAGTTACGACATGCACCAACACGCCGGCTATGAGGAAGGTACCGTAAGAAAAAACGTCCTAAAACTGGAGGGGGAAAGGGAGGAGGACTATATTGAGCATTTCCGGCGGGACCTGGAATTGTCCAGGGCGGAAATTGAGGCTGCCACCGGTGAGCCTGTATACGTCTTTTCCTTTCCGCACGGCGAGTGCGATACCCTCAGCGGAGTACTTCTGAGGGAGTCTGGGATTAAGGCAACGGTAACCACAGTGGAAAAAAACAATACAATAATAAAATGCCTGCCCCAGAGCCTGTATGAATTGGGGAGGTTTAACGTTACGGAAGACATATCTCCGGAAGAACTGCTGGAGAAGATTTCAAAAAAATGAAAGGACTAAAGGGCTGACACTTAAGGCCTTTAGTCCTTTCATTTGTTAGTTAATACAGAGTACCATTATTTTATGTATTTTTTAAGCTCAGTGTCCACTTTTAATATGTGGTTGATAGGCCAGGAGGAAATGGTGCGGTTTATATTTATAATAATTGGAATGGTGGCGCCGGTGGCGTTCATTTCCTCTTTCAGCTTGGCAATTTGGTTTATAAAAGCGATGTGGGCGGCCTTGTGCTGAGCATAATTGGGATAGTTAATTTTCTGCTAGAGCCTCTCCTCATCGGCAAAATGCTGTTTTGTATAGGACTCGAGGAAATCCAGGACCTTTAACGCCTCCTCCGCTCCCTTTCCCGCGGAGCAGGCGTCGTAAAGCTTATCTATTCTATCGCACAGTTCCTTGTGCTGCTTGTCTATTTCCGGAATGCCTATAGAGTAGTTGCTGTTCCAAGTCAAACAATAGTTTGGCTTATAAGAGGGCAATTGACTTTGAGCATTTTTATGATGATTCGCTATTGTATATTATTGATATATTGCTTTTGGTTATACCCCTAGTCTAATAAGCAATTTGACTTTGCTTTATAGGAAAGTGTATATTTTGTCTAGATATTAATATATTTTGTCTAGATATTAATATATTTTGGCGGGAGGATGTAATTGTGGAATACAAAAATCTGCTTAGCCCGATTAAGATTAATAAGTATACTTTTAAGAACAGAATTGTCAGCGCCCCTATGGTTTTCAGCCTGGTAGCCCTCGACCCCCGGGCCAGGGAGGCACAGTACAACAAGATTGCCGCCAGAGCCAGGGGAGGGGCGGCTGCGGTCTATATAGGTGAAACCGATGTGAACTTTACCGACGCGAATCGTGTGCCAGTTCCATACTGTGATTTCACGGATTGCAATTCCGAGGAATTCAAGATAATTAGCCGCTTTGCCGAGATTATACATGAAAACGGCGCTGTGGCAATAATAGAGCTCTCCCACCCGGGGGCGGAAAAGGACCCCTTCCCGGGCCAGAAAAACCCGGTAGGCCCGGTCAGTTTTACCAAGCCCAACGGCGTGAGGGTAGAAGCCCTGGATAAGGAGGGCATGGACCGTATTGCGGGAGATTTTGCAACGGCGGCAAAGTTTATGATTAAGGCGGGCTTTGACGGAATCATTGTCCATGCCGGACATGGTTTTTTGTTCACCCAGTTTCTCTCGCCTCTTACCAATACCCGTACCGACGAATATGGAGGAACACTGCAAAACCGTGCAAAATTCCCCATTCAAATAATGAAAGCCATACGTGAGGCTATAGGCCCGGACAAAATACTTGACATTAGGGTAAGTGGCGAAGATGGAGTTCCGGGAGGCATTACCGCTCACGACACAGGAGAGTTTTGCAGGATGCTGGATGGAATCATCGACAGCGTCCACGTGTCCGGCGGTTTGTATTATGACCCGGTCAAGACGCACCAGTTTAGCTCTATGTATCATCCCCACGGGGTAAACGTGGAAGCGGCCTCAATTATCAAGAAGTATGTAAACGTCCCGGTGGGAGTCATCGGCGGAATCAACAGCCCTGAACAGAGCGAGGAGATTATCGCCTCCGGCAAGGCTGATTACGTGATTCTTGGACGCCAGATGATTGCCGACCCTGATTTCCCGAAGAAAACCGCAGAGGGCCGGGCACACATGATTCGCCGCTGCGTGCGCTGCTACACCTGCTTCCCCGGCTCCCCGGAGGAGGGCTATACCGACCTGAAGATGGATTCCGAGGAGCTAATGGCAAAAGCAGGCTATTGCGCCATAAATCCAGCCTCCGGGCGCCCCGATGTAGTACCTGCAGAGATGAGCAGGAAGGTGCTTATAATCGGAGGCGGAGTCGCCGGCATGCAGGCGGCCCTGACAGCCGCGCAGAGAGGGCATAAGGTGACCCTGGTGGAGCAAAAAGACAGGCTTGGAGGAATCCTCAACTTCACCGATGTGGACGTGAATAAGGAAGATTTGCGTAACTTTAAGAACGTATTGATACGGGAAGTGGAGGAAGCCGGCATTGAGGTCCGTCTCAATACGACGGGAGATGAGAGCCTCATAAAAGAGATAAATCCCGAGGCAATTATTATCGCCGTGGGCGCCAGGCCAGCCACACCGCCCATTCCCGGCATCGAAAATGTCCGTTCTGCCATAGATGTATACTCCGGATATGAGCCGGGAAAAGAGGTTATTATGGTGGGCGGAGGTCTTGTAGGAAGTGAGACTGCTCTCCACCTGGCGAAAACGGGTCATAGGGTTACCATAGTTGAAATGCTGGATAGGCTTGCCGACGATTCCTACGGCATGTACCGGGAGGCTTTAATGCTGGAAATGGATAAAGAAAATATAATCGGCCTGACAAATGCCCGCTGCGTTGAAATTACTCCAAATTCTGTTAGAATAGAGGTAGACGGGGTTGAGAAGCGGTTGACGGGTGACACAGTTATTTATGCCCTGGGCATGAAACCCGTTGATACCACCGCCTTGAAGGCAGCGGCGGGGGATATTCCTTGCTACATAATAGGTGACTGCGACCAACCCGGAAAAATAGAAACTGCCATGAAGAGCGGCTATGATGCGGCTTTACAAATCTGACAGGAGGTAAAAAATTAAAAACCTCCCTGACCTTTCGGCAGCAGAAAAAATCTTTTTTATGCAAAATAAAGCTTAGTAAAAAAACCTCCCGCAATAGTAAAAAGAGACGTCAGAATTATTTCTGACGTCTCTTTACTTAGAAGGTTTATATTGGGGAGTGCTGTTACGCAAGCCCAAGAATTTGTCTTGCCTCGGCGGGAGTGGCAGCCTCGCAGTTGAACTCCTCGATTACACGCCTTGCACGGGCGACAAATTCCATATTGCTCTTGGCAAGCTGACCCTTACGGTAAAGTATATTGTCTTCCATGCCCACGCGGATGTGTCC
>DUOX01000026.1 GCA_012838665.1 Clostridiales bacterium
TCCTTTCCGACGTATAGTCTCTTACCAAATAAAATTCCAAAGCTCAGTCTTTTCAAGCATTTTCATTCGTTATCATGGCAGGCTGGCTTCCAATTTTACTTCCCATGTAAGCGGCTTTTTATCGCCGCAGGCTTGGGTCGCAGCCTCTCTTATATCGTCAATCTATTACTTGTTAATTATAATGGGCGGTTTTGAATAAAACAAGGGGATACTGCTGAATTTGGCAATTTATACAACGCAAAGGTTACGAAGCTGGTGTGTGTTTTAGCTTTGGTATTCTGTGCATCGGCTTGACGAACGGAGGTATTCCCACTCAGGCACTTCGGCGCAGTCCATTGAAGGTGACGAATATCGTCTATTTACGCCTCCCTTTTTAGCAGTTTTGCCGTGACGGTATAATAATAGAAAAAACAACCGGATCATCAGGCCGCATAAGCCTGACGGCCCGGTTGTCTTTTTTTCTGCTCGTCATTTCTAGTGTGGCCGACTCTCGCGACCAATAAGACAGCCATAGCCCCCGGCGGCATCGGTTGCTTTTCAGGAGCATCAGTTGCTAACCTGCTCAATGAGCCGAAGGGATATTGCAATCCATAAAAGACGATCGGGGTCTTTAAAATCCAATTTGGTAAGCTCTTTTATCCGCTCAAGTCTGTACATCATTGTGGAACGATGAAGAAACAGCTCCTTGGCTGTCTGCACCGCATTCATTCCGGTGTCAATATAGGTTCTGAGGGTGCGAAGCAGCTCACCTCCATTTTCCCTATCGTAATTGTTAAGCAAAATAACTTCAGGGGCACAGATATATTTCGCGTCGGTCTCTTTGGACAAAGTGGACAATATGTAAAGCAGGGCACAGTCGGAAAAGCCGTGCCTCCACATATCCGGATAATACTTCATTCCAATGTTCAAAGCCGTCTCTGCCTGAAAGTAGTAGGCCTTTAACTCAACAATATGGGAAAAGACATTGCTAAACCCTATACGGAAATTTAAATCCCGGATTTGCTCTATGTAGGAGGAGATAAACTTCTCGGTGGAATTATCGTAGTATCGCAGGTTTACAAGCACGGTAATTCTTGATTCATGCTCAAAGGCAACGCATCCGGGGTAATCCGTACTAATCATGCGCGCATAGTAAGGCGCTGCTCTGTTGTAATTAACATAGTCACCGAAAAGGATGCATGCGCAGACAAAAGACCGGTCGTTCTCCCACCCGCGGTTTATCAGACAGCTTCGGATACGCCAGTGCTCTACGTCGTTTCCATTCAGCAAATCACCGCACACCTCCGCCAGGCGCTCCTGAGGCAGCATATTCTTTTCCCGGTTGCCAAGTGAGCTGTATATGAGCTGTATAAATGAGACTAGGAGGCTAAGCAGCTCGGCATCATATTTTCTGAATTTATGGCAGTTTTCCGCGACGCTTACCCTGGCTGCAAATTCGTCCGCAACGAAAATGTTCATGCAGAGGTTTCGCCAGGGAAAAATGCTGGCGTCGTAGAAATAGGGCCCCCTGTTTCCCTTTGCATTTACAAAAGAATTGTCATTTTCAAAAAAAGCAACAACCTCGGGAGCAATCATCGTATCCTCAGCGACCGGCATTTGATCCAACGAATCTTCTGTTGCATCCGGGTTGTGAGAAACGGCCAATAACCTAAACTCAGGATCTATTACGGCAATGCTGTTGCCCAGAAAAGGCTGAACCAAGTCAAGCAAATACTGTATTGGCCTGCCCTCATGCACTGCGCTTTGCAGCTGCCGCTCCAGGGCAGAGTATTTAAAGAAAATATCTCCCACCTTATTGCACAGCTCGGCAAGCCCCGCGCCGCTCTCAAGAGCAATGAACCTTATCACAGAAGGAACCAGGCCTTCAGGCGGCGCACCTATTGTTATAAGTGCGGAACCTTTTTCCGCAATTATCCGGTCATCAAGCTCCTCCGCCAATGCCAGATACGCTATACCCGCGCGTAAGCGGGTACCTTTGCAGTAGATTCTATACCGCTCAAGATTCATAGGGTCATCCTGCCCGTCGGTGTTATTTATGATCTGTTTAAATTCCAGATTGTCGCCTATTATGCCCATGCACAGTCTCATATACCACAGCCCCTTTATATCCCTTCATACACATTGTATATACTCATCATGCAAAAATCAACCATCTTGTATTATTTACGGATAAAAGAACTTGGTCCTATAATAAATACAAGGTACAAAATTCTACATGTTTCTACATGTTTTTAATTAATAAAAAAGGGTAGCATGACTTTGAGGCAACAGATAAAAACGTAAGGAGAGTGCAGCATGTCAACAATCAATAAAATTTCTCTGGCTGTTCAAAACGGCAACAGGAAACAGGTATTGAGCCTTGTTCAGCAGGCCATCGACGAGGGCCTGCCGGCTAAGGAGATTCTGGAAAGCGGCTTGCTGGCCGGCATGGATGTGGTTGGCCAGCGCTTTGTCCGGAATGAGACCTTTATCCCCGAGGTGCTGGTGTCAGCGCGCGCCATGAGCAGCGGCACGGAGCTTTTAAAGCCCCTTCTGGCAGAGGGTGAGGTCGACTACCTGGGCCGTGTCCTGATTGGCACGGTGGAGGGCGATCTTCATGACATAGGTAAGAACCTTGTAAAGTTGATGATAGAGAGCAAAGGCGTTGAAGTCATCGACATTGGCATAGATGCTCCTGCGGAAAAATTTATCAACACGGCTATGGAAAATGATTGCAAGATAATCTGCTGCTCTGCCCTGCTTACGACCGCCATGTCTCAAATGGAAACGGTGGTTGAAAAAGCCAATGAGGCAGGAATACGGGACAAGGTCAAAATCATGGTGGGCGGCGCTCCCGTTACTCAGGGCTTTTGCGATAAGATAGGCGCCGACTACTATACCCCTGACGCCACCACGGCGGTGGAGAAGGTCGTCGAGATACTGAAATCCATGGCTCAATAATCGGGCAGGCGTTTTTGGAGGTTCCAGGATGAAAAGAAATATAAAGCAATGGTTTGCGGATCAAATGTCCGCCACAGTGAAAAAGCCCCTGCCTATATTGAGCTTCCCGGCTGTCCAGCTTATGGGCATCAGCGTCCGGCAGCTGGTATCTGACAGCAGTCTTCAGGCAAGGGCCATGAAGCTGGTGGCAGAAACTGTAGATACGGCGGCATCCGTAAGCTTTATGGACCTCTCCGTTGAGGCGGAGTGCTTTGGCTCAAACGTCAAGTACTCCGACGATGAGGTGCCCACGGTGGTGGGGGGCATTGTCTACAGCGAGGAAGATGCCCTGGCTCTGAAAATCCCGGAGGCAGGCGCCGGCCGCACAAAGCTATACCTGGAGGCGGTAGCCGAGGCCCTGAAAGTTATAGAGGACAGACCCGTTTTCGCCGGGTCGATAGGACCTTTCTCTCTGGCCGGCAGGCTGATGGAGGTCTCTGAGGCCCTTATAAACTGCTATGACGAGCCTGGCATGGTTCACATTACCATGGAAAAGGCAACCCGTTTTATAACCGAGTACATTCTGGAATATAAAAAGCTAGGAGCCGACGGCGTGGTTATAGCCGAGCCTCTTACCGGACTGTTGTCTCCCGACCTGGCAGCGAAGTTTTCGGCGCCCTATGTAAAGATGATAGTGGACGCAGTGCAGGACGATAATTTTGCCGTCATCTACCACAACTGCGGAAACAACACACTGCTTATGACGGAGGAAATTCTCTCTTGCGGAGCCATGGCCTATCATTTCGGCAATGCCATTTCAATGGCCGAAATGCTGGAGAAAATCCCTGCCGGAATTCCCGTAATGGGCAACGTAAATCCCGCCGGTGTGATAAAAGACGGCACTTTGGAAGACGTGCGAAAGGCAACTTTGGACTTACTGGAGACCTGCAGCAAATATCCAAACTTCATTATCTCCTCCGGTTGCGATATACCGCCCATGTCCCCTTGGGAAAATATCCATGCCTTCTTTGATACAGTAAAGGAATACTACGAAAGGTAAACTTAATATGTAATTGAAGGCTTCTGTTCCTCCGCATATAAATATACTCCCCCGGCCGCCGCCCTGCGGGGGGGTTCTTCTTCATAAGAAGAGGCAAAAAGAAAATTACCGCACGCAAGGCGTGGAGGATTAGTGGGTTTTGACCCTTTGCGTTCCTGTTTTCTGGCTACTCCTCCAAATCACCCTCATATGTATGGATACATTTGCCAGTCGGTATCATATCATCGCGCCAATGTAAAAATTTAGATGATTTGCGTAAATAAAAAACAGCCTTTAACTTCAAGGCCGTGTAAACGTTACTTATTAATGTCCCGTTGCTGGAATCTCATTTTCCAAAGGCCATAAACATTTTTATTGAGCTTGACATTGCATATATTGCGGCAAGCATGTATAATTTTGGCAAATACGGCTGGCTCTATTGCAATTTTACCAATTATGAAAGGCGGAGCGTCGAATGCCGAAACAGGAAATTAAAGCGGCATGCCGGGGCTGCCATGGCGGGTGTATGTTCATCCTCACGGTAGAGGGTGGGCGGGTTACCAGGGTGCGCCCGGACCCAGACGGTCCTCTTAATAAGGGACGGGCCTGCGTGAAGGGCATGACAATCATTGAGCAGATGTATCATCCCCACCGACTGCTTCATCCCATGCGCAGGAAGGGCCGGCGGGGCAGAGGCAGCTGGGAGCGGATATCATGGGATGAGGCATACAATATTATTGCCGAAAAAACCGGATATCTCCGTAATACATACGGTCCGGAATGCATAGCTATAACCACCGGTACAGGCCGGCATCATCTCTCCCAGTTTTGGCGTTTCGGGAATGTGCTGGGGACCCCCAACGCCATGTCCTCTGGGGCACTTGTGTGCCTTGGGCCCCGGGTTAACGCCGGAATGTTCACCGCCGGGGTATTTGCAGGAGTGGACTATTACGGTGACGTTAAACCCGCAGGCATACTGGTCTGGGGAGCCAATCCTGCCATAAGCGGAGCCGACGGAGAGTTGCAGTGGTTTATAAAAGACGCGGTCAGGAAAGGGACGCCCTTGATTGTAGTGGACCCGCTGCCTAACGAGCTTACAAAAAATGCGGCCTGCTGGCTCAGGGTACGGCCCGGGACCGATGGTGCCCTGGCTTTAGGCATACTGAATATCATCATTTCAGAGGAATTGTACGATAAGGATTTTGTTGAAAACTGGACTGTGGGCTTTCAGGAGCTGAAAAACAGGGTAAAGGAATATCCCCCCCATCGGGTGTCGGAAATCACCTGGGTGCCCGGGGAGGACATCCTCAGGGCCGCCCGTCTGATTGCCTCCATCAAGCCCCTGGCCCTGGAATGGGGCTGTGCCATTGAGCAGACACCCAATTCTTTTCAGACCTGCCGGGCCATTTACATGATCCCGGCCCTTACCGGAAACTGGGACGTGCCGGGAGGTTTTGTGGAAAGCATGGAGATTGCTCCCTCGGCGGACCCGCTGTTCGACAGGCTGAGTCCCGAAACCGCAAAAAAGTGCCTCTCCGGGGGTTTCCCTCTCAATGACGGCACGGCTTCTCCCAAGATGTTTGCCCACCCCCATCACGTTTTTGAGGCCATGAAAACGGGCATCCCCTATAAAATCAGGGGGCTGTTTTCCCATGCCAACAACTGCCTGCTCTCCATGCCGGACTCCCGGCACGTATACGAATCTCTCAAGGGACTTGAATTTTTCGTATACATGGACTTTTTCATGACCCCGACGGCGGAGCTGGCGGATATTGTGCTGCCCGCCGCTCTCTGGCCCGAGATTGACAGCATTTTCTGTATGCCTGAATTTGGCGACTACGCCCTGCTCACCATGCGGAAGGCGGTACAGGTGGGAGAGTGCAAATCCGACGAGGAGTTCTTCATGAAACTATGCCAGCGTATGGGCCTGGACTACGGGGCCGACAGCCAGGAGGAAATCCTAAACGGCCTCCTGGAGGAAATGGGACGCAGGCGGCCGGAGCTGGCGGGCATAGACTTTGAAAAAATGAAGGAACTGAGCTACATTGTTCCCCAGCGGAAATACTATCAGTACAAAGAGCGGGGCTTTAAAACCCCTTCCGGCAAATTTGAGCTGTATTCCTCTGCCATTGAGCAGTCAGGGGGCGACCCGCTGCCCTTCTGGCGGGAGGTGCCGGAAAGCCCCATAAGCCGCCCGGACCTGGCGGAGAAGTACCCCCTCATACTCACCACAGGGGGCAGGAAGCAGGAATATTTTATCTCCAACGGCAGGCAGATAAAGTCCCTGCGTAAAAACGCGAAATTTCCTCTGGTCTCCATACACCCGGACACCGCCAGAAAGAACGGCATTGAGGAAGGAGACTGGGTGTGGATAGAATCCCCCAGGGGAAGGATTACCCAAAAGGCCGTATTCAGGCCGGAAATGGACCCGAGGGTAATAAACTGCGAAATGGGCTGGTGGTATCCCGAGGCCGGACCACCAGACTACGGTTGGGATGAGTCAAATGCGAATATACTTACAAACGGCGGGGAACCCTGTGATCCCTTCATCGGGGCCTATCAGCTCCGCGCCCTTATGTGCAATATAAGCAAGAACGAAAACTGCACCATCGAGCAGCGCTATTACGCTTCGGAACTGGGCAGGGAATAACCCCCACACAGTTTCGGCATTAAACATTCCCCCTCAAGGAAATAAATTGATAAAAAGTCAAAAGGGCTTGCCGTCTGCAATTGCAGACGGCAAGCCCTTAAGTTTTATCATAATACGGCAATTACCTGGCATCAGCCAGCCCCTAATTGAAATGCTCTGTGAAATGAGTTCCTGTAAATGAGCAGTTCCCTTCAAAGCAAACCAAATGCAATTTTCCATCACGGTGTCGAGGCAATTTCCTATTTCCGCATATTTCCAATCATCTCATAATGTGGAAACTTCACACGGTATAAGAATAACATGGATTTGCCATCCTAGGATTATGGGTCGGTTCTAGGATATATCACTATTTATAACCTCAATAAGTTTTGGAATACTGGGGTTTGAGTCGCGCCTCCAGGCGCAGACCATCTTGAAATGTCCCTCATAACCCTTTATAGGCACAAAACTCACATCATCCATGCCCAGGTGAGTCATGTGCCTAGCAAGAATTGAAACCCCAAAGCCGCAGGCCACCATGAGCATAAGATTTGTCAGGGTATTGCCCTGATATACAACATTTGGAATAAATCCGCCTTCCATACAAATGGAGTTCACCAAGTTATAGTCCCTGTCCGAAACTTTAGGGTCCATCATTATAAAGGGCTCATGTTTCAAATCCTGTATGTTAATGAAATCACAGTCGGCAAGGCGGTGATTTTTTGGTACCACGGCGCACATGTCATCCGAAAAAATGAACTTTTTTTCAAGTTTCGGGATGAATTCCAACTCCTTGTCCGGCAGCATGGCAACATCGATTCTGTGTTCTACAAGCGCCGTCATTAGCGGAGAAAAGGTGTAATCTATAAGCTCCAGATAGATTTTGGGGTACTTTTCCTTAAAGGCCCTCACAATGGCCGGCATTCTCGCATGCATGGCGGAGCCAAGAAACCCAACTTTTATATTCCCCCGTATTCCCATTTCCGCTTCCCTTGCATCCGCAATTGCCTTGTCATAAACCTCCAATAAACGCTCTGCCTGGGGCAGAAACGCCATCCCTGCAGGCGACAGGCTCACATCCCGCTTGTTCCTCGTAAACAGCCGGACTCCTAGTTCCTGCTCCATGTTTACTATCATTTTGCTCAGGTTTGGCTGAGTCGTATGTAGCAACTTGGAGGCTTTCGTATAGTTAAGAGTCCGAGCAAGAGTTATAAAGGCCTCTATCTGATAAATGGTCATATCTTTCACCTCAATATCCTGTCCTGTACGGTTATAACTGTAATGAAATAGATGAATTGGCCCATTTCTGGTAATCGTGTTATGTTTATCATACAACAAATCGTGATGAAAGTCACGGAAAACTGTCAAAAAGGAGGAATAGTTTATGGTACAAGTAGAAAAAAGCTTTGTGCACAATATGTTTTCAATAGAAGGTAAGGTAGCCATAGTTACCGGAGCCACAGGCGCTTTGGGAAGCGCCGTGGCCGTTGCCTACGGCTTCCAGGGAGCGAAAGTGGTCCTCACGGGAAGAAACAAGAATAAGCTGGCACAGCTTGCCCAGTGGATGAAAGACCAGGGCTGCGAGTGCGCCTATATCGCCGGCGACCCGGCAAATGAGGAAGACGTCAAGAAGATAGTCAAATTCACTGCGGATACCTATGGTGAGGTTAACATTCTCGCCGTCTGCCACGGTTTCAACGCTCCTAAGAGTATAGTGGAGCAGAGCGTGGAAGAGTGGAAGAAGATAATGGATGCCGACTGCACCAGCATTTATCTCCTGGCGAAGCATGTGGCCGAGCAGATGATAGCCCAGGGCAAAGGCGGAAAAATGGTCATTACCTCCTCTGCCCGCTCCAAGGCCGGCATGGCCGGCTACACCGGCTACTGCACCGCCAAGGGCGGCGTGGACTTGATGGTACAATCACTGGCCTGCGACCTTACAGCAAAGTATGGCATTAACGTTAACAGCATTAACCCCACAGTTTTCCGCTCCGAGCTCACCGAATGGATGTTTGACCCCGAAAGCGAAGTGTATAAGAACTTCCTGAAGCGCCTGCCCGTAGGCCGGCTGGGTGAACCCAGAGATTTCGTGGGACTTGCCACTTTCCTGGCTTCTCCCGCCTCTGACTTCCTTACCGGTGGAAACTATGACGCCACGGGCGGATACTGGGCCTGCTAGTATCCGGCGGAAAGCAATTCCCAAGTACGAAATAAAATTTCCAGCTAGTGGGGAGGAATAATATTTGAAAATTAAAAACGTAGTAGTCGTAGGCGCGGGCATGATGGGCAACGCCCTGGCCCAGGTTTTCGCCTCCGACCCGGACCTGAACGTTATTCTGAAAACCCGCGCGCTCAAGGAGGACCGTTGGGAGCCCATAATTAATAACCTTGATATCATGATTTCCAGAGGTGCCGCAACTGAGGAGGAAAAACAGCGCATTCTCGGCAACATCAAGTTCGTCACCGACGATGCGGAGGCCTATACTGATGCCGATTTTATCATCGAGTGCTATCCGGAAGTCATGGAAATGAAGCAGGATCTTTTCGCGCATATTGAAAATTTCTGCCGCAGTGATTGTATCCTGGCGACCAACACCTCAGTTATGAGCCCAACGGAAATCTCTGAAAAGTGCAGATACCGGGAGAGGGTTGTCGGCGCTCACTTTTGGAACCCTGGACATCTTATCCCCCTTGTAGAAGTGGTCAAGTCCGATTATACCTCGAACGAGGTTATAGAGGACACCATGGCCCTGCTTGAAAAAATGGGCAAAAAACCTATCCTTTGCAAAAAGGACGTGCCCGGCTTTGTAGCCAACCGCCTGCAGCATGCCCTCTGGAGGGAAGCAATATACATGGTGGAAAACGGCATAGCTGACGCCAAGACCGTGGATGACGCCTGCAAATATGGGCCCGGTCTGCGCTGGCCTATCATGGGACCCATGGAGAACTCCGATCTGGTTGGCATTCAGCTTACCTACAACATCCACAAGTATATCTTAAAACATCTGGCAGACAATCACGAGCCGTCATACCTGCTTCAGGACATGCTCTCCCGTGGCGAGCAGGGAATGAAGTCCGGCAAGGGCTGGCAGGAGTGGACGCCGGAGCAGATGGAAGCCTCTAACAGGAGGCTGCGTGAGTATCTTATAGACTATATAGCAGCAAATAAGAATAAACAATAGGGCATCAATCCCCTCGCCCTGATGGCTGCGTTCACACAAGATTAATCTACAGAAAAGGAGAATGTATTATGGGAAAAAAGGTTTTTGTTGACTTAACTCATCCTTTCGGCGCAGAAATTCCCCGCTGGCCGTATTTTGACAAGCCTGAAATCGACAATACCCACACCATGGCAAAGGGCGGAGTTCTGACTCAGAAGATAACCTGTACCATGCATACCGGCACTCACTGCGATGCTCCCCGTCACGTCATGGAGTACGAGTTTGACGGAAGACGCGCCCGCTACACCCATGAGATGCCCATAGACGCCTACACTGGCGAAGCCGTCTGCCTGCCCATCGACATCGAGCCCTGGGGACTTATTCTCCCCGAGCACCTGGAGGCAGCCTGCGAAAAGGTCGGCATCAAGCCCTCCGAGCTGGAAGGCATGGTTGTTTGCCTCAACACCGGCATGCACCGCCTGTTTGACGACTCTAAGGCTTATTATCACTATGCCAGCGGCACCGGCGTGGAGGCCGGCAAATGGTTTGTCAAGCACAAGGTGAAGTGCGTGGCCATGGACTCCCAGGCTCTTGACCATCCCCTGCACACAGCCATGGGCAACAACGGCATGACCCGCATGAACCTGCTGGGCGCAACCGGCATGCCTCTCACTGAGGAATACAAGATGCTGTTTGGCGAAGAGGCATATGCCGAGTTCGATAAGTTTGAATACATTCGTATTCACGGCGAAAAGGCTTACTACGAGAAATTCGGTCTGCTTGAAGAGTTCGGCAACTGGGGCACCTGGGAGCCCTGCCACAAGCTCATGCTGGGCCACGGCATCGTAGGCGTTGAGAACCTGGGCGGCGACCTGGACAAGGTATCCGGAAAACGCTTTAAATTCTACTGCTTCCCCCTGCGCTGGTATATGGGCGACGGCTCCATGGCCCGCTGCGTTGCCGAAATCGACGAGGACGACCTCAACGACGTGCCTGAGCGCACCTACATGTACGGCGGAACCGGCTACGCCGATGAAGCCGGCAATGGCGGCAGCGGCATTGAGTATATGCAGCGCCTGTTTGACCGCAATAAAAAGTAAAGCTCATAGTTGAAAAAACAGTGAAAGGAGCGCTTGAAATGAGTGACCTGTCAAACAAGAGAATAATCACAGTGGCAACCACGGGCGCATGGCCCACTAAGGAAAACACTCCTTATGTTCCCCTTGAGCCCCACGAAATAGCTGAGGAGATTTACAACTGCTGGAAAGAGGGCGCCGCTGTTGCCCA
>DUOX01000027.1 GCA_012838665.1 Clostridiales bacterium
GGTGAGTGGTTTAGATGCACTCACTGCTACAACGAAAAGCTCACTGTATCTAACACTAAGACCAGGAAGTCATTTTGGACATTAGCAAATGGTATGCGCATGAGCGCATTGTATTTAGCCTTAAATCGAGCGAATCACATAATCAGTAATTGGATTACTGAAAGTAATGCTTATGTCGAGAATCTTAACTTGTTTACCGTAGCAATAGGCGATTACGCCGAAGAAGCTCAAAAGTACGCAGAAACAGCGCAATTGGCATTGGGTATAAATGCATCTACTTGGATGAGAAATCAAGGTGTGTTTAATACGTTACTTACTGGTTTCGGTGTTACCTATGATAAAGCCGCCAAAATGAGTAAAAACCTAACTCAGCTTGGTTACGATTTATCATCCTTCTTTAACATAAAAACATTTACTTTTGTTGAATGTTGTTGTATCCTGTTATTAAATGTGCTTTAACTGGCTTTAACACAATACGGAACGAAGCAAAAAGCTGGATAATTCTAATTAATCCCGGACGGAGAGGAGGGTGAGGTGTTCTATGAACACCTTTGGCGAGAATATCAGGATTACAATTTTTGGGGAAGCATGCGGGCCTGCTATAGGAGTTGTATTGGACGGACTTCCTTCGGGTGAGGAAATTGACGTATCTCAAGTCTTGGAAGAGCTGTCACGTAAAGGCCCCGGTTCTTCAGAAATGGGCGACGTGGATACTAATAACGCTGAGCCGGTCTTTACAAGCGGGCTGCTCGATGGACGCACTACCGGGGCCCCAGTCTGTGCTCTTATCCGCAATCCCGAAATCCAAAACCCAACCAACAACTCCGGAATACTCCGTCCCGGACACGCCGACCTGACTGCCCGGATAAAATTCTCCGGTTTTGCAGACCTCCGGGGAGACGGCCCTTTCAGCGGCAGGTTAACCTCCGCCTTGGTGCTGGCAGGTTCCCTGTGCCGCCAAATACTGCAAAGGCGGGGAATAAGCATTCGCGCCAGCATCGTCCAAGTCGGCCAGGCCGTCGGGCCGGAAATGGATTATGACATGAAGAAGGAGATTTTGGATGCCCGTGCCTCCGGCGATTCAGTAGGCAGTATTGTGGAATGCGTTGTCACCGGCGCCCCCGCGGGTCTTGGAGGGCTTATGTTCGGCGGGATGGAAAGCCGTATTGCCGCCATGCTGTTTGCCATCCCCGGCGTACGGGGAGTGGAATTCGGCGCCGGCTTCGATATCGCCTCCATGCGCGGCAGTCATGCCAACGACCCCATTTGTATCGAAGATGACCGGGTGTATACGGAAACCAATCATTCCGGCGGCATTAACGGCGGAATAACCAACGGCATGCCAATCGTAGTAAAAGTTGCCCTGCGTCCCACCCCATCCATCAGTCGCGAGCAGAAAACGGTGGATTTGGATAAGGGCGAAAACGTCAAACTTCGGCTGAGGGGAAGACATATCCCCTGTCTGGGTCCCAAAGCCGTACCGGTGGTTGAAGCGGCTCTGGCCTTTTGCGTTTTGGACGCCATGGAGGATTGATTCCCGCACTGTAAACCAATGTTTCGGTTTACTGCGGAAAACCCTGCATAGAACAATATAGGAGTATTAAAGCTGCCCCCGTCAGCCCATGGGCTGACGGGGGCAGCTTTTTCAGATCGGCTTCTAAACTAAAACTCGGCGTTGCCCACGGTACGGGGATGGGGAATTACGTCCCGAATGTTTGAAACACCGGTGAGGTACATAATAAGCCGCTCAAATCCCATGCCGAAGCCGGCGTGGCGGGTGCCGCCGAAACGGCGCAGGTCCAAATACCACCAATAATCCTCGGGGTCCAGGCCGCACTCTGTCATGCGGGCCTCAAGGACATCCAGCCGCTCCTCACGCTGGGAGCCCCCCACAATCTCCCCGATGCCGGGCACCAGGCAGTCCATGGCCGCCACGGTTTTATTGTCGTCGTTCAAACGCATGTAAAACGCCTTTATCTCTCTGGGATAGTCCATCACAAAGACGGGTTTTTTGAAATGCTGCTCCGTCAGATAGCGCTCATGCTCCGTCTGCAGGTCGCAGCCCCAGTAGACGGGGTACTCAAACCTGTCCTTAACCTTTTCAAGTATGGCTATGGCGTCGGTATAGCTGATCCTGCCAAAGTCATTGGATACCACGTTGTTCAGCCGTTCCAGCAGGCCCTTATCAACAAAGTTATTGAAAAATTCCATCTCCTGGGGACACTTTTCCAACACGGTGTTTATTATATACTTGATGAGAGCCTCAGCCAGCTCCATGTTATCTGACAGGTCGGCAAAGGCAATTTCGGGCTCTATCATCCAAAACTCTGCGGCATGGCGCTGGGTATTGGAATTCTCGGCCCTGAATGTCGGCCCGAAAGTGTATACATCTCCAAAGGCCATGGCAAAGTTTTCGGCGTTAAGCTGACCCGATACTGTCAGGTTTGTCTCCCTGCCGAAGAAGTCCCGGGAATAGTCGGTATTACCGTTTTCGTCCACGGGAACTGACTGCGGATCAAGTGTTGTGACCCGGAACATCTCGCCGGCGCCCTCGCAGTCGGAAGCGGTTATGATAGGGGTATGAACATACACGAAGCCTCTGTCCTGGAAAAAGCAGTGGATTGCGTGGGCAGCCACGCTTCTTACCCTAAACACCGCCGAAAACAGGTTTGTTCTGGGACGCAGATGAGCTATGGTTCTAAGGTATTCCAGGCTATGGCGCTTCTTTTGAAGGGGATAGTCGGGGGAGGAGGCACCCTCAATCTCAATTGATGCGGCCTTCAGCTCGAAGGGCTGCTTGGCCTCCGGCGTAAGCAACAGCACACCTTTCACAATCAGGGCGACCCCCACATTGGCATGGGCTATCTCTTCATAGTTTTGCAGCTTCTCCCGCTCGAAAACCACCTGAAGATTTTTGAAGCAGCTTCCGTCGTTCAGCTCGATAAACCCGAAATTCTTCATGTCCCTGATGGTCCGCACCCAGCCGCAGATGGTGATATTCAGCCCCTCGTAACTTTCCTTATCGCCATATATCTCCGATATTTTTGTACGTTTCATTCATTGCACCTCATTTGCGCTTGTTATTAACCTCATAATGAGGTATTATACTAATAACTTCAACTATTTTCAACCATTTATTTATAATGAAAGGTCTAATACCAGTGTCAAAAATTTATTCCGACATAACACATCTCATAGGAAAAACTCCCCTGATTTCACTGTCACGATTCGGGAAAGCACTGAACCTGCAGGCCGATATTCTGGGCAAGCTGGAGCGTCAGAATCCCGGCGGGAGCATAAAGGACAGGGCGGCCCTGTCCATGATACTGGACGCACAAAACCGGGGCATTATCTCCCCGGGCGCCATGCTGATTGAACCCACCAGTGGCAACACCGGCATTGGCCTTGCGGCAATTGCAGCTGTTCTGGGTTACCGTGTCGTCATCGTAATGCCCGACAGCATGAGCGTGGAGCGGAGAAAACTGATTGCCGCTTACGGGGCGGAGATAATCCTTACCCCGGGCGAAAAGGGCATGACGGGAGCCATCGAAAAGGCCCAAAAGCTCCGCGAGGAAAACCCCGGCAGCATTATTGTGGGGCAATTTGTAAACCCGGCAAACCCAAAAATCCACTATGACACCACCGGGCCGGAAATCTGGCAGGACAGCAGCGGTAGGGTAGATATATTTATCGCCACCGTCGGCACCGGCGGAACCCTTACCGGCGCTGGGAGGTATTTAAAATCCCAGAACCCCCATATTTATATCGTTGCCGTGGAACCCGCTGCCTCTCCCGTTCTTTCCGGGGGGAAAGCCGGCAAACACGGCATCCAGGGCATAGGGGCCGGCTTTGTGCCTCAGGTACTGGACACCAGTGTTTACGACGAAGTTATTCATGTCACCGACGACGAGGCTTTTGACGCCTCCAGGCTGCTTGCAAAGACGGAGGGCCTGCTCTGCGGAATATCATCCGGCGCCGCCCTGCACGCCGCGGCGGTGCTGGCAAAAAAGCCGGAAAACAGGGGCAAGACTATTGCGGTTATCCTCCCTGATACCGGGGAGCGCTACTTAAGTGTTCTATAAGCCCCGAGTATCAAAACTATTCTGCTTGCGGTAATTATATTTACAAATTATCCACACTTGTGTTATATTATCTGTTAGAATGGTGCAATGTAAATAATTATCAGTTTTTTTGAAAAAATAAACAGGGGTGATGTCATGTCCATTCGTGAATCCGGCGAAGACTATCTTGAGGCAATACTTATTCTCAGCATGCAGCAAGAGCAAGTGCGTTCCATTGATGTTGCCGGCTTTCTCGGAGTGACAAAGCCCAGTGTAAGTCGCGCCATGTCCATTCTCAAGGCCAAGGGCTTCGTGGTTGCCGATTCAAACGGCGCTCTTATACTCACGGATAAGGGAATGGACGTAGCCCAAAGCATGTATGAGCGGCATAAACTTTTGACGGAGTTTTTGGTTTCACTGGGAGTGAGCAGGGAAACCGCCGCAGAAGACGCCTGCCGCATCGAGCATGTTATCAGCGAAGAGAGCTTTGAGCTTTTGCGCAATCACGCCCAGGAGAAGATTGGAAGTAACTAAATGGAAACTAATGCGTTGCCTAATAATAAACTAAGAGGAGCGCTTACAAGAGGACTTGTAGCGCTCCTTGTTGCCATTTTCCTGCTTATTGCCACTAACTTCGCCTTTATAGATATTCTGCGGGGTCCCGAAAAGCTTGGCCCGATTAGCCAGGAGGACCCGGGAAGTTATGTTTCTGCCGAAGTATCTTTAATAATGGATTTTTATGCCGAGGACTACAGCTCTCTCAGGGACTCTGTTACCGGCTGGTATGCCATCGTGCCCCATGAAGGCCAGTTATTCACCATTCTTCTGACCCCGAGATACTTTGAATCCGCGGGTCTGGTCATTGACGACACCTACAGCTATCTTAACCGGCTGATTAATCGTATTGACAAGTATTTTGTCGTCAATGGCACTCTTGACAATCTGGACCCCAAGGCTCAGGCCATGCTCTACGATTGGTTCAGCCTGAACAAGGGATGGATGGCGGAAGCGGGGATTATTGGGGAAGTCACGGATTATTCTCATATACTCTCCCCTTATGTGCTGTGTGTTGATACCGTGGGTTCCCTGCCGGCGGTCTGGGCGTTTGCGCTTACCGGCGCTGCCCTCCTCTGTCTGGTTTATGTGTTGATTATCTTTGTGCGCTGCGCCCTGGGCAAATATGGCGGCAAACCCGAAGATGCCGCAGAATTTGACGGAGACGAGCCTGCCGCTTCCCGCACCCTGCCATACGATACGCCGGGAATGGAAGAGTTTTCTCCTGATTCCGGGGAAGCGGGAAAATGACGCTGGATTTATGCGCACTCTGCCACGGCTTTTAACCGTAAAACGGAAGGGGGCGTAATAGTCACCAACCCGCCCTACGGCGAACGCCTTTTGGAACAGCGCCAGGCGGAGCAGCTCTATAAAGATTTCGGCTCAGTGATGAACGCCGCTATTTCGCAAGAATCGGGGAAATGGAAGTTATATATTTTATCCTCCCATTCCGATTTTGAGCAGTTTTTTGGCAGAAAGGCGGATAAAAAGCGAAAATTGTATAACGGCATGATTAAATGCCAGCTGTTTATGTATTTATAATAGTTTTATATACAGATAATACCCTCGGGGCAAAGCGCGCTCCGCCCTGAGAGATTTTTTTACCGGAGATAAAGTATGAGGCATCTTTTTATAGTAAACCCGACTGCCGGCGGCAGGGACAGTACGCGGTACGTATCGGAACTGGCGGCAAAGGCATTTGAAAGCAGACAGGACAAATATGAAGTATATGTGACAAAGGCTCCCCTGGACGCCTGCAATAAAATCAAAGAGGAGGCCCAAAACCCCGGCCAGCTGCGGGTTTATGCCTGCGGCGGCGACGGCACACTTAACGAATGCGTAAACGGCGCGGCGGGACTGACCCATGTTTCGGTAACCCATTTCCCCTGCGGCACCGGCAACGACTTCGTCAGGATGTTTGGGGAAGACAGGCACAGGTTTTTTGAACTGCCCACCCTCATTGACGGGGAAGTGCGCCCTATTGACGTCATTAACTGCAACGGCCGCTACTGCATCAACATCTGCTCCGTTGGAATAGACGCCAGGGTTGGAACGCAGGTGCATAAATACAGCAAAATACCTCTCCTGGGCGGTCCCATGGGCTATTTGACTTCCCTGATAGTCAACCTGTTTAAGGGCATTAACCGGCATCTCAAAGTTAAATACGGAGATAAATATTTTGAAGGAAGCATGGCCTTGGTCTGCGCCTGTAACGGCAGGTATTACGGCGGCGGGTTTAACCCTGTGCCCACCGCCCGCCCCGACGACGGGCTAATTGATTTTCTAATTGTCAAGGGCGTTAACATATTCGAGTTTTTTAAGATGATAATGGCATATGCCAAAGGAAAGTTCCGGGAGCACCCCGATTACATCACCCATATTCAGAGAGACAGCATAGAGATCCTCAGCAGCGACGAGATAGTAGTAAACCTTGACGGCGAGGCAATCTATGGAAATGAAATTAAAATAAGAATAATACCGGAGGGAGTCAATTTTATTTTCCCGAAAAATATGCAGTTTTTTAATGCCGGGCATGAAAAAGACGGCGAATAATCGACAAACAGGAAGATTTCACTTGCATAATAAGGCTTAAATTATTATAATCTGAAATATAGGCAAAATTTATCGGATTTTTTTAGAATTTACACCTTGCACAATGGGTATACTTGGATTATTATAGTAGTGCATTAGCACTCAAGAACCTTGAGTGCTAATGCACTAAAATTGAAAATTTATAAAAACTATAATAGGAGGCATATAGAATGAATCTGAAACCTTTAGCTGACAGAGTAGTCCTCAAGCAGATTCCGGCTGAGGAAAAGACCAAAGGCGGTATCATACTTTCTAGCTCCGCACAGGAGAAACCCGAGATATACGAGGTTATCGTTGTTGGTCCTGGCGGCATGGTGGATGGCAACGAGGTTGTCATGGTGGTCAAGCCTGGTGACAAGGTAATCACCGGAAAATACACAGGCACCAACGTTAAAATAGACGATCAGGAGCTAACCATCGTTCGTCAGAGTGATATCCTGGCAATAGTGGAATAAGCCTAGACGGTCAGAAGCAGAATAAGAGTTTTGGAGGTTAAAAAAATATGGCGAAACAGATTATATTTGGCGAAGAAGCGCGCAGGGCGCTGGAGCGCGGCATTAACCAGCTTGCCGATACGGTTAAGATAACCCTGGGCCCCAAAGGCCGCAACGTGGTTCTTGATAAGAAATTCGGCTCTCCCCTCATCACCAACGACGGCGTTACTATCGCCAAGGAAATAGAGCTTCCCGATCCCTTTGAGAATATGGGCACCCAGCTCATAAAAGAGGTCTCCACAAAGACAAACGATGTAGCCGGCGACGGTACCACTACCGCTACCCTGCTGGCTCAGGCCATTATCCACGAGGGCCTTAAGAACGTGGCAGCCGGCGCCAACCCCATGGTCATGAAGAGAGGCATTCAGGCCGCAACTAAGGCTGCTGTTGACGCAATTCATGCCAACTCACAGCCTGTATCCGGCTCTAAAGATATTGCCCGCGTAGGAACCATTTCCTCCGGCGACCAGCATATCGGCAAGCTCATTGCCGAGGCTATGGAAAAGGTCGGCCAGAGCGGCGTCATTACCGTTGAGGAAAGCAAAACCGCCGAGACCTATTCCGAGGTCGTGGAGGGCATGCAGTTTGACAGGGGCTATATCACCCCCTACATGGTCACTGACAGCGAGAAGATGGAAGCTGTCATCGACGACGCCCTGATTCTTATTACTGACAAGAAGATTTCCAATATTCAGGACATTCTGCCCCTCCTTGAGCAGGTGGTACAGGGCGGTCGTAAGCTGGTCATTATTGCCGAGGACGTTGAGGGAGAGGCTCTTGCAACCATTATCCTCAATAAGCTTCGCGGCACCTTCACCTGCGTCTGCGTAAAAGCTCCCGGATTTGGCGACAGGCGCAAGGATATGCTGCAGGATATTGCCATCCTCACCGGCGGCCAGGTCATTTCCTCCGAACTTGGCATGGAGCTTAAGGAAGCCAACATAAGCATGCTCGGACGTGCCCGTCAGGTTAAAGTCACCAAGGAGAATACAATTATCATTGACGGCGCTGGCGATTCCAAGGCCATCCAGGATCGTATACGCCAGATTAACGCCCAGATTGAAGTCACCACCTCCGATTATGACAGGGAGAAGCTCACCGAGCGTCTTGCCAAGCTGTCCGGCGGCGTAGCCGTCATTAAAGTCGGCGCTGCCACCGAAACCGAGATGAAGGAGAAAAAACTCCGCGTTGAAGACGCCCTCAATGCTACCCGCGCAGCAGTTGAGGAAGGTATCGTAGCTGGCGGCGGTACGGCCTATGTAATTGGCTCCAAAGCCGCCAAGAAACTGGCCGAAACCCTCACCGGCGACGAGAAGACTGGCGCAAATATCGTTGCCAGCGCCCTTCAGGCCCCTGTTTACCAGATTGCCTCAAACGCCGGACTGGAAGGCGCCATCATCCTGGATAAGATACGCAATAACGACTCTTCCACATTTGGCTATGATGTCACCACAGACCAATTTGGCGACATGATTGAAGCCGGCGTTGTAGACCCGACCAAGGTATGCCGCTCCGCTCTGGAGAACGCCGCTTCAATTGCCGCAATGGTACTCACAACCGAGTCATTGGTTGCTGATATTCCTGAGCCGCCTGCAAATAATCAAACCCCAAATCCTGAGATGTATTAATCCAAAACAAAGCCATAACAGAAAAGACGGCCGAACAATGAAGCGTTCACTTAGGGATTGAAGAAAAACTTAACTGAACAGCTTCAAGCGGGGCAAAAAGAGACCAGTCACAATCAGGCATGAATGCTTGAAGCGGCTGGTCTTTTTGTATTTATTGGTAATACAAAATATGGACATTTTATGGAATTA
>DUOX01000028.1 GCA_012838665.1 Clostridiales bacterium
AAAGCTGAGGGACGCCCAGGACCTTTTGACCACCGCAAAAGCCAACCTGACCGCGGCGGAGGAGACTTTGGCCAAACTGGAAGAGCGGCGCAGCGCCTACGAAAATTATAATTCCCAGGTAAAGGCTGCCCGAAAGAATCTGGAGAACCTGCTCTTCAATCTGGCGGAGCAGCAGAAGGCCGACGAAAAGACACAGGCCCTGGAAGCTCTTGATATGGCGGAGCTTCGAAAAGATATAGAAGAGCAGCAGGAGCTTGTTAATAAATACCTGGCCGAATCGGTGGACGCAAGCGTAACTGCCAGCGTGGGCGGAACAATAAAGTCTATCAGCGTCAACGCCGGGGGTAACACCATGCCCGACGAGCCTATAGCGGTCATTGAACTGACAGACCGGGGATACTCCCTGAGCTTTGCGGTAACCAATGAGCAGGCCAGAAAGGTGAAGGTGGGGGACTTGGCCGAGGTTATGTATTATTGGGGGCCTCCGGTTACAGCCACCTTGACCGCCATAACAAATGACCCTCAGAATCCCGGACAGGGCAAACTGCTCACATTCACGATTGACGGTGAAATCGAAGCGGGCATCACCCTGACCCTGTCCGTGGGCCAGCGCAGCGCGGACTACGAGCTGGTTGTGCCCAACAGCGCAATCAGGACCGACAGCAACGGCGATTTTGTCCTTGTGGTAGTGGCCAAGAACACTCCCCTGGGCAACCGCTATATAGCAACCCGGGTAGATGTTCAGGTGCTGGCAAAGGACGACACCAATTCCGCGGTTTCCGGCGGGCTGAATCCCTGGGATTTTGTCATTACAACGTCCACAAAGCCTATTGAGCATGGCATGCAGGTACGTATGGTAGACGACCAGATATAAGAGAAGGGGCGGAGCCGCTTTGAAAAGAATTAAAAAAATCATATTCCTTGCGGTTAACGCCCTTCTTATTATTTGCGCTGCCGCCAGCTTCATAGGTATGAGCTATCTGGGCGGACTTCTTCAGTCCCAGAAAGCTGCACAGCGCTGGGCGGGCCAGAGCGAGCAGCGCATGGCCCAGATATCCTGTTTTCTTCCCCGTGACGGGGGAATTGAAATTAGCGATGTCTTAAAATTCCGTCAGGATTTGGATAAAAAGCTGCAGGAGGCCTCTCTGGAAGCCCCCGAGGGGGGCAGCCTTTATACGGACGCCTACTGCGCCGCAGGGGAAATATCCGTCACAGGGGCCCGGGGCGGCGCCACTGTAACCGCCATAGGCGTAGGAGGCGATTTCTTCCTGTTCCACCCCATGATTCTTCGTTCCGGTTCTTTTATTTATAGTGACGACCCCACCACCGACAAGGTTGTCCTGGATGAGGAACTGGCCTGGAGGCTGTTCGGCTCCAGCGACCTTGCGGGAATGACTGTCACCATTGGCGGGGAGCCTTACATTGTGGCAGGAGTCGTTTCCAGGGAGTCCGATTTTGCCAGCAGGCGGGCCTATACCGGGGGAGAGGGCATATACATGTCCTTTGAGGCGCTTGCAAAAAACGTCGATGCGAAAATCAGATGCTATGAAATAGCCATGCCCGATCCCGTAAGCGGTTTTGCCGCCGGTATTGTTAAAGAGATATTTCCCCTTGGAGACGGGGTGCTGGTGGAAAACTCCGGGCGTTTCAAGCTTTCTAAAGTTTTTTCTATTATTAGAAATTTCGGTGAGCGCTCCGTGCATAACACCGGGGTAATCCTCCCCAGTTGGGAAAATGCCGCCCGCATTGTGGAGGATTACATGGCCCTATTTTTGGCGGTGGGTATACTTCTGTCCATACTTCCGGCAATATGCCTGCTTGTCTTAATCATCAGGCTGTTGAAAAAACTGAAGCGGCAAAGCCGGAAGTTGAGAAGAACCCTGGCTGACAGATGGGATGACTTCCGCACGGGGCCCCGGAGAAAGAAGAGTGAAAAGTCGGAGGGCACACCAGAGACAAAACCCGCGGTTCGGGAAACCCCCGTACCCGCAGCCGATTCCGTGGAATCGGAGCAGGAGGATATGCTGCTGGACATAGAGGCCATAGTCCGCGAGGTTTTGGAGGAAGAAAAAACTGGCAAGCGGCCCTAATCCATGGAAATAAGTTAAACAGGGTGCGTTGCAATCTCATGTTTTTGCAACGCACCCTGTTAATTTGCTGCCTTTATGCGAGTCAGAGGACAGGTTTATCCTTTTTCCTAAGTGAATTGGAAACTGCAGATATTGCTCCGAAAAGCACGCCCGCTACAGGCCATATTATCCAGGTCGTACCCCAGTTGAAGGTGATGAAACTCCAGGCCAGGTAGATGCATGCCACGCAGGGCCAGTAAACGGCGGCTATGCGGTTGGTTCTGTTATATGCGTTTTTGTCCGCATATTCCTTCTCCTGAAGAAGCACGTTATGGCAGTCTTTGACCATGCCCCCGTTAATCAACAGGAATACGCCGATGCCTATAAGAAGTAAAAGCATGCCCCCGCCGCAGTTGGCCGGGAAGCCGTTCCCGTCCAGGAGCAGCGCCGTTCCCAGGAGGGGGATTACGCTGACTATGCATAGAATTATGCCCAAGGTTATATAAAGCACGAAGTTGGGCCTGAAGGCCTCCGCTGATTGCTTTACATAGGCATAAGTTGACCTGTCCATATAAAACTCCACGTTTTTCAGGTACTCAAACCTGTTCAGCCTCATGCCGCTTGTTATAAATAGGGCTACGGCACTAGCTATAAATGAGAAAAGACAGAGAAGTCCCACAAAAGCGGCTACGTTTTTGCCTATTCCTAAAATCCCATACTTGGAAGCACCTACAAGAACAATTAGGAGTATGGGGGAGAAGATACAGAGCATGACTCCCAGGCCGATCAGTTTTGCGCTCTTGGTGCTGGCAGTGATATACTCTTTGGCTTCTTCAAGACCGACACAAATCCGGGTTTCTTCCGTTAATTCCGCAACGCCTAAATCAAGTTCTTCTGCCAATTCGGACAGGTTGCCAAATTCGGATATGACAATGCCAATTATTTCGTTTTCCGCCAGCCCCCGGGCCTTCAACTCGTTGTATTTATCCTCCATCATTGCCAGAAGTTCCTTTTTGGCCTTTTCCGTCTTTGGAGTACGGGGCAAACCGGCAAACATGTTTTCCAGATAACTGATGATTATGTCCATTACTCCACCTCATTATAGTCAACAAATTTTTCTATGAGCTTCTTGGTTTGTACCCATTCACGGCATTTGTCCCTATAGTAATCCCTGCCGCTTTCCGTTATTCTGTAATACGTTCTGCGCTTACCGCTGGTGACTTGCCCTGGGAAGGATTCAATATAGCCGTTTCTCTCCAGCCTGCCAAAGGCGGAATACAGGGTTGTTTCTTTTAATGTGTATTCTCCGTCGGAAAGATGCTTGATGTTTTTTGATATTTCATAACCGTAGGTGGGCTCGTTCAGGAGTAGGAATAATATCATAATGTCTGTATAGCCTCTGATTACATCGCTTCCTATCAATGTCAGTCATCCCCCCTGAGCTATTCTTACGCCTGCCGTAGTACGTCTGTAGTAGTACGTCTGTCGTAGTAGTATCAGATTAGCACCAACATGGAAATTTGTCAAGAGTTTTTTAAAAAATTTTTTGAAAAAATTTTTACCCTTGTCGACAAACTCAAAGGGAATAAAACCTTCATGCCTGAAACAACGTATTGTTCCGTACTTAGATTCTATTATCAAAAAACCGCTCTTGAATTCGGAGCGGTTTTTTGGGGTCTATTTACCCACGATTTCCATTTTGATAAGGTTTGTAGTTCCTGAAATGTCCAGGGGAAGGCCGGCTACAACAACCACCCTGTCCCCCCGGGACAGCATGTTTAAATCTCTGGCACGGTCTATGGCGTGGCCAAACAGGTTGTCAAACTCCACATGCGAGCGTGTGATAACAGGGTAAACTCCCCAGGACAGGGCCAGCTGGTGGTAGGTTTTGATTTCGGGAGTAGCCCCCACTATAGGCTGGTCCGGGCGGAACTTGGACATTTTTCTGGCGGTGTAACCGGACTTGGTAAGGGCGATTATGACTTTTGCGTTTAAGTCCCGTGCCAATGTGCGGGCAGCATGACAGACTGCGTTTGTCGTGTCCTCCGAGTCCATCTCATAATCTATATACTTGAATGCCCCCATCTCGCGGGCGTCCCGCTCTGCCTCCAGAAGGATTTTAGTCATTGTTTTTACCGCCACTACAGGGTATTTGCCGATGGCGGTCTCGGCGGAGAGCATAACAGCGGAGGTGCCGTCAAAAACCGCATTGGCTACGTCGGTTGTTTCCGCCCTGGTGGGGATGGGGTTGTTAATCATGGACTCCAGCATTTGTGTGGCGGTAATGGCGATTTTTCCATGCTGATAACACTTTCTTATAAAGCGCTTTTGCAGGCCCGGCAGGCGCTCATAATTCACCTCAACGCCCATATCGCCCCGGGCCACCATTATTCCGTCAGAGTATTCCAGAATTTCGTCAAAGCATTCGATGCCCTCGGTGCTTTCAATTTTCGATATAATCTTTATATCGCTGCCGCCGTTTTCGTCAAGAAAACTTCTAAGCTCGATGACATCCTCTTTTCCGCGCACAAAGGAGGCGGCAATAAAATCCATGTCGTTTTCTATGCCGAAAAGTATGTCTCTTTTATCCTTTTCGCTCATAAAGGGCATGTCCAGATGCACATTTGGAACGTTAATGCCCTTATTTGTGCTGATTTTCCCGCCGTTAATAACCCGGCAGTTTATATCCGTTTCGGCGCTGTCCTCTACCTCAAGCACGACATTGCCGTCGTCAATGAGGATTTTTATTCCCTTCCTAACCAGTCTGGGCAGGTTGGCATAGGAGAGGCTGGCTATGGAATTGTCGCCAACCACATTCCTGGTGGTAAGCGTAAAGGGCGCGCCCTTAACAAGCATGGCCACGTTGTTTTCAATCTCGCCTATGCGTATTTCGGGTCCCTTGGTATCCAGCAGAATGGAAATGGGCAAATCCAGCCTTTGCCGGACCCGTTTTACGGTATCAATAATCCCTTGATGATATTCATGGCTGCCGTGGGAGAAATTCAGCCTGGCGACGTTCATGCCGCTCAACACCAGTTTTTCTACCGTCTTTTCATCCATACTGGTGGGACCCAAGGTACAGACAATCTTTGTTTTTTTCATATTACAAAACCCCTTTGCGCGCATTGCTTTTATGCAGATATCATATATATTATATCACTTATTGGCAGTTATTACAAAGATTAGATGTAAAAAAATATAAATGGCGGCAGCGCATCGCGTTGCCGCCATTTTGGGGTATCACTTTTTGGACCCATTTGAGATTAGTTCATTATACAGACCTCTGGGCGTGTAATGGGTGTGGAGAAGGTGGTGGGCCCTGTGGCCGCCGGCCTCGCCCAGGTATTCCCTATAGAGCTGTAAAATGTGGGGGTTTTCATGGCTCTTGCGGAGGACTTTTCGTTCGTCCTCGCTGTACAGCGCCCGGGTTCTTCTCTCCCGGAAATCTTCACAGTCTGTCCGGGGCTGGCCTCCGCCGGCGATACAGCCTCCCGGGCAGCCCATAACCTCTATGAAATGGTAGGGGGAAGTCCCGGCCCTCACCTCGTCCATAAGGATATCCGCCCCGGCCAGGCCGGAAGTAACGGCTATGTTCACCGTCACCCCGTCCAAAAAGCCGTATTCGGGCAGGGGGTTCTCAAAGGTGATGGAGGCCCTCTTGACCTGTTCCAGACCCAGAATGGGGGTAACGTGGAGGTTTTCAAAGGGCAGTTCCCGTCCGGTGACAAGCTCGTAGACGGTGCGCAAGGCTGCCTCCATAACTCCGCCGGTTACGCCAAAAATATCGGCGGCACCGGTGGACAAGCCCAGGGGATGGTCAAAGTCGTCATTGGGGAGGCTGAGAAAATCAATACCCGCGCTTTTTATCATCCTGCCCAGCTCCCGGGTGGTTAAAACTGCGTCAACGTCGCGGTATCCGTCAACTTCCATTTCCGGCCGCTGAATCTCGTATTTCTTGGCGGTGCAGGGCATGATGGAGACGGTGAATATATCTTCGGGGTCTATCCCCAGCTTTTCGGCATAAAAGCTTTTTGTCAGGGCGCCCAGCATAGTGTGGGGGGACTTGCAGGTGGACAGGTGGTCCAGCTCCGTGGGGTAGGCATGCTCGATGTGCTTTATCCAGCCGGGGGAACAGGAGGTAATCATCGGCAGCGTGGCCCCTTCACCGGTTAAGGCCGCGGTAACGCGCTGCAGCAGCTCCGTGCCTTCCTCCACTATGGTCAGGTCCGCCGTAAAATTGGTGTCAAAAACGTCGTCAAAACCCAGCTGCCGGAGGGCGGAGACCATTTTTCCCGTCACCGGGGTGCCCACGGGCAGGCCGAAGCACTCTCCCAGGGCCGCCCGGACGGCGGGCGCGGTTTGAACGATAACCCGCTTTTTCGGGTCGGCAAGGGCAGCCCAAACCCTGGCAAGGCCGTCGGTTTCCGTAAGAGCGCCTGTGGGGCAGACCACGGTGCACTGACCGCACATTGCGCAGGCGGTTGAGTCGAGGGGAAGCTCCATGGAAGGGCTGATAAGCGTGTTATATCCCCGGTTTTGGGCGTTAATTGTCCCCACCTTTTGAATTTCATTGCAGACTGTGACACATCGGCGGCAGAGCACGCATTTTGAAGTATCCCTGGTTATTGAGGGTGATATGTCTATCCTGGAAGTGGCAGGTTGGCACTGAAGCCGGGTTTCGATAACTCCCAGGGTGTCTCCCAGAGCCTGGAGTTCGCAGCTCTGGTTGCGGCTGCACTGCAGGCAGTCTTTCGGATGATTGGAGACGAGCAGCTCGTAAAGCATTTTCCGGGCCCTTCGCACCCTGGGGCTGTTGGTCAGCACTTCCATGCCTTCCCGGACCCTTGTTATACAGGAGGCCTGCAGGTTTCGCGAGCCGGCCACCTCCACCACGCAAATGCGGCAGGAGCCATATTTGTGTATGTCCTTAAGGTAGCAAAGGTTGGGGATATTGATTCCGTTGGCCCGGGCGGCCTCCATGATGGTGGTTCCCTCTTCGGCCTGCACGGGAATACCGTTAATGGTCAGATTAATCATTGCTCTACCTCCTGTCACAATGCAGGCAGCGCAGTGACTCGGCCATGGCGTCCAGGGCATGGTAGCCGAGGGCGACTTCCCGGAAATTGTCGCAACGCTGCTCTGCGGGCAAATACTTAAAGGGGAATCTCTCGTGCGGGGTGACTTCTCCCACGGGAATGACGGGGATTTCAATCTCCTCGCCCTTGTTAAGCTCACCGGTTCCGCCGAGATACATGTCAATATTGATAGCCGCGCGTTTGCCGTCGGCAATGGCATTGACAACCACGTTGGCGCCCCAGGGAGCCGCATCACCGCCGGCAAATATGCCCACATCACCTATTTGCGAGGTGAATTTGTCGGTGTTCAGGAGAGTATTGGGGGTTCCGTCTTCCTTGACGGGCAGGAATTCCGCGTCAAGCTCCTGGTTTACGGCAGTGACTATGGCGTCGCATTCTATAACGAATTCGGAGCCCGGGATGCCCATGGTTCGGCGCCGTCCGTCTTCGCCAAAGTCTCCCTGCTGCATGCGGCGCAGCCGGATTCCCGCCACCGCCCCGTCTTTATCGATAATCTCCAGCGGGCCGACCAGGGTTTCAATGCGGATTCCCTCCTCTATGGCCTGGCTGACATCCAGAGGCTCGGCGGGCATTTCGTTAAAGGTGCGGCGGTAGACCACGGTAACCTCCTCCGCCCCGAGACGACGGGCTGTGCGGGCAACGTCCATTGCGGTGGAGCCGCCGCCCACAACTACCAGCCGGCGCGCAACGCTCCTGTCACGGTTAAGCCCCACGCGGCGGAGAAAAGACAATCCGCTTTCAACCTGGGGCAGGTCCTCTCCGGGGACCTTCAGCAGCTTGGATTTCTGTGTGCCAATGGCTATGTAAACGGCGTCGCTGTTCTCAATCAGATATTCCAGGGACAAATCCTGCCCTATGCGGGTGTTTGTATGGATTCTTACGCCGGCGTTGATAATGGCCTGAACCTCCTTGGCCAGCACCTCGTTTGGCAGGCGGTACTCGGGGATGCCCCAATAGAGGACTCCTCCCACCACCGACTCTGCCTCGTATACGTCAACCTGGTGGCCAAGATGGGCAAGATAATAGGCGCAGGTCAGGCCGGAGGGGCCGGAACCTATAACAGCCACCTTTTTTCCGGTGGGGGGCAAAGGTTTTATGGCCGGGATATTGAAATCGTCCCGGAGGGCGTAGTCTCCCACAAAACGCTTAATGGAACAGATAGCCAGAGGCTCGTCAACCATGGCGCGGCGGCAGTGCCTCTCGCATGGATGGGTGCATACCCGGCCGCAGACGGCAGGGAAGGGGTTATCCTGGCGAATAAGCCTGTATGCGTCCAAAATACGCCCGGCGGCCACCAGAGCCATGTAACCCGGCACATTGACATCGGCGGGGCAGGCATTGCGGCAGGGGGAGGTGTAGAGGTTGGAGCAGACCCCGGCGTCGCAGTGCTTGGCCTTTATGTGAGTTTCATATTCATCCCGGAAGTATCGGATGGTGGACAGGACCGGGTTGGCGGCGGTTTGGCCCAGACCGCACATGGCGGTCTCTTTTAGAGTGACGGCCAACTCTTCCAACATCTCTATATCTCCGTCTTTGCCCTCTCCTTCGGTAATCCGCTCCAGTATTTCCAGCATGCGCTTGGTGCCCACACGGCAGGGCAGGCACTGGCCGCAGGATTCATCCTGTATGAAGTCCATAAAATAGCGGGCCGTATCCACCATGCAGGTGTCCTCGTCCATGACGACAAGTCCGCCGGAGCCCATAATGGCTCCCAGAGCGGCAAGGGACTCATAGTCAATCCGCGTATTCAGGTACGCTTTTGTCAGGCATCCGCCCGAGGGGCCGCCGGACTGTATCGCCTTCAGGCCCTTGCCGCCGGTGATGCCCCCGCCTATTTTGTATATAATGTCACCCAGAACGGTCCCCATGGGGACTTCGATAATGCCTGTGTTTACAACGTCCCCGGCCAGGGCGAAAACCTTGGTGCCCTTGGATTTTTCCGTACCTATGCCGGAATACCACCCAGCGCCGTTATAAATAATCGGGGCCACGTTTGCAAGGGTTTCAACGTTATTGATTATAGTGGGTTTTCCGAAAAGCCCGGACTCAAAGGGGAAGGGGGGTTTTTGCCGGGGCTCCCCTCTTTTGCCTTCGATGGAGGCCAGAAGGGCCGTCTCCTCGCCGCAGACGAAGGCCCCGGCTCCTATTCGGATTTCCAGGTCAAAGGAAAAACCGGAGCCGAAAATGTTCTGACCCAGCAGCCCGGTGGAGCGGGCCTGCTCAATTGCCCTGCTGATGCGCTCCACCGCAAGGGGATATTCCGCCCTCACATATATGTAGCCCTTGTCAGCACCTATGGCGTAGGCCCCCAGCATCATGCCTTCAATAACAGAGTGGGGGTCTCCCTCCAGTATGGAGCGGTCCATGAAAGCGCCGGGGTCGCCCTCGTCGGCATTGCAGACCATGTATTTTTGGCCGCCGGGAGCTTTCATCCCCGCCTCCCACTTCAGACCCGTGGGGAAGCCTGCCCCTCCCCGGCCCCGGAGGCCCGATTTCTTTATTTCCTCTACAACCTCTGCCGGAGTCATGGAGGTAACGGCTTTGGCTATGGCTCCATAGCCGTCCCGGGCTATGTACGCCTCGAGGGAGGAATATTCCATCTGCCCGCAGTTCCGCAGGGCAATACGCACCTGTTCCTTGAAGAAACTGATGTCCTCCAGCCTGGGAACATGGCATTTACGGTAGTTATCGTAAAAGGTGTATTCCTTGACGATATTGCCCTCCACCAGATGGGCGAGGACCATGTCGGCCACCTTTTCCGGTTTCATACTGATGTAGAAGATGCCGTCAGGCTCCACTAAAAGGACGGGGCCCACCGCACAAATGCCCATGCATCCGGTGACAATCACCTGTACGGAATCGGACAGGCCGTTCTCCTTCAGGGCATGTTTAAGGGCGTCTAGCACCTCCCGACAATGGGAGGATATGCAGCCCGCCCCGCCGCATACGAGAATCCGGCGGTCATAGGAATTCTGCTTTTCAAGATAGGCACGCTTTATTTCATCCAACTGAGCAACCCTTGCGATTTCTCTCATGACGCGGAGACTCCTTCCTGATAGTATCTGGCCAAAATCTGTTCCAGCTTATCGGGATCCACCTGCTTATAAACCACGTCGTCAATGGACATGGCTGGCGCCAATCCGCAGGCTCCGATACACCGGGCAACCTCAAAGGTGAATTTGCGGTCGGCTGTGGTATCACCGACGTTGACGCCAAGGAGCTCCTGCAGCCGCTCCACAATCTTTTTTCCGCCCCGCACATAGCAGGCGGTGCCAAGGCATACCCGTATTGTATGTTCTCCCCGAGGCTGTGTGGAGAAAAATGAGTAAAAGCTCACCACCCCGGAGACTTCAGAAACGGGAATATCCAGCGCATCTGCAACTATCTGCTGGACCTCCATGGGCAGATAGCCGTAAATGGTTTGAGACATATGTAGCACCTGGATTAGAGCGTCTTTTTTGCCGCAGTAGCTTTTTGCAAGATTCGCTATTTGTTCCATCAAAATCTCCTCATTATTTTGTGAGCAACTACAGCAGTCGCTGCAAACGGCGTTTTTAGTTTGTCCATTCAAGATTACCTACCTCCGATTTTTTTGCTACAAAATCAAGCCGCAGCCTGCGGTTTATATGTTTTATAAAATAATAAACCATATCTGCGAAAAAGTAAAGTATTCCCGCAGTAATTTAAAAATTAACAAGCTTTTCACTGGTAATAGTTCGAAAAACCCCTTTCCTGATTGTGAATAAAATGTCAGGCGCCGTTACAAAAGTTTCATTTTCCAGCGTTTTTCGGGGCAAATTTCGATGTTATGCCCGAAGGAAGTTTGCAAAAAAAATAACAAGTCAGTTTTTTGCATATTTTGCAACTCGCCGTAACAGAAGATTCAAAACTTGTCTTTTTTTATTTCCGTCTTATTAACTGATAAATAATTATTTAACGTTTGCCGGGATATTATCGAAATATATTAAAGAGCACTTTTTTGGAAAGGAGGAAGATCGTGACTGACATATCCCGCAACCCCATCGAAACTCAGGAAGATACTCAGAAAGGCAGATATTTGACATTTTTAATTGGAGATGAAGTTTATGGCATAGAAATACGGTATGTGATGGAAATTATCGGCATTCAGGCAATCACGGAATTGCCCGAAATGCCCGAATATATAAAGGGCATTATCAATTTGCGGGGCAATATAATACCCCTGTTGGATGTAAGGCTTCGTTTCGGAAAAGAGCCCAGGAAGTACGACGACAGGACCTGTGTGATTGTAATAGATGTCTTGGACGTACGGATAGGCTTGATTGTAGACAGTGTTTCAGAAGTAATAACCATACCCGATGAAGATATCTCGGAGCTGCCTAAAATGGGTCTCGGACCCGGCAGCAGGTATTTGAAAAACGTCGGAAAGGTCGGCGATGACGTCAAGCTTCTGATTGACTGCGAAAAGCTGCTGACGGAAAGGGAATTAACTGATTTGAACAACGCTCTATAACACAAGTATTTTGGAAGGTGACGACACTTGAAAAACTTTAAAATAAGAACTCGAATGATCATCGGTTTTGCTGTGGTGATTATAATATCGGTCATTGCGATTTTTATTGGCATACAAGGCCTTCTGACAGTCAATGACTCCTACAATTTTTCATATACGGACAGCGTTGACGCGCTCAAAAGCGCGGAAGGGATAAGCTCGGGCTTTTGGAAGATGTATACCCATGTATATGCGGTGCTGGTGAGCAGCACCCAGGAGGATAAAGATTTTAACCTTGAGGAAATAAAGATAGCCCGGGCGGATATTATTGAAAACATCAAGCTGTACAGGGAGATTTTCACCCACTACGATGAAAGCGAGATTGAACAGGAGAAAGCGTTGCTGGACCTTGTAGAGGACAGCTTTACCTCTTTCGACGCCGCGGTAACGGAAGTACTTGAGTCCAGCAACGCGCAGAAGGGCATCAATATCAATAAAATAAAGGAAAGCGTAAATATTGGAAGCGAGATTGACCAGATAGGTAGGGAAATGGAAACCAGAATCAACGACCTGGTGGAGTACAACAATCAATACGCGCGGGAGCAGATCAGCGCCAATGGCAAAGTGGCCGACCAGGTTGTTCTAATCGTCTCCATCGGGGCGGTTGTGGCTCTCGTTGTGGGAATATTTGTTTCCTGGTCCATTTCAAAAAATATGTCCAGGCGGCTTAAAAACCTTGCGAAGGACGCGAACGAGGTAGCGTCTGGCGACGTGGATATATCTTTTAACGTAAAGTACAATGACGAGATAGGCGACGTCAGAATAGCCTTCAGAAAAATGGTTGAAGCCATTCGCCAGCAGGCGCATATAGTACAGCAAATCGCTGACAGGAATATAGATGTGGATGTGGAAATCCGGTCGGAAAAGGACATCTTGGGCAAGAAGCTCTCCGAGCTGGTG
>DUOX01000029.1 GCA_012838665.1 Clostridiales bacterium
GCAGTTTGCGACTATGCCAATTAATTATTTTAGCAAGCAGGATAAGGCTGGTTTTCCATCCGGGAGGACAGGGCAATCTCAGCAGAACCTCTATATATAAACCTATTCCACAATCTCGTACGGCCAGGTGATGATTCCCCCGAACTCGTAAACATTGGTATATCCCAGCTCCACAAGCTTTTGGGCAGCCTGCTTGCTCCTGTTCCCGCTGCGGCAATATATGAGAATGGTCTGCTCCTTGTCGGGAAGGGTCTCAATTTCCTGGTCACCTATGCTCTCGTTGGGCAGCAGGAGGGCTCCTGGTATGTGTCCTTCGTCGTATTCCGCCTGAGTGCGCACATCCAGAATTATGACGTCCTGCCAGGAATCCATAATTTCCTTTGCCTCCGCCTGGGTGATAATTGCATAGGAGGCTTCCTTTTCCCCCTCCGAAGCCGGCCGACTCCTCCCGCAGCCGGCAAGAAAGACAAGTCCAAACATGAGTATCAGGAAAAGCCTGCTCATATAACTATCTCCAATTCTCTTGTCAAACGTATAATAATTTAAAACATTAATCTTGGTTGATTGTAAAATGAAGTTGGACATTTAACAAAAAATCCATAGTGATTAACCTCGTGGTAGAATGGAGTTCTCATACAACCATCTTCCAAGGGAGGGCAATCACTATGCCATCCTGCTGTGGGATGAGCTTAGCAAAACCGGAGGCAATATACTTTACATGACCCACGAGCAGATTGCCAGATACATAGGCAGCGCCCGGGAGGTGGTCAGCAGGATGCTGAAATACTTCAGCCAGGAGGGCATTGTGGAACTGGGCCGGGGCAGTATTAAAATATTGGATAAAAACAAGCTGAGGCTTCTGATAGATTAGCAAAGGGCGCAGGCTTTTCACACGCCGCTCAATTCAAGCATTTTTGCGGCAACCTGGTGGGCATGATATATAATTCCGGAGTGCCCATGGTCTGCTGCGGCGAAGAGATGACTGAGCTTATCCCCGGAGTAGAGGACGCCAGCCAGGAAAATATGTTCCCGTCATTACCATTGACGGAAACCGCGTAACCGTGGAAGTGGGTTCCGTTGCGCACCCCATGCTGGAGGAGCACTACATCATGTGGATCTACCTTGAAACCGAACACGGCGGACAGCGCAAAGTCCTCAACCCCGGAGACGCCCCCAAGGCTGTTTTCCTCCTGGAGGACGACAAGCCTGTGGCGGCCTACGAATACTGTAACCTCCACGGCCTTTGGAAAGCAGAAGTCTAAATCAGGGAAAATCCCCGCCTGCTTATACGGCAGGCGGGGATTGTTTTTCCGGAATATGTCTTTATATATTGTATTGGCAATGCATTATTTTCCTCCTTGTGGGAAAAATAAGGAATAGCGGTAATATTCAATGCGGACAAAGGAGGAAATATGAAAAGTAAAGTATTTTTGGTCATGCTGGCCCTTATGCTGCTGGTATCAGCCTGCAAAAACACCGCGCCGCCGGGAGGCAGCCCCAGCCCGACTCCGCCCGCAGGCACCCAGTCGCCGGAGCCGACTCTGGGGCCCACTGACCCCGGCACCGAAGGGCCCTCAAAACCCGCCGGCCTTTCCGAGTATTTTCCCATGAAGAAAAACGTGCATATGAAATATGCAGGGGCGGGCAACGAATTTGCCGAATTTGAGACTTATGTGGACTATTTGTCGGGAAATACTATCCAAATCAGGTCAATCAATCCGGGCACTGTCTCTATATCCGTCTATACCATCAAAAACGGCGCCTTGAAAAAAGTGTACTCTGAAGGCGAGGTTTATTACAGGCAGGACTATACGGGTGCCGATTTTGAACTGGAGGACATCATAATAAAGGAACCCATAGAAATCGGAAATTCATGGACCGTAGACGACGGGGCCACCAGAAGCATTACAGCCATTGACGCAGACGTCCGGGTGCCCTACGGGGCATTTAAGGCCCTGGAGGTGACAACCGAAGGGAATGACTATATCATAAAGAACTACTACGCTCCCGGCATAGGACTGATAAAAACCGAATTTTCCAGCAAGGAATCCCTGGATTTCGCCGTCAGCAGCGAGCTGGAATCCATAGAGGAGAGCCAGCCCTACAGGCAAAATATAAGGTTCTACTTCCCGGACGCCCAGGCCGAGGGCCTTGTTTATCAGGAGCGGGAGATAATTCTGTTTACCGGTGATGAAATTGACGCCAAGCTGGAAGAGCAGCTAAAACTGGCACCGTCGGGTCTTCAGCCGGTACTATCGGAAAACACAAAAGTGAGGAAAGTCTCCATAGATAAAACTACAAACGCGGCTACCATAGACCTGTCCTCCAATTTCATTTCCGACATGAATGCCGGCTCCACCTTTGAAAACCTGCTGCTGAAGAGCATTGCCTCCACCGTAGGCAATTATTTTCAAACAAATAAGGTGACAATAACAATAGAAGACCGACCCTATGAATCGGGCCATTTTGCTTTTGAAAAAGGCGAGTATTTAACGGTGGACTGGGAGGACATCCCCGAATATCAATAAACGACTAGTCGATTAAGGATGAAAGGAATTATCCTTGCTTCCTTTTAAAAGCGCAATACGATAAAAAGGCTGTGCTGAACGTAAAAGTCGGCACAGCCTTTTTAGTGAGAAAAAACCTTGACGATGGTCTGGTCCATTCTATATAATAGCTTATACAAAATTTGCCGCATTTTTTGACATTTATCGAATCAGAACTGCGACATATCCGGAGGCAATAATGTTATATAAAACACTAAAAACTCTCTTGGTTATTTCATATACAATTCTGCTCCTTCAAACCCCCGCTGCGGCCCAGTTCAACGCCTATGCCGGAACTGCTCCCGACACGTCCCCGATAGTGGAGGCCATTGAGACTGTGGCAGGCGGCCCCATCTCTTACCCCGACGTCCTGGAACAGGACTGGTTCTACAGTGATGTTATGGCCCTTACGGAGCTGAACATACTTCAGGGCTATGGGGACGGCCTTTTCTATCCCGATGATTTTCTGACCGTAGGCCAGTTTCTGAAGATGATTGGCTGCGCCGTATATCCGGAGGAAATCCCTGAAGAAGCGGGCGGTATCGTACAAATGTCCGGCGGCGGGGGCATGCCTGAAACCCACTGGGCCTCCCGCTACTTTTGCGCAGCCTTGGACAAGGGCCTGGTGCTCCACGGCGAATTTGAAAACAATCCCGACAGTCTGGACACAACCATTAACCGCTATCAGATGTCGGTGATACTGGTCCGGACGGCGGAAAAAGTCCTGGGAGAAGGGCAGGCCACCGCCGAAAACCTGGAAAACTTCATAGCAGATTCCTCCGAAATCCCGGAGGAATATATCCCCTATGTCCGCCAGGCCTATGCCAAGGGCCTGCTCCGGGGCGATGCCCTCAGGAACTTCCGAGGCGCCAAGGAACTAACAAGGGCGGAGGCCGCCGCCGTCGTAATGCGGCTTATAGACCCCCAGGTCAGGCCCCAGCCCGATTTCAGCTCCATCCCCCCGGAGCCTGTGACGGAGGAGTGGTTTGCCGACGCAATTTTTATAGGCGACTCCCTGACCCATGGCCTGCAGATATTCAGCGGCCTGAAAACCCCTCGGTATCTCTGCTATCAGAGCGTGTCGGCGGCCAATTTCTCCAGCTATAAGTGCATTAACAATATGACGCTTACTATACCCCAGGCCCTGTCGGGAGTCTCTGGCGAAAAGGTTTTCATCATGCTGGGCATCAACGATTTGGGCAGCGACGTTAAGACCTTTAAAAACAGGTATGAAAAGGTTCTGGACACAGTGGAGTCCAGCTTGCCGGAGGCCAGGATATATATACAGTCTCTCACGCCGGTCAGCGCCGACCAGTCCGCAAAAAGCAGCTATATCAACAGGAGCCAGATACAAAAGTTTAATGCCTGTATTGAGGAGCTGGCCAAGGAACGCGGCCTAACCTACATTGACGTTTACGGCGCCCTGGCGGACTCCAACGGCGACCTGCCCAAAGAGGGCATCGGCTGGGATGGCGTCCACCTGTCTACCGCATACTATGTAAAATGGTATGAATATCTGAAAACCGCCGTAGTCTCCCGGTAAGTCTGGGAAGTTTTCCCTTGCGTTTCCCGCTAACTAAATACCAAGGCCCCGGGGCGGTTGATAAGCAGCCCCGGGGCTCTAATTTTCATGTTAATACTTTGAGCTAATTCTCCCCGAATATTTCCTGCACCCGGCGGACATAGGCGGGCAGCGCGCCTTCAAAATTCACGCCGAATCTCCTGGGCGTGCCCCGCAGCTCCGTTCTCTGGATGCTTTCATCCACCAGCGCGTTGGCGGTTTCGAGGGCCTCCTTCAGCCCCGCCCCCCGTACCAGCAGGGCCGCCAGAGCGGAGGCAAACAAGTCGCCCGTGCCATAAAATACGCCCTCGCTGGCCGGCCGCATGGCAAAAAAGGTTTCCCCGCTCTCCCGGTCAAAGGCCAGGTTCCCCACGCCCCCCTCGGGAGGCCGGACCCCGGTGATTACCACCCTGCGGGAACCCAACCGACCCAGCCGGTCCAGCAGCTTTTCCACATAACCCCTGCCGTGGGGGGGAGGCATATATTTCATGCCCGCGAGAAAGGCCGCCTCGGTAATGTTGGGGGTTATCACGTCCGCCAATGTGCAAAGATACCTGAATTCCTCGCACATGTCATGGCCAAGATTGCTGTAATACTCCCCGTTGTCAGCCATTACCGGGTCTACGATAATCATGGTGTCATCCTCGGCCAGCAGGTCAATTATCGCCTCCAGCAGCTTGCCCTGGGCGGGGGAGGCAAGATATCCTGAATATATCCCGTCAAACCTTGCACCCTCCCGGCGCCAGTGAGCAGCTATCGGTAGCATTTCATCCGAGAGATTTTTATAGGTGTAGTCTTTGAATTCCCCGGTGTGTGTAGACAGCAGCACCGTCGGAATGCACGAGCACTCCACCCCAGTGGCGGATATCACGGGAAGGGCCATGGTCAGGGAACATTTTCCCAGACCGGATAGGTCGTGAATTGCTGCAATACGTTTAAGCGGTTCCATGTTTATACCTCGCAATGGTTCTTTAAAGTTTAAAGCGGCTTCCGTTATATTAAAATGGCAGAGCCTGTCACGTATTTTCAACTGCGCCGGCAATGAGGGAAAAAAATGGCATTAATAAAACAGCAGTCGTGCGGCCATTATACCATTCCTGGAATAAACCTGCAATAAATACACTTTTTTTCGGTATCTTATAATTTAAAAGGACGGCCTATTGCCGCCCTTTAATTCAATTCTGAGTACAAACATATTCTTCCGTCCGGCTTAATATTTCCCCGTCCTTGCCTATCTGGGAAACGGTAATGAGGCTTCCGGGTTCCAGCTTTACGTCTTCGACCTTCAATACCGTTTTGTCCACATACACTGTCTCCATCTCTTCTCCGTCGATGCAAACAGTGCTCCATTCGGTGAAGCCGGTTCCGGAAACATATACGTAATCGCCCAGAGCATAGGCGCCGCTTATGGAAATTTCCCCGGTACCCATTTTCAGGTCCGTGGCCTTATAGGGGCATTGGCCGCCAAAATAATCAGGGCGTTGTATTCAAACACCAGAGGTGTGGTGAGCAGGTATTTTACCCCTTTTATCACTGATCTCCGGCTGAGTATTTCAACAACCAGATTAAGTATGTTTGCAACGAAAATCAGCTGAAGGGTAGGGCGTTTGTCCAGCCAGGACAGGCATTTATTAATTTTTGCTAGAATTGATTTTTTGCGGTTTTCTTCCATAATTCCTTTCATGGCAAGTATCACGCTTTCAAATGTATTTTTAAAAGCAACATATGTTAGCACAATAGCTTGATCCATTCAAGGCGAAAAAAGCAAATAATCCGTTAAAACGGTGATGCAATTAATGTATAATAAGCTTCTGGTATTTCCATTTGCCGGAAAAATAATATATTACGCCTATCAGGAAGGGCACATATCCGGCAATAGCATTGCCGTACCAGAAGCCTTTGATGCCCATATCGAGGGTTATTCCGAGCAGCAGGGCCAAGCCTATCCGGCAAATAACCCCGTCAAGAATGCCCACGGTCATATTCAGCCTGGTCTGGCCGCTGCCGTTTATCAGGGCTATAAAGGGCGATCTCGAGGCGGCGCCCCAATATATGAGCACGGCCACGGGCACATAAAACATTGCCATACCCAATACTTCCGGGTCGCTGTTGAAGATTCCAAATATGGCTGACGGGAATAAAACCGTGGCCAGGGAAAGCAGAAGAGCAAAAACTGCATTGATGAGCAGGGTGAAACCTACAACTCTCGGTATCCGCTCACGTTTTCCCGCTCCCAGGCTCTGGCCTATCATGGCGGAGCCGGCAATGCTCATGGCATGGGTGACCACGCTGGTTATGCTGCCCAGCTTGGCGCCAATTCCCGTGACAGCGGAGGCTATGACACCGTACGCGTTAATATAGGAGTTTACGAAAAGCACTGAAAACGTGATTGCGCCGAGCTGCAGACACATGGGCAGGCCCAGTTTCGTCAACCTTGCAAATATGCCCCTGTCAATTTTGAAACTCTCCGGCTTAAAATCAAAGCCGAAGGCCTCCCGGCGCCTGTACAGAAAGATTAACGACCAAACAAAGCTCAATCCCTGGGCAAGAACCGTGGCAAGGGCCGCTCCGAAGACCTGCCAGTTAAATACCGCCACGAAAAGCAGGTCCAGAATCAGGTTTGACACAGCCGCGATTGCAATGAAGAGAAAGGGATGCTTGGAATCACCCATTCCACGAAGTATTGCGCTGACTATGTTGTATCCGTAAATAAAAAACAACCCAACGTAACAAGTAACGCTGTAGTCGAAAGCAAACCTGTAAGCTTCCGGAGGCGTGTTGAGAGCCCTCAGTATAGGATGCGCAAGAATTATGCAGATGACCGAAAACACAATGGCACAGCTGAGGATAAAGGTAAACATGGTGCCTATGGCGCGGCTGATTGATTTTTTGTCGCCTGCACCTACATACTGGGAAATCAGCACCTGTCCGGCGTTGGAAAATCCCATTACGATAAAGGTCAGCAGGTGCAGAATATCTCCTCCGATAGATACGGCGGACAGACCGGCGCTTCCTATAAACTGTCCCACTACTATCATGTCAACCATGTTATAAATAGTCTGCAACAGGTTCGAGAGCATCAGGGGCGTGGCAAACATCAGGAGTCGCTTGCTGACTCTGCCCGTGGTGAGGTCCCTTATTAGCGATTTTTCATTCAAATTTACACCCCCAATTATGTTTTTTTATAAAAAAAAGCGCCGCCAATAATTGCTTGCAATTATTGAATAGTTGCAGTATTCAAAGGCATAATTCGCCTTTATTATACCACACCGTTTGATTTAATCAAATAGTTTTACCTATACAGTAAAAATATTTTCCAGTTTTCCCCTTTCCGGCAATATCTTGATTGACTGTCCGCAGTATTGTTGCTATAGTGGCATAAAAAGATCAGCGTAAATGTCCGTTCCTCATTCCGATTTATGTTAAATACGCAAAAGGGGCAAGAATTATGAGTAAACTGCTGAGCATGTTCGAGAATCTGGACCGTGGCGAGCTTACCTACCCCGGCGGAGCGGAGCAAAATATGGACTGCGATATCGTCGTAGTCGGGGGAGGCGGAGCCGGCACAACCGCCGCGGTCAGGGCCGCGGAGCTTGGAGCCAGGGTCATTCTGGTGGAAAAAATGTCCTCCCTGGGGGGAAACAGCCGGTTTGCCGGCGGACTTTTATCCACAAACTCCGAATATCAGAAAAGCCGCGGTATGCGGGATAATACGGACCGTTACATTGAAACCGCTTACAAGCACCACAAATATACCCTCAATCCGGCCATCTTCAGGCGATACATAAGCAACTCCGGAACATATTATGACTGGCTGGTAAAGCACGGCCTGGACACGGAAAACACCCGCTGGATACTTGACGATGCGGTCTGCCTGATTAAAAAGCGCACTCATCCCGGCTACCTGGGGGGCCACCCTGCATACGGCCCCGGCCTTATGGGCAGCGCCATTCTGGACCTGATGAAAGCTTATATAGACGAAAAGAAAATACCCGTGCTCCTGGAAACAAAGGTAAGGTCCCTTCTCACCGAAAACGGCCGCGTAACCGGCGTCCTTGCCGATGGCCAAAACGCCAGCTACAGGATAAATGCGGGAGCGGTAATTCTCAGCTCGGGTGGCTTTGGCGGCAACGTAGAAATGCTCAGGCGCTTTCTGCCCCAATACTTCTCCACTGATAATTATGTGTCCCATTACTGCCTGCTCAGCACTACGGGGGACGGCATAGAAATGGCTGAAAAAATCGGCGCGGAGGTGGGCAGGAATATGAGCGTGGGAATATCCGCCATTTCGCATATCCCCGGAACCTACACGGTCAGGAGCATAGTCCGGCAGCCCCTGGGCATCCTGGTGAACAAAAACGGACAGCGCTTCCTCTGCGAGGACGAGGCCGACGATGCCGAGTTTGCCATGGACCTGCAGCCGGAGGGCCTAGGCTATTACATATACGACAGAACAAGCCTGCTTGAGGCCTTTAAGCTTGCCATAGAAACCTCCCCTTACGGCGACGAACCACCCACGTGGGAAAACCTTGAAACGGACCTGCTGCGGGAAAAAGAGGAAGGCAAACTGGCCATCTCCGACACCCTGGAGGGGCTTTGCGACTACATAGGCTGCTCTCCCGAGGCCCTGCGTGAAACCGTGGAGCGGTGCAACCGCCATTACGAACAGGGTTATGACAATGAGCTGTTTAAGAAAAAGGAAAACCTGCGCCTCATCAAGGACCCTCCCTACTTTGCAATACGCATTTTGCGAAATTTTGATGTCACAATGGGGGGTGTTTCCATAAATGAAAATTTGCAGGCCCTACGCCCCGATGGCACCGTCATACCCGGGCTGTACGTCACGGGGGACTGCGCCAGCAACTGGATGGGAACCGAGTACGGGCCCCTGTTCTCCTCCTTTGCCTGGGCAATGAATTCCGGCTACATAGCCGCCGAGGAAGCGCAAAAGCATGTAAAGGACAATAATTAATTATAAATCCAGTTCAGGCGCCGGGTTTTGCCCGGCGCCGTGTTGCGTTAAAAAACAAGAAGACTGCCATTTTCGGCAGTCTTCTCGCTGGGGTTAAGGGGCAGCCTTAAAGGCTTGCTCCTTTTGTTATGAAGTGTCAACTGGCCTGATGCAGTTGGTAACGGGTTTACACCATGCCGGGAATAAGGAACAAAAGCGCCGCAACTATTGTTGCAATGAATATGTAGGCAACGGTCATAAGGAACATGGGTTTGTAGGATTCCTTATGCGTACACATGGGCAGGCTCAGACAGAGGATAATCATGCCGTTAAAGGGCAGGGTCTCAAAGGTTGCGGCCGCTATCGCCGCTATACGCAAAATGGCGTGAGGGTTCATGGGAATGAGAACCGATGCGGCATTTGCAGCCTGAGCCAGCAGGGGCCCTGTGGTTGCCCCGACAAACATGGGCAGCGATATCATAAGGGCTGCGGGAGGAGAGCTGGTTATTGCAACAATAACGCAGACCACGATTATCAGCAGCACCATGGGGGCGATTCTGAGGCCGCCAAGCGTGCCCACAACCATTCCAAAGGCTGCTGTTGCGGTAACCACACCCGCAAGGCCAGCAGGAGTCACAACGTTCAGAAGCGCGGAGGGATAGTTGCCTGAACCTACGTTAAGGGTGTTTACTATGCTTCCGATGGGGCTTAGGGCTCTTCCCCGGGCGTCAACCTTGGGAAGATAGGGGAACATTGTGATAAGGCCCAGGATAACGCCTGCGCCAAGTGCAATGAAAACATCCAGGCCAACAATGCTGAAGAGGACGAAAACCAGAATCAGGGGCAAAATTGCCACTACCACGTGAGGCAGCTTACGCTCCTCATTGGCATTTGCAGGAACCTGCAAGGGGCCGAAATCAAAATGCTCTCCATTGTCCATGGCTTTATTAATCATGCGAATCAGCGTAATGCAGCTTAAAACCGCAACTATTACTGTTGCGACAATGCCGGGAATCAGGCCGGAAGTGGCGCTGACGGATTCCAATTGCCCGACAATGCCAAAAGCGCCTTGCTCAACAAAATTGGGAATTTGAGACTTCATGCCCGCGATGGCCATTATATTGTATATCTGCGGAGAGCCGGGAGCAAACATGAAGGCGCAGTTTAAGCAAAGCAAAGCTGGAACAAAGCGTCTGGGAATATCACATATTTTTGCAAAAACGATGCAAATGGGGAACAAGGTGAAAACAAGAACGTATCCGTCAATACCGCCAATGGTGCAAAGGGCACCCACAACCATCAAAACAACGACGGCTGCGGTAATACGTTTTCTGCCCTCTTGTTTTAAAACGAAGCCCTTCATCAATGCGTTGGCTATGGACTCCGCGGCGCCTGTATCCTGGTAAACCCTTCCGAATATGGCGCCAAGAAACACCACCGAGAACAGCGATATTATGACTTCCAGCATTCCGTTGACGAACTTATCCGTTACCGCCTCTGCTATTCCAATCCTGTTGGTAAGAGCAACGATAATGGCGCAGATTATTGCCGCCCAATATGGGGCGCATCCTCTGTAGACGAGAACAAGGAATAGGATAAGTGCTACTATAATACCGGCGAGACCTAGAAAATCCATAATGATATTCTCCTCCCATTTTTTTATAGCTTACTACTACTTTTTAAACCCGGGGAACGCTGTTTCCAGTGTCTTTGGGATTTCAATAGCCCGATATTTTGCCATTACCTCCTTAACTTTTTCTCTGTTCATTGCTGTTTGTTTATGGTTTTCCATTATTTCATCCAAATGCAATACCCTCTTATCGGTGAAAACACGGCAGCGGCATAAACCGTCTTCGGCAAGTTTGAAATATATTTCTCCGTTTTCGTTCCGCTCTATTGTTCCTCCGGCGCCGCAGACAACACATTCCATTTCAAACTTGACGCCGTCCCAGTGCTCCTCGCCTTTGGCAACCGCGTTGGAATGACATACCGGGCAAAGTCCAAATCCTTCGTCTCCCAGCCACCTCCTCTCTTTTGGGTCGGTCTTGATTGCTGTCATGACGTTTTCTCCAAGTTTCCGGGCCCTGGCAAATTGTTCGGGACGCAGGGCCACTTGTCCATTGGCGCTGTTTCTGGTAGCAAGCTGCATATCCACCACGGTAATGGACTGTGTGAACATGGTAGCGCCCAAACCTTCAAGGGCCATAGACTGCCAGGATCTTGTCGAGCCGCCCAAAGAGATAAGTCCGGCCACCCTGTCGGGAACCTTATCTATAACGCCCATTTTCTCCAAAAAAGACATTTCATAGGTCAGGGAACGGTGCATTAAAGTGCTCCACAGAGCAGAGGGCACCAAGTCGTATGTGGGTATTGCAATGACAAACCCGTTCTTATCAAGCATTGCCCTGAAGATGGCGTCAACGTCATCTTTTCCATTCCACACGCAGAAAGGCTCTTTTCCGCCCCTTATCGTGTTCATAACGCAGCCTTCACAACCTGTGCAGTGGAGAATCTTAAAATCCTGCAGGTTAATCCAACTGACTTCGGCCCCCTGTTCTTTAC
>DUOX01000030.1 GCA_012838665.1 Clostridiales bacterium
CGGATAACAGGTATGCCGGCCTCCTTGAAAATTGGCAGTATAGATGCGCACAGCCGAACAGCGTCCTCCACTGTGTGCTCGGTGTATTCTCCCCTTTTCCACATGTCATACAGGGCCGTATCCCTGATTATGACCGTAGGGTAAATTCTAACACCATCGGGGCGGAGAGACGCGATTGCCCCGGCCGTTTCCAGGGCGGTTTCGTCGTTGTCACCGGGAAGTCCGGTCATCATCTGGAGTATTAGATTAAAGCCCGCCTTCTTTATCATTTCCGCGGCCTTGACCGTATCGGCTGAGGTATGCCCCCGCCCGGAAAGCTCAAGAACCCGGTCGGACATGGACTGGGCACCCAACTCTATGGTGGTCACGCCGAAAGATGCAAGACGCCTCAATGTTTCCTCATCAATGGCGTCAGGGCGGGTGGAGAGCCTGATGGAGCTTATCGACCCATCACGCAAAAACGGCAAGGCCGAGCCCAGAAGCATTTCCTGCTCATGGGTCGGAATTGCCGTAAAACTCCCTCCGTAAAAGGCAAGTTCCACAACTTCCCCCGGCGGAATGCGCCAGAGGCCCTCCCTAATGGCGGACGCCACGCTTTCCGAAGTGACAGGGGCAAGGCTGCCCGATATTCGGCGTTGGTTACAGAATACACAGTCGTTGGGGCAGCCCAGATGCGGAACAAATACGGGTATGATGTTTTTCCTCGCGCTCATTTCGTCAATACCCCGATAGCCTCGCAGGCGGCGGCCTGCTCCGCCTCCTTCTTCGTGCGGCCGGTACCCCGCCCAATTGGCCTGCCGTTTAAGCACACCTGAACGGTGAAGCTTTTCATATGGTCCGGCCCGCTTTCATCAATCAATGAATATGTGAGAGCCTGTCCGCTCTTCTGCTGCACCAGCTCCTGGAGGGTGGTTTTGTAATCGCTGCTGCTTTTCCGGGCTCTCTCCACCGTAAGGTCAGATAGCACATTTTTTTTGATAAATGCCTCCGCCACTTTCATGCCTCCGTCCAGATAAAGTGCGGCGATGACAGCCTCCACGCAGTCGGCAAGTATGGAGGGGCGCTGCCTTCCTCCGGAGAGCTCCTCCCCCTTGCCCAGGCGAATGTGAGCTCCCAGGTCAAGCTCTGCGGCAACCCTTACAAGGCTGGCCTCACACACCAGTTCTGCCCGAAGCCGGGTCATATTGCCCTCCGGCATGGTGCTGTAGTTATGATACAGATGATTGGCCACTATCATTCCAAGGACGGAGTCGCCCAAAAATTCAAGGCGCTCATTGCTCTCGCAGCCGGCGCCCCTGTTTTCGTTTGCGTAGGAGCTGTGGGTCAGAGCCGTTCGCAAAAGCTCCTTGTTCTTAAAAATATACTCAAGTCTTTTTTCAAGTGTGTTCATAACCCGCTCCCCGTTAGCGTTTTTCCGTAGCCGCATACATGTTAACCGGGGCGAGTACCCCCGCCCCGAATCATTCATCAATCCTGAACAAATTTGCTTACATAGTCAACGAGATCGCCGACAGTCAAAATCGTCTTCAAGTCCTCCTCGGGGACCTCAGGAAGGCCAAATTCCTCTTCCATGGCCATTGTGAGTTCAACCACATCCAGAGAATCCGCATTCAAATCGTCCACAAAGGCTGTATCTAAAGTCACAGTATCGGCGTCCACCGCAAACTGAAGACAGATTAGTTCACGTATCTTTTCAAAAATCATAGCATCAACTCCATATAGAAAACTTCATTTTGATATTAGTTATATTATGGGTATTTGTCAAGGCTATTCTTCGTAGATAGTTTCATGAATTCTATATTTTCTTCGATTTCTCTTATAACTCCGGCCTCAATGAATTTAATGGCCTGTTTTATGGCGCTGCGTATTGCCCTAGCGTCGGAACTGCCATGAGCCTTTATCACCGGCTTAGATATGCCCAGCAGGGCGGTTCCGCCCACTTCCGACACGTCCATAGCCACCTTGAAATCGCTCAGAGCACCCCTGATCATCAGGGCGGCCATTTTTGCCTTCCTGCTGCCTTTTAAAATACCCGCAATCTTACCGAGAAAGAACTTTACGGATCCCTCTATGCCCTTTAACAGAATATTCCCGGAAAAACCGTCGGTTACCATGACGTCGATATTGCCCGACAAGAGGTCGCTGGCTTCGGCGTTGCCGACAAAATTAATGCGCCCGGCCTCACCGGCCTTTCTAAGCAAATCATATGTTTGCTTTTGTAGATCGGCTCCTTTGGTATCCTCGGTGCCCACATTGAGCAGCGTGACCCTGGGATTTTTGCAGCCCATTATTTTTTTGGCGTAAAATGAGCCCATATAGGCAAACTGCAGCAAATACTCGGGAGTACACTCCACATTGGCGCCGCAGTCGATGAGCATAACTCCCTTGCCGCCATTGGGCAGTACCGGGGCCAGCGCGGCCCGGCGGATTCCCCGGATTCTCTTCACCGTCAGGGTGGCGCCGGTAAGGAGCGCCCCCGTGCTCCCGGCGGAGATAACCGCATCTCCCGCCCCCTGGCTGAGCAGTTTCAGGGCCACAGCCATGGAGGAATCCTTTTTTATCCGCGTAGCCGTACTCGGGTCGTCCTCCATGGTGACGACTTCATCGGCGTTTATAATTTCTATTCTGTCATATGGAAGACTTATACCTTCATTTTCCAGACAGCGGATGACATCCTCCTGCCGTCCTACAAGGCATATTTCAATGCCAAACTCGTTGGCGGCGCTAACAGCTCCTTTTACAACTTCCTCCGGGGCTTTGTCCCCGCCCATTGCGTCTACGATAATCTTCATTTATCCGACCCCTTAGCGTTTGATTAAAGCAAGGTTATTATATATTTGTACAAGTTCATAGTCTTATTAAAACTATCCTATGTTACATTCAGCCCGTTTATTATCTCCAATGCACGCTTTGAAATTTCGGCGTTTTTATTTCGCTTGCCCTTTACCTTGAAGTCCAGAGGAGAAATGATGCCGAAATTTATGTTCATTGGCTGAAATTCCGCAACCGTCTCGTTGGAGATATACAAGGCCAGAGCACCTATGGCCGTTTCAGCCGGGAAATTTATCCGGGGCAACCCTAAAAGCCGATTGGCCGTTTCAATGCCCACCAGCATTCCTGACGCGCAGGATTCTACATAGCCCTCAACTCCGGTTATCTGACCCGCGAAACTAATTCTGGGCTCCCTTTTAAGGCGATAATACCTGTCCAAAAGCCGGGGCGAATCCAGATATGTGTTCCTGTGCATTACGCCGTAACGCAGAAACTCCGCATTTTTTAACGCGGGTATCATGGAGAAAACCCGCTTCTGTTCCGGAAAAGCCAAATGGGTCTGAAAACCTACCATGTTATACATGGTGCCTTCAGAGTTATCCCGGCGCAGCTGCACCACGGCATAACTCTCCTTCCCTGTTCTGGGGTCACGCAGTCCTACAGGCTTGAGAGGGCCAAATCTGAGGGTGTCCTCCCCCCGCCGGGCCATAACCTCAACGGGCATGCACCCCTCGAATACGCTGGAATCCTCAAAGCCGTGAACTTCAGCCGTCCTTGCGGAGCACAGCTCCCGCCAAAATGCCAGATATTCCTCCCGGGTCATGGGGCAGTTTATATAGTCGGGAGTTCCCTTATCGTAACGCGAAGCAAAAAAGGCTTCCTCCATGTCTATGCTCTGGAATGAAACTATGGGAGCCGCGGCATCAAAAAAGTGGAGATATTCGCTGTCGCCGGTGAGCTCCACTATCCTGTCCGCCAGAGCGTCGCTGGTAAGAGGGCCGGTGGCAATAACCACCTCCCCCGGAGGTATCTCTTTCGCTTCTTCATGGACGATTTCAATAAGAGGCTGAGAGCGTATGCGCCGGGTTACCATATTGGAAAAGGCTTCCCTGTCCACGGCCAGCGCTCCGCCCGCGGCGACGCGTGTCGCGTCGGCGCAGGACATTATAAGGGAACCCAGCCTTCTAAGTTCCTCTTTAAGAAGCCCTACGGCAGTTGTCAGCTCGTTGCTGCGCAGCGAATTAGAGCAGACAAGCTCCGCAAAATCGGGGGAAACATGAGCGGAGGTCATTTTATGGGGCTTCATTTCAACAAGCCTGACTCTGACGCCGCGTCCGGACAATTGCCAGGCGCATTCACAGCCCGCCAACCCCGCACCGACGACGGTAACCTGTTTCATTTCAACTGTTCCTTACTTTTCTTTCTTGCCGGACTTTTTGGAAGTCTTGGCAGGCTTTTTTTCATCAGAATTGCCCTCGTCTTTACCGGTGCCGCCCGTATTCGAAGAAGCCGCTTTTTTCTTCTTATAACCGCGCTTGTCCTCCGGGAGGAAGGCAGGACAGTCCTCATTGACGCAGAAAGGTTTCCTCTGTCCCCTGCCGGAAATCTTAAACATGGTTTTACCGCATTCGGGGCAGTTGTCCTTGGTAGGCACGTCCCAGGTCATGAAGCCGCAGTCGGCCAATTTCTCACAGGCGTAATAAACATAGCCTTTCTTGGAGGTGCGTTTCAATATCCTGGAACCGCATTTGGGGCACTTCCCGGGCTTTTCAATGACAAGAGGCTTCGTAAAGTTGCATTCGGGGTAATTGGGGCATGCCAAAAACCGTCCGAAACGCCCGGTTTTGACAACCATATTTCGGCCGCATTTTTCGCATATTTCATCCGTTACTTCGTCGGGAACCTTAATATATATGCCTTCCAGGGCCTTTTCCGCCTGGGTAAGCTCCTGGTCGAATTTCTCATAAAACTCCTCAAGTATGCTTTTCCATTCCCTCTCCCCGGCCTCGATGCTGTCCAAACCGTCTTCCATCCGGGCGGTAAATTTAAGGTCCACTATATCGGGGAAACGCTCCTTCATTAGGTCGGTTACAACCTGGCCCAGCGGAGTTGGCCGCAGGAATTTCCCTTCCTTAACCACATATTCCCGGCTGATAATAGTACTCAAGATGGGGGCATATGTGCTGGGCCGCCCAATTCCTTTCTCCTCCATGGCACGGATAAGAGTGGCTTCGGTATATCTGGAGGGCGGTTGTGTGAATTTTTGCTCCCGCTGTACTTTATTAAGGCGCACTATTTCGCCTTCCCTCAGGTCCGGCAGGGGTTTTTGCTTTTCCTCCTCATCCTCATCACGGCTTTCCTCGTACACGGCGGTGTATCCGGGAAACTTTATGGAGGAGTGGTTTGCCCTGAATACGTAATCTCCCGAGGCGGCTTCAATCACCACATTGTCGTAAATGGCGTTGGACATCTGGCTGGCCGTAAAACGTCCCCAGATAAGCCTGTAAAGCCTGTACTGGTCAGGGGTAAGGTCTTTCTTAACCTTTTCGGGGGTAAGGGCAATATTGCTCGGCCTGATGGCTTCATGGGAATCCTGAGAGCCGCGCTTGGATTTGTACCTCCGGTAGGCGCCGGGGTGGTATTCCTTGCCATAGTGACTTTCAATAAAGCTCTTGGCGGCGCTTAGGGCTTCCTCGGACAGTCTCAGAGAGTCGGTACGCATATACGTAATAAGTCCCACAGTGCCTTCTCCGGAGATGTCTACGCCCTCATATAGCTGCTGTGCAATGGACATGGTGCGCCGGGGAGTCATCCCCAGACAACGCGAGGCCTCCTGCTGCAACGTGGAAGTGATAAAGGGCGGAGAGGGCGAGCGCTGCTTTTCACTCTTGTTAACGGATTTTATTGCAAACCGCTCTTTGTGGATAGCGGATATTACCGCCTCCACTTCCTGTTCGCTTTTTAGCTCCTGTTTTTTATCGCCAATGCCGTAGAACCGGGCAACAAAGCTGCCCTCGTTCTCAATCCTGGCCAAAGTGACGTCCAGAAGCCAGTATTCCTCGGGCACGAAGGCTTTAATTTCCTCTTCCCTGTCCACCACCATGCGTGTGGCAACGGACTGGACGCGTCCGGCGGAAAGGCCTCTGCGCACTTTCCGCCAGAGCAGGGGGCTGAGCTTGTAGCCCACGATACGGTCCAGAAGTCGTCTGGCCTGCTGGGCATCCACCAGGTCCTGGTCAATATCTCTTGGATTCCGGATACTGTCCAGCACAACCTTTTTTGTGATTTCGTTGAATGTCACCCTCCGGGCCTTTTCGTTGGGCAGCTCAAGCAGTTCCCTCAAATGCCAGGAAATAGCCTCTCCCTCCCGGTCCGGGTCCGTGGCCAGATAGACTGAAGAAGCCTTCTCGGAATAGCCTTTTAATTGGGCAATAATATCCTCCCGGCCCTTAACCGGCTGATAGTTTGGAATAAACCCGCCTTCTATATCTATACCCATGGTGCTTTTGGGGAGGTCCCTCAAATGCCCCATGGAGGCAACTACCTTGTAATCATTACCCAGGTACTTTTCGATAGTACGAGCCTTAGCCGGAGATTCAACTATGACAAGGTTTGCCTTTGATTTTACCATGTGTTTTCCTCATTTCATTAATTCTTCTTGATATTAAGTGAAAATCTCTTGCCTCTTTCCTGTATGACATAGCCCTTGATTTGCAGGAGAGTCAGCTCCGAGAGCACGACGGAGGCGGGCAGCCCGGACAGGTCTATAATGTCATCCACATGCATTGAGGCAGCGGTCATTACCGATACGATCTTAAGCTGGTTTTCGGACAACTCTTTCAGCTGTGCTTCCAAGTCAATATATGACATGTCGTTTTGCTTGTCAATCTCTTTTTTTGCTGTGGGAACCCTTAATTTAGCAAAACCGACCCCCACTTCCTGTGCGGATTCTTCGGCATCGGAGGGTTTTTCGGGCTCCTCCTCTTGGGGAATCGCCGCATCCCCTCGGCCAATCTTATGTATTTTTCCTGCAAAAATTCCCTCGTATTCGCAAAGGACATCCCAACCGGAAGTAACCGCCTTTGCGCAATCCTTGATTAGCTCGTTAGAGCCCACACAGTTGAACGAGTCGGCGTTGCCAGGTACGGCAAAGACATCCCGACCGTAGTCCAGGGCCCGGGACGCCGTTATAAGTGCGCCGCTCTTTGCCGGAGCCTCTATTATTACGACACCAACGCACAGCCCGCTTATTATCCTATTTCGTTGCGGAAAATTCCCGGGCATATTTGGCGCGCCGGGAGGGTATTCGCTGACCAGAGCCCCCACGGTCATAACATCCTCAAAAAGGCGCCAGTTGAAGCGGGGATAAACCTGGTCAATGGCTGTTCCAAGCACGCCCACACAGCTCCCTCCGGCTCTCAGGGCCCCATGGGCACCGGCGGAATCGATGCCCTCCGCCAGACCCGACACCACAAGCCCGCCGCCCTTGGTTATTTCGTAGCCCATGCGCCTGGCCATTTTTATGCCGTAGGGACTTGCCTTTCGGGTGCCCGCTATGCCGATAGCGGCCTCCTCGTCAATGACCGGCAAATTACCCTTAACATAAAGAACTGCGGGCGGGTCGAAAATATTTAGCAGCCGCCGGGGGTATTCCGCATCCTGCATAGTGAGAATGCGAATTTTTCCCTCCCTGCATTTATCAAGAATATCCAGGGCAGGTTCCATGTCCTTGTTTTTCAGGGTTTCCAGCTCCTTGGGCATTATGCCTCCAACATCTCGGTAATCGGTGTCTGCGGCAAAATATATCTCTTTGGGCGAGCCAAAATGCTCAAGGAGCAGCTCTCTTGCCTTTGGGCGAAGCCCGTGGAGGGACGAGAGCCAAATCCAGTATTTGAGCGGAGCCATCTTAGCGCCCCCTTTTCATCTCCCACATGACTATCGAGGCTGCCACTGCGGCATTCAGGGATTCGCTGGAGGGTGACATGGGGATAATCAGCCGGCCGGAACAGATAGCCAGCAGCTCAGAGCTAAGTCCCCTGCCTTCGCTGCCTATGGCAACGGCTGTTTTTTCAAGGTCAATGTTCCGTATGTCCTCGGAGCCGGGCCCCAGGGCAGCCCCCCAGAGTGTCAGCTTATTGTACTGCAGAAAGTCCTTCAATTCTTCTCTGTCCATCTCCAGCACCGGCTGGCGGAACAGGGCGCCCATTGCGGCACGGACCGCCTTTGGGTTATACGGGTCGGCGCAGTCACCCACCAGTATCACAACTTTGGTTTCCAGGGCATTGGCGGTGCGGATTACGGTGCCCACATTGCCCGGGTCCTGCACTCCTTCCAGCACCAGAGCCTGGCAACAATGGACTGGATAGTTGTTGTCCAGGATTTTCACGGAAAACACGGGACCCGGGGTATTTTTCAGGGGAGAAACATAGTTTATAAGGTCCGGCGGTACCAGGTATTGGGGAATGGCGGAAGGAACTTCAACAGAGGTCAGACTACCCCACAGTACCGCCGTAATTTGAGCATTCCAATCAAGCGCCTCCCTTAGAAGCTTTTCCCCGTCACATAGGTATTCCCCTGTCTCCCGGCGGTATGGCCGGGAGCTGCCAAGGGCGCGCATGTGTGCTATTATTTTGTTCTTGCGGGAGGTGATTTTATCCATTGAGCACCTCAGAAATTTAATTTTTTGCCGCAGAAAAGTAAAGCTGCGGTCAGGGTTAAGGACCACCCGGCCACAGCTTAAGGCACTATGATGCCAGAATCGCCTTTAAAGAGGTTACAGCGCCGTCTGTAAGTTCCTGGCTGCCTTTTCCGACGGATGTCCAGTCAATAATGTGACCGTAGTAGTTGCTGCTTGTCAGCCCTGACTTCAGGAAAACCCCCGTGTCCCCCAGAAATACGCGGTACGGGTTGTCTTCCTCGGTATCAATGCCATAATCAGAAAGCTTATCATCAATATAGCCAATGCTGCAATTAAGGCTGGAATAGTGTTCTTCTAAAATGAAAAGGGAAATTTCAGGGTCGGTAAGATATAAGAGCATTTCCTCGGTGTTGCTGCTTAAATCCACGGAAACATGTCTTATATTTACTTTCCCATCCCCGTTTATATCTCCGGCGCTGACGCCCACAAGTTCCAGGATTTCCCTGGCCCGGGCCGTAACGCTGCCGTCTTGGGCAAAAACTACCGTAAAGTCATGTTCAACCGTGCCTGAAGACTCAATAAAAATAAACAGTGTCAGGGCCGCGACAAACACGCCCAGCAGAAACCACCATTTATAATGATACCAAAATATATTGGTAAACCAGTAGCTGAAACTCTTTTTTCAGGCATGGCCAAAAAATTCCTTTCCTAAACGAGAGCAGTACCAATCTAGTTTTCCGGTTTCATCGTTGGGAAAAGTATTACGTCCCGAATAGAGGAATTATTGGTGAGAAGCATAACAGCCCGGTCTATGCCGATTCCAAGGCCGCCGGTGGGGGGCATGCCGTATTCCAGGGCCTTTATGAAGTCCTCGTCCATCATACCGGCTTCCTCATCTCCCTTTTCCCGTAGCTCCACCTGCTTCAGGAATCGCTGTTTCTGGTCAATGGGGTCGTTAAGCTCGGAGAAGGCATTGCCCATCTCGCTTCTGCATATAAACAGTTCAAAACGCTCGGTAAGCCGCGGGTCATCAGGGCTGCGTTTGGCAAGGGGGGATACATCCACAGGATGCATTGTTATAAAGGTGGGCTGGATAAGCTTGTCCTCCACCTTCTGGTCAAAGCACTCATGCAGGGCATGTCCCCAAGTGGGCTCGACGCCATCCATATCCACGCCCTTTGCCTTGGCCGCCGCCACGGCCTCCTCGTCACTGTCAATGGCAATAAAATCAATGCCCAGATGCTGTTTTACCACTTCCGCCATGGTGAGGCGGGGCCAGCCCGGGGTCAAATCAATGTTTTCGCCCTGCCACTGAATCTGGTAGGTCCCAAGAATCTCAATTGCGGCGGAGGACAACAGGTCCTCAAATAGATCCATCATGTCATTAAAATCGGCATAGGCTTGATATAGCTCCACCGTGGTAAACTCCGGGTTGTGCTTGGTATCCATACCTTCGTTGCGGAAAATACGGCCGATTTCATATACCCGCTCAATGCCGCCCACAATAAGCCGCTTAAGGTGCAGCTCCGTGGCTATCCTCAAATACATGTCCAGCCCCAGGCTGTTGTGATGGGTTATAAAAGGACGCGCGGTAGCGCCTCCGGATATGGTATTGAGCACGGGAGTTTCCACTTCCATAAAACCTCTGTTGTCCAAAAAGTTGCGGACGTGGCTAATAAAACGGCTGCGTATTTCAAAAGTGCGGCGAACTTCGGGATTTACTATAAGGTCCACATACCGCTGGCGATATCGGGTTTCAAGGTCCGTTAAGCCATGGAACTTCTCAGGCAGCGGCAAAAGGGATTTAGCCAACAGTGCAATACTCCGGCAGTGGACGCTGATTTCGCCCCGGCGGGTGCGGAACACAAAACCCTCCGCGCCGACAATATCGCCGATGTCCCATTTTTTAAACTCGGCAAAGGCTTCCTCGCCCAGCTCATTTACCCGAACGTAGAGCTGAATGCGGCCCTTGTCGTCCTGAATATCGGCAAAGAAAGCTTTGCCCATATCTCTTTTGGACATTATGCGTCCGGCCACAGAGACATCGGTGTTTTCCATAGTCTCAAAGTTTTCTTTTATTTCGGCGCTGTATGCCGTTCTGGCATATTTTGTCGTCTTGAAAGGATCTCGGCCCTCGCTTTGAAGCTTAAAAAGCTTGTTTCTGCGGATTTGTATAATTTCGGAAAGATCTTCTATTTCCTGGACCTGGTTAAGTACATCTTCTGTCATTATTACATCTCCATATTCAGTTTTCTATCTTCAGTATTTCATACTTTAGTTTTCCAGCGGGAGCATCGACAGTTATAGTCTCGCCAACTTTATGTCCTATTAACCCCCGCCCAAAGGGGGAATCGTCGGATATTCGCCCCTGGATGGGGTTGGCCTCGTGTGAGCCAACAATCTGGTATGTTTCAATACTGTCATCGTCAAGGGACTTGACTGTCACCCGGCTTCCCAGCACAACCGCGTCGGTAACCGGTATTTTTTCAATAACCTCGGCATTCTCCAACAGGTTTTTTAGCTCCGCTATTTTGGAATATAGCTTGCCCTGTTCGGTTTTAGCCTCATCGTATTCGCTGTTTTCTGAGAGGTCGCCGAAAGATCTGGCCTCTTTAATTAACTCGGAGACCTCCTTTTCCCTGACGGTCTGGAGATATTCCAATTCGGCCTTTATCTCATCAAGCTTTGCCTGGCTCATTTTAAATTTGACTTCATTAGCCATAACAATCATCCTCTCATTTTCATATTACATATATCATGAATTCACATAAAAGCACATTAAAAAATATTAAAAAAAATATTAAAAATATGGCCTTCAGCCAATATGGGTATTATAGATATTAAATTGGTGCATGTCAAGACAGGGCTGAAACAGCCGTAGAAAGTTGCCTGTCCCCTTCTCCCTCGTTTTCCACCACAAGGTCCGGGGTTATACCTCCCGTCTGTGACAGGTCGATTCGATTAGGCGTCAGGTAAATATTATTGGATATATGAACGGCGCTTCCGTCGGGAAGAGCAATGGTAATCTGACTTCTGCCCTTACCTGTGGTCTGTTCCCCCACCACAAGGGCCCAGTCATATTCCTGCAGGACAGCCGCGAAAAATTCCGCCGCACTATAGCTGTTTGCGTTTACCAATATTGCCATAGGCAGTTCTATGCAGTCGGCCTTCGAAGTATGCACCTTTTCCCTGCCATTTTTATCAATGCTGATAAAAATATCTCCCTCCGGCAGCAAAAAGTCAAGAATGTTCAAAAGCTGCGAAACTTTGCCGCCCGGGTTATTGCGCACATCGAATATAAGCCCCGTGGCCCCGTCATTCATAAGCTTTCTGACCGCTGACTTAACCCCATCGGCGCAGCCGGCTTCAAAATTCTTAATTGAAATATATCCAAGGCCGGATTCCAGCATCTCATAGCTCACGGGGTCGGTGAATATAGTCTCGCTGTACAGGCTGACGTCTTGAAGCGCCCCTTCTGCCGTTCGGATGGTCAGCACAAGTTCGCGTCCATGCTGTTCCTGTACAATCCCCCTGACCTCTGCAACAGTCATGCCGGTAACGGAAATCCCATCAATGGCCAAAAGTACATCATCCGCCTTTATACCGGCTTTATCGGCGGGAGAATCGGCAACTACGGAAATTATCTTCAGCTCTCCGGTTTCTTCAACCTTTTGGAGGGTTATTCCTATGCCTGTATAGGTGTTTTTGGAATACTGCTTATAAGCCTTATATTCCTCCGGGCTCATGTAGTAGCTCCAGCGGTCATCCAGGGCGCTGATCAGTGCCCGATACCCCGCTTCCTCCGCTATGCCCAAATCAGTTTTGCCAATGTAGTTTTTCTCAATAATGCCGATTACCTGAGCATATTTTAGAACATCCCACACCCTGTTAACGCCGCCGGTCTTAATGGCAAATATGGAAATGAACAGGGCGGCTGTGGCAAGAATACAAAGCAAACAGGAGATTAGTACTGTAAGAAAACTAAACCGTCTTTTCAAATGGCTTACCCCTTTATGATTAAAAGTGTGGTACGCATTTTCAGGCCAAAAAAACAGTGCAAACTGACCGGGCAGCCCCTTGACTGCCCGGCCAGTATTATTCTTTGAATATTCAGAGTCTATCTGGAAAAGTATGTCATGGGATCCACAGTTGAACCGCCGGACCTGGTTTCAAAATGGAGGTGGGGCCCCGTGGACCATCCGGTAGAACCAACGTAGCCGATAACTTGCCCCTGGGTAACCGTGTCGCCGGCGGATACGGCCATAGAGCTCATATGAGCATATAGGGTGGAGTTGCCCCCGCCGTGGTTGATGACCACATAATATCCGTAGGAGGAACTATAAGTGGCGATGGCAACGGTACCCGAGTCAGCGGCATATATAGGATCACCGGAATTTGCGTTAATATCAACACCGGCATGGAAGCGCTCCGTATTAAAAATAGGGTGTATTCTATATCCGTAGTCAGAGCTTATTGTGGTGCTGTCGACCGGCCATATGTAAGAACCTGAACCATATATAGGACCGCCTCCCGGGTTTGGCTCCAGTTTCGCGGCCTCCTCCTGTTTCCTCAGCTCTTCCATGAGCCTGTCTATCTCTGCCTGAATCTTGGCCTCTTCAGCCTCATTCTCTTCAAAGGCGATGGTAAAGGCCTCAATATCCTTTTCAAGTTCTTCAATCATTTGGCTGGCGGCCTCAATTTCCGCTTCAAGCTGGGCTTTCTTTTCAAGAAGTTCAGCCCGGACCTGCTCCTGCTCCCTTTGGGTTTCCTCATATTCTGCCTTCACTTTTTGAACGTGCTTTCTGGCGTTTATAAGAGCTTCTTCCAGCTTCTTATCGTATTCCATAATCTCGGAAATAAAATCTATCCTGGCCAATAAGTCACTGAAACTCTTTGCTTCAAAAAGTATGGCTATGTACGTCAAGGAGCCGTTTTCTTCCATGGCCCTCATTCTGGTCCTGAACCGCTCCATTTGGGCCTTTTCTTCGGCTATAGCCTCATCAAGCTCGGCGGCTTTCTGCTCAATCAGCTTGTCGTAGAGCTCGATTTGCTTGTTGATAAGCTCAATCTCCTGGCGCGTTAGCTCGTTTTGAGCATCCAGGGCACTTTTTTTCTCCAGAATGGTGGCCTGCTCCTCTTTCTTCGAATCGATTTGTGACTGAAGCTGGGATTTCTGCTCGGCTATGGCCTTCTTCTTCTCCTCAAGGGAGTTTATTTCCGCCCGGGTTACGGCATGGGCAGAGCCTATAACCGAAACCAGAACCGAGCCGATCATCAGCAGTGCCAGCAAAAAGGACAGCGCTGAAACAAGTACTTTCCTCTTCTTCATCCGTAAAAAGCCCCCTTATCAGACTTTCAGGAAGTTGCGTATGGCGATTATGCCGCCAAAAGCACCAACCAAAATACCAATGCCCGCAAAAACTATAAGCACCGGATACATAAGCACGGTAAAAGGTATTACAGAGACGATATTTCCCGCGATACTTGCCATGACCTTATCGCTTACAAGGGTGTAAATTCCCCATTGTATCAGGAAGGCAAGGCCAGAGCCAACCAGGCCCAAAATAAGGCCTTCTACCACAAAGGGACAGCGGATAAAGCTGTTGCTTGCTCCAACCATTTTCATTATGGCAATCTCCTCACGCCGGCCAAAGGTGGTAAGCTTAATGGTGTTTGCCATTATGAAAATGGATATTGTAAGTAGAATAACCACCAGAATGAGGGATATTGCGCTTACCATATTGCGTACCGTGATAAAGCCCTTTGCAATTTCTAAATGGGCTTTGACCCTTGCGATGCCGGTTATTTTTTCAAGTTCCTTTTTTGTCTGTTCCATCAGGGTGATGTCTTCCAGATATATCACGTATCTGTGCCTGAAAACAGTAGGGTCAATATCTTCAAAAAGTTCTTTATTTTCATAGTCGGACACAAAGCTGTCCATAGCCTGCTCTCTGGCAACAAATTTAACGCTGCTGATGTTGCTAATGGATACTATGCGTGGTTCCAAAGACATGGCGTCTTCATCAGAGAGGGCTTCGTCTATAAAAGCGACTATCTCGTTTTCCTGTTCCAAATCGACTATAAGCTTGTCTATGTTCACGGCCAACAGGGAAAAGCTGCCCATAATAATAAGGCATGCAATAATAATGGTTACCGATGCGAAGGACATGAAGCCGTGCGCAAATATGCTGACAAAGCCTTCTTTTATCAAATATCCTATCTTATTCAATCTCATAGCAAAAGTAACCGTCCATTCCGTCGCTAATGATTCTGCCATCATCTATGGCAACGACCCGTTTTGAAAAGGCGTTGACAAGCTCTTTTTCGTGCGTCACTACGAGAACCGTCGTTCCCAATTCATTGATTTTCTCAAGAAGCAGCATAAGCTCCAAACTCTTAACGGGGTCAATGTTGCCAGTAGGCTCGTCGGCGATAATCATCCTGGGGTTATTTACTAAAGCCCGGGCTACGGCAACACGCTGCTGCTCACCGCCCGACAACTCCTGGGGCAGCCGTTTTTCACGGCCTTCCAGACCCACAAGCTCCAAAACATAGGATACTCGCTCGCGTATTTCCCTGTTAGAGGCGCCAACAACACGCATTGCAAAGGCTACGTTTTCATACACGGTTTTCTTGTCAATAAGCCTGAAATCCTGAAAAATTACCCCCAGGGTACGTCTGAGTTTGGGAAGCTTGCTGCGGCGGATACGGCGCAAGTCAAAGCCATTTACGATAACTTCGCCCTCTGCAGCGGATACTTCGCCTGTAATAAGTTTCACTATTGTAGTCTTTCCGGAGCCGGAAGGACCCACAAGGAATACAAATTCACCGTCGTCGATACACAGGTCTACATCCTTTAAGGCTTCCGTACCGCTGCTCTCGTAGACCATTGTGACGCCTTTCATCTGAACCATAATGGGATATCCTCCAATACATGGGAGAGCTTTTGCTCAGTATTTTTTAGTCTGAGAATTCAGATATTTTTTGACCATAAGTGCCACTTTAAACACTATTGCGTGATCAAACTCCCGCAGGTCAAGCCCGGTAAGTTTCTTTATCTTTTCAAGACGATATACCAGGGTGTTCCTGTGAACAAATAGCTTCCTGGATGTCTCAGACACATTGAGATTGTTTTCAAAGAATTTGTTTATGGTGTAAAGTGTCTCCTGATCCAAAGACTCAATGGGGTTAATCTTGAAAACCTCGGACAGGAACATCTCACACAGGGTTGTGGGCAGCTGATAGATAATCCTGGCAATGCCCAGATTATCATAGTGTATTACGGTCTTTTCAGTTTCAAAAACCCTGCCAACGTCAATAGCCACCTGAGCTTCCTTGTAACGGTCGGCCAGCTCTCTCAGGTGTTTTGCAGTTGTGCTGATGCCGATAATGGTTTTTATCAGAAGCTCGGTATTAATGGTTTCTTCAATTGAGGAGGCGATTTCATAGAGCACCTTGGGGTCGTAATTGGGCTCAAGTTCCTTAATGAGCACAATATCGGTCTCACTGATGCTAATAACAAAATCCCTCTGCTGATTGGGGAACAGGTTTCTGACAACCTCAACAGCAGAAACGTCGGTTTTGTCAATCTGGCGGATAAGGAAAACAACGCGGGGAACGTCTGTGACAAAGTTCAGCTCCTTGGCCTGCACATATACATCACCGGGGAGGATATTGTCGGAAATGATATTCTTTACAAAAGTGGCCTTGTTGTATTTTTCCTCATAATTATTCTTTGCCTCATTAAAGGCTACGGCCGCAAGAATGCATATACTCCTGGCGGTGCTGTCATTCCCGTCAACAAAAACGGCATAGTCCACCTGAGAGTTTGGCCCGCTCAGGAGCTTATAGGTGCGGAGCGAAGTTGAAAAGAGCGGCTCATTCACATTGTAGCTCAGACTCTGGATATCGTCCAAATGGGAACCAATCATAGACAGCTCATTGCATGCAACAACAAAGCCCATTTCATCCACAACACCGATACGCCTATCGACAGCATCTTTCATTTGTACTATTACACTTTGGAAAATCCTGCTCGACATAGAGCTCTCCTCCCACAACAGTAAATACTTTCTACAATTAGCAATCTGAACTTTTAATTATAATAATGTTAATTTACATAATAATCTTTTTGATCTCAATTTTCAATAGATAATCGTGGACTTTTTGCAAATAATCTTAATTAATTGTAATTTCTTGAGTAAAATATTCCATCACAAGGAAATATTATACATTTTCACCCAGAAATTAAAGCCGGGGACCGTCGGCCGGTCCCCAGCACAAGGGTTAAAATCAGTTGGTGATAGTTTTTTCAGTCTCATAATCGAACAGGTGAATAGCAGAAGTGTCAAAACAGACTCTGACGGTGTCGCCAGCGTTGAGGGGCGTGGTAGTGCGGGCGTCAACAACAGCGGTGAAATCGAGATCCCCAAGCTTAAGGTATATGTTGGATTCGGCTCCCAACAGCTCCGTCAGATCCAGCGCGCAGTCAACCACACCCTCGGGATGTTTCGCTATAAAATCGGGATCATTGTATATATCGTTGGGGCGTATACCAAAAATCACCTTTTTCCCTATGTAGGCCAATACCTCGGGCTTACGGCCCTTGCTTTCAGGAAGAGCAATCTTTGCCAGAGGTTTGCCGCTATCGCCTTCCGTGCCGAAGATAATATAGGTAACGCCGCCCTCGTCAATTAATGTGCCTTCCGCAGTGTTCATCTGGGGAGTGCCTATGAAAGTAGCAACAAAAAGGTTGCAGGGATTTTCAAAGAGGACCTGGGGAGGAGCCACCTGCTGAATTACGCCTTCCTTAAGTACAACAATACGCGTACCCATGGTCATGGCTTCGGTTTGGTCATGGGTGACATAAATGAAAGTGGTTTCCAGGCGTTTATGAAGCTTGGTGAGTTCGGAGCGCATTGCGGTACGCAGCTTTGCATCCAGGTTGGAAAGCGGCTCGTCCAAAAGAAAGACTTTGGGGTTTCGGACTATAGCGCGGCCGAGGGCAACCCGCTGCCTCTGACCTCCGGATAATGCGGCGGGCTTGCGGTCCAAGAGATGTTCGATTTCAAGGATTCTTGCGGCTTCGTCGACTCTCCTCTTAATCTCATTCTTGGGCATTTTTCTAATTCTAAGACCGAAAGACATGTTTTCAAAAACCGTCATATGAGGATACAAAGCATAGTTCTGGAAAACCATGGCAATATCCCTGTCCTTGGGCGGGACGTCGTTGACAAGTTTTCCGTCAATGTAAAGCTCGCCCTGGGTTATTTCCTCAAGGCCGGCTATCATTCTAAGCGTAGTGGATTTACCGCACCCGGAAGGACCTACAAGAATAATAAACTCTTTATCTTCGATTTCCAGATTGAAGTCCGATACCGCGGTAACTCCGCCGGCATACTTTTTGGTGATGCCTTTCATCGTAACACTTGACATTATAAACCCCCAACTGTTTATTTATCCAGATGTAACCGCTGGAACCAGCATCCGCTACGTTAAGTTATTATTGGCTTGATGATAACATAAACTTCCCGGCCTTGTATATTAACTTAATCCACAAAGTTTGAAAAATTGCTTTGTTTAATCTGCCATGTTATTGCATTTTACTCAAATTATCGGATTTTTCCTATAAAATGCGATGTTTTTGTAAGCGTTTTACACATTTTGAACGGTACTAAGCAATCAGCGTTTGCAAATCTGCACAGGGTGCGCAGGAAGGTGATATTTGCCAAACGAGCATATTCCACCCGGGTTCAGAATATGTATCCTCTGGGGGGATGTCTATGTTCATAAAAACCGTCAGGCTGAGCAGAAAAAAGGCCGTACTTATCATTTTGGCGGTTGCCGTGCTCCTCATGGCAATAGTGCTTATCGCAGGGAGCGACGGCGCCGACGGCACGGAAGCCTACCGGCTGAAACTAATAGGCGGCGTCAAAACTCACGAGGACAGAGTCAGATTTCTGGAAGAACTGGGCTGGATTGTGGAAAAGGAGCCGATAGAAGAAAAAAGCATTCTAATTCCGAAGGAATTTTCAAACGTTTATGCCGAATATAACGAACTTCAAAAACAGCAGGGCTACGACCTCAGCCAGTATTGCGGTCTGGAGGTAATGCTGTATATATATCGGGTGGCCAATTACCCAAACGCAACCGGAGAGGTGCTAGCCTGTCTGTACGTGTATAATAATCAGGTAATAGGAGGAGACATTCACTCAACCGCTCTTGACGGCTTCATGCACGGCCTTAAATAACGACAAAGCCCCTGATACAGGTAACCGGTTATTTGTTATCACCCATGGCAAAACAAACAGGCATCCGATAGTCGGATGCCTGTTATAAGTTTTATCGGGTAGTATTATTCGTTGATGGCGATAACTACGCCGCTTCCCACGGTACGGCCGCCCTCGCGGATAGCAAAGCGGAGGCCTTCCTCAATAGCGATAGGGGTAATGAGCTCAACATCCATCTCAACGTTGTCGCCGGGCATGCACATTTCAATACCCTCAGGAAGGGCAATAACGCCGGTAACGTCAGTGGTACGGAAGTAGAACTGGGGACGGTAGTTGTTAAAGAAGGGAGTGTGGCGTCCGCCTTCCTCCTTGGTCAGAACGTAAACCTGGCCCCTAAACTTCTTGTGGGGCTTGATGCTCTTGGGAGCAGCAAGAACCTGTCCGCGCTCGACATCGGTCTTGGAAATACCACGCAGGAGGGTACCAACATTGTCGCCGGCCTCAGCATACTCGAGGGTCTTGTGGAACATCTCGGTGCCGGTGACGACGGTCTCTTTAGTCTCGTCCTTAAGGCCGACGATTTCAACCTTGTCGCCAACCTTAACGCGGCCACGCTCAACACGGCCGGTGGTAACAGTACCACGTCCGGTGATTGTGAAGACGTCCTCGACGGGCATAAGGAAAGGCAGGTCAGCCTTACGGTCAGGAGTGGAGATGTAGCTGTCAACGTGCTCCATAAGCTCCTTGATGCAGGCATACTCAGGAGCTTCGGGATCCTTGGATTCACACTCGAGAGCAATGAGAGCGCTACCCTTAACGATGGGGATATCATCGCCGGGGAACTCGTAGTCGGACAGAAGCTCACGTACTTCCATCTCAACCAGCTCAAGAAGCTCTTCGTCGTCAACCTGGTCAACCTTGTTCAGGAAAACAACGATTGCGGGAACGCCAACCTGACGGGCAAGCAGGATGTGCTCACGGGTCTGGGCCATGGGGCCGTCGGAGGCGGCGATAACCAGAATCGCACCGTCCATCTGGGCAGCGCCGGTAATCATGTTCTTGATATAGTCGGCGTGGCCCGGGCAGTCAACGTGAGCATAGTGACGGTTGGCAGTCTCATACTCTACGTGAGAGGTGCTGATTGTAATTCCTCTTTCTCTCTCTTCAGGAGCCTTGTCAATATTATCATATGCGGTAAACTGAGCCTGACCGAAGAGGGACAAATACTTTGTAATAGCAGCTGTGAGGGTGGTCTTTCCATGGTCAACATGACCAATGGTGCCGATATTCACGTGGGGCTTTGTTCTTTGAAAAACTTGCTTAGCCATTGGATTTCCTCCTTATAATCATCCTAGGTTTTTGTAATTTTTATAATGTTGTCGTTATTCTATAGCATTTTCACGCTATTTGCAATATTTTTTTACTACCTGTGATGGTTGCCAATAACTTCGTCACTAAGGGACTTTGGCAATTCCGTATAGTGGCTGGGCTCCATGCTGTAGGTAGCTCTTCCCTGGGTTTTGCTCCGCAGGTCGGTTGCATATCCAAACATGGAGGAAAGGGGTACATCTGCTTCAATCTGGGCAGCGCCGCTTCTAACGTCAGTTCCCAGAATGTGGCCTCGGCGGGCATTCAAATCTCCCATAACGTCGCCCATGTATTCGTCAGGCGCTGTTACGACAACCTTCATAATGGGTTCCAGCAATACGGGATCAGCCTTGCCGCAGGCTTCCTTAAAGGCCATGCTTCCGCAGATTTTAAACGCCATTTCACTGGAGTCAACCTCGTGGAAGGAACCGTCCAGCAAAGTGATTTTGACGTCAACAACCGGATAGCCGGCAAGCACACCGGACTGCATGGCGCCCTGGATACCCTGATCAATAGCGGGTATGAATTCCTTGGGTATGGCGCCCCCCGTAATCTTGCTGACGAACTCGTAGCCCTTGCCGGATTCGTTAGGCTCAACAGTGAGCTTGACATGGGCATACTGGCCTTTACCGCCGCTTTGACGGACATAGCGGGTCTCTACTGTGGCCGGCTTCCGGATGGTTTCCTTATAGGATACCTGGGGCTTACCGACATTTGCTTCGACTTTAAACTCCCGGAGAAGCCTGTCCACTATGACTTCCAGGTGCAGCTCGCCCATACCGGCAATAATGGTCTGACCCGTTTCCTCATCGGTATAAGTTTGGAATGTGGGGTCTTCCTCGGCCAGTTTTGCTAGAGCTATGCCCATCTTTTCCTGTCCGGCCTTTGTCTTGGGCTCTATAGCAACCCTGATAACAGGCTCCGGGAACTCCATGGACTCCAGAATAATGGGGTTCTTTTCGTCGCACAGGGTGTCGCCGGTAGTAGTGTTCTTAAGGCCAACCGCGGCGGCAATGTCGCCGGCGTAAACCGCGTCTATATCCTCGCGGTGGTTGGCGTGCATCTGGAGAATACGTCCAAGACGCTCGCGATGGCCCTTGGTGGAGTTCAGAACCGTAGAACCGGCAGTGGCGCTGCCTGAGTACACACGGAAGAAGGACAGGCGTCCGACATAGGGGTCGGTCATTATTTTGAATGCAAGGGCGGAGAAAGGCGCGTTGTCATCTGTAGGACGGCTATCCTCTTCGTCTGTTTTAGGGTTGATTCCCGTTATGGCGGGAATATCAGAAGGTGACGGCAGATAATCCACAATAGCGTCCAGCAGTTTTTGAATACCTTTGTTCTTGTAGGATGTGCCGCAGACCACGGGAACCATTTCCCCTGCCAGAGTGGCTTTTCGTATGGCTGCCCTAAACATCTCTACGGGTACTTCCTGGCCTTCAAGGTACATTTCCATTATCTCATCGTCAAAGTCAGAGATAGCTTCCAGGAGTTTAATGTGATATTCCTCCGCAAGCTCTCGCATATTTTCCGGGATTTCCTCAATACGCATGTCCTTGCCAAGGTCATCATAGTAGATGTCGGCGTTCATTTCCACCAAGTCCACTATTCCGGTAAAGTTTGACTCGCTGCCTACGGGCAGCTGAATCGGCACTGCATTGCATTTGAGACGGTCACGCACCATGTCCAGAACGTTATAAAAGTTAGCTCCCATGATATCCATCTTGTTGACATAGATAATTCTGGGCACATTATAGTGGTCGGCCTGCCTCCAAACGGTCTCCGACTGAGGCTCGACTCCGCCTTTAGCGCACAAAACCGTAACACTGCCGTCAAGCACGCGCAGGCTCCGCTCCACCTCCACAGTGAAGTCAACGTGTCCTGGTGTGTCAATAATGTTAATGCGATGGTCCTTCCAGAAACAGGTTGTAGCAGCGGAGGTTATCGTGATACCCCGCTCCTGCTCCTGCTCCATCCAGTCCATGGTAGCTGTGCCCTCATGGGTTTCCCCCAGCTTGTAGTTGACGCCGGTATAGAAAAGAATGCGCTCGGTAGTTGTGGTTTTGCCGGCGTCAATGTGGGCCATGATGCCAATATTTCTAATTTTTTCTAATAGGTTTTGCCTGGGCATGGTAATACTCCTTTAGTAGTAATCAACCACTGACTAGGCGGTTGACACCTACCAACGATAGTGTGCAAAGGCCTTGTTGGACTCTGCCATTTTGTGTGTATCTTCACGTTTCTTGACCGCTCCGCCAAGATTATTAATGGCGTCCATAATTTCGCCTGCGAGTCTTTCTCTCATTGTTTTTTCGTTACGCTTACGTGCATAAGCTGTCAGCCAGCGCAGACCAAGGGTCTGGCGCCTGTCGGGTCTGACTTCGATGGGCACCTGATAGGTGGCACCGCCCACGCGGCGGGCCTTGACCTCCAGGGTGGGCATGATGTTGTTCAGGGCTTCGGTAAAAGCCTCCAAGGGGTCTTTTCCGGTCTTTTCCTTGACGATATCGAAAGCGCCGTAGACCACCTTCTGAGCAACACCCTTCTTACCGTCCAACATAATACTGTTGATAAGTTTGGTCACCAACACTGAATTATATACAGGATCAGGTAATACTTCTCTTTTGGGTACGTTACCTCTTCTGGGCACTAAACTTCCCTCCTTCATTATAAAATGACTTCATAGGTACTCGAAAACAGTTTTGTTTCCGTTGCGCCCCGAGGTAATATACACAGTATAACTAAACCTATAATTATAATGTATATATCAACAACAGGGCATCTGTTGGGAATTACTTCTTGCCGCGCTTGGCGCCGTACTTACTGCGGCCTTGCTTGCGGTTTGCAACACCTTGAGTGTCAAGAGTGCCGCGGATGATGTGGTAACGAACACCGGGCAGGTCCTTAACACGGCCGCCGCGAATCATAACCACGGAGTGCTCCTGCAGATTATGGCCAATGCCCGGGATATAGGCAGTGACTTCATAGCCATTTGTCAGACGCACACGGGCAATCTTACGAAGCGCCGAGTTAGGTTTCTTGGGAGTAGAAGTACGAACAGCCGTACACACACCTCTCTTCTGAGGGGCGAAGTAATCGGTCTCCTTGTTCTTCAGGGTATTAAGACCCTTATGGAGCGCAGGAGACGCGGATTTGTAGGTAACCTTCTCCCTACCCTTTCTTACCAGCTGGTTAAAGGTTGGCATGAGTTCCCTCCTTTCAGATTTGTATATTTTTAACGGAACAACAATATATTCTTCCGCCAAAAATCACGCTTATACCGGCCTGACTGGAACGGATTAATCCCTAAGGAGCACAGCTACCGCGGCGCCGACATCAATGCCGCAGGCACGCCCAAGCTCCCAGGTGCTTGAAACCATTATTACCTCTGTGTCGTGTTTGGAGCATAGTTCCAGAATAGGCCCGGTGAGAGCGGAATCCGCATTTTCCGCAATAAAGGCGCATTTTGCCATGCCTTCACAAATCGCTTTACTGGATTGCTTTACTCCTGCAACTCTGTTGCCGGTCTTCAAGCGAGAAAGCACGGGAAACACCTCCGTAGCGAGTATTCTCACACAAAGAAACATTGTAGCACATTTAGTATGGTTCGTCAACCATTTTTCATATGCGGCGGGGGAATATCCCCGCCGCTTTTGCCGTTTACAGAGCGTTGGTGCGTCCCACCAGCGCAGAAAGGTCCACATAGTCCTCCACCGTGCCGGAAACCGTTTCATCGGTTTCCGAATCAAAGTCATGGTACACGTCAAGACCGGTGCCGGCGGGTATCAGCTTTCCGATGATGACATTTTCTTTGAGGCCGACAAGTTGGTCCACCTTGCCTTTTATTGCAGCTTCGGTCAGCACCTTTGTGGTTTCCTGGAAGGAAGCGGCGGACAGGAAACTCTCCGTAGACAGCGAGGCCTTGGTGATGCCCATGAGAATCCGGCTATAGGTGGGCAGGGACAAATCTTCTTCGCCGGCATCAATGCGCTCCTGTATCTTCTTGTTGACAGCCTTTAATTCGTTGATATCCACCGTGGAGCCCGTAAGCAGGTCGCTGCTGCCGGGGTCTTCGATTTTTACTTTGCGCATCATCTGACGCACTATGACTTCTATATGCTTGTCGTTGATATCCACGCCCTGTTGGCGATATACCTTTTGGACTTCCTGAATAAGATAGTCCTCACAGGCGGATACGCCCCGTATACGCAGCACATCATGGGGATTTAAGCTGCCGCTGGTGAGCTCCTGGCCTTTTTCCACGGTATCGCCATCGGATACGAGAATGCCGGCAGAATAGGGAACCTGATATACCTTTGTCTCCCCGGCCTCCTCATTAGTGACCGTAAGAGCGCAGATTGCGCTTTTCTTGGTTTCCTCAAGGGATACCGTGCCGCTAATCTCGGCAAGGATGGCCATCTTTTTAGGCCTTCTTGCCTCAAAAAGCTCTTCAACACGCGGCAGGCCCTGGGTTATATCGTCGCCTGCGACACCGCCGGTGTGGAAGGTGCGCATTGTCAGCTGGGTGCCGGGCTCTCCAATGGATTGGGCCGCTATAACGCCCACGGCCTCGCCGGGGTTAACAGGGCTGCCCGCAGCAAGGTTAATTCCATAGCACTTGGCGCAGACGCCACTGGCCGCCTCACAGGTGAGGACGCTGCGAACTTTTACTTCGTTTATGCCATGGGCCTCCAGCTTTGCGGCATCCGAGGATCTAAGCATGGTATCGGTATCGAAAATGACCTCGCCGGTTTTGGGGTCCGCAACGGCCTCCAAAGGAAATCTGCCGTGTATGCTCTCTCCAAAAGACTTCACAAGCAGCCCCTTATCGTAGACAGCGGAGGCTATAACACCCTCCTCAGTGCCGCAGTCCTCTTCGCGGATAATGACATCCTGCGCAACATCAACCAGACGCCTTGTCAGATAACCGGAGTCTGCGGTACGCAGAGCCGTATCCGCCAGGCCTTTACGGGCGCCTCTGGAAGAAATGAAGTATTCCAGAACGCTGAGTCCTTCACGGAAGTTGGCCTTGATGGGGATTTCAATTGTTCTGCCGGCAGTGTTGGCCATCAGCCCGCGCATACCGGCCAGCTGGCGTATCTGGTTCATGCTGCCGCGGGCGCCGGAGTTTGCCATCATGTAGATGGGGTTGTATTCATCCAAAGCGTCCTGAAGCGCGCTTGTGACGTCTTTCGTGGTCTGTTCCCAGTTGCTGACTACAAGGCGGTAGCGCTCCTCGTTTGTTATCAGGCCACGTTTATACTGGCGTTCGATGTCCACAACGGCTTTCTCTGTTTGGCCAATAAGCTCCTTCTTTTTCTCGGGAACCGTCATGTCCGAGATGGATATGGTAATGGCGCCCTGAGTGGAATATTTAAAGCCCAGGGCTTTAATATTATCCAGCACCTCTGCGGAGATTGTAAAGCCGTACTTGGTAATGCAGCGCTCGATTATCTCCTGCAGCTTCTTTTTATCCACCACAAAGTTAATCTCAAAGTCAAAAGCATTCTCGGGGTCGCTGCGGTCCACAAAGCCCAGATCTTGAGGAATGGGCTCGTTGAAGATGATACGTCCCACAGTGGTTTTTACCAGCTTGCTTTGGGCCTTTTCATCGATGGTTTTTGTAACCCGGACCCATATGGGGGAATGAATGCCGATGGCTTTCTCGTTATATGCCAGCAGAGCCTCTTTGTCAGATGAGAATATCTTACCTGTTCCCTCCTCGTCCCTTTCAAAGGTAAGGTAGTAGGAGCCCAGAACCATGTCCTGGGTGGGCACGGTTACAGGCTGCCCGTCCTGAGGACGGAGCAGGTTATTGGCTGAGAGCATGAGGATTCTGGCCTCTGCCTGAGCCTCGGCGGAAAGGGGAACGTGTACGGCCATCTGGTCACCGTCAAAGTCGGCGTTATACGCCGTACAGACCAGGGGGTGAAGCTTAAGCGCACGTCCTTCGACCAGAACCGGCTCAAAAGCCTGAATTCCAAGCCTGTGCAGCGTGGGTGCGCGGTTAAGAAGCACCGGATGCTCCTTAATGACTACGTCCAGGGCGTCCCAGACCTCTGTGCGGCCTTTATCCACCATCTTTTTGGCGGATTTAATGTTGTTTGCCACGCCGTCCTCAACAAGCTTTTTCATTACAAAGGGGCGGAAAAGCTCAATGGCCATCTCCTTGGGGAGTCCGCACTGGTAGAGCTTCAGCTCGGGGCCCACGACAATAACGGAGCGTCCGGAATAGTCCACGCGCTTGCCAAGGAGGTTCTGGCGGAAACGCCCCTGCTTGCCCTTAAGCATGTCGGAAAGGGATTTCAAGGCACGGGAATTAGCTCCCGTAACCGCCCTTCCCCTTCTTCCGTTATCTATAAGGGCGTCAACGGCCTCCTGAAGCATGCGTTTTTCGTTTCGCACGATGATGTCCGGAGCGTTTAGCTGCATTAGTCTTTTCAGACGGTTATTCCGGTTAATCACTCTCCGGTACAGATCATTCAAATCGCTGGTGGCAAAGCGCCCGCCGTCAAGCTGTACCATGGGCCTCAGTTCCGGGGGAATGACCGGCAGCACCTCTATAATCATCCAGGTGGGGTCATTGCCGGAGGTGCGGAAAGCCTCTACAACCTCAAGCCGCTTTACAATTTTCGCCTTTTTCTGGCCTGTGGATTCCTGAAGCTCTTTCCTCAGCTGCTTTGACAGGGCTTCGCAGTCAATGCCGGCCAAAAGTTTTTTAATTACTTCGGCGCCCATGCCGGCATCAAAGTCGTCCTCGTATTTCTCCCTCATCTCCCGATACTCCTTTTCAGTGAGTATCTGGTTTTTTTGGAGTGGAGTGGGCCCCGGGTTCGTGACTATATATGCGCCGAAATACAGGACTTTTTCGAGAATCCGGGGTGTGAGGTCAAGAAACAGCCCCATTCTGGAGGGAATGCCCTTGAAATACCATATATGGGATACCGGAGCGGCAAGTTCAATGTGGCCCATGCGCTCACGGCGCACCTTGGACTTGGTTACCTCGACCCCGCAGCGGTCGCAAATCTTGCCTTTGTAGCGAATCTTCTTATATTTTCCGCAGTGACATTCCCAGTCCTTGGTGGGGCCAAAAATCCGCTCGCAGAAAAGTCCGTCCCGTTCCGGTTTCAATGTGCGATAGTTTATGGTCTCAGGCTTTTTTACTTCTCCGGATGACCAGGAACGTATCATGTCAGGGGAGGCAATTCCTATCTTTATAGCGTCAAATGATGTGAAGCTCATTAAAATTCCTCCTCTTCGTTTTTGAAGGTAATACCTTCGTCAGTAAAAATATCGTCGTCCTGGATATCAGGGTCATATTTTTCCGCCTGTTCTATTGTAAAGCCCTTGTCTTCAATCTCCTGCTCGTCGGACTGGTAGGTGATATCCTCTCTAATTCCCGCACTGAAATCGTCGTCATCTTCGTCCCTTAGTTCGATTTCGGCGCCTTTGCTGTCCAGTACACGGACATCCAGGCAAAGGGACTGAAGCTCTTTGACAAGGACTTTAAAGGATTCCGGCACTCCAGGCTGGGGAATGTTGTGGCCCTTGACAATACTTTCATAGGTGCGCACCCGGCCTGTAACGTCGTCGGATTTGACCGTCAATATCTCCTGAAGGGTATAAGCGGCGCCGTATGCCTCTAGGGCCCAAACCTCCATTTCACCGAAACGCTGGCCGCCAAACTGGGCCTTGCCGCCCAGCGGCTGCTGGGTAACCAGGCTGTAAGGGCCTGTGCTTCTGGCATGGATTTTGTCGTCAACCAGGTGGTGGAGCTTCAGGAAGTACATATATCCAACCGTAACCGGGTTGTCGAAAGGCTCGCCCGTACGGCCGTCATAGAGTATGCTCTTGCCGTCATGGCTAAGTCCGGCCTGATCGAGCGCCCAACCTATTTCGTCCTCGTTCGCCCCGTTGAATATGGGCGTGGCCACTTTCCATCCCAAAGCGCGGGCGGCATAGCCCAAGTGGACTTCCAGTACCTGTCCGATATTCATACGGGAGGGTACGCCCAGGGGGTTAAGGACAATATCCAGAGGGGTGCCGTCCGGCATATAGGGCATATCCTCCTGGGGCAGAATACGGGACACGACGCCCTTGTTGCCGTGGCGGCCCGCCATCTTGTCGCCTACGGAGATTTTGCGCTTTTGGGCAACGTATACGCGGACCACCTGGTTTACTCCGGGTGAGAGCTCGTCGCCGTTCTCCCTGGTGAATACCTTAACGTCAACGACTATGCCGCTTTGTCCATGGGGAACCTTCAGAGAGGTGTCCCGGACCTCCCTGGCCTTTTCACCGAATATTGCCCGGAGGAGGCGCTCCTCCGCGGTAAGGTCGGTTTCTCCCTTGGGAGTGACCTTTCCAACCAGAATATCGCCGCTTCTGACTTCAGCGCCAATCATGATGACGCCGTTCTCGTCAAGGTATTTTAAAGCGTCTTCGCCCACACCGGGAATATCCCTGGTAATCTCCTCAGGACCAAGCTTTGTGTCCCTGGCGTCACACTCGTATTCCTCAATGTGGATGGATGTGAACACGTCATCCAATACCAGCCGCTCGCTGATGAGGATGGCGTCCTCGTAGTTGTAGCCTTCCCAGGTCATGAAGCCCACAAGAACATTCTTACCCAGGGAAATCTCACCCTCGCACGTGGAAGGGCCGTCAGCAATGACCATTCCTGCACTTACCCTATCCCCAATATTTACGATAGGCCGCTGATTAATGCAGGTACCCTGGTTAGAGCGGGCAAATTTGGTTAGTCTATAATTCCGGACCTGTCCGTCGTCATATTTAATGCTTATGCTTGTGGCAGTGACACCGGTCACCATACCGTTGCCCTCGGCGGTGATGACAACGCCGGAATCAATAGCGCACTTGTACTCAAGGCCGGTAGCTACCAAGGGAGCCTCGGTCACCAGCAGCGGCACCGCCTGGCGCTGCATGTTTGCGCCCATCAGGGCACGGTTTGCGTCATCGTTTTCAAGGAAAGGAATCAAAGCGGTGGCTACGGACACCATCATCTGAGGAGATATGTCCACATAGTCAACCTGGTCCCTGTCAACCTCAATGATTTCGTCCCTGTGGCGGCAGGTGATGCGTTTATTGATAAGAACGCCGTTTTCGTCCACAGGCTCTGTGGCCTGGGCAATGATAAACTGGTCCTCCATATCGGCGGTCATATACACCACCTCATCGGTTACCCGGCAGGTGCCCTTCTCCACTTTCCGGTAAGGAGCAACAAGAAATCCGTATTCGTTGACGCGGGCATAGCTGGCCAGATAGGAAATAAGTCCTATGTTGGGACCTTCAGGGGTCTCGATGGGGCACATGCGGCCGTAGTGGGTGTAGTGAACGTCACGGACATCAAAGTTTGCACGTTCCCTTGAAAGGCCGCCGGGGCCAAGGGCGGACATACGACGCTTATGAGTCAGCTCCGCCAGGGGGTTTGTCTGGTCCATAAACTGAGACAGGGGGCTGGAACCAAAAAATTCCTTGATAGCCGCCGTTACGGGGCGGATATTTATGAGACTTTGGGGGGTGACAATATCCAGGTCCTGCAGAGTCATGCGCTCCCGTATAACCCGCTCCATGCGGGAGAAGCCGATGCGGAACTGATTCTGCAGCAGCTCGCCCACGCAGCGCAGACGGCGGTTGCCCAGGTGGTCAATGTCGTCAGGCTCCCCGATGCCATAGGCAAGCCCGTTAAGGTAGTTCACGGACGCAAAGATGTCGTCCACAATTATGTGTTTGGGAATAAGGTTATCGATATTTTCGCGAATTGCCTCTTTAAGCTCCTCGCCCTCATAGTTGTCCAAGAGCTGCTTCAATATGATAAAACGCACTTGCTCATTAATATCCAGCTCGGCAGGGTCAAAATCCACAAATGCCGACATATCCACCATGCCGTTGGAAAATACGCGGACTTCTTTTCCGTTAACATCCAGCATCACGGATATAACGCCCCGGCGCTCAAGCTCCTCGGCCTTCTCCCGGGTTACCAGTTCACCGGCATCGGCCAGAATCTCGCCCGTCATAGGGTCAACCACCGGTCTTGCTAGTCTCTGTGCGCTTATGCGCGGCTTAATTGACAGCTTCTTGTTAAACTTGTAGCGACCAACGGCGCTGATATCGTAGCGGCGGCGGTCAAAGAACAAATTGTCCAGCAAAGCTTCGGCGCTGTCCATGGTCGGGGGGTCTCCGGGGCGAAGCTTTCTGTAAATCTCCAGAAGGGCCTCCTCCCTGGTGGGGCAGTTGTCCTTTTCCATGGTAGCGAGTATACGATCATCTTCACCGAAAATTTCCCTCAACTGGGCGTTGGTGACAGCTCCGGCAGCGGTGTCCGTGCACGACAGCCAGGTATGGGGCGCATCGGGCCTGTAGGCGCCAAGCGCCTTTAGCAGGCATGTTATGGGGATCTTGCGGTTTTTGTCTATACGAACATAAAAAACATCGTTCAGGTCAGTTTCGTATTCCAGCCAGGCACCGTGATAGGGTATGACGGTGGCATTGAACACAGGAGTGGCGGTTTTGTCAATTTTTCTGTCGTAATATATTCCGGGCGAGCGCACAATCTGGGAAACAATAACCCTTTCCGCGCCGTTAATTATAAAGGTACCTCCCGATGTCATCAGCGGGAAATCTCCCATGAAGATTTCCTGCTCCTTGATTTCCTCGGTTTCCTTGTTGCGAAGACGGACGCTGACTTTCAGCGGGGCCGCATACGTGGCGTCGCGGGCCTTGCATTCCTCCTCTGAATATTTGGGCTTGTCGTCCATACAATAGTCGACAAATGTCAGCTCGAGGTTTCCCGTATAGTCGGTAACCGAATCTACATCGCGGAACACTTCTCTGAGGCCGGTCTCAACAAACCACCTGTAAGAGTTCTTCTGAACCTCAAGAAGGTTTGGCAGGTCCTGAATGACCTTACTTCGAGCAAAACTCTTGCGCAAGGTTCTGCCGTAGTACACATCATTGGTCATATGGCCGTCACTCCTAGTCTGTAGTTATTCTGACACACCCGGATGGGTTGGTGATAATTGTTGAAATGATATTGATTTTTTTCCCGTATCTGATAAAATATTTACAGCTGGATAATGGGTAAGTGTGCCCATTATTAGTCAGTATAGCATATTATTATATCATTGCGCCTTGATTCTGTCAAGGATTTTTTGGTTTTTATGTTTTGCGGCAGAGAGGAAATCTCTAGGCCGCTTTTTTAGCGTTTTTTGCCGCTTTCAGGAGAGAATGCCATGAACATTTGGACTGTAATCATTTTATTTGCCATCGGCGGATTTGCGCTGCTGCTGCTGAGGGCGGAGAGGCTGTTGAACGATAGTCACATGCTGTTTTTCGCCGCCTCCGTTATCGCTCTGGCCATGGCTGTCAGAGTACTCTGCATGGACTACAAAACCCTTGACTACATTAATTTTCTCTCCCAATGGGTTGATTATTTCAGAAATAACGGAGGATGGAGGGCCTTATCCCGCAGTATTGGAAATTATAATATCCCCTACCTCTACTTCCTCGCCCTTTTTTCCTATATTGACATTCCGGACCTCTATCTAATAAAGCTGCTTTCAATATTATTTGATGTAATTCTGGCCTGGTCATCCATGAAGCTGGTCGGGGTGTTCACAGGCAGCTCCAACAAGCGCCTGTTCACATTCCTTGTGGTGCTTTTTCTGCCCACGGTGGTTTTAAACGGCGCGCTCTGGGGCCAGTGCGACAGCATCTATACCGCCTTTGCGGTCATGAGCCTTTGGCTGGCCCTTGACGGGAAGCCAAAGCTCTCCATGGCGGCCATAGCCGCCTCCTTTGCCTTTAAGCTTCAGGCCGTGTTTGTCATGCCCATATTTTTGGCCTTCCTCTACACCGGCAGAATAAAATTCCGGCACTTCTTCATCTTCCCCCTTACTTATATTGTCCTCATGCTCCCGGCTGTGGCTTTTGGCCGGCCGTTGGCGGAGACCTTTACCCTTTATTTTCACCAGGCAGGCTCTGTGGGCAGCGCCCTCAACTACAATTCCCCCTCGGTATTTGCCTATGTACGGGATGCGGCAAATATTGACCTTTTCTCCAGGCTGGGCATAGGAGCCGCCTTTGCTTTCATGAGCCTTGTGCTGTATTGGCTGTATATCCGCAGGGAGCACGTCACGGACATGATCCTTCTTGCCGCGGCCTTGCTGCTATCAGTGGGAATTCCCTTCCTGCTGCCCCATATGCACGACAGATACTTCTTCATGGCGGATATACTGACCCTGGTTTTCGCCGTAATAGCCCCCAGATATTTCCCCCTGCCTTTGCTGACAAGCTTTGCATCCCTTCTGGGCTATCACGCATATTTAAAAATGAGATACCTCCTGCCCATGAGCTATGGAGCCACGGCCCTTATTTTTGTAATTTCCCTAGTTTTCCTCTATATATTCGCCGCATTGAGCCACCGCAGAAGATATAAAGCTCGGTAGCAATTTTCATATTGACATTCTTTCCGTTTCTGATATAATAACACTTGCGCCGTTTAGTAGTGAACAACATGCGAGAGTGCTGGAATCGGTAGACAGGCACGTTTGAGGTGCGTGTGCCAAATGGCGTGGGAGTTCAAATCTCCTCTCTCGCACCAAGTCGGAGTAGGTTTCTTGCTCCGACATTTTTTCTCACAGGCGAATAAATATTAAATCAGGCGGCTGTCAGCCGCCTGATTTTTGTTTTTCCTATCCTTAAACCGGACATTCTTTCATATTATAAAGCCTTAAACAGGCTATCGCCCCTCCTGTTTAAATACATGGCCATGCCAATTACTGCGGCCAGGGGTATTACAGTGGAGCAAGCCACAAAAACGAGTGCGAAATCGCTTAGAGCCACCGCTCCAACTATAACAAGCACCGGCAGCGTTGCCGAACCAAACATGGAAATTCCGGAGGCCGCGCTTTGTTTTACCACCTGGGCTTCATTCTGCCACTCGAGTTTGGGCAACTTCAGGTTCACAAAAAGACCCAACACCGCCGAAAACAGAGCATATATCAGGGGCACAACAATGGTAAGCACCAGATGGAACCCCCGTATTTTAAGCCCTATGGACAGAAGCACGCCGCATATTATGCTGGCGGGCACCGTGAGGGTAAGGTTTACCAGCAGCTTGCCAAGGAATATATACGTTGCCGGCAGGGGCAGGGATTTCAGTATCCAGATGTGGCGGCCTTCCAGTGAGATGGAGCTTCCGGTGGTGCAGCTCATGGATACCAGCATTGATACAATCAGGGGAGCCAGAGTTTTCAGCATCCCCATTGACCCTTCACCAGGCAAAGAAGCCATTAACTGTTCGATTGCACCACTGGGGAAAAGAAGAAGCGCACAGAACGCGATGGCTAATACAAGTCCAACGGCAGTGTTTGTAACGTAAATGGTGGAGGAAAAATATCGCCCTATTTCACGCTTGTATAGAGACAGCAGAAGGGGCTGCGATTTGATATTCTCCGCCCTGTATTCCCTGCTCCTGACTGGTGATGCTGATATTCGGGAACATATCTGCCTGTATCTGTTGGAAATCAAAAGGCAGAAAGCAAGAAAAACGCCTACGGATATTACCAGAAATGCCAGAATACTAAGAACATCAAGGTCAGCGACGGCCTTTATGAACATTGCCGCAGGAGGATATTTTGCGGTTATTAAACCGCCAATATTGTCCACCCGGGTGGCCATTGCCAGCGTATCGCCGTTCATCCCCATTGAGCCAATTAAAATAAAAGCAACAAAAGCCATGGTGATTATTATATTCACAGCGGTGCCAAAGCGTTTTGCCCGGAAACTGACGGCTGTAACCAGAGTACCCACGGCAGTGCTGACAATCAGGGGTATAAGAGGAACTGCCAGCATGCAAATCAGGGCGACGGGATAGAACAGTACGGAAACCTCCACATAACGCACATAGACCACATAGGCCGGCACCATGAACATTACGGCAAACAGCAGCTCGTAAAGATAGATTACGGCTATACTGCTGGCCGCCACCGTAACCGGGGCCACCGGCAACGACATAACAAGGTCATAATCCTTGAAGGCAAACAATATCTTGCCATTGGAATAGATGCCTGTAATTAGTATCAGCAAAGAGGCCACCATCATCATTAAGGAGAGAACTATGGACATTGGCCCTCCGGTAAGCAGCATGCACTGGGCTATCATCTCGCTATACATATAGCTGAGACCAAAAAAGTATATAATTCCGATCGCACCCAGCAGGGACTGTAGTATGGTCTTCCTGCCCCCCCTGCCGACGCCGGCTAATATCCCGGGGCCTGACCTGCCCTGTCCCAGACTTGGGGCATAGGCAGCCGGTCTTGAATGGAGAAGCTTGTTTATTCCCAGCCAGGACATAAGCTGCAGCTTGACAAGTAGTAGAAACTTAGACTTGTTCATTGTCTATCAACTCCAAGAATACGTCTTCCAGGCTGACATCTCCACGCACTCGGTCTGTTTCCCCGCAGGCGACCAGTACGCCGTTTTTAATAATGGCAATCTTGTTGCACAGCTTTTCAACCACGTCAAGGACGTGTGATGAAAAGAATATGGCGCTGCCCTGCCGGCACAATTCCTTCATAATCTCCTTCAGGGTATGTACCGCCTTGGGATCAAGGCCTACAAAAGGCTCGTCCAGAACCATCAGCCTGGGAGAATGTATAAGAGCGGAGATAAGGGCAAGTTTTTGCTTCATGCCATGGGAATAAGAGGAAATAAGCCCGCCCAAATCCCCTGTAAGTTCCAGGGCGCCCGCGTATTTTTGGATAAGCTCCACCCTTACCGGTCCCGGAACCCGATACATATCGCCAATGAAATTAAGATACTGCACACCCGTGAGATAATCGTACAGCTCCGGGTTATCCGGTATGTATGCCGTCACTTCCTTGGCGCGGATGGGGTCTGTTTTGACTGAATGGCCGTCTATGGTTATCTCGCCCTGCTCAAAATCCAGTACCCCTACCACAGAGCGGATAAGTGTGGTCTTCCCTGCTCCGTTATGTCCGATAAAACCGAAGATGTCCCCTGAGGATACGGTTAGGCTTAAATCCTTGACCGCCACCTTGCCGTTGGGATACACTTTAGTAAAATTTTTGATTTCCAGCATTGACATACCACGTCCTAGTATTAGTTTTCATAAAAGCCAGGCAGCGCCTGAACACGTTTTTTCTATTGTATAGGTTTCGCCGCAGAATGCAAGCTTATAATACGACCTTGAAGCTTAACTTGATGTTCTGCTGCGGATAAAATCGGATATATATTCCATCTGCGCCTTTACGGAATCAGGGGCCGGGCCGCCGGGGGCATAGCGGGCCGCAACACAGGTTTCAAGGGAAATGGCCTCATAAACATCCTCGGCAAACAGGGGCGAGATTTCCCTGTATTTCTCCAGACTTAAAGTCTCCAGGGTTTCATTGTTTGCTATGCAGTAATTTACCAGCCTGCCCACGATGGTATAGGCGTCTCTGAAGGGCAGGCCCTTCTTTACAAGGTAGTCGGCACAGTCTGTGGCGTTTATGAAGCCGGCGCCGGCGGCACTGCGCATGTTTTCCGGCAGCAGCCGCATGGTATCCAGCATGGCGGCAAACACCGGCAGACACTTTTTCACCGTGTCTATGGTATCGAAAACCGGCTCCTTATCCTCCTGCATGTCCTTGTTGTACGCCAGGGGCAGGGCCTTCATCACCGTCAGCATGGCAATCAGATTACCGTACACCCGACCGGTTTTCCCCCGAACAAGCTCGGCAATATCGGGGTTTTTCTTTTGGGGCATTATGGATGAGCCCGTAGCATAGGCGTCGTCCAGCTCTATAAACTTAAATTCCCAGGAGCACCACATTATAATCTCCTCCGAAAGGCGGGACAGGTGCATCATGAGTATGGAAAGGCAGCCCATGAGCTCGATGACAAAATCCCTGTCCGACACCCCGTCTAGGCTGTTCTGGGTAATCCTGGAAAATCCCAGCTCCCTTGCCACCCGGTGCCTGTCTATGGGGTAGGTGGTGGAGGTGAGGGCCCCGCTGCCCAGGGGGCATTCGTCCATGCGCTCCATACAGTCCTCCAGCCTGGTCACGTCCCGGAGCAGCATGTTGGCATAGGCCATCATGTAGTGGGCAAAGGTGGTGGGCTGGGCCCTCTGAAGGTGGGTATAGGCAGGCATGATGACATCTAAGCTGCCCTCCGCCAGCTTCAGGATAACCTTCATAAGCTCCAGTATCAGGGCCTTAATTTCCGCAGCTTCCTTTTTCAGATAAAGGCGGATGTCCAAAGCCACCTGGTCGTTTCTGCTGCGGGCAGTGTGAACACGCTTACCGGTGTCTCCAATGCGGCGGGTAAGCTCCGTCTCCACAAACATGTGTATATCCTCGGCATCCCTGGAAAATTCCAGCCTGCCGGCCTCTATATCCGCCTGTATCTCTTTAAGACAGGCTATTATTTTCTCCGACTCCGTCTGCTCTATTATGCCCTGGGCTCCCAGCATGCCTGCGTGTGCTATGCTGCCCCGTATATCCTCCGGAAGCATTCTGGAATCAAAACCTATTGACACATTAAGCTCGTCCACCAGCGCGTCCGTGTCCTTATCAAATCGTCCTGACCACAATTTCATATGGATAACCTCGCTCGCTCGAAAAAATTAGCCCGGTTCCCATTAAAACCATTTCTCCGTGTAGTTTTTGCTTGGCGTATTTTACCATGCGGAGGAAAATCGTGCAACAAAAATTTACGTTTAAAACCCATGTTTTCTCAAAACCACATTAAACACATTGCCCATTATTAATACCGTACCACAGATGTAAAGCCAGAACATCAATATGATAATCGACGCCAGGGAGCCGTAAACCAGCGGATA
>DUOX01000031.1 GCA_012838665.1 Clostridiales bacterium
TTCCCGGACGCCGACCGGGAGCTTCCCCTTTACTTTAAGACCACCGACGAGATGCTGCGGGAGTTTTCCTATTTGGGCGAGGAAAAGGCCATGGAGGTTGTGGTGCATAACCCCAACATGATCGCCGGTATGTGTGAGGACATCGAGCTTCTGCCCAAAAAGCTCTTTACCCCCAAAATAGAAAACTCTGCGGAGGACCTAAAAAAGCTGGTCTATGACCGCATGAGGGAACTTTATGGGGACAACCCCCCTGAAATTGTGCGCGACCGGATGGAAACCGAGCTTCGGGATATATTAAGCTGTAATTACGATGTCATCTATATGAGCGCCCAGAAGCTGGTGCAAAAATCTCTGGAGGCTGGCTATCTGGTGGGCTCCCGGGGCAGCGTGGGCTCCTCAATTGTGGCCTTCCTCTCCGGCATTACAGAGGTAAACTCCCTGCCCGCCCACTATCGCTGCCCCAAATGCAAATTGTCGGATTTTGAAACAGGCAAGAACTACGGCTGCGGGGCGGACATGCCCGACGCCGATTGCCCCCGGTGCGGCACAAGGCTGGCAAAGGACGGCTTTGACATACCCTTCGAGACATTCCTGGGCTTCGGCGGTGACAAGGTGCCGGATATAGACTTAAACTTTTCCGGCGAATACCAGGCCAGGGCCCATAAATACACTGAGGAACTTTTCGGGCGCGAGCAAATTTTCCGCGCCGGTACCATCGGTACTCTAGCGGAAAAGACAGCTTACGGGTTTGTGAAAAAATACCTGGAAGAGCGAAACCTGGTAGTCACGAAGGCGGAGGAAAACCGCCTGGCCCTGGGCTGCGTGGGCGTGAAACGCACCACTGGGCAGCACCCCGGCGGACTTGTCATCATACCTCAGGACATGGACGTCACCGATTTCTGTCCGGTGCAGCACCCAGCCGACTCCGCCGATTCCGGCATTATAACCACCCATTTTGAATATCACAGCATGGAGGACAGCCTCCTTAAGCTGGACGAGCTGGGCCACGACGACCCCACCATGATAAAGATGCTGGAGGATATGACGGGGATAGACGCAAAGAACATACCTCTGGACGACCCCGATACCATGATGATTTTCCGCTCCCCGGCTCCTTTGGGTCTGCCGGAGGACGACCCGATTATCGGAAAAACCGGCTCCATTGGCATCCCCGAATTTGGGACCTCCTTTACCCGGGGCATGCTTGTGGACACCCAGCCCACGGAGTTTGACACCTTGGTCCGCCTGTCCGGCTTTTCCCACGGCACGGACGTGTGGCTTGGAAACGCCAAGGATTTGATACTTTCCGGCACTGCTTCCATACGGGAGACAATAGGCTGCCGCGACGATATTATGCTGTACCTTATATCCAAAGGCATGGAGGAAAAGCTGGCGTTTAAGATTATGGAGTACGTAAGAAAAGGAAGGGGACTGACATCGGAGCAGGAAGAACAAATGCGTGCTCTCGAAGTGCCCGGCTGGTATATTGAGTCATGCAAAAAAATAAAATACCTTTTCCCAAAGGCCCATGCCGTGGCCTATGTTATAATGGCCTTCCGCATAGCCTGGTTTAAGGTGCATCATCCTCTTGCCTATTACAGCGCATATTTTTACCGCCGCAGCGATTCCTTTGACGCCATGTTAATGACAAGGGGCATAGAAACCGTAAGGGCAAAAATTAAGGAGCTCCAGAATAAGCCGGAAAGAACCGCCAAGGATGAGGACACACTTACAACCCTGGAGGCGGTATATGAGTTTTATTTGCGGGGGTTTGATTTTGAGAAAATAGACCTGTACGAATCCGATGCAACCCGCTTTCTCATTTCCGGCAAAAATAAGCTGCGCCCACCCTTTACCGCCATATCGGGGCTTGGGAAGGCTGCCGCAACTGACCTGGTCAACGCCCGGGAAGGGGGCAGGCAGTTTGTTTCCATTGAGGAACTGCAGAGTGTATGCACCAAGGTGAGCCAGACCCATCTGGAGCAGCTAAAATCCCTGGGTGCTTTGGGAGACCTGCCGGAAACCAGCCAGATGAGCCTGTTTTGACAAAACCGGATAAAAATAAACCTCCGACTGCCGGAGGTTTTATTTTTATCCTATTTTGGAAAACCAGGCGGCAATCTCAGCCGGCACTTTTTTCATAATCCGGGTGTCTTTTCCCAAATCCCCTGAGCAAGATAAGAATTACAAGCCCAATCGCAAGGCCAATCAGGGCGCCCAGAACCGAGCGGGTGAAGGAAAGCCACAAAGGTGCCCTGGAATGGCAGAACGTGTTCACAATGGAAGAAAGCCCGACAGTCGTCAGAATGGCGAAGGGCCATGCGTAGCGCTTTCCCCCCAGGGATACCAGGGCAAAGGCAATGGCCATACATGGCCAGGCCACAAGAAATTCCTTCGTCCTGGGCCTTACGATAAGGACTCTTTCCAGCCAATTGCGGAACTTCTGTTCCAAAACGCCCACTGACAGCATACCGTCCCCGGTGCGGAAGATAAACAGCACGCTTGCCCCGAGAAGGGCCAACGCAAACAGCGCCATTAAAAATTTACCTCCCCCGAGAAGTTCGTTAAACACGCCCCTGATGCCGTTGCCGCCGTACAGCCTGCGGAATATTATGTAAACCGCAAAGACTAGGGGCAGAATTTGGCTTAACTTTACGCCCCGGAAATTATAGACCGCCAGGAGATACATGCTGGAGGACTGAAGAGCGCCCACAAACAGCCCTCCCATAATGGAAACTCCAAAAATGCAGAAAAATGCGGTTATATAGTTTTTTATTGGTTTGGCGCCAATATCCTTACCGGTTATTTCAAGTTTCTCCGCGGCATACCATATCCCAATGCAGGGGAAGGCAAGGGCGGCAAGCAGGGAAAAGCCGGAAACCGAAAGCTCAGGCGCCGCCGCGAATGCGATAACGCATAGCGCGAGGGCCGGTACCATGAAAAGGGAATTAAACCGCCTGAACACGCTCAGGCAAAGAAAGGCGCAAGCAGCGCAGGTGCCCCAAAAAACGCCAATGATAAGGACAGGGGAGGGGACGTACCTTTCAAATGCCGAAAAGCCGCTGCCTAGACTCAGGCCGTGTCGGGCAATGCGCTGGGACAGATTCTCCGCCACCTGAACGTAGGGGCGGGGGTCGCTTATCAGTTCATCGGTTTCGCTGTGGGTGAAAGGGGTCATCCACAGTACCCGTATATTCCGGTCTGTGGCGGCCCGATAAAATATGTTTTCAATCTCCTGGGGGCCGTCGTAGCCTAACACCGCATACCTTGCGGCATATTTGGGTATTAGATGAAAAACCCGGACCATATTTCCCTCATATGCGGCGGAATTGAAACCCTCGATGGGATTGTGGCTGTATTGCTTATCATCTTCAATAAGCCCGACAGCCCCGTGAAGGGGGATTTCATCCGCCACCACTATGCCGGCGCCCTCAAATTGGTTAACATAATATTCCAAGTCCATGCCGCTGTCGGCGCTTAATAGCTCCAGGTCGGAAATGGACATGAAAAGCATCACTTTTGAATTCTTCAGTTCATGCCCGAAACGTATGCCGCACAGCAGCAGCGCACAGACCAGCCCCAATAAGAGGACGGTGGTTAAAATCTTATTATTTCGAAGCAATGACATAAGGTCATCCTCCTGTAAAATAAGGGATGGGCATATGCCCATCCCATTATCAAATATCATCTCTGTTTTGTCAATTTAATTATTTTTTCAGCTTTATCCAGAGTTCATCGTACAGATCCAGGATGTCCTGAGGAAGATTTACGAAGAATTCGCAGTTGTCAAGGATTTCATCAGAAGGATACACGACTTCCCTTTCATAGCTTTCCAGCTCTATCAGTTTTTCTACCTCAATATTAGGGCTGGTGTATCCTACAAAAATGGCGTTTTTAAGGCTGGCCTCCACACCGCACATGTAATTGATAAAGGCCTCGGCGTTTTCCTTGTTTTTTGCACCTTTTGGGATGCACATGGCGTCAACAAAGCGGTTGGTTCCCTCTTCCGGCATGACTAATTTGAGGTCGGGGTTATTCTTCACCATGATGATATAGTCTCCGGCATAGTAGGGGCCTATGGCGGCCTCACCGCTTTCCAGCTTGTCGAAGATTTGGTCCATAACATAGGCTTGGAGGAAAGTTTTCTGCTCTACAAGCAGGTCGTAGGCTTCCATGAGCTGGTCCTTGTCCGTGGTGTTGAGGGAGTAGCCCAGGTACTTCAAAGCGATTCCCATGGCGTCCCTGGGGTTGTCAAACATCAGGATTTGACCGGCGTATTTCTCGTCGAACAGGGCGCCCCAGCTTGTTATCTCATCTGTGATGAGCCGCGAGTTATATATAATGCCCACGGTGCCGGTCATGTACGGGACGCTGTATTCTCCCGTCGGGTCATACTCCATGCCAATAAGGCTTTCATCAATATAGGTAAGATTGTGAATATTGTCCATATTGATTTTTTCCAGCATGCCCTCATTTATCAGGCGGCTTACCATATAGTCAGAGGGGATTATGACATCGTAGCTTACGCCGCCCTGTTTCAAAACGGAGTAAAGCTGCTCGTTGGTCTCAAAGGTTTTGTAATTAACCTTTATTCCCGTATCTTTCTCAAATTGTTCGAGGACTTCTTCATCAATATATTCGCCCCAGTTATATACGTTGACGACCTCGCGGCCGCCGCCGCAGGCGGGCAGAATAGAGAGTAGGAGAGCTACGACAGCCAGTACGATAATTACTCTTTTCAATTATACATCTCCTTCCAATACTGCGGATTTCTTTAGTAATGCCTTTTCCTGCCTGGCCTCACGAATATTATTGATAATCAGCAGTACCAGCACAATAACGAAGAGCAAGGTGGAAATGGCGTTAATTTCAGGGCTTATCCTTTTTCGAGTCATGGCATAAATAAACATGGACAGGGTTTGAACCTTACTGCCTGCGGTGAAATAGCTGATAACAAAGTCGTCTACGGACATGGTAAAGGCTATGATGAGACCGTTAATAATGCCCGGACGAATCTCAGGTATTATAACCTTTATAAAGGCCTGCATCCATGTACAGCCCAAATCCTGGGCCGCCTCAAACAGGTTTTTATCAAGCTGGTAAAGCTTGGGCATAACCGATAATATCACATATGGGATGTTAAATGTGATATGAGCGATAAGCAGGGTGCCAAAACCCAAATCAAATTTAAACAGGGCTCCCGCCGAGACAAAGAGCAGGCTTAGAGAGACGCCCGTAATGATGTCCGCATTGATTACGGGAATATTGCTGATGGTCAGCAGGGGGGCGCGCCATTTGCGGCGCATATTGAAAAAGCCAATGGCGGCAAAGGTGCCGATGATGGTGGCCAGAACGGCCGCCAAAACGGATACGGCAAGGGTTACATACAGGGAATTGAGCACTGCCCTGTCGGAAAAAAGCTTTATATACCAGTCGAAGGTGAAGCCCGACCAGACGGTGCGGCTTTTGGAATCGTTAAAAGAAAAAACGATGAGAACGATAATGGGCAGGTATAGGAATATTAGTGTCAGCGCCACAAGGAAGCGGCCGAAAAAGTTACTCTTTTTCATAGTATCACCGTCTGTTCTTCGCCCTCGCCGAACTTATTCATGACGGACATGCAGATAACTACAATAATCATCATGATAAGGGAAATGGCGGCGCCAAGATGGGGATTGTAGGCGCTTCCCAAAAACTGCATTTCTATAAGGTCGCCCAGGAGTATCTGCGTTCCGCCTCCCAGCAGTTTTGAGATGATAAAGGTGGATACGGAGGGGACGAAAACCATGGTTATTCCGCTGATGACTCCGGAGAGGCTCAGGGGAAAGATGACTTTTGTAAAAACCTTGGAGGAATTGGCGCCCAAGTCCTGGGCGGCTTCAATGACGCTTTTGTCTATCTTTACAATGACGGAATAGATGGGAAGAATCATGAAGGGCAGGTAGTTGTATACCATGCCCAGGATAACGGCTCCCTGGGTATTTATCATTTGTAAATGCCGGATGTCAGTACCAAAAATGTTGTTTATGAGATTAAACAGGCCTATGGCTGCCAAAAACCTGTTGATAAGTCCCGTGTTTTCCAACAGCGACATCCAGGAGTATGTGCGCAGGAGAAAATTTATCCACATGGGCAGCATTATCAGCATAATAATTATCCTCTGGGTGGACTGGCCGAATTTACTGAGCACATACGCAACGGGGTAGCCCAGGATAAGGCATATTATTGTTGCGATAAGAGCCAGCAGGAGACTTCGCCCAAAGACGATGGCATAGTCGCTTATGTGCGCAAAGTTATTCAGGGTAAATTTTCCGTCGGAAGCGGTAAAGGCGTAAACCACAACAAGAATTATAGGAATAACAACAAACAACGCCATCCAGATCACATAGGGATAAGCAGGCATGCGATGGTAGATGCCTCTTAAAAAATGTCCGTTCCCGTTAGAGGTGGTTTTGTGTCCGTTCATGACTTTACCCTCCCTATGACTTGTGCATGATATGAATATCGTCAGGGGTCAGATAAAGGCCCACATTGTCTCCAACAGAGGCGTTGTATATTGAATGAACAGTCCAGGTAAAGCCGGGAGTCTCCACAGTTATCTCATTGTGGACACCCATAAACATCATGTTTGTCACCGTGCCTACTATTTGTCCTTTTTCAGGGGGCAAGAGCTCAATATCCTCGGGACGTACGACAACATCCACGGGTTCGTCTTTGGCGAAGCCGGTGTCAAGGCATTCAAAATCAGTATCGAGAAAGCGCACCAACCTGTCTCGGAGCATAATACCATCGATAATGTTGCTCTCGCCAATGAAATCGGCAACAAATTTGTTTTTCGGTTCGTTGTAAATGTCTATGGGTGTGCCGATTTGCTGGATTTCCCCCTTGTTCATGACGACAACGGTATCGCTCATGGTTAGGGCTTCTTCCTGATCATGGGTAACATAAACAAAAGTGATGCCCACCTGTTGCTGTATCTGCTTCAGTTCACGCTGCATCTCCTTGCGCAGCTTAAGGTCAAGGGCGCCCAAAGGCTCGTCCAGAAGAAGCACCTGGGGGCGATTGACTATGGCTCTGGCAATGGCGACACGCTGCTGCTGTCCGCCCGAAAGGGCGGTGGTGTTACGCTTCTCGTAGCCTTTAAGGTCCACAAGTTCCAGAGCCTCTGCTACCCTGCGCTTAATTTCAGCTTCGGGAACCTTGGCAATGCGCAAACCGAAGGCCACATTCTCAAACACATTGAGATGGGTGAACAGGGCGTATTTTTGAAACACGGTGTTGACCTTCCGTTTATGTGGCGGAACATCATTAATCCTCACACCATCAAACAAAATATCGCCTGAGGTGGGCTTCAAAAACCCGCCGATTAATCGGAGAGTAGTAGTCTTGCCGCATCCTGAGGGACCTAATAGTGTGAGGAACTCTCTATCATTGATATAAAGGTTAATTGAATTCAATACAATTTCGTCGTCAAACGCCACGAGGCAATCCACAAGACGTATGAGCTCTTTGGCCATTTATCCTCCCCCATTCCAGTTTTTAATATAAAGCATGCTTACTATACAGTTTGCACACTTAATAGTCAATGTAAAAAATCAAAATTAAAATGTTTTTCGACAAAATTTATTCGGGGTGCCGTGAAACTCATATCTTTCAGATATTCCAAGGGGCCTCCGTGCGTTTTAAAGGAGAAGACCAGCTTATAGGAGTACAGGGCCTGACTGCGCTCCCCGTAAGCTTTATTCAGCTTTTCCCCGCCATATTTTATGTCCCCAAGCAGGGGGTGCCCAATAGCGGCCAGCTGCGCCCTGATTTGATGAGTGCGCCCGGTGAGCAGGCGGCATTCCAACAGAGACAGGCCGCGCTTCGTGGCCAGGGTGCGGTATTCCGTTTCAGCCGGTTTTGAACCGGGGACAAAACGGTTTTTTACGCAGACCTGATTTTTATCCGTGTCCTTTACAATGAATCCGTGTAGTATGCCCGAAGGCGGCACAGGACTGCCATGAATAATGCACAGATAGTATTTGTCAATTTCCCTGTCGCGGATTTTCTGATTCATAATGCGCAAGGCTTCCGCGTTTTTTGCGGCAATCACTATGCCACCGGTGTTGCGGTCTATGCGGTTGCACAGGGCCGGGGCAAAGGAGTTTTCCTCCCGGGGCTTCCACTGGCCGCTCTGATAGGCGTATGCCTGGATATGGGCCACAAGATTGTCGGTATTAAATCTCCCATCGCTGTGACAGAGCATACCCGGGGGTTTATCCACGAGCAAAATATTCTCGTCTTCGTAGATAATGGACAATTTGGGGGATACTATTTTTAAATAAGCGTTATTTTCCGAGGGCTTTTCAAAAAACTCATCATTTATATATAACTGTATGACATCCCCCATCGCAAGACGCAGGCCCCCTTTTGCCCCCTTACCGTTGACCTTAATCCGTTTGAGGCGGATATACTTTTGAAGCAGGGATTCCGGCAATAAAGGTACTGCCTTACTGACAAAGCGGTCAAGGCGCTGTCCGGCATCATTTTTAGTTATAGTTAATTCCCTCATTGCCTGCATCCCTTGTTTCTTTTCAAACATATTTTTTATTTTTATATTAAAATATGATTATCGGATATTTGGGTTAAAATGTCAATACCGCGCCGTTTGAAAGACAGAAAACCTGCATGCTCTTTAACCCCCGCTCATATGAATTGTTATCCTAGCAACTGATGAAAATTTTATGCCGTCGGCAGGCGGAAAAAGTAGTGTATTCCGGGGTTTCAATGATTTTTTCAGTTGACATTTTCTTATATATAATCTATAATGCTTAGGCGGCTGTGTGAGGTGCACCATGAAACTGAATCTTAGTGAAATAATTGAGGTCCCTGGCGCAAGCATCCCTTTCCAGTGCGAATTGGACAAGGACAAGTTTGAATTCCCCTCGATTAAGGAATTCAAAACGCCTATTGCTGCCCATGGAATAGTAAAAAACTCCGCAGGCGTCCTCTACCTGACAGGAAAACTTCAAACCGAGATGCTCTGTGTCTGCGACCGCTGCGGAGCGGAATTTACAAGCAAAAAAGTAATAGACATGGAAGTCCTCCTGGCAGATGCGCCGGAGGATGAAGAGGATCTTGATACTTTCCCTTTGGAAGGAGACTGGCTGGACCTGAGCCAGTTATTGGAAACCTTCTTCATATTGGACATGGACATGAAATTCCTGTGCAAGGTAGATTGTGCCGGTCTCTGTGAGAGGTGCGGCGCCGATCTTAACAACGGACCCTGTGGGTGCAGGGCAGAAATTGATCCAAGATTAGCTGTACTGGAACAGCTTTTGGATAAATAGTAATTAAGCTGTTCGTATCAGCAGGCTAGGAGGTGTCACCATGGCAGTACCAAAGAGAAAACACTCAAAAGCAAGAAGAGATAAGCGGCGTTCATCCCACTGGAAGCTCAGCGCTCCCAGTATAGTTGCGTGTCCTAGCTGCGGCGCATACCACTTGCCCCATCGGGTTTGCAAAGCCTGCGGCAAGTATAAAGGACGGGAAGTTCTCGCTGTAAGCCAGGAAAACTGACGCTACTATAATGAACATTATAAAGGGCGGGGCCTGTCCCCGCCCTTTATATCAATTATTCGCCTTTCGCGGAGGAAGTATTATGGCCTCTACTGTTATAAAATTAATTGAACCCGGCAGCCCGTTATACAATAAAGTGCACCCGGGGGACAGGCTATTGGCTATCAACGGCAATAAGATTGCCGATGTCTTGGACTACAAATATTATTCCTACGACAGCGAGCTGAACCTTGAGATAGAAAAAGGCGGGAGCAAAACAGTCCGCATTAAGGTTTGCAAGGAGGAGGGCCGGGATTTGGGCCTGGAATTTGAGACATATCTCATGGACAGCGCCCGATCCTGCGCCAACAAGTGCCTGTTTTGCTTTATAGACCAGTTGCCAAAGGGGATGCGGGAAAGCCTGTATTTCAAGGACGATGATGCCCGCCTCAGCTTCCTTACCGGAAATTATATCACACTCACCAACCTTTCGGAGCGGGAATTGGACAGGATTATTTCACTTAGAGTATCACCAATTAACATCTCAGTCCACGCAACGGACCCCGAGCTAAGAGTAAGGCTTCTGGGCAATCCCAGAGCCGCCAGGGGCTACGGGATTATGAAGAGGCTGGCGGAGGGGAAAATCACCATGAACTGCCAGATAGTGTGCTGCCCCGGGATAAATGACGGCCAGGCCCTGCGCTCTACCATGGAGGACCTGGCGGCCCTGTACCCCCAGGTGGCCAGCGTTTCCGTGGTTCCGGTAGGGCTTACCAAGTACAGGGAGGGGCTGCCCGGTCTTCGAGCCTTCGACAGGGAGACTGCGGCGGAGACTGTAAAGCAGGTAAACGGCTTTGGTAGCCTGTGCCTTGAAAAGTACGGCAGCCGCATTTTCTTCTGTGCCGACGAGGTGTATTTAAAGGCCGGACTGCCCATTCCCGATGATGATTATTATGAGGGCTGGCCCCAGCTTGAAAACGGCGTGGGCATGCTCAGGCTGTTGGAGTCGGAATTTCTGGAAGAACTGGAGTCAACTGACCACAGCGGTTCCGGCCGGATGTTTTCCATTGCCACCGGAGTTGCTGCAGCCCCGTTTATTCAAAAACTTTTAATGACAGCCTCGGAAAAATGTTATAAAATTCAAGGAAAGGTGCATGCTGTGGTTAACGACTTTTTCGGCCACAGTATTGACGTGGCGGGGCTTGTCACAGGCGGCGACCTTATAGCCCAGCTCCGGGGCAAGGACCTGGGACAGCGCCTGCTCATACCGCAAAACATGCTGCGCCATGGAGAAGGCGTTTTTCTGGACGACGTCACCCTGGAGGACGTGGAAAGGGAGCTGGGTGTTCCCCTTTGCCCCGTTGCGCAGGATGGCGCACAGCTTCTCAGGGCCATGCTTGAACTGAAATTATAAAACATTTACAAATATTTGCGATGACTGCCGGAGACCCGGCGTAAACATAAACACCACAAAAGGAGGGCTGAAACCATGTCAAAGCCTCTTGTTGCCATAGTGGGACGGCCCAACGTGGGAAAGTCCATGCTGTTTAACCGGCTGGCGGGGAAAAGGCTTTCCATAGTAGAGGACACCCCCGGCGTTACCCGGGATAGATTATATGCGGAATGTGAATGGAACGGTAGAAAATTTGATATAGTCGACACTGGCGGCATCGAGCCCAGCACGGATGATGAGATACTGCTCTTTATGCGCGAGCAGGCACAAATCGCCATTGATTCCGCCGACGTCATCGTTTTTGTGACGGAGATAGGTACCGGCGTTACCGCCGCCGACCATGAAGTGGCCGGCATGCTGCTGAAAGCCAAAAAGCCTGTTGTGCTGGCAGTCAACAAGATGGACTCCATAGGAGAGGTGGACCCGGGCATATACGAGTTTTACAGCCTTGGTTTGGGCGAACCCATTGCTCTATCCGCAATTCACGGTCATGGAACCGGGGACCTTCTGGACAGGTGCGTGGAGTATTTTCCTCCTGCCTCTGAGTATGAAGAGGATGACGACCGCATCAAGGTGGCGGTTATAGGCAAGCCAAACGTGGGCAAATCCTCCCTGATCAACCTTATTCTGGGGGAGGAGCGGGTCATTGTAAGCAATATTGCCGGCACCACCCGGGACGCCGTTGACAGCGCCTTTGAAAATAAGCACGGCAAATATACCTTCATTGATACCGCGGGAATCCGCCGGAAGGCCAGGGTGGATGACAGGATAGAAAAATTCTCCGTAATGAGGGCACAAATGGCCATTGAACGCTCGGATGTCTGCCTTATAATGATTGACGCCCGGGAGGGGGTAACTGAGCAGGACAAAAAAATTGCCGGCCTTGCCCACGAGGCGGGAAAGGCCAGCATAATTGTTGTAAACAAATGGGATTTGGTGGAGAAAGACTCCAAAACCATGGATAAAATGCGCCTGCAGATACAAAATGATTTGAAATACATGTCATATGCCCCTGTACTTTTTATTTCCGCCTTGACGGGGCAGCGCGCAGAGTGTATATTCGAACTGATTAATTATGTGCATGACCAAAGCTGTATGCGTATTACCACCGGCATGCTCAACAATGTGCTGGCAGATGCCCAGGCAAGGGTACAGCCTCCCACGGACAGGGGAAAAAGGCTTAAAATCTACTACATGACCCAAACGGGAATCAAGCCCCCCAACTTTGTGGTGTTTGTAAACAGCAGGGAGCTATTCCATTTCTCATATCAGCGCTATTTGGAAAACCAGATAAGGGCTGTATTTGGACTGGAAGGTACTCCAATTCGAATGGTCATAAGACAGAAGGGAGATACAGAATGACAGTTGTACTCCTGGTTATAATTGCCGTAATCTCTTATCTGTTGGGTGGAGTCAACGGGGCCATAATTTCGTCTAAGTATTTCTGGAAAAAAGACATCAGAGATTACGGCAGCGGAAATGCGGGACTTACAAACTTTTTTCGCATCTTTGGCGTTGCCGGCATACTGCTTGTAATAGCAATTGACGTGCTTAAATCCGTGATAGCGGTACTTATAGGAAGCGCCCTCATGGGTATTCAGGGCGAGAACCTGGTGGGCAAGCTTTTTGCCGGGTTTTGCCTGATGCTGGGACATGTATATCCTGTTTTCTTCCAGTTTAGAGGCGGCAAGGCAGTTTTGTGCCTTGGAATTATATCCCTGATGGTTGACTGGCGTGTGGGCATCATTTGCTGGCTGATTTTTGCTCTTGTTGTGATATTCACAAAATATGTGTCTTTAGGCTCAATTATTGGAGCTGTCTTTTTCCCGATTTGTATTTGGGCATTTGGCTATACCGGGCTTGAAGCAACCCTGTCGCTTATCTGCGCCCTTATAGTCTTATTCAAGCACAGGGATAATATTATTAGGCTTCTTAAGGGCAAGGAAGCCAAATTTAATATAGGTAAAAAATCAGGGCAAAAATTTGACGATTGACGATTAAATCCATACTGTTTAACTTAACAAGGCATGCCCATGGATATGCCTTGTTCCTTTATTTGCTTTATCGTCCGCGGCGAAATTGAAAAAGTATAATAACCATTGTATTTTATGTTTGTAGTTGCGGTAATCTGATAGTTAAACCGTGCTTATAAACTATACGATGTATCAAACCGTCCTTTCGAGGAAATACTATCGAGTACTTCCTTGAAAGGGGTTGTACTTTTGCAGGGAAAGGTAGAAATTAGTGGCGTAAATACATCAAAGCTGAAAGTATTAAAAAATGAAGAAACACGAGCTTTGCTTGGGAGAGCGAAAAATGGTGATACAGAAGCAAGAAGACAACTAATAGAAGGTAATATAAGATTAGTTCTTTCAGTGATTCAAAAGTTTATTGGCAGAGGAGAGAATGTTGATGACCTTTTTCAAGTTGGTTGTATTGGCTTGATAAAAGCCATTGACCACTTCGACACCTCTCAAATGGTAAAATTTTCCACTTACGGCGTGCCCATGATTTCGGGGGAGATACGCAGATACCTACGAGATAACAGCCCAGTGCGGGTCAGCAGAAGTACGAGAGATACGGCATATAAGGTTCTTCAGGCAAAGGAAAAACTGATGGCGGAAAAAGGGAGAGAGCCCAGCGTAGAAGAAATCGCTAAAGACTTGGGAATAAAAAAGGAAGAAGTGGTATTCGCCATGGATGCCATTTGCGACCCAGTATCCCTGTATGAGCCAGTGTACACTGACGGAGGAGAAAGCATCTGCGTCATGGATCAGGTGGGCGATAACAAGAACACTGACGACAACTGGCTGGAACAGATTGCCCTGGCTGAAGCCATAAGCCGTCTGGGCGAAAGGGAAAAGCATATACTTGCCCTCAGGTTCTATGACGGGAAAACTCAAATGGAAGTGGCTACAGAGGTGGGAATCAGCCAGGCTCAGGTCTCCCGCCTTGAGAAAAATGCCATCAACCAGATTAAAAGAAACATATCATCCTGAGAGTTGAAGTAAAAGTATAAAGGGGAAGCTGAAGTAGCCTCCCCTTTATTATGCATAAAAGCCCTATGCTATATCATAGTTTTGCTTGCAACCCGAAATCTTTCTTTTGTCCAATCCTTGCTTATATTGGTTCTCCTTCATTACATATGTTGCTCATAAAGAGGAAATTAGCTAGCAATGTAAAAACGCAAATCCGGATCTTGCTACTATTCGAGATTCAGAATATAATATATCTAGTTAGCATAATTGGGAGGGTACCATGAATTACATATCTGCTAAAGAAGCTGCTGAGCTTGGGGGATTTCACAAAGGCGAGTAGCTACATCAGTGAGTATTTTGCGCCAAAGACCCACATATTTTTTTCCAGTACTTTATGTATATCCTTTTCAAGCGTATTAGGATTATCAATCAAAACCTGTAATTGTTCCAGAAATCTCAATCTAGTACTCGCTTGATTAGCGATTACCCGATTGGAGAAAAACGCCATAAATCAGATTAAAAAAAGCATATTTGTATCATGACTTGGAATACCCCCTGCATAAATTATATGTATGGGGGTATTCCGCATAAAGGAGGAGGGTTTGTATGTGTTGTCGTATTGCCGATTTGCGCTGTAAAGAAGTAATAAACATCTGCAACGGCCACAGGCTGGGATTCGTATTTGATGTGGAAATCGATATAATTACAGGACGGGTGGTTACTATAATTATACCCGGGCCCTGCCGCTTTTTTGGATTGTTCGGCAGGGAGGACGACTACATAATACCCTGGGACTGCATAACCCGCATTGGGGAGGATATAATTCTTATAGAAGTCGGTGGTGAATATAAACGCGGCCGCAGGGAAAAGAAACCTTTTTATTGAAAAGTTCCATAAACGCCAAAATATCCGAAGGAAACCCTTGCAATATACCATAATCTTTGCTATAATGCCATGGCATTATTTATTACACACGGATGGCTGACCTGCGACCATGTGGCTTCGGTCCGGTCGGGCAGGGATGAGGCCGCCGGAGGTAATAACAAAATAAAGGAGGAAACATAATGTCAGTAGTATCAATGAAACAGCTTTTGGAGGCCGGCGTACATTTCGGCCACCAGACCCGTAGGTGGAACCCCAAGATGGCCGAATATATTTATATGGAACGTAACGGCATCTACATCATTGACTTGCAGAAAACCGTAAGGAAACTGGAGGAAGCCTATAACTTTATCCGCACTCTTGTTGAAAACGGAGAGAGCGTTTTGTTTGTAGGCACCAAGAAACAGGCCCAGGATTCCGTCCGTGAGGAGGCCACTCGTGTCGGCATGTTCTATGTCAATGCCCGCTGGTTGGGCGGCATGCTCACCAACTTTAAGACCATGCGCACCCGTATAGACCGGCTGGCTCAGCTCAAGCAGATGCAGGAAGACGGCACCTTCGACATGCTTCCCAAGAAGGAAGTCATTAAGCTCACCGGTGAGATTAACAAGCTGGAGAAATATCTTGGCGGCGTTAAGGATATGAAGAAGCTCCCCGGGGCTCTTTTTGTAATCGACCCCAGGAAGGAGCACAACGCCATTGCTGAGGCTCGCAAGCTGGGTATCCCCATTGTAGCTGTTGTAGACACCAACTGCGATCCCGATGAAATTGACTATGTTATCCCGGGGAATGACGATGCAATCCGCGCTATCCGCCTGATAACCTCCACCATAGCCAATGCCGTACAGGAAGGCAGACAGGGTGAAGATACCCAGGTTGAGGCCCAGCCTGAAGAGCAGAAACAGGAAGAAGTCGAACAGGAATAATAAGATGGGCGGACACTCAGGTCCGCCCATTACGGGTTAAGATAAAAAACGATATTTAATATACAGGAGGAAGAAAAAATGGCATTTACCGCTACTGACGTTAAAAAGCTGCGTGAAATGACCGGCGTTGGTATGATGGACTGTAAAAAGGCCCTCGCCGCTAATGACGGAGATATGGACAAGGCCGTTGAATGGCTCAGGCAAAAAGGGCTTGCCGCCGCCCAGAAAAAGGCCGGAAGAATCGCCGCTGAAGGTATGGCTTACGCTGACGTGATTAGTGGCGTTGGCGTTGTGGTTGAAGTCAATGCTGAGACTGACTTCGTTGCCAAGAACGAACTCTTTGTAGAGTTTGTTCACGCAGTTGCCCAGGCGGTTGCAGATAACGACCCTGCAGATGTACCGGCTCTTATGGCCTGCAAATATCCCGGAAGCGATATGACCATTGAACAGGCGCAGCAGGAAAAAATTCTTGTAATCGGCGAAAAAATAAGCGTCCGCCGCTTTGCCCGCTATTCCGCCGGCTATAATGTCCCCTACGTCCATATGGGCGGGCGCATAGGTGTTATGGTGAACATGGAAATCTCCGACAACATCAAGGACAAGCCCGAGGTTGAGGAACTGGGCAAGGACATTGCAATGCAGATTGCAGCCATGCGTCCCATTTATCTGGACTCAGCTTCGGTGGACGCTGAGGAGCTGGAGAAGGAGAAAAGCATCCAGATGGCCAAGGCCATGGAGGAGAACAAGGCAAAGAACCTGCCTGAGGACAAGGCGAAAAAGATAGCTGAAAACATGGTAAAGGGCCGTCTCAACAAGTTTTTTGAGGAGATTTGCCTCCTGAATCAGCCCTTTGTCAAGGAAAACAAAATAACCGTTGAAAAGCACGTCCAGGCCGTGGCCAAACAGCTTGGCGGAACCATCGCCGTCAAGGCTTTTACCCGTTTTGAAAAGGGAGAGGGCATTGAGAAGAAGGAAGATGACTTCGCTGCTGAGATCGCCAGCATGATGAAATAAATCTATTAGTTATAAGAAAGAGCCCGGGAGACTTTAGTGTTTCTCGGGCCTTTTTATGCCCAGGTTTTTCTCTTGCGGCGACAATCCTGATAGAGATGACCGCATCAATTTACAATTCCTATTTTAGTTTATGTATAAAATAACCAATAAGAAATATTATATTGTATAACCATCCGCGTATTGTGAGCAGGCACAAAAATCAGGAATAAAGAATATTGTGTATTGACATATACTTATCTGGGTGGTACTATTAGCAAAAATTATTAATGGTGAGGAGCTAACATGTCCGCTATGTTTATGAGCCAAATCATAATTATTAGCATACTTATACTCGGGCTTATTATTGTCCGGGTTCTTTGTCATGTTAATAATTGTGATTTCGCTGAAACGGGCGGTTAGGATACTAGTATAGTATAATTATAACCAGATAATGGGAGCCCTGCAGTGAAATGCTGCAGGGCTCTTTGTTTTTTTCTGACCGTGGTTTTCAGAAAAGAGGGCGTTGTTTGATACCGCGCCGAAAATCGCAGAAAAAATAGGGAGGATGGTTTATATGATGTTAACAGGTGCTGAAATTTTGGTCAAAGTGCTCATCGAGCGCGGCGTGGATACCGTATTTGGCTATCCCGGCGGCACGGTTCTTAATATCTACGACGAGCTTTACAAAAACAGCGACAAAATCAGGCACTATACCACCTGCCATGAGCAGGGGGCAGCCCATGCCGCTGACGGTTATGCCAGGGTGACGGGGAAAACAGGGGTTGTCATTGCCACAAGCGGACCCGGCGCCACAAACCTTGTTACGGGCATTGCAAACGCCTATCTGGACAGCACCCCTTTGGTTGCCATAACAGGTAACGTTGCCACCACCCTCCTGGGCAAAGACAGCTTTCAGGAAGTAGACATATCCTGCGTTACCATGCCCATCACAAAACATAACTACCTTGTGAAGGACGTTGCGAAACTGGCCGGAACGGCCAGGGAGGCTTTTGACCTGGCCTCCTCTGGACGCCCGGGGCCGGTGCTCATAGATATTACAAAAGATGTGCAAATGGATGTGACACAGTTCGAGCCGGAATCCGACTTCAAGCCCAACCATGCCGAAAAGCCCATAAGCCTCGAAAAGCTGGAAGAAGCCGTAAGGCTTATCAGCGAGGCAGAAAGACCCTACATCTATTGCGGCGGCGGGGTAGTTTCGTCCAACGCGTCAAGCGAGCTGGTCGCCCTGGCGGATAGAATCGACGCGCCGGTGGGGCTTTCGATAATGGGGCTCACCGCAGTCCCATATTCGCACCCCCGTTTCCTGGGAATGGTGGGCATGCATGGACTGTATGCCGCAACAAAAGCCCTGTACGAAAGCGACCTGATTATTGCGGTGGGCACCCGGTTCTCCGACCGCGCCACCGGCAATAAAGCGGAGTTTTCCAAAGGCAAGAAAATCATACAAATCGAAATCGACCCTGCCGAGATAGGAAAAAACATCGGGGTCAATGCAAGCATTATCGGAGACGTCAGGTGCGTTTTAAAAAAGCTTGTGGCCATGCTGCAGCCTCAGTCCCGTCCGGTCTGGTCCGAAAGAGTCCGGGAAATCAAGAACCATCCGAATAACAGCCTGGAGATGGACTCCCGCCTCCTGACTCCCCAGTCGGTAATACAGGGGGCATACCTCAGAATGGGCGACAATGCCGTTGCCACGGACGTGGGTCAGCACCAAATGTGGACCGCCCAGTATTATCAGTTTAAAAAGCCCCGCAGTTTTGTAACCAGCGGAGGACTGGGGGCCATGGGATTCGGCATGGGGGCGGCAATAGGAGCCTGCATAGGCTCCGGATTCAAAAGGACACTTCTTTTCACCAGCGACGGCAGTTTTCACATGAACATGAACGAGTTGGCCACGGCCGTTTCCGGCAGGCTGTCCCTGATTGTGATTGTTTTGAACAACAGTGTTCTGGGCATGGTTCGGCAGTGGCAGACCCTCTTTTTTGACGGCAGATACTCCAGCACATCCCTGGAGCGGCAAACGGATTTTGTCAAGCTGGCGGAGGCCTTCGGGGCCAGGGGCATGCGGGCAGAAACCAATGAGGAATATGAAGCCTGCCTGGACGAAGCCTTCAAATGCGATACGCCGGTTCTCATTGACTGCATCATCGACAAAGACGAAATGGTTCTGCCCATGATACCCCCCGGCGGAAGCATAAATGATATTATCCTGAGATGATTGGAGGTGGTAATATGCAGAATCAGCAATTTGTTGTCTCCCTGCTTGTATCAAACCACGCAGGTGTCCTGACAAGAGTGTCATCCCTGTTTTCCAGACGCTCTTTTAATATCAACAGCCTGACTGTCGGGGAAACGGAAGACCCGAGACTGTCAAGGATGACCATTGTCTCCTGGGGAGACGACTACATGAAGGAACAAATAGTCAAGCAGCTGCAAAAACTGGTGGATGTGAAAAAGGTGCAGCTGATGCAATCTGAAAGGACCGTTCTCCGTGAGCTTATGATAGTAAAGATCAGAATCAGAAAGGGGGAACTTTCGGAAGCTATGGAGGCGGTAAACACCTTTAGGGCCAGTATCGTAGACCTGTCTCCGGACTCCATATCCATCGAGGTTACCGGCGAAACTTCCAAGCTCAACGCGTTTCTTGAATACATGAGGCAGTATGACATCATTGAAATGTGCAGAACGGGACCCACCGCCATGGGCAGGGGAAACTACTGCCTTGAAAACGAATGAAAAGCCAGCAAATACCATAGAAAAACCGTATTTGTTAAAAAGACAAGGAGGAAATACAATGGCAAACGTTTATTACGAAAAAGACTGCAATTTCAGCGTTCTGGAGGGAAAGACAATTGCAATCGTGGGTTATGGAAGTCAGGGCCACGCCCACGCCCTTAACCTCAGAGACAGCGGAGCAAATGTTATAGTTGGCCTTTACGAGGGCTCAAAATCAGCGGATGCGGCAAGAGCCGCCGGCCTGACGGTTATGGTCACGGCCGAGGCCGTGAAAGCCGCCGACCTGGTGATGATTCTGGTAAATGACGAAAAGCAGCCGGCACTCTATAAAAAGGACGTGGAACCCAACCTGAAAAAGGGCGCCACAGTGGCCTTTGCCCACGGCTTCAACATCCATTACGGCCAGATTAAGCCTCCTGCCGATGTAGACGTTATCATGGTGGCTCCTAAAGGCCCCGGCCACACCGTCCGCAGCCAATTTGAAGAGGGCAAGGGGGTACCCTGCCTCATTGCCGTCCATCAGGATGCCAGCGGAAATGCCCGGAAAACGGCTTTGGCTTACGCTTACGGCATAGGCAGCGCCAGAGCCGGGGTGCTGGAGACAACCTTCCTTGAAGAGACGGAGACGGACCTGTTCGGAGAGCAGGCAGTTCTCTGCGGCGGCCTGACGGAGCTTATTAAAGCTGGTTTTGAGACGCTGGTGGAGGCGGGCTATCAGCCTGAAAGCGCCTACTTTGAGTGCCTCCATGAGATGAAGCTGATTATCGACCTGGTGGTAAAGGGCGGCCTTTCCTACATGCGCTATTCCATAAGCGATACGGCGGAATACGGGGACTACAGCGTGGGCAGGCGCATCATCACTGACGAGACAAGGAAGGAAATGAAAAAGGTGCTGGCGGAAATCCAGGACGGTAGCTTTGCCCGCGGCTGGATTCTGGAAAACCAGGCAGGCCGTCCATACTTCAACGCCCGCCGACATCAGGAGCAGAATCACCTCATTGAGAAAATCGGCGCCGAGCTGCGTGCCAAGATGAGTTGGCAAAAGTAAAACTGCATGCCGGCGGCATTCAGGAAGTTACATATTTCCGAACTCTGCTTAAAAGTGCAAGTTTGCCGGCGTTTGAAAGGAGTCTGATAACAGTATGAACAGCAATCGAATCAAGGAAGGCGTCAGTTGCGCCCCCCACCGCTCCCTCCTTAAGGCGACCGGTTTGACCGGCGCCCAAATAAAGAAACCTTTAATCGGCGTTGTGAATTCCTTTAATGAGATAGTGCCCGGCCACATCCACCTGCAGACCATCGCCAGAGCCGTAAAAGACGGCGTTCTTGCCGCCGGCGGGACCCCGCTGGAATTCAACACCATCGGTATCTGCGACGGGATCGCAATGGGCCATGAGGGCATGAAATATTCCCTTGCCTCCAGGGAGCTCATTGCCGACACCATAGAATGCATGGCACGGGCCCACTGCTTTGACGCCCTGGTCTTTATCCCCAACTGCGACAAGATAGTGCCCGGCATGCTCATGGCGGCCTGCCGCCTGAACCTGCCCTCCGTATTTGTTTCCGGCGGGCCCATGCTGTCCCTTTGCGATGCCCAGGGCGGGTATATGGATTTAAACAGCGTGTTCGAGGCCGTGGGCAGCTATAACGTGGGGAAAATCGACAGGGAACGGTTGGAATACTACGAGGACAACGCATGCCCCGGATGCGGTTCCTGCGCCGGCATGTTTACGGCCAATTCCATGAACTGCCTGTGCGAAGCTGTGGGTATCGCCCTGCCCGACAACGGCACCATTCCCGCCGTATATTCTCAGCGTATTAGGTTTGCCAAGGCGGCGGGCGAAAAGATTATGGAGCTTTACGAAAAAGATATCCGGGCCCTGGACATCCTGACGGAAAAAGCCTTTGCCAATGCCCTGGCGGTGGATATGGCTCTGGGCTGCTCCACCAATACTGTGCTTCACCTGGCGGCCATCGCCCATGAGGCGAAAGTCCCCTTCGACTTGCGAATGGTCAATGAAATCAGCCAGAGAACTCCTAACCTGTGCAGGTTGGCTCCGGCGGGGGAACACCACATGCAGGACCTTTATTCCGCCGGCGGAGTGCAGGCCGTAATGAAGGAGCTGGCGGAAAACGGCTACCTTGACACGTCCCTTATGACCGTAACGGGGAAAACCATGGCGGAAAACCTTGAAAACGCGAGAGTCTTGGACCGCAGGGTTATCCGGAGCGTCCAGGAGTCCTACTCTCCCACGGGGGGAATAGCCGTCCTCTTTGGAACGTTGGCTCCCGATGGAGCCGTAGTCAAGCGAAGCGCCGTGGCGGAGGATATGCTGGTTCACCGAGGCCCCGCCCGGGTGTTTGACGGGGAGGAGGAGGCAATACGCGCCATATTCGGTGGGAAAATCAGGCCCGGCGACGTGGTGGTGATACGCTATGAAGGCCCCGCAGGCGGCCCGGGAATGAGGGAGATGCTCTCCGCCACCTCCGCTATTGCGGGCATGGGATTGGACAAAGAGGTTGCCCTGGTGACGGACGGGAGATTTTCCGGGGCCACACGGGGAGCGGCCATCGGGCATATCTCCCCGGAAGCTGCCGCCGGCGGGAACATTGCCTATGTCCGCGAGGGCGACATTATTTCCATCAATATTCCCGAATACCGCATTGACCTTCTTGTTTCCCAGGAGGAGCTAAACAGGCGTAGGGAGGAAATGCTCCTGCCGAAACGGAAGAAATATTCCGGCTATATCGGCCGTTACGCAAAAAGCGTCTCATCCGCGGAAAAAGGCGCGATTGTCAGTTAGCAAATCTGTAAGAAAGGAGGATGCATGAAATGGCACAGCCAATTCGAATTTTTGATACAACTCTGCGGGACGGCGAGCAGGCTCCCGGATGTAGCATGGATATTAACGAAAAACTGGAGGTGGCTCGCCAGCTTGAAAGGCTAAGGGTCGATGTAATTGAAGCCGGCTTTGCCATTTCTTCCCCCGGGGATTTTGAATCCGTAAAACGGATTGCCAGCGAAATCAAAGACTGCGCCGTGGCCTCTCTGGCTCGGACCAGCATAAAAGACATTGACGCGGCTTATGAAGCGGTAAAGGCTGCCTCCTCTCCCCTTATTCACACCTTCATTTCCACGTCTCCGGTGCATATGTACCATAAGCTGAAAATGACGCCGGAGCAGGTATTGGAAAAGGTCGCCGTCATGGTCGCTTACGCAAGCAAAAAGTGCCCTGAAGTGGAGTTTTCCGCGGAGGACGCCACCAGAAGCGAGTGGGACTTTCTGGTAAAGGTTTTCGAAGCCGCCATAGATAACGGGGCCACCGTCATTAATGTTCCCGATACGGTGGGCTATACCACACCGGAGGAATACGCCAGGCTTATCAGCTACCTGAAAACAAATATCAGGAACATAGACAAGGCAATCATTTCCGTCCACTGCCATAATGATTTGGGCATGGCCGTGGCAAACTCCCTGGCAGCCGTCGGAGCAGACGCCACCCAGGTGGAATGCACCGTCAACGGCATAGGGGAGCGGGCGGGAAATGCGGCCCTGGAGGAGCTGGTTATGGCACTGAATACCCGACGGGACTATTTCAAAACGTCCTGCCGGGTTGACACCACCCAGATATACCGCGCCAGCAAGTTGGTTTACAGCATAATCGGCACTCCGGCGCCAATTAACAAACCTATTGTGGGGGCTAATGCCTTCGCCCACGAGTCCGGCATACACCAGCACGGGGTACTGGCGGAGCCCACAACCTACGAGATTATGTCTCCGGAATCCATCGGTCTGCCCAAGAGCAGGCTGGTGCTGGGCAAGCACAGCGGGCGTCATGCCTTTGCAGACCGGGTGCGGGAGCTGGGTTATGAGTTATCGGAAGAAGATTTGAATAAGTATTTTGAAGAGTTTAAAAAACTCTGCGATAGGAAGAAAGATGTAAACGATAATGACATTGAAGCCATAATTACCAACAGTATTTCCAAGATTGGCGGTTTTTACAGGCTTCACAGCTTTGACATACACATCAGCGGCAGTGCCACGAACAGCTGCGTCATCCGCCTGGAAAAGGCAGGAGAGATATTGGAGGATGTGGCCCTAGGAGACGGTCCCATCGACGCCGCTTACAACGCCATTGATAAGATGGCCCATGCCCCCGAGCACAGCCTGGAGGACTATTCTATCCGCTCCGTGTCGGAGGGCAAGGACGCCCTGGGCGAGGTAATTGTAAAAATCAAAAGCGGCAATAAAATCACAACGGGCAGGGGCCTGTCCACAAATATCATCGAGTCCAGCATTCTTGCATATTTGAACGGCCTGAACAAAATCCTTGAAAGGAGGGTAAGCGGTGGTGAAGCTGGAAATATTCGATACGACTCTACGTGACGGAGCCCAGACGGAAGGCATATCCTTCTCGGTATCCGACAAGTGTGCAATTGTCAAAACCCTGGACGAATTTGGTGTCAGCTATATTGAAGCGGGAAATCCCGGGTCAAATCCCAAGGATATGGAGTTTTTCGCAGCCGCATCCCACCTGAAGCTCTCCAATGCCAAGCTGGTGGCTTTTGGCAGCACAAAGCGAAAACATGTTCCCGTGGATGAGGACAGCAATGTCATGGCTCTTCTTCAGGCCGGCACTCCCTGCGTGGCCATCTTCGGCAAGGCCTGGGACCTCCATGTCACGGAAATTCTGCGCACAAGTCTTGAAGAAAACCTAAGCTGCGTCAGGGAGACCCTTAGATCTTTCAAGGATAGGGGCAGAGAAGTATTTTTCGATGCGGAGCACTTTTTTGACGGTTATAAAAATAACCCCCAATACGCCCTGAAGGTATTGGAGGCCGCGGCTGAAGGTGGGGCGGATGTTCTTGTCCTCTGCGACACTAACGGCGGCACGCTGCCCCTGCAGGTATACGAAATAACAAAAACCGTCTGTGGGAAATTTCCGGATATGAGGATTGGCATGCACTGCCATAACGACACGGGCTGCGCCGTTGCAAATTCAATACTGGGCGTTCAGGCAGGGGCGGTTCACGTCCAGGGCACATTCACCGGCATAGGTGAGCGCTGCGGCAACGCGGACCTCTCCATTATCATACCGAGTCTTCAACTTAAGGCCGGTTACCAGTGCGTCCCCGGCGATTTGAAAAAACTCTATGAAACGGAAATTAAGATTGCCGAAATCACAAACCTTGCTGTGCCAAACAACAAACCCTATGTAGGGGAAAGCGCCTTCGCCCACAAGGGCGGTATGCATATCGACGGAGTCGACAAGGTCTCCGACTCCTTTGAACATATCGACCCGTGCCTTGTGGGCAACAGACGGAAGTTCCTGCTCTCTGAGATGTCGGGGAAAAAGGCCGTGCTGCTGAAAATTAAGGACATAGCGCCGGAGCTGACAAAGGATAGCCCCGTGACGGCGGAAATACTGGAAAAACTGAAGGAGCTTGAGCACCGGGGTTACCAGTTTGAGGCCGCCGATGCCAGTTTCGAGCTGCTGGTGAAAAGGATAATTGGAAAGTTCATACCGCATTTTGGCTTGAATATGTATAAGGCCAGCAGTGAATTCCCCGTTCCGGAGGGGGAAAACAGCTCAAACGCCATGGTGAAAATTATGGTGGACGGAAAAGCCGAAACCACGGCCGCCGTTGGAAACGGCCCCGTACATGCGCTGGATGCGGCCCTTCGGAAAGCGCTTTGCGTTTTTTATCCAGAACTGGCCAGCGTTCACCTAATTGACTACAAGGTCCGTGTTTTGGAGACGGGCCACGCAACGGGCTCCAGGGTCAGAGTACTTATCGAAAGTACGGACGGGCACAATAAGTGGAGAACCGTAGGCGTATCCACGGACATCATACAGGCCAGCTTTGCTGCCCTTGTGGATTCGCTGGAGTATAAGCTCTGTATGGAGGAAGCAAAGTGAAGACTTATCATTCTGCGCGTGACAAGCTTAACCATACAAAAAAATGCCGGGCGCAGCGGCGGAATGGGGGTTTTTATATGGGAATGACCATGACACAAAAAATACTTGCCGCCAAAAGCGGCAATGAAAAAGTTGAGGCCGGTCAAATCATTATGGCGGACGTGGATTTGGTTATGGGAAACGACGTTACCGCGCCTGTGGCCATCAACGAATTCTGCAGGGCCGGATGCGACCGGGTCTACGACAGAGCAAAGGTGGTTTTCGTTTTGGACCACTTTGCGCCCAACAAGGACATAAAGGCGGCCCAACAGTGCAAGCAGGTTAGGGAATTTGCCGGCGAAAAGGGTATCTTAAACTTTTTCGATGTTGGGGAAATGGGCATAGAGCACGCCCTGCTCCCGGAGAAAGGTATGGTAATCCCCGGAGACCTGGTCATAGGCGCCGACAGCCATACCTGCACCTATGGCGCCCTGGGGGCTTTCTCCACCGGCGTGGGCTCCACGGACATGGCGGCGGCCATGGCCACCGGCAAGGTCTGGCTGAAGGTGCCTTCCGCCATCAAATTCAACCTCACCGGAAAGCTGCCTAAAAACGTCTATGGCAAGGACCTGATTCTGCATATCCTGGGCATGATTGGCGTTGACGGAGCCCTGTACAAGTCCATGGAGTTTTCCGGAGACGGGGTAGAGAGTCTCTCCATAAGCGACAGGCTGTGCATTGCGAACATGGCCATAGAATGCGGCGCCAAAAACGGAGTTTTCCCCGTGGACGAAAAGACCCTGGAATATGTCAAGGAGCGCTCTAGCCGCGCCCCTGTGGTATATGGGGCGGACGAGGACGCCGTTTACGACCAGGTCATAGACATAGATCTGTCCCGGGTAAAGCAGACGGTGGCTTTTCCTCATTTGCCGGAAAATGCCCGGACCTTTGAGGACATACACGATATTAAAATTGACCAGGTGGTTATCGGTTCCTGCACAAACGGCCGTCTGGAGGACCTGATGGTGGCGGCCGATATACTTAAAGGGAAAAAGGTGGCAAAGCATGTCAGATGCATTGTCATCCCCGCCACCCAGAAAATCTATCTGGATGCAATGGAGATGGGGCTTATAAAAATCTTCATCGAGGCCGGCTGCGCGGTATCCACTCCCACCTGCGGTCCTTGTCTGGGCGGCCATATGGGGATTCTGGCCGAGGGTGAGCGCTGCGTTGCCACCACAAACCGCAATTTTGTGGGACGCATGGGCCATCCGGAAAGCGAAGTCTACCTGGCCAACCCCGCTGTGGCGGCGGCCTCGGCCATAGCCGGGAAAATTGCCCCGGCGGAATAATTACAGAGGGGGAAAACTCATGAAACTAACAGGAAAGGTCATAAAATACGGGGACAACGTAGATACTGACGTCATTATTCCGGCCAGGTACTTAAACACATCTGACCCTGGGGAACTTGCCGCCCACTGCATGGAGGACCTTGACAGGACCTTTGTTGAGCGGGTGCAAAAGGGCGACATTATTGTGGCCGGAAACAATTTTGGCTGCGGTTCCTCCCGGGAACACGCCCCCATAGCCATTAAGGCGTCGGGAGTGGGGGCCGTGGTTGCAAAGAGTTTTGCGCGGATTTTCTACAGAAACGCCATCAATATCGGCCTGCCTATTCTGGAATGTGACGCGGAAATAGATGAAGGGGACAGGGTTGAGATTGACTTTGACAGGGGCGAGCTTCACAATCTCACAAAGAATACGGTTACCGCTTTTGCGCCCTTCCCCGACTTCCTGCAGAACATTATCGCTTCCGGCGGGCTTATGAGTTCCATAAAAGGAGAATAAGTCATGAGTTATTACAATATTGCTGTTATTGAAGGGGACGGCATTGGGCCGGAAATAACAGGGGCAGCCATGGAAGTCCTCCGGGCCGTGGGAGAAAAGTTTAACCTGCGGTTTAATTTTAATAAAGTTTTGGCAGGTGGCCGTGCCATTGACGAGGTCGGGGTTCCTTTACCGGAAGAATCCATCAGGGCTTGTTTGGAGAGCGACAGTGTTCTTCTGGGGGCTGTGGGCGGCCCCAAATGGGACAGCCTTCCCGGGCATTTGAGGCCGGAAAAGGCCCTTTTGGGCATCCGCAAGGAGCTGGGCCTTTATGCAAATATCCGGCCTGCCCGGCTTCTGGAAGAACTGAAGTCCGCCTGCCCCCTCAGGGAGGAAATTGCCGATGCCGGCTTTGATATGGTTATAGTCCGGGAGCTTACGGGAGGCATGTACTTCAGTGAAAGCGGCAGGCGAAATGGTTCAAACGGACATGAGGCCTTTGACACTGAATGCTACAGCGAGATGGAAATCCGCCGCATTGGGGTTATAGCCTTCCAGCTTGCAATGACCCGCGGCAAAAAGCTAGTTAGCATAGACAAGGCCAACGTTCTTGAAAGCTCACGCCTGTGGAGGGAAACCATGCACGGCCTGGCGAAAGAATACCCCCAGGTTGAGTATTCCGATATGTTGGTGGACAATGCCTCCATGCAGTTAATAAGAGACCCCAAACAGTTCGATGTGGTGGTCACAAGCAATATGTTTGGGGACATCCTCTCGGATGAGGCCTCCCAGATAACAGGCTCCATCGGGCTGCTTCCCTCGGCCTCTTTGGGCGAGACAAAGAGAGGCATGTACGAGCCCATCCACGGCTCTGCGCCGGATATTGCCGGCCAGGACAGGGCAAACCCCATAGCAGCGATATTGTCTGCTGCCATGATGCTGCGCATGTCCTTTAATCAGGAAGCGGCGGCCGACCATGTGGAAGCGGCCGTGTCAGGGGTGCTGGCCAGTGGCTACAGGACTGCGGATATTGCGCCCCCGGGCACGGAGGCCGTATCCTGCAGCAGAATGATAGAGTTGATTATTGAGGAGATTTCCAAGTAGCCTCCATTAATAATATAAGAATAAAAGACAGACTCCACAAAGTCTTGTGGGCCTGTCTCTATTTATGTTGTATTACGGTGAACGCAACGCCCGGCAAGCCGCTGCTTAGTTTTGTATCTCCTCGGTCTGTATGGCGACTATGCTCATACTGCCGTATTTCTCGCGCAGTTTGGGTTTTTCTATCTTGCCCGTAGGATTTCTTGGGACTTTATCAAAGATAATCTCCCTGGGGCGTTTATAGCGGGGCAACTGCATACAGAACTCGTTTATGTCGGCTTTCGTAAATTTGGAACCGGGCTTCAGCTCAATTATTGCGGCGGCAATTTCGCCCAGCCTGGGATGTGGCCTGCCGATGACCGCTGCGTCCTTTATCTCGCCGCAGGAGCGCAGAAAATCCTCAATCTGTACCGGGTATATGTTTTCACCACCCATGATTATGACGTCTTTTTTCCTGTCAACCAGCCAGATGAAGCCGTCCTCGTCCATTCTGGCCATGTCCCCGGTACGGAGCCACTTGCCGTCCAAAACTTCCGCTGTGGCCTTCTCGTTTTTGTAATAACAGGTCATGACCCCGGGGCCGCTGACGCACAATTCCCCGATTTCGCCCCTGGACACTTCGTTACGGTTTTCGTCTACTATTTTAACCTTCCAGCCGTAGCCGGGTTTGCCGATTGCGCCCACCTTGTGAATGTTCTCGACTCCCAGATGTACACAACCGGGGCCGGTGGACTCGGAAAGGCCGTAATTTGTGTCATATTCGTGGTGGGGGAAGATTTCTTTCCAGCGCTTTATCATGCTTGGAGGCACCGGCTGAGCGCCAATGTGCATGAGCCTCCACTGATCCAGCTTATAATCCGACAGGCATATCTGGCTGCTTTCTATGGCGTCCAGAATATCCTGAGCCCACGGCACAAGGAGCCAGACAATGGTAACGTTTTCCTCAGACACAGTTTCAAGTATCCACTTGGGACTGATGCCTCGCAGGAGAATTGCGGGGCTGCCGGCCACCAGGGAGCCAAACCAGTGCATTTTTGCCCCGGTGTGATAGAGAGGGGGCATACAGAGAAAACAGTCGCCGCGGGTCTGGTCGTGGTGTTTATGCTCTGTCAGAGCAGCGTGAGTCAGGCTCTCGTGATTATGCAGAATCGCCTTTGGAAAGCCGGTGGTGCCTGATGAAAAGTAAATGGCGGCATCGTCAGATTCCTTGAGTTCCACCTTCGGCCTGCGGCCGGAACAGTAGGAAATAAACTTGTAGTAGCTTTGAGCCCACTCCGGACAATGGCCCCCCACGTAAAAGAGCTTTTTAACTTTGGGGATATTGTTCCTGATAGCGTCCACCCGGCCCACGAATTCACGGCCGAACATGAGTATGGAGGCATCGGAAAGGTCAAGGCAGTATCTGATTTCTTCCGCTGTATAGCGGTAATTAAGAGGAACGGCCAGAGCGCCGGCCTTTAAGGCTCCAAAATATATGGGCAGCCACTCCAAGCAGTTCATCAGGAGAATTGCAACCTTGTCGCCCTGGCCAATGCCGTTAGCCAGCAGCAGGTTTGCAAACTGATTTGCCCGGCGGTCAAAGTCAGCCCAGGTAATCTCCCGGCGGTATGCGCCATCAGCGTCGATTTCTACCAGAGCGAATTCCCTCCAGTCGTCGCTGCGCTTTTTGTCGCTGTCGGGGTTAATCTCAATAAGTGCGGTTTCGTCCCCGTACAGCTTGGCATTTTTCTCAAGAAATGCGGTAATGGGCATGTATGTTCCCTCCATATGTATCTGAAAATTGTAATAAAAAATTCGCCCTTTGTCTCCAAAGGGCGATTTGCTTCGCGTTACCACCTATGGTTTGCAGCAGGCTCGCGCCTGTCTGCCTCAGGAAGTTCTGCCGGAAATGCCCGGTCTAAACTCCGGCACTATAACGGGTGCGCCCGTCACAGTCTACTGGGTGCAAGGCACCGTTCGGTGTGAAGCTCTAAGGATGTATTCACCCCAGTGGAACCCTGCTGCCTTGCACCAACCGGCAGTTCTCTGTCGGCCCGGTCCGGGATTACTTCTTCCTTGTCATCGCTTTTGTACTTTTATATATTAAATCGTGATATGGAAAAAGAATTTTCATCATTATACAGTGAGCAATTTCCCTCGTCAAGTGTCGTTTTTGACAAGGATAAGGCGGGCTATGGACGAGATTTCCGGCAATGATGCCAAATCATCTGACAATACCCCGGATAAAAGGCTTTTTCTCCGGTTTTTCCTGGGAAAAAACGTAACAATCCGTCAAAAGCTTTGCCGCCTCCTCTGCGGACTTCCGGCTTCCGGCATGAATGGCGGCCAGGCTCTCGCCCTTTTCCACCCGGTCACCGACTTTTTTCCTAAGTGCCAAACCTACGGAAAGGTCAATTATGCTCTCCTTGGTTACACGCCCGCCGCCCAGTCGTACATTCAAAAGGCCCACAGCCTCAGCGGCAATGGAACTCACATAACCCGCAGCAGGGGAGGGGACGTCCATAACAACAGGCGCCCTGGGCAGGAGACTGTCGTCATAAACAGCCCTGTCGTCCCCGCCCTGAGCCCGGACAAACTCAGCAAGTTTACATAACGCCGAACCGTCCGCAATTGTCTTCTCCAGCATTATTCTCGCCGCTTCCATGCCGGCAGCCACACCGGCCTCGGTAAGAATGCATGAACCCAGTGTCAGGCACAGCTCCATAAGCTCTCCTTTATATTCGCCTTTTAGGGCGGATATGGCCTCCCTGACCTCCAGGGCGTTGCCCACCGCATGCCCCAAAGGCTCTTCCATATCCGTCACCACGGCCACTGTCTTTTTGCCTGCCAGGCGGCCAACGTCCACCATGGCCCGGGCAAGGGCAAAAGCGTCCTCATCGCTCCTTTGGAAGCTGCCCCTGCCGGTTTTTACGTCCAGCACTATCATGTCGGCCCCTGCCGCCAGTTTTTTGGACATGATACTGCTAACGATAAGGCTTGGCGCGGCCACGGTTCCGGTGACGTCCCGGAGTGCGTAGAGTTTCTTGTCGGCGGGGTCCAGGTTGGCAGTCTGCTCGGCAATGGCAAAGCCCACTTTGTCCACATTTTCCAGGAAGCGGTCAAGAGTCAGGGCGCAGGTAAATCCGGGGAAACTCTCCAGTTTGTCTATTGTGCCGCCCGTATGTCCAAGGCCTCTGCCGGACATTTTTGCCATTTTTACACCCAGGGCGGCCACTATGGGGCAAAGAACAAGGGAGGTCTTGTCTCCAACACCCCCTGTGGAGTGCTTGTCCGCCTTAATACCCGAAACGGAGCTGAGGTTCAGCACCTCGCCGCTTTCCACCATGGCCATGGTGAGGTCCAGGGTTTCCCTGGTGCTCATCCCCTGAAAAAATACAGCCATCAAAAAAGCTGATACCTGGTAGTCGGGAATTTCACCTTTTGTATAGCCTTCTATTATGAAACGGATTTCGTCCCTGCTAAGCTCTCCGCCGTCACGCTTTTTCATTATTAGTTCGCTCATCAACATATATGGCAACCCCTTTCTGTGGCCGGCTATAAGAAAATTTTGTATATATTGTACCACAGAAGCATAAAAAGCGGCAAACATTTCGTATTTGCTTTTGCGCGGATTCTGTATATAATGACAAATATATTACTGTCATAAGAAGTCAACAAAGGAAATATGAGGTGGAAGATTTGAGAACTCGCAACCCGGAATTTAAGCCCTCGGTAATTATTGCATGTCTTGCCGTCATGCTGAGTATTGGCATAGTTTACCTTTGGAGCGTGTTCCAGCAGCCTGTTATCGACCATTACGGCTGGGAACCCTCGGCGGTTTCCATGATTTCCTCCGCCATGATATTTATGTACGTGCTTGGCTCTCTTATAGGCGGCTTCATACAGGACCACCTGTCTCCCCGATTTGTTATCATAACCGGAGCCGCACTTTTCTTTGTCGGCCTTTTTTCCACTTCCCTGCTGGGGCCCAGGTACCCCTGGCTGATTTATATTACTTATGGTGCCGTTGCCGGAAGCGGCGTGGGCTTTGCATATTCCGCCGCACTGAGCTGTATACAGAAATGGCTGCCTCACCGCCGGGGCTTTGCAACGGGAATATCTGTTTGCGCCTTTGGCCTGTCGGCCGTGGTGTTTGCGCCTCTTATAGAGTGGCTGTTAAAGCTGCCCGCCTTTGCGGGCAACAACGTCCCCATGACCTTCAGGACTCTGGCCTGCACCTTCAGTGTTATTATAGCCCTGGCGGGTTTCTTTGTAAAAAACCCCTGCCAAAACTATCTGGATAGCCTTAATCTTCCAAAGGCCCAGGTTCGCCAGCGGCAGTATGCCCCGCGGGAAGCTGTCAAAACCGTTGAATTCTGGAGCCTTGCCCTTTCCCTCTTTTTCCTTCCCGCGGCGTATATGATAATCATACCACTGGTAAAGACCCTTGCCATCGCCCGGGGCATTTCCGAGATGCAGGCTACCCTGACCGTTTCCCTTACGGGAATTGCCAGCGCGGCTTCCCGGCTTATTTCTTCCACAGCCTCGGATAAAATTGGGCGCGCAAAGACCATATGGATTCTGTCCCTGCTGACGGCCATATCGGCACTGCTGATGATTTTTGCAAAAGGCTGGCTTTACACGGTGGTCGTACTTCTTATTGTGGCCGGTTATTCCGGCCCTGCGGGAATTTTTCCCGCAATGTCCACCGACTCCTTCGGCACCAAGTATTCCGGCACCAACTACGGTATGGCATTTATGTTCCTGGGCACTTCCTCGCTGGTATTTACCAAATTGTCTACAGTTATAAATGCGGACGGCGCCGTCACCGGCGACTATACCATGTCCTTTATTATCGCGGCGGTGGGCTGCATAGTGCCTTTGGTAATGCTTCCCCTGTACGATGTAGCCAAGAAAAAACGTGTTCCCAGAGACATGGCCCTGCTTGCAGCGGAAGAAAAAACTGCACAGCAATAAAAAATACGGGCATAGGCATTCACCTATGTCCGTATTTTTTAGCCTTTTACGGCTGGGTGGAAAACTTCTGCCTGGCCTTCTGAATCTTCTGCTGGTCCGCAGGCTCGACCTGATACCAGCCGTTGGACTGGAGATTGCAGAAAAGGTCGGCCTGTATACGATGCTCATCATCCAAAATGTTTAAGAAAGCTCCGCGAAGCTGCTCGTTGACGCATTCGCCGGCATAGGTATTGTAACTGTCAGTCAACTGCTTTTGGCTTATGAGGCAGTCCTGCAATATTTCCTTTTCACCCAGTATTTGGGCGCATTGGTTGGGATTTGCCATATTCGTATCCTCCTACTGCAAAAAGGTTACCAGGGTGTTGTAGTGAGCCCGGTGTTTATTTGCAATGTTGGTAATATCCTGCTGTATTTTCGGGCTGTTGCAAAGGCAGGCCATAGCTTCATATTTCTTGATGAGGGTTTGCTCGTGGGAAATCTGATCCTCAAGGGCAGACAGTTCTTTTGCTGTTAAGTTTACCAAGACATAACCTCCTTATGAGTATTACAAATCTAGTATTTCTCTCACAAGAAGAAATATTATTGGTAATAACTAGGCATTTATTTTATCCCGCAGTTTTAAAAAATCTTCCCATTTTTTATTTCAAAAATCAGATATTCTATACCCTCAATTATCCTCCTTTCCCTTGCCCGTGACAGGGGAAGGCCCGGGACAACGGCGGGAACCGCCATTAGTTTACCGCCGTTTGTAGTGGAGATTAAAGTGCCGTTTGGTGCCCTGTGCCAGATAGTATCCCTTTCCCCATCGGCCTTGCTATTTTCGCGTTCGGGTTCAGCCGGGGGAGGGGAGGCGGCAGTGGCCTGTTTTTTTGGCCCTGCATGAGTAATGCTTTTGGGAAAACCTTTTAGCGCCGCCCGGCTGAAGCGCCGGATCAAACGGAGGGTATCGCCCTGGGGCATCATCACTCCCAGATAGGCTTCGCCGTCGCTGCCGAAGACCCACAGCCGCAGAAGCTCGCCGGTATCAGGACAGGAGGCCTCAAAAACGGTATAAAGCCCTTTTTGGCTGACATTGACACTGCCAACGGTGTTGCCGTCAATTATAATGGGGTAAGTGCCGGTGAGATTTTCCATGCCACATCATCCTTGCACATGTTTTTTCCTGAGGGGAAAAAGGCCCCTGCTCAATCCTATGAGCAGGGGCCTTTCGTTATGTACAAACGCTAAGACATGACATAGCTTCCCCGAACCAAAACCTTGGTTGAGGACTCCGTGGCGCTGATGCCGTGGCCTTCTATGGTAACAAGATAAAGGTGGTTGGAGGTTAAGGCAGAGCCGTTGTTCAGGGTGCCGCCGCTGGTAAGATCCACAAGGCCGGGGGTGCTTGCCGCGGACACCTTGGCCGAACCTATGCGCAGCAGGATTTCGCATCCTACGCTGCCCTTGATTACCTGGCCTTTGTTCAGGGTAACAAGCTTATAGGTATCCGCAGAGGAACCGGAGCCGATTAACGCCTCCAACTCGGCAACGGTACTGTCCAGCTTGAGGTCAAACTGCTTCATGAGATCGGGAGTCAGCTTATTATCCAAGTAGCTGAGGGTTATAAGAGGGTCGTCAGACGTCCCGTAATTGGAAGCGGCATAGGCGCCAATACCGGCGGCTATAATCAAGGCCAGGACAACAGAGAGAATAACAAGAGTTTTCTTTTTCTTCATGGTATGTACCTCCGTTTCCCCTTTGGCCGGGTTTCCCCGGCCAAAGGTTCTTTGCTTTAGTAGAAAGAGTTTCATTCTAAACCGAAGCTCACGGCTATGGCGTTATTAACCTTGCTCATGAGTTCATCGTCCAGCTTTCCCATGTGCTCTCTTAGACGGGATTTGTCGATAGTACGGATTTGCTCAAGAAGTATCACACTATCCCGACTGAGACCGTATCTCTGAGCAGAGAGCTCGATATGGGTGGGCAGCCGTGCCTTGCCGATCTGAGATGTTATGGCTGCGGCTATAACTGTAGGGCTATGCTTATTTCCGGTATCGTTTTGGACAATCAGCACCGGGCGCATGCCGCCCTGCTCGCTGCCGACAACGGGGCTCAAGTCGGCATAGTAGATGTCTCCTCTCTTTACCATGCGCTTCACGCTCCGATGAAGGATAATTGCCCTATACATACTATGTATGGCCTTCTTGCGGAGTGCTCGAGCTCTCCACAGGAAAGCTCTAGGGCTAATATAATTGTCTCACATCGGAGGAGAATTTATACATGTCTAATCAACATAAATTCGAGGAATTCTACGAGATGGCGAACAAACTATTTCATAATTTATTGTGCCGGATTTTTCCGCAAGCTCTTCTACGGGAAGGCAGGCATCCTCATTTCGGCCAAAGATGGTTGCAACATCCCCGGGGCGGCAATCCGGGATGTCAGTTACGTCCACCATACACATATCCATGCAGATTCGGCCCAACTGACGGGCCCGCTTGCCACGAATCAACACATCAATCTTATTTGAGGCGACACGGTGGAGCCCGTCGGCATACCCGATGGGCAAAACTGCCACACGCATGTCCTTATCCACGGTAAAGGTTCTGCCGTAGCTGATGGTGTCTCCGGGGGCGTGCTCATAAACTGCCGCTACCCTGGTTTTAAGAGACATGGCAGGACGCAGGTCCAAAGAGCCCTTTTCAGGCCCGGGGTACATTCCGTAAAGGGCCAGGCCAGGGCGAACCATGTCGAGATGTGTCTCCAGATAGTTTATCACAGCTCCGCTGTTGGCGCAATGCTTAATAATAAAAGCATGCCCGGATGCTTTTTCCAATTGATTGACGGTTTCCGTAAATCTTTTAAACTGCTCCCGGGTAAAGCTGTCCCCAAATACGTCGGACACGGCAAAATGAGTGAAAACTCCCTCCGCCTCAAAGCAGGGGAGGGCTAAAAGCTCCAAAAGCTCTTCCAGGTTTTTTGAAGAGGCGCAGGGAAAGCCGATACGGCCCATTCCCGTTTCCAGCTTGATATGGATTTTCAGCCTGCCGCCGCTCAGGACGCCTGACATTTCCCGGGCAGTCTCAAGGTCTGCCACGGTCTGGGTGATGTCCATCCGGACGAGCTCCGGGGCAAGACAGGGGGGAGTGTAACCCAGTATCAATATGGGCAGCCCTATGTCGGCGTCCCTAAGCTCCTTCGCCTCGTCAAAGGTGGCCACTCCCAGGTATTCGCAGCCCAGCTTTTCCAGCAGCCCCGATACCTCCACAGCCCCGTGGCCGTATGCGTTGGCTTTCACAACACCCATGAAGCGGCAGCTCGGCGACAGCCGGCTTCTTATGCTTCTGTAATTGTGCTCAATGTTTCCCAGACTGATTTCAGCCCAGCTTCTCTTTTGCGGATTAGCCATATTATGTCAACCTCGGTTTATTGTCCATTCGGCAATATTGCAGAAAATGACAACTTTATCTGCATTGGTAATTTCGCAATGAAGTGGGGTCATACTGTCCTTTGCAAGCCACAGGGTAAGATATGCCTCGTCGGATATGGGGGATTGAATAGCGATGATTTTTTGGCCGCTTAGTTCTTCACTCCAAATCTGCGTGACGTAGCCGTTTTTCATGCATTCCAGCATGGCGGGCAGGGCCGACAGGGGAGTGAGGCCGTCTTCCGTAAGCTCCACTGCGTCTAGAATCATGCCGTCGTACTCCAGAGAGTCTTTACCGGGTAAGATATGGGCCTTAACCCCGGCTATCAGTTTAGGGGAGAGGACCTCCACGGTAGCCTTGTCTCCATCTTCCATGAAAAAGAGTTTGTATTCAAGGACTTTTTCGTTGTAGCTGGCAGTTAAATCCACCGTCATTTCAATGCTGCTTGCAGCGCACAGGTCGGATTGAAACTGTTTGTATGCTTCCTCGTTTGCCGATGAGGAGGAGCAGCCCCAAAGGAAAACGAGTCCTATCATAAGTGCAAACAAAGCCGTCCGCTTCATTTATTATAACCTCACTTATGATGTTTTTTATTGTCAAATTATTTTTCGGGTAACGGATTTCATGGCCCGGGGCAGGGTTTCCAGCAAGTCGGATGGGATCATGGAGTATTCCCCCAGCTCCTGGGCGCAGAGGTCCCCTGCCTTTCCATGGAGCCATACCGCGGTGTTTACGGCCTCCTTTAAAGGGAGCTGGCAGATTAGGGCTCCAATAATGCCCGCCAACACATCTCCACTGCCGCCTTTAGCCATGCCCGGATTCCCCGTATTAGTTATGTAAACCTCGCCGTTGGGGAAGGCGCAGATGGTACGGTGGCCTTTCAGAACCAGGACACATTCATGCCGGGCGGAGAAGTTTTTGGCGTCGGATATCCTGTCGCCGGTGAGCTCACCGCCCATGCGGGCAAATTCACCCTCGTGGGGTGTAAGTATTACGGGCTTAGAGGCTTTTTTAAGGACCTTCATGTTGCCTGAAATTGCGAAGAGCCCGTCGGCGTCCAGAACCAGGGGTTTGTGCCCTTCCGCCACCAGGGAACAGACCAGTGAAACAAGTTCCGGGGAGCGGCCAAGGCCCGGACCCAGGACATAGGCATCGCAGCCGTCCAGCCGGTCCAAAATAACCGAAAGAGCCTTATTGCTTAAGCGGCCCTGGTCGTCGCAGGCCAGAGGAAAGGGCATGGCCTCGTCGTTTTTCACGGCGCTTATCTCATAGATATCCCGGGGTACGCCCAAATATACCAGACCTGCCCCGGCCCGCAGGGCGGCTTTGGCACACAGGCTGGGAGCCCCCGTATATCCCACGCTGCCGCCAAGGATAAGCAGTTTGCCGTAGTTTCCCTTATGGCTTATCCTGGGCCTGCGGGGCAGATATATGTCTTTCTCCGTTATGGCGTAGATGCCGCATTCTATTTTTTCTATAAGCTCGCGGGGAATGCCTATTTCCACAATTTGAAGTTCGCCGCAGCAGGTGCAGCCGGGCTCGGTGAAATGGCCGGGCTTAGCCATCGAAAAGGTTACCGTGCGGGTCGCCCGAACGGCGTTTCCCAGAATCCGGCCTGTATCCGCCTCGACGCCGCTGGCAATGTCGGCCGAAACCACCGGGGTACCCGAACTGTTTATCAGCTCCACGGCTTTCAGGGCATTTTCCCGGAGGTTCTTGTTCAAGCCTATGCCAAACATGGCGTCAATAATTACACCGGTTTCGCGAAGGAGCTTTTCAACGCCGGGCATTTCCGGGTCGAAATCCTCAAGAGTTCCTCCCAGTTCAATAAGCCTCCGCTCCATTTCCCTTGTGTCTGCGGTCATTTTTTTGCGAGAGCCCACTAAGAATACCCGCACCGATACGCCCCGCCGCATAAGATACAGGGCGGATGCAATACCGTCGCCGCCGTTATTCCCGCTACCGCAGAAGATGACGGCGCATTTTTTGCCGCCCAACAGTTCCTCGGCCGCCCTGGCGACGTGTCCAGCGGCATTTGTCATAAGCAGTGTAGAGGGCACCCCCATCACGTAGATGGCGGTGTTGTCGGCATTGCGCATGTGCTCAGAGTAGGATAGCTTCATAGGAAACGCTCCTTTATTGCACGTTTATTCCTTCATTCTCCCCCTGCGTACATATTGGCGAAAAGCGTCCAGCAACCTTTCCGAAGGGGAGAGGGCTATGATATACCGGCTGCCGTCCTGTGCCCTGCAGATTATGAACCAGTCTCTTTCTCCCCTGCCCGAACCCCGGACATCCAGCTTGCGCTGGAATTGCCCATTTAACTCATGGTCGTACTCGGGGCTGTATGGCGCCATGAGCTCTATATCCCTGCATGAGAAGCTCAGTAGGCGGGAGCGCTTTCTTTTGCCCAGAATCCTGTCAATGTCTACTTCTCCGCTGAAAAAGGAATACTCATATTCCAGCCACAAGTAGCGGAAAACCATAAAAATGCCAATGCAGACAAGGGCAAAAAGGGCGGGAAAGACTGCGTTTTCCAGCAGCATGCCCGTCAGATAGTAAAAGGCCCAAATCAGGAGAAGTCCCACCAAAACCGCGCCGATTCGCAGGGCGGCTGCAAATGCCGGCCTGTGCCTTACTACCAGTTCCTCCACAAAAACATCTTTATGTGTTTTCATAGGCACTGTCCTTTCGCGTTCGATAAATGATATTATAATCTTTCGAAAAAAATTAGTCAAATTACTTATTGCCTACAAGTGGATATTATGTTATAAAGGTTACAAAACAATTGAAACCACAAATGCAATGATCGGGAAAATAGCAGTTAAGCTCCCCACAGAGAGGAACGCAACGGCTGAGAGCGTCCGGGATGCCCTGCTTGGTTCGCCCGTGAGCACCGGCTAATTCCCGGCGGATACCGCCCCGTTACAGGCGACAGAGTGCGGCGCAAAGCAGCCGAATTTGGGTGGTACCGCGGAAGGCAGGCCTTTCGTCCCGTATACGGGGCGATGGGCTTTTTTCACATTTTGTTTCTTTTTATTTTAAAACTATAACTTACTAAGGAGAGAATTAATATGAAAGAGTTGTTGCAGGAGCTCCGAAAGTCTGCTCTTGAGGCAATGGCCGGGGCAGACAGCCTTGAAGCTCTTGAAAGCCTGAGGGTGAAATATCTGGGCAAAAAAGGAGAGCTGACAGCCATCCTCAAACAAATGGGAAGATTGCCCGCCGATGAGCGGCCTGTAATAGGCCAATTGGCCAATGAAATAAGGGAACAGTTAGATGAGGCTTTTGAATCCCGGTGTAAGTCAATCTCCCAGATGCTTTTGGAAAAGCGTCTCAAGGCCGAGACTTTGGACGTCACCATTCCGGGAACCTATGTGCCCATAGGGAAAAAGCACCCCCTGACCACGGTCCTGGACGAGGCGATTGAGATTTTCGTGGGCATGGGATTTTGCATTGCCGAGGGGCCGGAGGTGGAGTTTTCGGATTATAACTTCACCAAACTCAACACTCCCGAGGGACACCCCGCCCGGGACAGGCAGGACACCTTCTATTTCACCGACGATGGCAGCGTCTGCCTTCGCACCCAGACCTCCCCAGTGCAGGTGAGGGTTATGGAGACGAGCCCGCCGCCCATACGCATAATTTCACCCGGCCGGGTCTACCGGAAGGATGAGGTGGATGCCACCCATTCGCCCATGTTCCATCAGATTGAGGGACTTGTAGTGGACAAGGGCATAACCATGGGGGACCTGAAAGGAACCCTTGATACCCTGGTACAGCGGCTGTACGGAGAGGGCACCAGGACCCGGTTCCGCCCCCACCATTTCCCCTTCACCGAGCCCTCCTGCGAAGTGGACGTGCAGTGCTTTGAATGCGGCGGCGCCGGCTGCCGCGTGTGCAAGGGCGAGGGCTGGATAGAGCTCCTGGGAGCGGGCATGGTGCATCCAAAGGTGCTGGAGGGCTGCGGAATTGACAGTACGGTCTACTCCGGATTTGCCTTTGGCATAGGCCTGGAGCGTATGGCTATGCGCAGGTTCAATATCAGAGACATGCGCCTGCTTTTTGAAAACGACGTCCGTTTTCTCAGCCAGTTTTAAGGGAGGGTAAAAATTGATACTATCAAGAGAATGGCTTAATGACTATACACAAATTACTGTTTCGGATAAAGAATATGCCGAACGCATGACCATGTCCGGCTCCAAGGTGGAGGGCATAGAGGTTACGGGAAGCGAAATCAGCGGTGTTGTTGCCGGCCGCGTTACGTCCATAGATAAACATGCAAACAGTGACCACCTGTGGATATGCAAGGTGGACGTAGGCCAAAAGGAGGAGCTCACCGTAGTCACCGGCGCGCAGTATGTGAAAGCGGGTGACATGGTGCCCGTGGCTCTAGACGGAGCCACCCTTCCCGGAGACGTTACTATTAACACTGGCGAGCTCCGGGGCGTTGTAAGTCAGGGCATGCTCTGTTCCCTGAAGGAGCTGGGGCTGGACACCCACGATTATCCCTATGCCATTGAGGACGGCATATTCATCATGCAGGAGCCCTGCAAGCCCGGTGACGACATTATCTCCGTATTGGGCCTTGGGGACAGCGTGGTGGATTTTGAAATTACCAACAACCGGCCGGACTGCTTCAGCATTATAGGGCTTGCCAGGGAAAGCGCGGCCACCTTTGGAACCGAACTGAATATTCCCACTCCCGCCGAGAGCGGTAGCGGCGACAAGATAAAGGATTACCTGAAAATCGAGATAAAAGACCCCGCCCTGTGTCCCCGCTATACCGCCCGCATGGTGAAGAATATCAGGATTCAGCCTTCGCCCGCATGGATGCGCCGCCGCCTCAGGGCCTGCGGCGTCAGGCCGATTAATAATATTGTGGATATTACAAATTACGTAATGCTGGAGTATGGCCAGCCAATGCACGCCTTTGACTATTCCTGCGTCAGCGGCGGCAAAATCGTGGTGCGCAGGGCAGAGGAAGGGGAGACCGTGGAAACCCTGGACGGCAAACTGAGGAAGCTCACTCCCGAGATGCTGGTTATTGCCGACGAATCCAGGCCTGTGGGCATAGCCGGAGTAATGGGCGGCTTAAACAGTGAGGTTACGGAGAAAACTACTGCTATAGTTTTCGAGTCCGCCACCTTCAACGGCACCAGCATAAGGAAAACAAGCATAGCCCTTGGCATGCGTACCGATGCCTCCGGACTCTTTGAAAAGGGCCTTGACCCAAACAACACCGTGCCGGCGGTACAAAGGGCCTGTGAGCTGGTGGAGCTTTTGGGAGCGGGAGAAGTAATGGAGGGTATCATCGACGTTGTTGCGGTCGAGTCCAAAAGCGTGCGACTTCCCCTGGAGCCGGACAAGATAAACAGCCTTCTGGGTACCGATATCTCCCGGGACTTCATGGCGGAAGTGCTGACAAAACTGGGCTTTGAGATGGACGGTAATATGATTATTGTCCCTTCCTGGCGCTCGGATATAGAGCACTATGCAGATATCGCGGAGGAAATCGCCAGGTTTTACGGTTATGACGTCATTGAACCCACAATGTTCAGGGGGGTTACAGCCCAGGGAGGCTATAGCGACAAGCAGAATGCCGAAAGACAGTTGGGACAGCTCTGCCGCGGCATGGGCTTTTATGAGATTATGACATATTCCTTTGGCAGCGCCAACGACTGGGATAAGATCCGCCTGCCTAAGGATTCGCCCCTGCGGAAGGCCTTCGTCATACAGAACCCTCTGGGAGAGGACACAAGCGTAATGCGTACCGCGTCCCTGCCCTCCATGCTGAACGTTCTGGCTGTAAACATTAACAAGCGCAACAAGGATGTCAGGCTCTATGAGATGGCAACTATATACCTGCCGGAGGAGGGGAATCCTCTAGCCAACGAAAAGACCATACTCACCCTGGGAGCTTATGGCAAGGGAGCGGATTTCTTCGGAATAAAGGGCTGCGTGGAGGCAATACTAAAATCTATGCGTATTACCGATGTGTCTTTCACTGCAGTTCGGGAAAATTTTGCCTATCATCCGGGACGCTGCGCGGAAATCCGGTCCGGCTATGAGGTTCTTGGCTGCATGGGGCAGATTCATCCCTTAGTCTGCGAGGAATTTGAAATTAACCGGGAGGTCTGCGCCGTGGAACTTGATGTGGAAAAAATGCTTGCCTGTCGTGAGCCGGAACCCACTTATGTGCCCCTGCCTCGTTTCCCAGCCGTAACCCGGGATATTGCCATTGTCTGCGACACGGAAATTCCCGTGGCGGATTTAAGGGCCTGCATAATGATGGCCGGAGGGGAATATCTTGAATCCTGTGATCTTTTTGACGTGTACTCCGGGGCCAACATTCCTGAGGGCAAAAAATCCGTTGCATTTGCCCTCACCATGCGGGCGGAGGACCAGACCCTTACAGACGAACACGCAGAAGAAACCGTAAATGCAATAATTAAAGCCTTGAATAAAGAATACGGAGCAGTAATAAGATAATCTTATTAGAAAAATTGTAACGGAATAGTAATCTTTATCGGCTTTACATTATTGGAATTATTGCTATAATAAGTAATAAGCCGTATAAATTATGGAAATCCGAGGGGGGACCGCCATGGAGGACTCGACGAGAAAGTTTATTGCAATTGACAACAAGACAGAGATTAAGGAGATTCTTACGTCGGTCTACAAATCTCTCTTGCTGAAAGGATATAACCCTATAAACCAGCTTGTGGGTTATATCTTGTCCGAGGACCCCACTTATATAACAAACTATAACAACGCCCGCAGTCTTATTTGCAGAATTGACCGGGACGAGCTTTTGCAGGAGCTTCTCATCGAATACCTTGAGAAGAAAGGCAATTAGCGAAGGTAGATTAAAATGATAAGGGCTGCACTGGTTAAGTGCGGCCCTTTTCGACCTTCTACGCAAATCTGATAGGTTTGCGGCAGCCAGAGTCAAAATCATATCGCATGAAGCGCTTTTATGGGGCAGATGTAAGCGTGCGCATAATCGTGCGCATAATAAAATACAAGGACACATATAAAATTCTTGACAAAACCGGATTGTTATGTGTATAATACTTCTTGCGTCTAGCGGGATTGTGTAAAGGTAGCACGGCAGACTCTGACTCTGTTTGTGAGGGTTCGAATCCTTCTCCCGCTGCCAATAGAAAACCCTGTAATCGTTGTGATTACAGGGTTTTTGTTTTAATTTACAACGCCTGTGCCCCCGGTATTGACAAGAACCAGTGATATCTATGAACTCGGAATTGCGGACGTGCTTGTACCGACAGCAGCCACATCGATAGTTTCAAATAACATCACGGATACTCGCATGAACACCAACCTTTGCGGTTTGGTGAACTCGTTGGTATCGGCAGTTTATGAGTAGGAGGTGAATCACAGTGGCGGATATTAATGGTGTAACTCTACAAGCAGGCACCGCTCCTACTGTTATCTACACTATTACCTATACCAAGAATCGCCCGAATAATAACCAGATGACCTATAACTTCACCATTTCTGCTGCCTTAGGTTCATCGGGCTCCTTCATCCACAACGGCTACGCCCTGCTTTGTACCATGACTGTAAACGGTGTATCTTCACAGGTGCGTATAAAGACGGTGGACGGCGACAACTGGGACGGAACTACACCAAGGCTTAGATATGTTTCTGTGACCTGTCCCTCCACTACAGGAAACACTGAGCAAGGCGTACGCTTTCGTGTAGTATCAGACGGCAGACTAACCCTCACCTCCGGGGTCATCGACACCTCTAGCTATACGGTCTTAAGCTCACCACTCTTGACAACAGCCTGTGGTGCTCCAACCTCTTGTTCGGTCAGTCCCGTACTCGCAGAGGGTGGGGTTATTCTTTCATGGAGCGGGGCATCCGGCGGTATAAGTAATACGATATCAAGCTATGAGATCCAATACAGCGAATCCACCGATAACTTCACATGGGGAGCATGGATGCATTTGACTACAGTTTCAACCACAGCGACAAGTGGTAGCGTGGCTACATCGCCTCCATCAACAAGAGGAAATTACCGGAGATTTCAAGTACGGACACGTGGCACTGCAGGTGCAAGTTATTACTCCGGATGGAAAGTATCAACGAACTCTGTCAGACGAAACACAGCGCCGAAGGCACCAACGACAGCTGTTGCATCTCCCGCAGCATATAGCGACGAGTCCATTACGCTTACTTGGAGTGGAGCGTCTGGCGGCACCAGTCCGGTGAAGGGGTACCAGATTGCCAGACGGACATCCACGGATAACAGCACATGGAGTGCATGGAACGTGCTGACCACACTGACTTTGGCCGCAAGCGGAGGTAGTTATAATCCAAATGTATCAAGGGTTCCGGGAACATATACTCAATTTGGCATTTGGACAATAGACACATTTGGGAAGTCAACACTTTTCCGGACACTCTTTAAGCGACACCGGCCAAAGTTAGCTCAGTATGTTGGTTCAGCCATTCTAAAGGGCTAAGGTAGCCTAAGCGCTTTTGGACACGGCGAGTGTTATAAA
>DUOX01000005.1 GCA_012838665.1 Clostridiales bacterium
AATCCTGCCATCCCAGCCAAGGCGGGCAGAGCCAAGCTCCCGCCATTTTTGACCCAGTAGCTCAGTAGGCAGAGCACCTGCCTTTTAAGCAGGGTGTCCGGAGTTCGAATCTCCGCTGGGTCACCAATAAAAGAACAAAAGGACAGGTTAAAACCTGTCCTATACATGGAATATTTGCCCTCAAGTTTGTCCATCATATGCCCCCACTCCTTCAACAGCGCCAACGGTTAAATTGCTCAAACAAACAATATTATCGTGCAGTAAGGCATAAAACCGGGTTTCAGCCGACGCTGGCACCTGGTTTTTCTCCTTTTAATGGGCTGAGTCATATAATAGGATAAAGTCCGCGGCGTTTTTATGCGCTCACCGCTACAACGCCGGCAAAGATTGGAGATGAAAACATGCTTATACCCCCAATGCCGGAAAACTCCGGCTTCTCACCCAGAAGGACTAACTCGGCCCTGGCAATAATAAGGGGCATCCCTGACTACCCCCGGCTTCGGGGAACTGTACAATTCCGTCAGACCACGGGAGGCGTGCTGGTAAACGCTGTCATCAGCGGCCTGCCCCAGTCTTCCGCGGGCTTTTTTGCCTTCCACCTGCATGAGGGTACCTGCGGCCGACGGCCTGGGCCCGCCCTTCCCAACGCCGACTATTTTCCGGACACAGGAGCCCACTACAATCCCGGAAACATCCCCCATCCCCAGCACGCCGGGGATTTCCCGCCCCTCCTGCGGCTGAGAGACGGCTCTGCCCGCCTGAGTTTCATAACAGACCGTTTCCGCTTGGAGCAGGTCATAGGCAGGAGTGTGGTCATCCATATGAACCCCGACGACTTCAAAACCCAGCCCTCAGGCGATTCGGGAACAAAAATTGCCTGCGGGGATATACTTCCGCAGAATCCCGCACCCTATTAACCGCTTTCTTTTACCATAAATCCCGCAAAACCCAAAAGCCGTGCCGGTGGAAGCCCTTGTCCGTCCGGCACGGCTGTATATTACTTTCTGGCGTCCAAAACCGAGTATATCTGTCAATTAACACTATCTTCGTTGTATTGTAAATGCCCCGCTAATGTTGTATAATAGCTGCACATGAAAAAATATACAGGCTGATAGACTCACCACGAAAGATAGAGGTCATCACCTATGGAAGATATGAAATATACGCTTGCCCGGCGCATGGGTATTTCTTTATCTGCGGAAGATGCAGACAGGCTCCTTAGCTGCGCCGATGGAAGCGCGGCCCTGCTATACCTGTACATACTGCGTAACGGCGGCGAGTTTTCGGCTCCCAAGGCCGCCAGGGATTTAAAACATACCGAGCGGGAAATAAGGGATGCCGCGGAAAGACTCCAAGACCTGGGCCTTCTGAATAAGGCCGGGGAAATGAGGCCCGTCGCGGCGGACGAGTTGCCTGAATATGCCGCCGAGGATATCGCCCGTCGCTCCGCCTCGGACCAGGAATTCAAGGCCGTGGTCACTGAAACCCAGCGCATAATGGGCCGCATGCTGTCGGTTCCAGAGCTGAAAACTCTTTTTGGCATCTACGATTATCTGGGCCTGCCCGCGGAGGTAATCCTCACCCTGATTAACCACTGTGTGGAGGAATACCAGGAGAAACACGGTCCCGGCAGGATCCCTACCATGCGGCGCATAGAAAAAGAGGCTTACATATGGGCGAACCGGGAAATTCTCACTCTGGAGAGCGCCGAGGCTTACCTGAGAGAGCTCCGGGAAAAAAAGCATGTCCTAAGCCAGGTAAAGGAAGTCCTGCAGATACGGGGGCGGGACCTTTCCACCACGGAGAAAAAATACGTAGAAAGCTGGCTGGAGATGGGCTTTGGCCTGGACGCCATAGCAATTGCATACGATAAAACCATTGTAAAAACCGGCCAACTCCAGTGGCGATATATGAATTCCATCATCACAAGCTGGCACAACAAGGGCCTGCATACCGCGAAGGAAATCGAGAAAGGGGATATGCTTCCAACTGCCCATCGAAAGACAGCAAACAGCGGCAGCTCTTCGGTGCCTCAAAAGAGCGAGTTTGAGCGCATGAAGAAAATGCTGGAAAAGATGAAAAACGGATAAGGGTGTGATTTGATGGCTTTGGACGGTAAGCTCCTTGCCCGCGCCAGAGACAGGCTGGAAAAAATAAAACGTGAGAATGAAACCGAATTTACCCGCCGTCAAACCTTAGTTTATTCTAAGGTGCCGGAGATACGGGAGATAGATAGCCGGCTTCGGGCCCTTATGGCAGATGTCATACGCCTTACCCTTAAAAAGGGCGGCGACGTGGGGCAGGCCGTTAAATCCATTCAAAATGAAAGTTTGGAGCTTCAGGCCCGCCGGGCCGAACTGCTTGTGGAAAACGGATGGCCCATAGACTATCTGGACGATAATTATTCCTGCAAAAAATGCCGGGACACCGGATATGTGGCCGGCAAAATCTGCGACTGCCTGAAGGAGCTTTACGACCAGGAAGTGGCCAAGAGCCTGAGCTGCCTGCTGAAACTGGGACAGCAGAGCTTTGAAACCTTTGACCTCGGCTATTACGACGACACGGCAGACCCCGTGACCGGCATTTCCCCCAGGGAATACATGGAGACCGTTTATCGGCACTGTCTTGAATACGCCCAGACTTTCGAGCGCAGGACGGAAAGCCTGCTCCTGCGGGGCGACACCGGGCTGGGCAAAACCTTCCTGTCCGCCTGCATAGCCCGGGTAGTGTCCGCTAAGGGCTTTTCCGTGGTGTATGACACCGCCGTGTCGGCCCTGGGCGCCTTTGAAACCCAGAAATTTGCCAGAATCCCGTCAGAGGCGGAGGAGGCGGAGTTTCGTGTGCGGCAGATACTGGACTGCGACCTGATGATACTGGACGATTTAGGCACGGAGATGGTCACGGCCTTTTCTTCCAGCGCCCTTTATACTCTGATAAATACCCGCATAATTAACGGTAAAAAAACCGTGATAAATACAAATTTAAGTTCCGAGGAACTGCGCAGGAGGTATTCGCCCCAAATCTGTTCCCGGCTTGAAGGGGAATTCTGGAATCTGGAATTTGTGGGCCGGGACATAAGGTCAATCAAAAAAGAGCGGGGACTCAGCTAATAATCGGCTATAACAGACCGTCTTTCTAACTGAATAATGCTAAGGAGGGTGGCAATATGCAGCACGAAATCACAAGACGCACCCCGCTGCTTGATGAAAGCGGCAACCTGACCCAGGCTGGCTATTCTAAATCACCTCTTCTCACCTACCGTCGAGCAGATATTAAGGCAAATAAACTTCGCATTAAAGAATGGGACTACTACCTTATCTATAACGACCGCTTTGCGCTGGCCCTCACCATAGCAGACAACTCTTATATGGGTATGGCCTCCATTTCCCTTATAGACTTTGAAGCCTGCTGGGAGATAACCAAAAGCCCTATCCGGTTCATGCCCATGGGCAAAACAGGCATGCCTGAGTCCTCGGAGTATGGGGATGCCCAGCTGTCCGGCAGGGGTTACGGACTTTTCTTCAAAAACAGCGGAACCAGCCGTACCCTCATCGCGCATATGGACAATTTTGGACCCAGGGGACCCATATCGGCAAAAGTGACGCTGACGGACGCCCCGGAGGAATCCATGGTGATCGCCACGCCCTTTAAGGAAAAAGGCCATTTCTATTACAACCAGAAGACAAACTGCATAAGGGCGGAGGGGCAGGTAAATTACGGCGGCACCATCTACAAATTTCAGCCTCGGGACAGCTTTGCGGTACTGGACTGGGGCCGGGGAGTATGGCCATATCACAACACCTGGTATTGGGGCTCGGCCTCCGGGCTGGTAAAGGGTGTGCCTTTTGGCTTTAACATAGGTTATGGCTTTGGAGATACCAGGGCAGCCACGGAAAATATGCTGTTTTATGGCGGCAAGGCCCATAAGCTCAGCCAGGTAACCTTTAACATCCCAGTATCCCCCGATGGAAAGGAGCGCTATCTCAAGCCCTGGACCTTTTCCAGCGACGACGGGCGCTTTGAAATGGACTTCATCCCCATTATCGACCGTGCCGCCTACATAAATGTGGGCCCGCTCATGTCCGACCAGCATCAGGTTTTCGGAAAGTTCACCGGAAATGCCGTGCTGGATGATGGAAGAACGATAAAAATCAAGGACTTCTTAGGTTTTGCGGAAAAGGTTGAAAACAAGTGGTAAGTCATTCTTCCGACCCAGGGATAAATTCCGGCATTTTCCGACCCTTCAAGGGAAGTCTTGACTTGGCCTTTCCCTTATGTTACCATTAATTTTGTACTAATAATGAAGGGTTGCTGGTGACATGGGAGAGAATAAACTCTATATTCAGATGCTGGGCGACTTTTTAATCACATATGACGGCAAACCTTTAACTCTTGAGTGCAGTACCAATACAAACGCTACTAGGCTGCTGCAATACTTGCTTTATAACAAGGGAAAAAGTGTTTCACGAGACAAGCTCATTGAAATACTTTATACTAATAGTCATATTTCAAATCCCCATAATAATCTTAAAGTGAATATATTTCGACTCAGAAAGATTCTGAAATCCTCGCATTTACCGGAAGGCAACTACATACTGTACAAAAGCGGCATGTATTCATGGCACAGCAATCTTGAAATGGAGATTGATGCCTGGACTTTCCGGCAAATTGCGGAAGAGGCCGCAGATTTTCGGAAGCCTTCGGAAGAACGCTGTTCACTATTGATTAAAGCTATAGATATGTATCACGGTGATTTTTTGCCCATGGCCGCTATGGAGCCATGGGTTGCTTTTGAAAGCGTTAAATACCGGGACATCTATTTATCCTGCGTCCATGAAGTATGTCAGCTCCTGTCCGCTTCGGGAAAACTCGAAGATGCTTTGGAAATCTGCACAAGGGCTGGCGGGCTTTATCCCTACGAGGAAAGTATCCATTTGCTGCGGATTTCCCTGTTGCTTGACATGAACCGGCATCAGGACGCCATGTTCGCCTATGACGAGGCCTCCCGGCGGCTTTTGCAGGATTTGGGCGTTTCCCCGTCCAAAAACATGCTGCAGCTGTACCGCCGCATCACCGGAAGTTTTCAGCACTCCCTGTCAGTCATTGAAGATGTGAAAGAAACTCTGAGCTCGGACAAGCCCAATGAAGGGGCATATTATTGTACCTTTCCGAGCTTTTTAGACTGCTATGCTTTTCTCTCCCGCCTGTCGGAGCGCAGCGGTCACTCATTTTTTCTCATGCTCAGTACTCTTACTGATGCCCACGGAGTTCCCCTTATGCTGGGTGAAAAGCTCAATCAGGCTGCCGCTGACCTGGAAAAATGCATCTACCAATGTCTCCGGCGCAGCGACCTCTACACCAGATACAGCCCCAGCCAATTCCTTATACTGCTCACCGGAATAAACAGCGAAAGCTGCAACATCGTGGCAAACAGGATAGACGCTAAATTTCACAAGCTGACAGAGGTTAGGGGCGTGAGATTACATCACAGTTTTATCTCAGGCCTGGACATGGAATCCAATAACAATAAGAAATAAATTCTCCCATATATGAACTTAGCTTTGAACACAACTCACCAGAAAGGACTGGTCGGTCAATGTCCAAAAACAAAAAACCCCAGGACCGGCTGAGCCTACGGCTGGACAGCCTTAGGAGTCAGGAACTTATCCGTCTTGGAATAGCCGTCTGCAACGCCCTGGAAAACACCATTGGAAAGGATGGTTTCCACGGCGGCATCAGACCGGATAATATATATATTGGTCCGGATAATACCGTTTTACTTGGCCCCAGTTCACACCGAAAGGCAAGCGAGCTTGGACCCGACGAGCTGGAATATGTCCCCCCGGAGCTGTTCTGGAGCGGGGAAATGACCCCCTCCGGAGACGTGTACTCTCTGGGATTGATATTGTACGCCGGATTAAACGGGGGCCGCCTGCCTTTTTTGCCCACCACCGATGAAATATGGGCCTCCGACAGGGCCGAGTCCCTTCAGCGCCGCATGAAGGGAGAAGAAATACCTCCCCTGGAAGACGTGGATGCGGAGCTGGCCCAGGTGGTGCTCAGGGCCCTTGCTTTCCACCCGGAGGAGCGCTGGCTGGATCCCGCTGAATTCCGGGCTGCCCTCAGCGACTGCTCTCTGGCAGTCGCGGCGCCGTTGCCTATCCCGCCTGACAGCCGGGCGGCTTTCGGCAAACCTCCCAGTGAGCTGAGCACCGTGGAGCTGATGATGGCGGAGATAATTGGCATAGAGCCTCAGCAGGAGGAACAAAGCCCCCCTGCCAGTAATCAGGAATCCCCAGTAGCACCTGAGGAAAAATCCCCGCCGGATTCCGGCGCTTCTGTCCCTCAGGAACCTCTGCCTCCAAAAAGGGAGGCCGCCCCTCCTTCAACCTCTAATGGTAAAGCTGCCTCGTTTTCCGAGCCACCACCGAAAAAGAAGAACACACGACGGGGCCTTATTCTGCTTGCCGCAGCCATCCTAATTGTCATTGCCGCAGCTCTGCTTCTGTTAAAATTCAAACCCTGGGAAGAAACTAAAATATACGGCCCTTCGCCCTCACCGGCGGAGACAGATGAACTTCCGCCGGCTGACGAGGTTTCTGCCGTCTCACCGGAGCCCTCAGCTGCTATAACTCCCGCGCCTACTCCGGAACCTACTCCCGCGCCTACTCCGGAACCTACTCCCGCACCTACTCCGGAACCTACTCCCGC
>DUOX01000032.1 GCA_012838665.1 Clostridiales bacterium
AGCCTGAAGGACACCCCTGCAGTAAAGCTGGGTTCCATTGTCGTCAAGGAAGCCCTCAATCGTGCCGGCGTTGCTCCCGAGAATGTAGACGAAGTCATGTTTGGCTGCATCCTCACCGCCGCTCTGGGCCAGAACGTTGCCCGCCAGGTTGCCCTGGGCGCCGGTATCCCCATCGATATTCCTGCCTACACGGTAGGTATGGTCTGCGGTTCCGGCATGAAGTCTGTTATTGAGGCTGCTCGTGCCATTGTTTGCGGCGACGCTGATATTATCGTTACCGGCGGCACCGAAAACATGTCCGCCGCACCCTATGCCATCCCGTCTGCCCGTTTCGGCGCCCGCATGTTTAACGCCGAGTTCATAGACACCATGGTTAAAGACGGGCTTTGGGACGTTTACAACGACTACCACATGGGTATCACCGCCGAGAACGTCTGCGACGAATGGGGCATCACCCGTGAGGAGCTGGACGCTTTCGCTCTGGCCTCTCAGCAGAAGACCGAGGCCGCCCAAAAGGCCGGCAAGTTTGACGAAGAAATCGTCCCCGTGCCCGTCAAGGTCAAAAGGGAAACGGTTATGTTTGACAAGGACGAGTTCCCCCGTCACGGCACCTCCGCCGAGGGTCTGGCAAAGCTTCGCCCCGCCTTTAAGCCGGACGGCGGACGGGTCACCGCAGGCAACGCTTCAGGCGTCAACGACGGAGCCGCAGCCATAGTGCTGGCTTCCGGCGAAGCAGTCAAGAAGTACGGCCTCAAGCCCATTGCCAAGCTGGTAAGCTGGGGCCAGGGCGGCGTGGAGCCCAGAATCATGGGCATCGGCCCGGTTCCTGCCTCCCGTCAAGCCTTGGAAAAGGCAGGACTTGAGATTGGAGATATGGACCTTATAGAGGCCAACGAGGCTTTTGCCGCCCAGTCCATTGCCGTTGCCCGTGAGCTGGGCTTCGATATGGAAAAGGTAAACGTAAACGGCGGAGCCATTTCCCTTGGCCACCCCGTAGGCGCTTCCGGCGCGCGCATCATTGTCACCCTGCTTCACGAGATGAAGAAACGTGAAGATGCCAAGAAAGGACTGGCCACCCTGTGTATTGGCGGCGGAATGGGAGTTGCCACCATCTGGGAGAAGGTTTAACAGTTTAATTTAACGACAGTAGAAAAAGCTGGGTGCCGATAAAAGATATATTATTTCATTAGCGCCCGGCCAATATACATTGATTTGGAGGAAGTAGTTAATGGCAAAATTTGTTTCGGTCGAAGAAGCTGTTGCCCTTATCCCCGACGGGGCCAGCATTATGTTCGGCGGTTTTATGGGTTGTGGAAGTGCGCATAAGTTTATTGACGCCCTTTCCAAGAGTGGAAAAAAAGATTTAACGGTTATCAGCAATGACGCCTCCATGCCCGGCGGCCCCCTTGGCGAGGAGTTCTACGGAATAGCCAAGCTGGTTCACAATAGGCAGATTAAGAAGCTCATTGCCACCCACGTAGGCCTCAACCCTGAAGTGGCCACACAGTCCATGCAGGAAGGCACCCTTGAGGTGGTTCTTATTCCCCAGGGCTCCATGGCTGAGATGATTCGTGCCGGCGGCAGCGGTCTGGGCGGTGTTCTCACTCCCACAGGTGTTGGCACAATAGTTGAGGACAACCCCTACTGCCTGGGCAAGCAGACCATTAACGGTCGCGAATATTTGCTCATTGCCCCCCTGCGTGCCGACTTTGCTGTCATAGCCGGTTATAAAATAGATAAGGCTGGTAACGTCTGGTATAAGGGCAATACTAGCAACTTCAATATCGTTATGGCCACAGCCGCCGATACTGTTATCGCTGAAGCTGAAGTGGTAGTAGAAATCGGCGAAATCGCTCCCGAGGATGTCCGCACTCCCGGAGTGTTCGTGGACTATGTGGTTGAGGGAGGCAAGTATAATGGATAGATCTGAAATCAAGAGCTTTATTGCAAAACGTGTTGCTAAGGAACTGAAGGACGGCGACGTAGTTAACCTGGGTATCGGCCTGCCCACCCTGGTTCCCAACTACCTGCCGGAGGATGTGCATATCATTCTCCAATCTGAGAACGGAATAATCGGAACAGACACCGTCACAGAGGAAAACAAGGACCCCGTCCACGTTGTAGACGCAGGCGGATCACCCTCCGCCATTGCTCCCGGCGGCGCATTTATCGACTCCTCTGTTTCCTTTGGCATGATTCGCGGCGGACATGTTGACGCCACCGTCCTTGGCGGCCTGGAAGTTGACGAGGAAGGCTCTCTCGCCAACTGGATTATTCCCGGCAAAAGGATGCCCGGCATGGGCGGCGCCATGGACCTGCTGGTGGGCGCAAAGAACGTCATTGTCGCCATGGAGCATACCGCCAAGGGCAATCCCAAAATCCTGAAAAAGTGCAGGCTCCCATACACTGCCGTTAAGTGCATCACCATAATAGTCACCGAAATGGGAGTTATTAAGGTTACAGACCAGGGCCTTGTGCTCACCGAGTACAACCCCGAGTTCACCATCGAGGAGATTCAGGCCGCTACTGAGGCAACTCTTATCATCAGCCCCGACCTGAAACCCATGGTCTAAAGGTCATTTCTAATATTAAAGGGATACGAAATTTCGTATCCCTTGTTTTTTATAATTATTAGTTTTTCACTCATTCCGCCTATGCCAGGCCCATCAGGCTGCCGATCCGGTAAACAAGGAGCGAGGCGGCGTAGGCCACGACAATCTGCCAGCCCATCAAGGCCAAAGTCCATTTAAGGCCGCCCAGCTCCTTGTGGGCGGCGGAGATGGCTGCCACACAGGGAACATACAGCAGAATAAATACCAGAAAGGAGAACGCCGCAAGGGGCGAGGAAAATGTGCTCCCGAGAGCGGCGGCTATAACGGCACTTTCCGCCGTCAGGTTAAAGCCGTAAAACATGCTCAGGGAAGCCACCACCGCCTCCTTCGCCACTAAGCCCGTAAGGAGAGCCACGGCCGCCTGCCAGGTACCGTAGCCCATGGGCACAAATACGGGGGCAATGAGGCCTCCCAAAAATCCCAGGATACTGTCGGAGGGGTCCTCCACCATGTTGAATCCGGTATCAAAGCTTTGGAGGAACCAGAGGACTATACTCATGAGGAGAATCAGGGTCCCTGCCCTGACAAGAAAATCCCTCACCCTTTCCCAGACATGCTGCAGGGTGTTGCCCAGCGTGGGTAGCCGGTAAGGCGGCAGCTCCATGACAAAAACCGCTGTTTCTCCCTTAAAAATGGTTTTTCTGAATATGAGGCCGGAGGCTATTGCCATAAGTATGCCCAGTACATACAGCGAAAACACCGCAACACCTGCATTTTTGCCGAAAAAGGCGGCGGAAATCAGGCCGTAGACCGGGAGCTTGGCGCTGCAGCTCATAAAGGGCACCAGCATTATGGTCATACGCCTGTCCTTTTCGCTCTCCATGGTCCGGGCGCCCATGATGGCGGGCACCGAGCAACCAAAGCCCATCAGCATCGGGATGAAGGCCTTCCCCGACAGTCCGATGCGTTTGAGCAGCCTGTCCATTATGAAAGCCGCCCGGGCCATATAGCCGCAGTCCTCCATAAAAGATAGAAATAGGAAAAGGAGGGCAATCTGGGGCAAAAATGAGAGTACCCCGCCTACGCCGGCGATTATACCGTCCACGCACAGGCTCACAAGCCAGTCGGTCGCGCCCAAAACCTTCAGGGCCCGGAACACCCACATTCCTATGTATTTTTCCATAATCAGGCCCATGCTCTCCGAGAGCAGGCTGCCCAAAGGACCAAAGGTGATGGAAAAAACTATGAGCATTGCCAGCAAAAACAGCGGCACCGCCAAATATTTGTGGGTGGCTATCCTGTCTATTCTGTCGCTGACCATCTGGGAGTCTGTCCCCCGGCCCCGTTGGAGCGCGGCTGCCGTGACGGATTCTATATATCGGTAGCGTTGGTCGGCTATCATGGTTTCCCTGTCGCCGAAGTCGCCGCTGGCCTCATACTCCCGGATTATTTCCTCCACGCCCCCGAGAGTCCAGCTGTCAAACCCCAGGGACTTCTCCACGATTTTGTCCCCCTCCAGGAGTTTGATTGAGGCCCAGTGAGACGGAAGCCCCAAGTCATTTGCCCTGTCGTGGATAAGCCGGTCTATCCTGTGGTGTATCCCTTGGGTGTATTCGTCATAGAGCTCATCAGGTTCCACGGTAAAGCCTTTATGTATCTGTTCGTAGGCAACCTTCATCAACTGCTCCAGGTTTTGCCCGCTTCTTGCGGTGATGGGCACAACGGGTATGCCCATTCTTTCCGACAACACTTCCACATCTATCCTGTCGCCTTTTTTCTCCACTTCGTCCATAAAGTTAAGAGCCATGACCATAGGGCGCTCCAGCTCCAACAGCTGGACGGTGAGGTACAGGTTCCGCTCCAGGTTGGTGGCGTCCACAATGTTGATTATGACGTCAGGGGCGCCGTTTATAATGAAATCCCGCGCCACAATCTCTTCCATGGAGTAGGGGGAGAGGGAGTAGATTCCCGGCAGATCCACCACCGTGACCGTTTTCCCCTCTATCCTGGCCTGGCCCTCCTTCCTCTCGACCGTTACCCCGGGCCAGTTGCCCACATACTGGTTGCCCCCGGTGAGAGCATTAAAAAGGGTGGTCTTTCCGCTGTTGGGATTTCCCGCCAGGGCGATTTTCGCCTTGCGGCTGTCATTGTACCCGCCGGGGCAGTTTTGCCCGTCGTTATTGGCAAAACGCATGCGGCGCAGGGTTCCCGCGTCGTGAGGTCGTGATATGTAGCTTCTGCTGCCCCTCCCGGCGCGCCTGCTCCGGGCGGGGCCTTCCCGGCCAATGGAAATCCGCTCGGCCTCCGACCGGCGCAGGGACAACTCATAACCCCGAACGGTAACTTCGATAGGGTCTCCAAATGGGGCAATCTTTTTTACCCTGACCTCCGTCCCGGGAGTCAGGCCCATATCAACCAGACGCCGGCGCAGAGCGCTGTCTGCCACGTCCAGAGAGAGTATTACACCTCCCTGCCCGGGGGGCAGAGAGGACAGGTTTTTTGAGTCTTGCATGTTAACGCTTCCTTTATTCGGCTCGTCCTAATTTCGGCGGTTATTGCCTGGATATAAGTTTGCCATCGCTAACCGACAAAGTCAATAATTAAATAGTAAAAAAAGAGGGTTTTTAGCGTTAAACCATTTACCTCCATTACTAATAACCATGAAAAACCATATTCAAAGACTTAACCAAATATCTCTTTTAATGTATTTTTTACGAAAAAGTCTTTGAATATAAAATATTTTGTGTTAAAATAACATGAATGACCATGCGCATACAGAGAAAAACCTGCTTGAGGAGTTTTCACTTATGGAGAAGTTTACGCTGTACATCGACGGTAACCCCATTGAAGCCACAAAGGGGCAGACCATACTGGAAGCTGCACTGGCAAACGACTATTACATACCTCATCTGTGCACGCATCCGGATCTGCCTACTCAGGGTGGCTGTAACCTTTGTGTTGTTGAAATAGAGGGAATCGCAGGCCCGGTTCGGGCCTGCGAATCCCCTGCTCGGGAAGGCATCCGGGTCACTTCAAAGAGCGAAAGTCTTAGCCACAGGAGAAGCGTCGCCATGGAGCTTATGCTGGCCGGTCACCCCCATGACTGCACCAGCTGCAAGGCATACTTAAAATGCGAGCTGCAGGCCATGATGCAGTATCTTGGCGCCGTACATTCCCGCCTGCGTACTGTGAACAGGCAGAACACCAACATCAACACAAACAACCCCCTGATAGTCCGGGAGATGGAGCGCTGCATCCAGTGCGGCCGCTGCGTCCGGGCCTGCAGGGAAATGCGAGGAGTTGACGCATTAAGCTTTAACAAGCTCAATGACGAGACATACATAAGCACTCCCGGCGACCTGCCTCTTGCAGACGCTGGATGCCGTTTCTGCGGGGCCTGTGTGGAGGTCTGTCCCACCGGCGCCCTGCAGGATGAAGCGGGAGTATTCCGCACGGACGTGCCCAGGGAGCAGGCCCTGATACCCTGCCAGGTCGAATGTGCCGCGCATATTGACATACCTGCCTATCTCCGCTTTATAAAGGAAGGCAAATACAGCGAAGCCGTGGGAGTAATCCGGGAGAAGGTCACCTTCCCCCATGCTCTGGGCTATGTATGCAATAACCTCTGCGAGGACGGCTGTAAGCGCACAAAGCTAAACGAGCCCATTTCCATCCGGGATATGAAACGCTTTGCAGTCGAGCATGACAAGGAGCAGATCTGGAAAGAGAAATATCTCCGGACAAAGCCCCGTACCGGCAAGAAAGTTGCCGTCGTGGGCGCCGGCCCCGCGGGGCTTACGGCGGCCTACTACCTGAACAAACAGGGCCACGATGTGACAGTATTTGAAAAACAGAAGATAGCCGGCGGCCACATGACCGGCGGTATGCCCGAATATCGTATCCCCACCCGTGATGTCCTTGCCGAGATTAAAATCATTGAAGAATCCGGCGTTAAGATTATATGCGAGCACCCCATCTCCAATGTTGCGGAGCTGAAAAAGGATTACGATGCCGTCGTGGTCGCCATTGGAACCAGCATCGGTAAGAAACTGAGCTATCTGCCCGGCTCCGATTTTGACCATGTATATACCGCCGTTGACCTGCTCCGGGCAAACCGCCTGGGCCTGCCCATAGAGCTTGGTGAAACCGTCAACATCATTGGCGGCGGCAACGTCGCTTTCGACGTTGCCCGCACCCTGATCCGCATGGGCAAGAAGGTTAACGTGGTCTGCCTTGAGAAAAACGCATCCCAGGCTTCCCCCGAGGAAGTTCATGAGGCTATTGAAGAAGGGGTCAACATTTTTGACTGCCACTCCAATGAAGCCATCGTCGGCACAAAGGAGAAGGTCACCGGCCTCCGGGTCCACAAAATTAACAGCTTCTACTTCCACCCCGAGACCCGCGCCCTTGTGGAAGATCCCGTTCCCGACAGCACCTATGTCATTCCCTGCGATTCCATCGTTTTTGCCGCAGGTCAGGTAACGGGACTTGCCAAGGACTTTGGCCTGGAGCTTAACCGTTTCGGATACCCCATTGACCCCAGGACCGGCAAAAGCGAGTACACCACCAGCGTCGAGGGCGTTTTTGCCGCAGGCGACGTCATTACCGGTACTAAGTTTGTTATCAACGCCATTGCCGGCGGCCGCGATGTCGCAAGCCTGGTAGATAAGTATCTGGGCGGAGACGGAGAAATCGACGAAACCCTTATTGAGAGAACAAGGGAGCCCGTTATCGGCAGGATTGACGATTTCGCCAGAATGCCCAGGCAGCAAATGGCCCTCAAGAGCCCTGAAGAGCGCAAGTACAACTTCCTGCCCGTTAGCGAAGGACTCACCTGCGAACAGGCGACCTGTGAAGGTACCAGATGTCTCCAGTGCGACCTGAGGCCCGACATCACACGAGTAAAGCTCTGGACAGAGTATGCTCATAAATAGGAGGTAAGCCAAATGTATTGTGATCTGAACGTTAACCTTATTCCCGAATCCTCCGAGATTTCAGAGCTGAAGGAAGGCGTCTGCCCTGTGAACTGGGCCAAAAACTGCATTGCCCTTGCACGGGAGGGTAACTGCGGCCAATCCGTTATGTGCCGGGACGGTATGACTCAACTGCTGATTTTGCTAGAGGACGTTACATCCGGGAAAGGCCAGCCCGACGACCTGGAGCTTATAAAGGACCTGTGCACCGTCATTTCCGAATCCAAGGGCTGTGAGATTTCCGCCAAGGCAGCATCCAACGTCCTCTTTTCCATGGAAAAGTATTTCGATGAATGGGACATACACTACCGCAGGAAGCGCTGCACCGCTCTGGCCTGTAAGAGCTACTACAACGTGTATATCGATCCGGCCCTCTGTACCGGTTGTGAAATCTGCGCCAAAGCCGCTCCCGAAGGTGCCATAGCAGGGGGCGAAGGCATGATTCATGTCATTAAAGACGATTCCCGGCTTAAAAACGACGAGTTTTTCGCTCTATGCCCTGTTGCGGCTATCAAAAAAGCCGGGGCCATTAAGCCCAGGGTTCCCCAGGAGCCCGTCCCCGTGGGCAGCTTTGAGGCCAACGGCGGACGCCGGAGGAGGAGAAGATAAACAGACATATTCGTCAAGAGGTCCAATTAAATATTATTGCAGGAGGAGTTAGACCATGGCAGAAAAACTGGAATATAAGGGCGACCAGGAATTTAAGCCCTACATGAGTTATGAAGTTCGCATGGCCTACCAGGCAGGGTATGCTCAGTGGAAAGAGTGGCCCTGTGAAGGAGAAACCCTGCACGCCGGAATCGGCTGGTTCCATCCCTTCGGGAAATCCCACTATTATGCCATCCTGGGCGACTGTGAGGAGAAGAAGGCTTTCCCCATCGATAAATATTTCACCGAAGACTGGATGGAAATCTATGACACATCCCTGTTCTGCATCTACAGGCTGGAGGACGGAGATATTTACGCCTATGACGGCATATTCTGTGTCCGGGCAGAGGGGGATGAGGAAGTTCCCTATGACTCAACATTTATACGCAGGGACATCCTCTGCAACGTTATTGTGGGCGGAACCGGCAGATACGAGGGCGCCCGCGGAGTCATGATGGGCACCGCCGAAGGTAGCGGCGAGGTCAAGAAGCTATCCGATAATCTCAGTCTTCCTGAAGGGCTGTTAAAATGCCTAACAGGCTATATTAAGATACCAATTAAGGATTAATTAATAAGATTATATGTTTTGAAAAAGGAGTATCTAAAATGAGGAGAATGGAAGCTGACTTGATAGTAATCGGCGGAGGCATGTCCGGCCTCTCCGCGGCCACCGCAGCCGCCCAAAAGGACGCCAGCGTCATCGTTTTTGAAAAGGGCGGAACCGTTGGCGGAGCAGCCAACATGGGTATGGGCTTTTTCGCCGTAGAGTCGAAGTACCAAAAGGCGCAGCTTGTTAACCACACTGTGGACGAGCTGTTTAAGGAGTTTATGGACTATACCCATTGGCGAGTAAATGCCCGCCTGGTAAAGAAACTATTTGAGCAGTCTGCCTCCACCGTAGAGTGGATTGAAGACATGGGCGTAGAGTTCCTCGGCGCATTCAAGTACTTTGAAAACTCCAACCAAACCTGGCACATTGTCAAGACCCCCGGCTCCAACAAGCCTGCCGAGAGATGCGCTTCCATTATGGTTAAGGCCATGAAAGACACTGCCGACGAGCTTGGAGTCGACTTCCTGTTCTACACTTCCGTCAAGGAAATCATCACCGGCGACAAGGGACAGGTTCTGGGCGTCAGGGCTGTAGACCAGAGGGGCGAGGAAATCGAGGCGGAGTGCTCCGCAATAATCGTGGCCACCGGCGGCTTCGGCGACAATCCGGAGATGATCAGGGACCGGATAGGCCTCACCTGGGGCCAGGACCTTTTCTCTTTCCGTATCCCCGGACTTAAGGGCGACGGCATCAGGATGGTGGAGGCCATCGGCGGAGCCATTGACCCCTCAATGATTGAGGTAACCTACACCACCCCCGGTGTTACCAACCTTTATAAGACCATCTCCGAAACCATGCGCCAGCCCAACCTGATGATTAACCTGGACGGAAAGCGTTTCATGGACGAGAGTATTATGAACAACACCACCTTTACCGGAAACGCCATCTCCGTGCAGCCCAAACGCAAGGCATTTACCATCATCACGGACTCCATCCTGGACGAGTACAGGGCACAGGGCCATCTTGACTATATCACCATTCACCACAACATCCAGAATGTGGACCATTGGGAGGAGCAGGTTAAAGCCTATTTTTCTGGAGATACCAGCGTCGCCGACGAGGGCCTGTCCTTCCTGGAGGAAGATACCAACAAGATCCCCAACCAGTTCTTTATTGCCGACAGCCTTGAAGAACTTTGTGCCCAGACCGGCATAAACTACAAGAACGCCCGCAAGACCATCGACGAGTATAACTCCATGGCCGGCCGCTACGACAGGCAGTTCAACAAGCATCCCAAGTATATGCGGGAGCTGAAGGAAGGCGGCAAGTGGTACGCCGCCGCCCACTATATGTGCGGATACGGCACCCTGGCCGGCATCAAGACCGACGACGAACTGCGCGTATTGGATGAGGACTGGAAACCAATCCCCGGCCTCTTTGGATGCGGCACCGACGTCTGCTCCATTTTTGGCGACAGCTACAACTTCACCATGCCCGGCTCCACCATGGGTTTTGCCATCAATTCAGGCAGGCTGGCCGGCATGAACGCCATAGACTACATCGACTCCGACGAGTTTGTGGAGTAAAAATACCGTTTTAGGCTGAAAACGCCCTCACACCAAGGTGTGAGGGCGTTTTCTCTCAGAACAGGCGCGCCACCAGGAAACAGAAAAACAGTCCGAAGACCGTGGGCAGCAGGGCGGCCAGCAGGGTATAGCCGAGGCTTCCCGTCTCTTTTTTTATGGTTATCATCGTAGTCGAGCAGGGCCAGTGCATAAGGGAAAAAAGCATAACGCACAGGGCGGTGGTAGCGGTCCAGCCGTTTTCAATCAAAAGTACTCCCAGTTCCTCCAGAGATGTGTAGTCCATCAATGTACTTCCCGACATATAGCACATGAGTATGATGGGTATAACAATTTCGTTTGCCGGAAGCCCCAGGATGAAGGCCAGCATTATCACTCCGTCCATACCGAAAAAACGGCCAAAGGGGTCCAGGGCCTCCGACAGGATTGAGAGCAGGCTTACCCCTTCATAGGTGATGTTGCCCAAACCCCAGATGATGAGGCCTGCAGGTGCAGCCACAGTCACCGCTCTCCCCAGTACAAAAAGCGTTCGGTCTAAGATTGAGCGCATAACCACCTGGGCCACCCGGGGTTTGCGATAGGGGGGCAGTTCCAGGGTAAAGGAGGAGGGTACGCCTCGAAGAATGGTGGCGGACAGCAGCTTTGAGGTGAGCAGGGTCATTAAAACCCCCAAAAGCATTACTCCCGTCAACATAAAGGCCGGAGCCAGGGAAAAGGCCGACCCGGCAAAAAACATGGATATCAGCGCAATCAAGGTGGGAAATCGCCCGTTGCAGGGCACAAAGTTGTTGGTTAGTATGGCAATCAGACGTTCCCGGGGCGAGTTGATGATTCGGCAGCCTGTCACCCCCGCAGCATTACACCCAAAACCCATGCACATGGTGAGGGCCTGTTTGCCGCAGGCGGAGCATTTTTTGAAGAAGCCGTCCAGGTTGAAGGCGACCCGGGGAAGATAGCCCAAATCCTCCAGAAGGGTAAAAAGAGGAAAAAATATGGCCATCGGCGGAAGCATTACGGCTACAACCCAGGCCAGGGTGCGCCAGACCCCATCGAAAAGACTTTCTACAATCATGGGCGGAACCCCCAAGCCCGAGAAAAAGGACTGCAGCCTGTCTCCCAGCCAGAACAGGCCTTCACCCAAAAGCGCGGAAGGGTAGTTTGCCCCCGATATGGTAATCCACAGGGTCAGGGCCAGAAGGACTATCATTACGGGGTAGCCCAGGACCTTGTGGGTGAGTATGGCATCAATTTTTCTGTCCCTGTTTGAAAAAGCCTCGTCATCCGGGCTTACGGCCCCATGGCAGAGCTCAATGGCTTTCTCCACCAGTCGGGCGGCCATCAAATCGCTTAACCTAGTTTGAGAAATGCCCCGCTCCCGAAGCCTGCATTCGGTTTTTTCCATTGCGCGAGCCAGAGCGGGGTCGGTATCAGGTGATATGTTTAGGTTTTCCTCAATGCTTTTCACGGTGGAAGCGTCTTTTTCCGCCAGGCGGAGTGCCAGCCACCGGGCGGAGAAAGGCAGGTCGCGGCTCTCCAGCTCCTCTATAAGGGGAGCAAGTGCATATTCAACGTGCATACCATAGTCCAGTTCCAAGGGGGGGCGGGGCCTCAAGTTGTACAGGGCCTCCAAAAGCCCGTCTATACCCTCGCCCTTACCGGCGGAAAGCCCTGCAACCGGCGCGCCAATCCGCCTTGACAGCTCCGGCAGATCCAGCCAGACGCCTTTTCTTTTCGCCTCGTCCATTAGATTGACGCATACAATAACATTGCCGGTAATCTCCATAATCTGAAGAACTAAATTCAAATTCCGGCGCAGGCAGGTGGCATCACAGACAACTAGCACCGCATCAGCTCCGGCAAAACAGATAAAATCCCGGGCCACCTCCTCTTCCGCTGAAAGGGCAATTAGGGAATAGGAGCCTGGCACGTCAGCTATCACATAGTGTTTATCTTTATATGTACAATGGCCGTAAGCAATGCCTACGGTCTTCCCAGGCCAATTTCCGGTGTGCTGGCGCATGCCGGTTAGACGATTGAACAAAGTGCTTTTGCCCACGTTGGGATTTCCAGCCAGCGCCACCAGCATTTTTTTATCGCCCTTATCGGTGCTGTGCCTAAATACCATATGCATATCCTCTCCTAAATTACCGCCTCGGCCCAGGGTCGGGCCGGGCGGCATAAAAGCTATATGGTGGTGCGCACCAAAACGGTATGTGCGTCCTCCCTGCGCAGGGCGATTACTGCTCCCTGTATAAGGTAAGCCGTAGGGTCTCCGGAACAGCTCCTGAAAAGGCTTTTGACGGTTGTACCGGGGGTCAGGCCTATATCCATGAGCCTGCGGCGCTCGGCGCCACTTGCCATCAGGGCGCTGACGGTGCCCGCCTCACCCTGGCACAGGGTATCCAGTGTGTATGTGGGCATATTTCATTACCTCGCAGTTTATTTCCAATTTTCAATTGAAGAATGAAAGGAAATAAGGGAATCCGGCCTTGTTTCTTCAACTTTTTTACTCGTAGGCGGCCGCTCCCATTACAGTCTATGCGCGTTACTTCCGAGTGTGCGGGGGATATATGGCTGAAAGCCGGTTAATACCGGGGATAAAAAACAAAAAAACCCCTGTTGCCAAAAGCTTTAAGGGACTAATTTTACATTTTGTTCACCTTTGTATTTCCTTCGGCGGTATAATTGGTTTATAATAGGTATATAAAGATTCGGGAGGAAGGTTCATGTCGAGAAAAGCCCTTATAGTGGAGGACGACGGAAATATTGCAGAGCTGCTCCGACTGTATCTGGAAAAAGACGGTTTTGAGGTGGCCATAGCCTCCGACGGCATCCGGGGCGTGGAGATGGTGAAGAGCTTTGACCCGGAGCTGGTTCTGCTGGACATCATGCTGCCTGGGAAAGACGGCTGGGAGGTCTGCAGGGAGATAAGAAAGACCTCCAGAGTACCCATAATCATGCTGACAGCCAAGGGAGAGACTATGGACAAAATCTCCGGCCTTGAAATGGGCGCCGACGACTACGTCACAAAGCCTTTTGAAGTAAAGGAGCTTCTGGCCAGAATCCATGCCGTAATGCGCCGCTTCGAGGGAGACGAAAAGCCCGGGGAGAAGAAGCTTACCTTTGATAAGCTGGAGATAAACCTGGACTCGTACGAGCTGGTGGTGAACGGCACGCGGGTGGATACGCCTCCCAAAGAGCTGGAGCTTTTGTTCCATCTGGCCTCCTCGCCCAACCGGGTATACACAAGAAACCAGCTGTTGGACGAGGTTTGGGGCTTTGACTACTTTGGCGACTCCCGCACCGTGGACGTACATATCAAGCGCCTCCGCGAAAAACTGGAGGGGGTAAGCCCCCAGTGGTCCTTAAAAACGGTTTGGGGCGTTGGCTACAAATTTGAGTTAATCAAGGAGCAATAAACTCTTTCCGATGAACAGTATATACTTCAAAAACTTTATTGTAACCGCCGGGATGGTACTGCTGAGCTTTCTCATACTGGGCACAGCCTTTGTATTTCTGGGCCGCTCCTTTGTGGTTAACGAAAAGCGAGACAGCATGTACACCAACGCCGAAGAAGTGGCTAAATTCGCCTCCGCCTACAGGCAGGAGGGGGAGCTGTCCAACTGGAACCTGCGTATGTGGATAAGCACCATCTCGCGGTGCACGGGCAACCACATTTTTATCAGCGATGAAAAGGGCCTGGTAGTATCCTGTTCCGATATGGAACTGGTGTGCCCCCATATCGGCCAGCAGATGAGCGCCCAGGTAATGCTTGCTCTGGGCCCCGCCGGAAAGCTAAACCAGCTCACAAACCTGGACGGATTTTACGACAGCGCTTATTATGTGGTGGCAGTGCCCATTTCCACCTCAGAGGGGCTGGTGGCGGGATATGTGTTTGTAGGTTCGGACAGCTCCACAATCGTGGAGGCCTGGGGGACCTTTATGATCGTGTTCCTTGCCGTAGCCATGGTCATTATGCTCATGGCTGTCTGCTTTTCTTTCGTTACCTCCAAGCGGCAGGCAAAGCCCATAAACGAGATGGCCTTCGCCGCCCACCGGTTTGCCCGGGGTGATTTCTCAATCCGTGTAGAGGACGAGGGCCGGGAAGATGAAATCGGGGAGCTCACCCGCTCCTTTAACGCCATGGCCGACTCCCTGGAAAAAGCCGAGGAGCTGCGCCGGAATTTTATTGCCAACGTGTCCCACGAACTGAAAACACCTATGACCACAATTTCCGGCTTTGCCAACGGAATTCTGGACGGAACCATACCCCCGGAAAATCAGAGAAAATATCTGGCCATTATTTCTTCCGAGACCAAGCGGCTGTCCCGGCTGGTAAGGAGCATGCTGGAGCTTTCCAGGATACAGTCTGAATACAATGATGAGCTGAAAAAAACGCCCTTCGACCTGAATGAAGTTCTCCTTCGCACTTTCCTGGTTTTTGAAGAAAAGATAACCAGCAAAAACCTGGAGGTGGATGTCCAGATTCCCGAAGAAAGCGTGATTGTGCTCGGAAACAGCGACGGCATTACTCAGGTGATATATAATATCATGGACAACGCGGTTAAATTTGCGCACCCTAACACGACCCTGGGGCTGTCCCTGTGGAAGCAGGACGGCAAGGCATACGTCTCCGTAAAAAATACGGGCGACACCATCCCTCCCGGAGAGCTGCCTTTTCTCTTTGACCGGTTCCACAAGACCGACCGGTCCAGGAGCCTGGACAGAGACGGCGTGGGGCTGGGGCTGTATATAGTTAAAACCATACTTAACAACCACGACGAGGATATTTTTGTCACCAGTAAAGACGGGGTCACAGAATTCATTTTTACCTCCACGTTAAAGACCTGATAAGCTGAAATACTTCTAAAACAGGAGATTTGTCATAAAAAACGGAAAATAAATTCACAAAAGTTTCACAGTGTATTCACATAAGCCCGGAAAATATTGTTTATAATTTGATTAAGCTCAAGGGGGAGACGTATGGATTACGACAATAATAACAGCCGCTCCAGTTGGTACAGGGGAAGCGACGGGCCGGACGGCGGCCATGTCCCGCCGGTCAACAGTTTCCGGAAAAACAAAGATTCTTCTTCCTCCCTGCCGGCGGACGTGGACAACTTCACCTATGCAGATCCCGTCCACTCCGCCGGTTTTTCTTCTCCGCACAGGGATACCTACTGGACCCCCGAAATTCAGCATAGGGATACAAGGCGCTCTACCAAAATTCTTATGCTGAGCATTTCTGCCCTGATAATTGTAATTGCAGCTTCAATGATATTTATGGGCTCCGATACGGTCCAGCCCGGCGGCCAGAAGGACCTCCCCGGCCCGGGGTATGAAGACTACCAGGACTACATTGAGGATTTCTACAAAGAAGTCCCCAGGTCCAAAACCACCATACCCTCAGCCCCGGTAGACCCCGGCGTCACTATGGAGCTGGCCGAAACACCACAGGAAGCCCCACTGAACCTCCAGCAAATATACAAACATTGCTGCCCCTCCGTTGTGGCCATAACGGCCAAGGTGGGAGGGCGCGGGTTTTATTGGGGTACCGGAATAATTCTCAGCGAGAACGGCTATATCGTCACTAACGCCCATATTATAGAGGGCACCGAATCGGTAACGGTAACCCTTCAGGACGACCGGGAATTTGAGGCAAAGCTGGTGGGTTCCGATTCCAGAAGCGACATCGCAGTCTTAAAGATTGACGCCGAAAATTTGCCTTATGCGGAGTTTGGCGATTCCTCCAAGCTGGAGGTTGGCGATGAGGTGCTGGCAATCGGCAATCCCCTGGGCGAGGAGCTCCGGGGCACCATGACAAACGGCATAATATCTGCCATAAACCGGGGCATAACCTATAATGGCCATTCAATGACACTTCTTCAGACAAACGCTGCCATAAACGAAGGCAACTCCGGCGGCCCCCTTATCAACATGCACGGCCAGGTCATAGGCATCACAAATATGAAGATGATGTCCAAATATACTAATATAGAAGGTATAGGCTTTGCAATTCCCACCACCGTTATAAAGCCCGTAGTGGACGAACTCATTAGACAGGGCTTTGTGGCCGGCAGGCCGGCCATCGGCATAACCGTGGGAAATATCCCCCCTATGGCGGAGCAATACTACACCCTGCCCGACGGGCTGTACGTCACCAGCGTGGAGGAAAACTCCGACGCCTACAAAAAAGGCATACGCGAAGGGGACATCATAACTGAGGCAAACGGGACTCCCGTCGCCTCCATAGAAGATATGAACGCCATCAAGGAAACCATGGCCGTGGGGGACACCCTCCTTCTCACCGTCTATCGCAACGGGGAAACCTTTGTTGTGGATGTGGTCCTGATGGATATGTCCGAGCTTTACGGTTAACCCAACAGGCAGCGATTATCTCCAAATAACTTGATTACTTCCTTTTTCCATATAGGCAGCGCAGCGCTGCAAAATCCATTACTCCTCTCTTTTCTTGGTTAAACCCCGACATAACGGTCGGGGTTTAGTCATTGGTATAATACTTTTATACTTAGCCCTGAACTATTTTGCGCAGTAACAGTACCAGTCTTCCTGGCAGTCGCGGGAAACAATCTCAAAACCATGAGCTACTAAAGCAGATTCAACTTCGTCCTGCCTGCCTTCGATTATACCGGAGCAGATAAACAGCCCCCCGGGGACCAAAAACCGCCTGACCATGGCCGTAAGGGGTATGATAACATCCGCCACAATGTTTGCCAGGACCAAATCATAGACGCCGCCCAGCCGGGCGCGCAGTACCTCGTCCGCCAAAATGTCCCCGGCATAGACCTGAAAGCGGTCCGGCCCTATGCCGTTGAGGGCGGCGTTTGACATGGCCACATCCGGGGTCTTTGGGTCAATGTCGCAGCCCACAGCCTCCCTGCAGCCGCACAGCAGGGCGGCAATGCTCAAAATGCCGCTTCCGCAGCCCAAATCCAGCACCCTCTTGCCGGGCCCGGAGTGGTTTTCCACCTGGCAAAGGCACATGCGGGTGGTGGCGTGGCTGCCCGTGCCGAAGGTAAGGCCAGGGTCCAGCCGCAGGGGGATACGGTCCCCCGTATCCGGGGACTCCCACTGGGGAACCACCATCAGCCGGTGGCCTATCTCCATGGGCCTGTAAAATTCCTTCCAGTTGTTCTCCCAGTCGCTGTCCGCCACATAGGATATTTGGGGAGAAAGCCCCAGCTTTGACCTTATCCGGCGTATTATCTCGGCGCCCCCCATGTCGTCGGGGAGGTAGAACTTTACTTGGGACCGGCCTCTGAACCGCTGCTCCAATTCTTCATCTATATAATCCCAATACTGCTGGTTATTTTCCAAAAACTCCTTAAAGTCCACTTCATCCTCGATGACCATGCCAGGCACTCCCAGGGCCTCCAGCTGAACACACAGGTCTTCGATTTCCTCGCTTTTTGTCTCAATCACTGCCTCAATCCAACGCATAACTTCGCTCCTTCGGTTTCTTTCAAGTGTAAAATAGCGGCTTGTCGGTGTCAACAAAAACCGTAGTATCATGTTGCCTTTTTTAGCTGTATAGGTTAAACTTATTTTATCAAGGCTATAAACTTATATTATTATCGAGGGGCTGATACCGTATGAAAAAACTTGCTACATTCATTTATGCAGTTTTGGCGGGAATATCAATCTCCATTGGATGCATAGCCTATTTGTCCATAGAAAACAAAGTCGTAGGCGCGATATTTTTTACCATAGGTCTTTTTACCGTTGTCACCCATGGCCTTAACCTCTTTACCGGAAAGGTTTGTTATGTTTTTGAAAAAGACAGGGCCTATGCCCTTAATTTGCCCATAATATGGCTGGGCAATCTTATAGGGGCCGTTGGAATTGGCCTGCTTGTACAGCTCACCAGGATAGCGGGAATTTCACAGCGGGCGGCCCAGCTGTGCGAGATTAAGCTGGCCGACGGGCCTTTGAGCATCTTTATTTTGGCCGTTTTTTGTAACATACTGATTTTTTTGGCCGTAGACGGCTTTGTCAGGAACGAAAAACATATAGGCAAATACATAGCTCTTTTTCTCGGAGTGTCGGTCTTTGTCATATGCGGCTTTGAGCACTGCGTTGCTAATATGTTCTACTTTTCAGCCGGCGGGGTATGGAGCCTTAAAACACTGCTTTATATTATCATCATGACATTGGGCAACGCGGTTGGAGGCGTGATTTTTCCCCTTGTGCGGCGGCTTAGGGCCAGGGCGGAGGCCGACGCGGAGCAGGTAGGCTCTGTAAAATAAATAGGAAGTTATTAAAGGGGCTGCGCCTGCGCAGCCCCTTTTGTTTCATTTATCTCCCTTTTCCCTGCGCCGGAGCTTTCTCAGATTGCCCCGGCCGTCGTCAATATAAGTGTTCTCTAAAGCCTGTTCAAGATTCCTGCGAACGGCGGCAACATACTCCTCCCTCAGTTTTTGGCGCTCGGCGGCCTCTTCGGGGGTAAGCTCCCGGCACTTTGCCAGGCGGGCAAGCTCGTTTATGCGGTCAATTTTGCTTTGTTCCATGGCTAGTTCTTCAGGCTGTGGAGGGGCGCGGGGATGCGCCCGCCCCGGGCTATGAACTGGGCGGGGGAAAACCTGTTTACCGGCATTACCGGGGCGCTGCCCAGCAGGCCGCCGAAGTCCACCACGTCACCCACCGTTTTGCCGGGTGCGGGAATAATGCGCACGGCGGTAGTCTTGTTGTTCACAACTCCGATTGCCGCCTCGTCGGCTATGATTCCCGCCAGGGTTTCAGCGCTGGTATCGCCGGGCACGGCAATCATGTCCAGCCCCACGGAGCACACGCAGGTCATGGCCTCCAGCTTTTCAAGGCTGAGGGAGCCCCTTTGGAGCGCCGCTATCATGCCCGCGTCCTCGCTTACGGGTATAAAGGCACCGGAAAGGCCGCCCACATGGCCCGAGGCCATGACCCCGCCTTTTTTCACCGCGTCGTTAAGGAGGGCCAGGGCGGCGGTAGTACCCGGCGCTCCTACGGATTCGAGCCCCATTTCCTCAAGAATGTCCGCCACACTGTCCCCGATGGCAGGGGTAGGGGCAAGGCTGAGGTCCACCACGCCGAAGGGCACCTTCAGCCTGCGGGAGGCCTCCATGGCCACCAGCTGGCCCATTCGGGTAATGCGGAAGGCTGTTTTCTTGACAATTTCGGCCACCTGGTCAAAGGGCAGCCCCTTGGCGCTCCTGAGGGCCTGGCGGACCACGCCCGGGCCCGAGACTCCGACGTTTATGGCGCATTCCGGCTCGCCCACCCCGTGGAAGGCTCCGGCCATGAAGGGGTTGTCCTCCACGGCGTTGGCAAACACCACCAGTTTGGCGCAGCCCATGCCGCCGCTGCTGGCTGTGAGATTGGCGGTTTCCTTAATTATCCTGCCCATCAAAGCCACCGCGTCCATGTTGATGCCCGCCCTTGTGGTGGCCACGTTTACGCTGGAGCAGACAAACTCCGTTGAGGCAAGGGCCTCGGGTATGGAGGCGATAAGCTTCTCATCCCCCACGGTCGCTCCCTTATGCACCAGGGAGGAGAATCCTCCAAGGAAGTTGACGCCCACTTCCCTTGCCGCCCGGTCCAGGGCAACAGCGAAGGGGACGTAATCGGATGCATCACTGCTCTCGGCTATCATGGAGATGGGCGTCACGGAAATGCGCTTGTTTACAATGGGGATTCCGAATTCCGCCTCAATTTCCTCTCCCGTCCGAACCAGATTCCCAGCCAGACGGCAGATTTTATCGTATATTTTTTCGCAGCTTTTCCTGGCATCCGAGTCGGCGCAGTCCCGTAGGGAAATGCCCATGGTTATGGTGCGTATATCCAGGTGCTGCTGGTCTATCATTTCTATGGTCTGTAAGATCTCTCCCTGATTTATCATAACGTACTCCTATCTGCTAAAAACTGAGCAGCCTGCCGGAATGAGGGAGGGCAGCTGCGATTTGCTCCATGATACAGGGCTATATCCTGTGCATGGCGTTAAAAATATCCTCCCGCTGTATGCGGATGGAAAGGGCCTGCTCCTCTCCCCACTCTTTAAGGATGCGGGACAGTTCTTCAAAGGGAACGGCGCACCTGGACAAGTCCACCAGCATTATCATGGTAAAATACTCCTGGAGGATTGTCTGGCTAATGTCCAGAATATTGACCTGGTGCTCCGCCAGAATGGAGCAGACACCTGCAATTATGCCTATTTTATCCTTGCCTATGACTGTAACTATTGCACGCATTATAGTTCTCCTTTAGGTTAATGTATCTAGTTCATCCAGCGTAAGTTCAAATGCTGGAATAAAGTTTTCAAGAAAATATTTAAGCTCCGGCAAATCCATATCCTCCAACAGCTTTCGGGTCTGGGCTTCGGCGGATAAGAATTCGTTGTTGCCTGCCTTGCGCTCCTCAATGCACTTGATATAGGCGGAGAGCTTATCAGCCGCCTTTACCAGGGGATAGAGGTCGCCCTCCACTTCGGGGGACAGTAAGGGCTCATACGCCTTTCTCAACTCCACCGGGAGTAAATTCAGTAGCCTTTTTGAGGCTATGCGCTCCACTTTCCGGTAAGCCGCCATTATGTCCCGGCTGTAGTATTTTATGGGTGTCGGCAGGTCGCCCGTAAGAATCTCGGATGCATCGTGGTACAGTGCCAGGGCGGCACAGGCGTTCACGTCACAGGGTTTACCAAAAATATCCCGGCGGATGATAGCCAAGGCGTGGGCCAGAACCGCCACCATGTGGCTGTGCTCCTGTATGTTTTCCGGCAGAGAATTTCGCATAAGACCCCAGCGGTTTATATATCTCATACGGGATATAAGGGCGAAAAAACTCTGGCTCATTCCGTCTGTACCTCCCTTTTTACTATACCCTTGGTTTGCCACTTGCCCCCGAAGAAGCGGATGAAAACCATCATTATGCATATGGTCCAGCCCACGGGCACCGCCTTCCAGACTGAAGAATAACCTACGTCAAAAACATACGCCATGGTATAGGAGCAGGTTACCCGGACGAAAAGGCTGGTAGCCGTGCATAAACTGGTAAAAAGCACGTCTCCGGCTCCCTGCAATACTCCCGAGGTAACTATGTAAAAGCTGAAAACAAGGTAGAAGAACGACAGGAAGCGGATAAATTCCACAGACTGGGTCAGAGTCTCCCCTTCCACGCCAAAGAGGGACGCCAGGGGCGCGGCTAAAGTATAGGTCAGCGTCGTGATGACGACACAGACGCAGAAACTCATTGTCACGGCGCCCCGCCAGCCTTTTTTGATTCGGCCGATGTTTCCGGCTCCCATGTTCTGTCCCGTAAAGTTGGACGCGCCGATGTTAAATCCCAGAACGGGTATTGTGGCATAGTTTTCTATACGTGTGCCCACAGTAAAGGCGGCCATGGTTGCCTGACCAAAACTGTTTACCAGTCTCTGCATTAAAACATTGCCAAAGGACAAGACGCAATGCTGAAGGGTGGTGGGGATGCCCAGCCTGAGGCAAAGCTTGCACTTGTCCGGATCAAACACAAACTCTCCTCTTTTAAAGCGGAACATGGGGTACCTTTTAAACATGTAAATAGCGCTTACCACGGTACTTGCCGCCTGGGATATAACCGTGGCAATTGCAGCCCCCGCTACGCCCCATTTAAACTGTATAACAAAAACCAGGTCAAGTAGAAGATTTGCGACCCCGGAAATGCCCAAAAAAATAAGGGTTGCCTTGGAATCGCCTACGGCCCGGAGTATTGAGGCTATGGTGTTATATGCAAACTGAAGCACTATGCCCAGAGCGTATATGGAAAAGTAATCTATTGCCATTTGCAAAATTTCGCTGTTTTTTATGCGAAGCAGGCTGTTGAGCAGCCATCCGGTAAAGACAAAACCCAGCACGGAAAGTATTGCGCCTATCGAAACCAGGAGAATAAGAGAGGTGGAAACAGCGTTTTTCAGCTCATCCATACGTTTTGCTCCGTAGAGCTGGGAAATCATAATGCCGGCCCCGTTGCCAAGGCCGATTGCCACCGCAATGAAAACCATAGCCAGGGTACCCGAGCTTCCCACAGCAGCAAGAGCGCTTTCACTGACATAGTTGCCCACAACTATGCCGTCAACAGTATTATAAAGCTGCTGCAGCAAATTGCCTATCATAACAGGCAGGGAAAACAGTAATATGAGCTTCCATTCCCTGCCAACAGTCATATCCTTGGCCAATGTTTTTCACTCCTTAAATTACGCATATAATAATACCATGTAAAAGGCTGTTTTACAATTAAAATTGCAAAAAAGATTCTGATTGACATGGAATATGCCTCAGTTCTCTTGCATTTTCCATAATTTGATGTTAGAATTATTTGTTAACCCATATAAATTAGGAAGTGCTTATATATTGTCAAATTTGCGCAACATCGCCATAATAGCCCATGTTGACCACGGCAAAACCACTCTGGCGGATGCCATGCTCTCCCAAAGCGGCCTGGAACAGTGTCTGGAATTTTTTGCCGATGACGAGCTGTTGGAAGTTACCCCCTTCAGCCTGCGGCTGCGCAAAAGAATTCTTGACCATGGTCAGAGGATGAGAGCTTTAAAAAGTGGAAAAAAATAATCCCTTTGATGGGATGCTAAATAAATCATCTCGCTGAAAATGCCCCATTAACAACAGGAACGAAGAATTAACTTTCGGCATAGATGACGGAAAACCCGTCAAGGAGGATGCATTATGCAGAACTATACTATTTTCACGGATTCCACATGCGATCTCACCCCTGAGCAGGTGGGGGAATGCGATGTCCGGGTGATGCCTATGGAAGTAGTTATCGGGGGGCAGGCATTCCTTCATTACCCCGACGAACGGGAAATGAGCCTGAAGGAGTTTTACACCAGGCTGCGGGCCGGGGAAACCGCTACCACCGCAGCTATCAGCATGGGTACCTGGGAACAGGCTCTGGAGGAGGAACTCAAAAAGGGCAATGACCTGCTGCTTATCATCTTCTCTTCCGCTCTCAGCAGCACCTGTGATAACGCCAGAATGGCCGCCGAAGAACTGAAGGAAAGATACCCTGAGCGCAAAATTGTCATTGTCGACTCCCTTTGCGAATCCCTGGGCGTGGGCATGCTGGCCAGAATGGCCTCTAAGTGGCGGGCCGAAGGCAGGACCATCGAGGAAAACGCCGCCCTGCTGGAGGGCATCAAGCTCAAAGTTCACCACTGGTTTACGGTTGACGACCTGGCCCACCTCCGCCGGGGAGGCCGCATATCCGGGACCACCGCCGTGGTAGGGCAGGCCCTGGGAATCAAGCCCATACTCCATATGGACGGGGAAGGCCGCCTTGTGGCCGTAGGGAAGGTCCGGGGCCGGAAGAATGCCATACGGGAACTCATTAACCGCATGGAAGAGCTGGCGGAGGAGCCTGCCGAGCAGGATACCTTTATCATCCACGCCGACTGTCCCGAGGATGCCCAGACCCTGCGCCGAGAACTTCTCTCAAGAATCCCCGTAAAAAGCGTAACCATCAACCAGCTGGGGCCCATAGCCGGAGCCCATGCCGGTCCGGGAACCCTCGCCGTGTTTTTCGTAGGAAAGCACAGATAGTTTGCAGATAATATTTTTAGCTTTACAAATGCCGCAGAATATGATACTATATCCTGCGCTTTAGCCCCGCAGCCCGGTTTTGGGATACCGCCGGCATAAGTGCCGGTAGCCTTTCCGCCCAACACTGAGCCCGAGGGTTTTGAAAATAAGAAAGGAGCAATAAAATGATTACAAAGGAACAAAAAACAACAATTATCCAGGAAAATCGTACCCATGAGAAAGACACAGGTTCTCCCGAGGTGCAGATCGCGATTCTCACGGAGCGTATTAACCAGCTCACGGAGCACTTGAAAGTCCACAAAAAAGACAAACATAGCCGCTTGGGCCTTTTAAAAATGGTAGGCAAGCGCCGCCGTCTGTTGGACTATCTTGCAAAGAAGGACATCGAACGTTACCGCGCCTGCATTGCCAAGCTGGGTATAAGAAAGTAAGCACGTTATTAAACGGGCGGGGCCATCCCCGCCCGTTTGAGCAATTTGAACTATATTATTTCACAAAAAAGTTAATGATATAAAATAAAAAGTGATGACGGAGCGGCGGTTGCCCTCTAGCAGTTGAAAATGGGCTCCCGGCCCAATTGCGGGAGAATATTTTCAAGTGCTAAAAGGAAGGCTGCTCCGCCATACGAAAGGAGCACAAATATGATAATAAAGAAAAAGACTTTCCCCGAAGAACGAAAGTACAGTATTGACTTCTGCGGCCGTCCCCTGACACTGGAGGTCGGAAAACTGGCGGAGCTGTGCAACGCCTCAGTCCTCGTAAGATACGGCGAAACCACGGTTCTGGTTGCGGCCACGGCTTCTTCCCGCCCCAAAGAAGGTGTTGACTACTTCCCCCTTTCCGTGGACTTTGAGGAAAAGCTCTACGCCGTAGGCCGCGTACCCGGCAGCTTTTTGCGCCGGGAAGGCCGCCCCAGCCTTCAGGCTGTGCTGGCCGCCCGTATGATTGACAGGCCCATGCGTCCCCTCTTCCCCGAGGATTTGCGCAACGACGTGGTCATCACCTGCACCTGCCTCTCCGTGGATTGGGACTGCTCGCCGGAGATTGCGGCCATGATAGGCGCCTCCGCCGCGGTAGCGATTTCCGACATTCCCTGGAACGGCCCCATCGCCGGCGTAGTTCTGGGTTGGGACGGCAAGAACTACCTCTTTAACCCCACGCAAAAAGAGCGCGAGAACAATCAAATGACCGTGACCGTTGCCGCCACGCGCCAAAAAGTGGTTATGATTGAGGCCACGGCCAATCAAATAGAAGAAGAAATCATGTACCAGGGCATAATAAAGGCCCACGAAACCGTTATGCCCGTACTGGACCTGATTGACAGAATGGTCGCCGAAATCGGCAAAGAGAAGTTTGCCTACGATAAAGCCCCCTTTGACGACGAGCTTTACAACAGGCTCAGGGAAAACGAGCTGTCCGGCATGGAATACTGCATGGACACGGACGACAAAAACGTCCGGGAGGCCAGAGTCAACGAGTGGATAGACACCGTTATGGAAAAATACGGGGTGGAATTCCCCGATATGGACAAATACCTGGACGAAATAATCTACCGCCTCCAAAAACAGGTGGTAAAGACCTGGCTATTGGACGGCAAGCGGGTGGACGGCAGGGCCATGAACGAAATCCGGCCCCTGGCCGCGGAAGTGGGGCTTATCCCCAGAGTGCACGGTTCCGGCCTTTTCACCCGGGGGCAGACCCAGGTGTTGTCCATCGTCACCCTGAATACCATCTCCGCTGCTCAGAAGCTGGATACCATCTGGGAAGAGGAAAGCAAGTGTTTCATACACCATTACAACTTCCCCTCCTTCTCCGTGGGCGAAGCCCGGGGCAGCCGCTCCACCAGCCGCCGGGAATACGGACACGGCGCGCTGGCGGAAAAGGCGCTGGAGCCCGTTATTCCCTTTTTCGACGAATTCCCCTACACCATTCGCGTTGTTTCCGAAGTTTTAAGCTCCAACGGCAGCACATCCCAGGGCGCAATTTGCGGCAGCACCCTGGCCCTCATGGACGCCGGCGTGCCCATCAAGGCCCCTGTGGCTGGCATCTCCTGCGGACTTATTACCGAGGGGAACCGTTGGACCACTTTCATAGACATCCAGGGCGTGGAGGACTTCCACGGGGAGATGGACTTCAAGGTGGCGGGCACAAAGAAAGGTATCACCGCCATCCAGATGGACCTTAAAAACGACGGGCTTACCTACCCGGTTATTAAAAACGCTCTTGAAATCACAAGAGAAGCCCGCTGCCATATTTTGGACGAAGTTATGCTGCCCTGCATTAGCGAGCCTCGTCCCGAGCTTGCGCCCACGGCTCCCAAGATGATTAAGATGACCATAAATCCGGATAAGATCCGCGAGGTTATAGGCTCCGGCGGCAAGGTGATTCAGAAGATTACCGCCGATACCGGCTGCAAAATTGACATTGAGGACGATGGGTCCATCTTCATCGCCTGCGAGGATATCGAATCCTGCCGCGCCGCCCAAAAGCTCATAGAGGATATCGTCTTCGAGCCGGAGGTGGGAAAACTCTATTACGGCAAGGTTGTCCGCACCATACCCATCGGCGCCTTTGTGGAGATTAGCCCCGGCAAGGACGGTATGATACACATCAAGGACCTAGAGTTCAAGCATACCGACAAGGTGGAAGACGTATTAAAAGTTGGCGACATGACCTGGGTCAAGGTCACCGAAATAGACGACAAAGGCCGCGTAAACCTTTCCAGAAAAGAAGCACTGAAGGAACGGCAAAACGCAGGTCTAAAAGACTAAAGCATTTTCGCAGGAGGCGGAGGGAAACCTCCGCCTTCCATTATTAATACCAAGGACGGAAAAGGAATAAATATGCACGAAATGATTACTCTCCCCAACGGGGTAAGAATAGCTTTCGAGAAAATGGACAACGTCCGCTCCGCTGCGATAGGCATATGGGTGGGAGTGGGCTCCCGCTATGAAAAGGCGGCGGAAAACGGGGCCACCCATTTTATTGAACACATGCTCTTTAAAGGCACGGACAAATACAGCGCCCAAGAGCTGGCCGCCGCTATGGACAGCATCGGAGGGCAGATAAACGCATACACCACCAGGGAGAGCACCTGCTATTATGCCAGGGTGCCGGACTATCATCTGGATAAGGCCATTGAAATTCTCTGCGACATGTTTTTCAACCTCCGTTTCGACCAGGCCGACGTGGACAGCGAGAGGGGGGTAATTCTTGAGGAGATCGACATGTACGAGGACAGCCCTGAGGATTTGGTGGTGGAAAAAATGTTTGCCAAGTGCCTTACCGGCTCTTTGGGCAGGCCAATACTTGGCAAATCCTCCACCTTGTCGGCCATGACCGGCGAAGACCTGCGCAAATTCAAGGAGCGCCGTTATATTGCGCCCCGTATAGTGGTGGCCCTCTGCGGCAGATTTGATGACGGCCGCATAAACCAGATACAGGAGTGTTTCTCCGCCCTGGAAAAGCGCAGGGACACAAGCCCCCGCAGCAGCGTCTATATCCCCTGCTTTACGGTCAGGCGCAAGTCCATAGAGCAAAACCATCTATGCCTGGGTTTTCCGGGAGTGTCCATCGGAAGCGATGACCGCTTCACCATGCATCTGACGTCCACCATACTCGGGGGCGGCATGTCCTCCCGCCTGTTTCAGTCCATCCGCGAAAATCACGGCCTTTGCTACTCCATTTATTCATTTTCGGCCAGCTTTGCGGATTTAGGGCTCTTTGGTATCACCACGGCCCTGAGCCGGGAGACGGAGCAAAAGGCCCTGGGCCTTATTATGGAGGAGCTGAAACATTTCCGCCAGGAAGGCGTGACCCAGAGTGAACTTGACAGGGCAAGGGAGCAGGCCAAGTCCAATCTGCTCATGTCCCTGGAATCCACTTCCTCCCGCATGAACAGGCTGGGGTCCGGTGTGCTGCATTTGGGGGAAAGCATGGATCCCGACGATCTGATTAGACGTTACGACGCAATAACCACGGAGGATATTTTGGCCCTTGCCCAAAGGGTGCTGGACTTCGATGAAATGTCCTTTTCCGCCGTGGGCCGCGTCAGCGATATCGACGTATACCGGGAAGTCCTAAAGCGCCAACAGGTTTGAAAGCCAGCCCGCCGCTCCCCATTCGCCGTAACAGCGCCTACTTGATACTCGTCAAAAAACCTGATAAAATATAATAATAACTATTTTACTCTATCCTGCGCATCGGGGGCCACATATGAAATTCCCAAACTGGAAAATTCTATACACCGGGGTCCAGGCTCCGCCGGCACTTCCGGAGGCGCGCTTTACGCCTCTCCTGGCCGCAATTTTGGAGGCCCGCGGAATTACTTCGCCGGAGGACACTCGGAAGTTTTTATTTGGCAAAGAGGAGCTTCTTGAAGACCCCCTGCTGCTGAAGGATATACACCTTGCCGTAGACAGAATTGAAAAGGCAGTCCAAAAGGGCGAAAAAGTGGCGGTCTACGGCGACTACGATGTGGACGGCATCACCGCCGCCTGTATGATGACGGACTACCTCCAAAGCCGGGGGCTGGACTGCCTGCTGTACATACCCGACAGAATCGAAGAGGGCTACGGCCTCAATACCGCTGCCATTAAAAGCCTGGGAGAGCGGGGTGTCAGCCTGATTATAACCGTTGACTGCGGCGTAACCGCCATTGCCGAGACGGAGCACGCAAGCAGCCTGGGCATTGATATGATAATTACCGACCACCACGAGTGCCGGGAGGCGCTTCCCGCCGCCAAGGCGGTTATCAATCCCAAGAGGCCGGACTGCCCCTATCCCAACCCTTCCCTGGCAGGGGTGGGCGTGGTCTTTAAGCTGCTTTGCGCAGTTGAGCGGGATTCCGCTCATATACTGGAGCGCTATGGCGACCTTGTGGCAGTGGGTACCATCGCCGATGTAATGCCGCTGACCGGCGAAAACCGTTACATAACCTGGACGGGTCTGGAAAAACTCAACCGCAACCCCAGGCCGGGCATTGCCGCCCTGCTCAGGGAGTCAGGCCTGGCCGACAGGCGGCTGAACGCTACAAGCGTGGGCTTTTCCGTGGCCCCCAAACTAAACGCCGCCGGCCGCCTTGGGCAGGTGGAGATAGCCACCCGTCTCCTGCTTACGGAGAACAGGAAAGAGGCCGAGAAGCTGGCCCGCCGGCTGTGCGAGCTCAACCGCAGCCGCCAAGCCATGGAATTGGATATCTGGAAACAGGCCGAAGCCATGATGGGCGGCGCATCGCCCGATACTCCCATAGTGCTAGCCAGCGAGGACTGGCATCAGGGAGTTGTGGGCATTGCCGCGTCCCGGCTGACGGAGGTTTTTTCCGTGCCGGCTGTGATGATATGCTTTGATGGGGACATGGGCAAGGGTTCCTGCCGGAGCTATGGTACCTTTAATTTTTTTGAGGCCCTCAGCGCCTGTTCGGAGCATTTGGAGAGCTTTGGCGGACATGCCCTGGCCGCCGGACTGAACATACGCCGGGATAAAGTCGATGATTTCCGCAGCGCTTTGGAGAAATACTATCTCCAAACCCCCCCTGAATATGCGCCACAGTTGGAGCTGGATCTCCGCATTGAGTCGCCAAAGCTTCTCAGCATGGAATGCGTGGAATCCCTTGAGCTGTTAGAGCCCTGCGGCCACGGAAACCCCAAACCCCAGCTCTGCATTATGGACGCCCTGCTGAAGTCGGTTATGCCCATAGGAGACAGGCATCTCCGGCTTTATATATCCAAATTCAATCAGTCTTACGAGTGCGTGTTTTTTTCCTGCCGGGAGGAAGAATTGGGCCTCAAAGCAGGAGACAGAATCGACGTGGCTTTTTCTCCCCAAATCAATGAATTCAGAGGCCGCCGCACCGTGCAGCTGCATATTATAGATATAAAACCTCACGACCCCCTGCCCCTGTGCCGCAGGGTGCTGGCGGGAATGGAGGGTATCTCTCCTCTGGAGGGCGACGGCCTTTCCCCCACCAGGCGGGAATTTGCGAAAATATGGCGCAGGCTGGAGGCCGCAGGCGGAAGCCTGTCCGAGGATTTGGAGGAAACTCTTTATGCCCTCCGCCCGAAAGACATGCCCTTGGAGCGGGCCTGCGTCTGTTTGGCGGTTTTCAAAGAACTGGGCCTTTTGAAACTGGAGCTGAATGGAGACAATATTAGCATGGAGCAGATTTCCACTAACGGTAAAAAGAAGCTATCCGAATCGGGAATCCTGCAAAAACTATCCGGAAAATAAATCTGTTTAACGTAATCAAAGGAGGTGAAAGTCATGGCGGAACTTACATTAGTCGAGGAAATGTATAAAAGGTTAGAGGAGACAATCCGCGCCGGGAACCCCGGGGCGGACCTTACCCGTGTCCGCGCAGCCTTCGAATTGGCCGAAAAGGCCCATGCCGGACATAAACGCCGTGACGGCACCCCCTATGTGACCCATGTCATAGCCGCAGCGGAGATAACGGCGGAAATTGGTCTTGACGAGGTTTCCATTGTATCCGCCCTCCTCCATGACTGCATAGAAGACACCGGCATTACCTACGAGGATATTAAAAAACAGTTCGGGCAAACCGTGGCCGATATTGTAGAGGGCGTCACAAAGCTGACTCGTGTTCAGTATACCAGCAAAGAAGACGAGCAGATGGAAAACATACGCAAGATGCTTATGGCCATGGCCAAGGATATACGGGTAATACTTATAAAAATTGCCGACAGGCTTCACAACATGCGTACCATGGACTATCAGACGGAGGAGAAGCAGCGCTCCAAATCCCTTGAGACCATGGAAATCTACGCTCCCATTGCCCACCGGCTGGGCATGCAGAAGATAAAATGGGAGCTGGAGGACCTTTCCCTGCTGTATCTTGACCCCATAGGCTTCAAGGAAATCACCAACATACTTAACGAGCGCATGGATACCTTGAAAGAGTTCATGTCCAGCGTGGAAAACCGGATTAAGGCCAGGCTGGACGACTGGGGGATTAATTCCACTATTTACGGCCGAATCAAGCATATTTACAGTATCTACCGAAAGATGTATTCCCAAAAGCGGGGCCTGGACGAGATTTTTGACCTCTGCGCCTTCCGTGTAATTGTGGATAACATTACGGACTGCTACAACGTCCTGGGACATATACACGATATGTTTAAGCTCGTGCCGGGCAGATTTAAGGACTATATCAGCACCCCCAAGCCTAATATGTATCAGAGCGTCCATACCACCGTCATAGGCAACGAGGGCATACCCTTTGAGGTGCAGATCCGCACCTGGGAAATGCATCATACTGCCGAATACGGCGTGGCCGCACATTGGAAATACAAGAGCGGCGAACAGGGCATCCGGCCCGGCGACGAGGAGAAGTTCGCCTGGATTCGACGACTTTTGGAGAACCAGCAGGATTCCGAGGCTCAAGACTTTTTCCACGACCTGAAGATTGACATGTTTGCGGACGAGGTCTTCGTCTTTACACCTAAAGGCGACGTTATAAACCTCCCTGCCGGGGCGACCCCAATAGATTTTGCCTACAGCATACACTCCGCCATCGGCAATACCATGGTGGGAGCCAAGGTCAACGGCCGCCTCGTGCCTTTTGACCATGTGCTACAAAACGGCGATATTGTGGACATTATCACCTCAAAATCCTCCTCCGGCCCCAGCCGTGACTGGTTGAAGCTGGCCAAGAGCGGCTCTGCCAGGACAAAGATAAAACAGTGGTTCAAGAAGGAGCGCCGGGAGGAGAACATCATCCATGGCAAGGCCATGTTTGAAAGCGAGATGAAACGGGCCGGGCTTTCCATGTCCAGCCTAAACGACGAGGAACTTGTATCCATAATCCTCGAAAAGCTTTCCGTCCCCTCCCTGGACGATATGTACTCCGCCATAGGCTATGGCGGTATGACCGCAGTCCGGGCGGTAAACCGGATAAAGGACGAAATAATAAAGGCACAGAGACCTCCTGCCAAGTCCGTACTCGACAAGCTGAACGAGCAGGTGGAAAGGCATGCCCGCATCCACCAGAAAAACATCAAAGCGGTGCACGGGGTGCTGGTGGAAGGCCTGGACAACTGCCTGATTAAGCTCTCCCGCTGCTGCACTCCCGTGCCCGGAGACGAAATTGTGGGCTTTATCACCCGGGGCCATGGAGTCTCCATCCACAGGAGGGACTGCCCGAACTACATTAACGGCATTAATAACCCGGAGGACGGGGGCCGCTGGGTAAACGTCTCCTGGGCGGATAATCCCACGGATTCCTATACCACAACCGTAAAAATACTTGCAAAGGAGCGGAGCGGCCTGGTAATGGACCTGGCCACGGAATTGAACTCCATGAATGCCAAAGTTCGCAGCCTCTCCGCCCGGGATGTGGGGGGCGGCAAATCCACCGCAACGGTGACCCTGGAGGTTAAAAACCTTGAAGACCTGAAGGTGCTCATTAACCGCCTGAATTCTATAAGCGGCGTCTCCGAAGTAGTGCGAGCCGGCGGTTAACCCCCGTTTTTATTCACTTTAAGAAAAGGAGACCATAACCATGCGAGCAGTTGTCACCCGCGTTGAGTCAGCCTCCGTAACCATAGACGGAGAGGTAAAAGCCAGTATAGGAAAGGGTTTTCTTGTCCTTCTGGGCATCCATGTGGACGATACCGATGCGGAGGCCAAAAAGATAGCGGATAAAATCTGCGGCCTGAGAGTGTTTGAGGATGACAAGGGCAAAATGAATGTCTCCCCCGGCGATGCCGGGGCGGAGATACTCCTGGTTTCCCAATTTACCCTGTACGGTGATTGCCGCCAGCGTCGTCCGGGCTTTACCGCAGCGGCCCGGCCGGAGCAGGCCATCCCCCTCTACGAACTGTGCGTTGCCGAATGCCGTGCCCGGGGCTTCAAGGTGGAAACGGGCCAGTTCGGCGCCTATATGAAGGTGGCCTCGGTTAACGATGGCCCGGTAACCCTGATATTAGATACAAATGACCTGTAAGGAGGACAATTATGCTCATAAAAACCCTGCCCGTGGGCCATCTGGAAACCAACTGCTATGTAGTAACCGATGAAAACACGCTGGAATGCGCGGTCATTGACCCGGGTGACGAATCTAACACGGTGCTGGACTATCTGGAGTCCAACAAACTCAAATGCAAGTATATTTTCCTTACCCACGGCCACTTTGATCACACTATGGCGGTAAATACGGTCCATGAGGAAACCGGAGCGGTGGTGTGCATCCACGAAAAGGAAATCAATACTGACGGAAAAGGCGGCCTGTACGCCTTCATCCCCCCTCAGGGTACCATCCATTACAAAGAAGGTGACGTCATGAAGGTGGGCGGCCTGGAATTCCATGTTATTGAAACACCGGGGCACACCCCCGGCGGAGTCACTCTGCGCTGCGAAAACACCCTGTTCACCGGGGATACCCTGTTTAAGGACAGCTGCGGCAGAACGGACTTTCCCGGAGGAGACATGCAGACCCTGATGAAATCCCTGCGCCGTCTCGCTGAACTTCCCGGAGACTATGAAGTCTATCCCGGCCATATGGACAGCACTACCCTGGACAGGGAACGCAGGTTTAACTACTATATGAAATACGCCATCACTGGATGAAGCAGCGCAAAATAAACCGGGGAAGTCCCGGTTTATTTATGCGCCGGGCACAAGCCAGGGGCTTTTATTGTGGAGAAAACTCTGTCTTGACAGCCGTCTTTTTTGATGTTACCATGAAAAGTGCTCAAAAAAAGCGTAAAACCCGCCGGTGTGGCGGAATAGGCAGACGCCCGGGACTTAAAATCCCGTGAGGGTTTACCCCTCGTACCGGTTCGACCCCGGTCACCGGCACCAGGCCGGAGCGTTTCAGCTTCGGCCTTTTTTGTTTGGTAACGCCATAGTCCGCCCCCCAGGTCGGGGATTAATCAAGCAATTAGCCCGGAAAAGCTTTTTCCGGGCCTTTTCAACTAAAAACAGACATGAACACAGCAAAAAACCAATTTCCGCGTTGGAGTTTTTTGTTATTTATGATATAATAACCGCAGAGTGTGCGCGGCTTCTTTATTTTCGATTAGCCGTCAAGCGGTTGACAAGTTTCAGATTTAGAGCCTAAAGACAAAGCATAAATAAAAAAGCTAAGCGAGGTAGTAGATATGAGCAGTATTACAAACCGGGTCTTTACTTCCGAATCGGTAACTGAGGGCCATCCCGACAAAATCTGCGACCAGATTGCAGATGCAGTGCTGGATTCCATCCTTGCCAAGGATAAGTTTGCCAGGGTGGCCTGCGAATGCGCCGTTACCACCGGCATAGTCATAGTCATGGGAGAAATCAGCACCAAGTGCTATGCGGACATCCCGTCCATAGTCCGGAACACGGTGAGGGAAATAGGATACGACAACCCGGAATACGGCTTTGACTATAAATCCTGCGCGGTGCTGACCGCCATAGACGAGCAGAGCCCCGACATTGCCATGGGCGTGGATAAGTCTCTGGAGTCAAAGTCCGGAGAAGGCGATGCCGAGTCCGAAATCGGCGCCGGCGACCAGGGGATGATGTTCGGCTTTGCCTGCGACGAAACTCCCGAGCTTATGCCGGCCCCGATATCCATGGCCCATAAACTCACCCGGCGCCTGGCTCAGGTCCGCAAGAGCGGCGAGCTGCCCTGGCTGCGCCCGGACGGCAAATCCCAGGTGTCCGTGCAATACAGCGCCGACGGACAGGTGGAGCGGGTTGCCTCCATAGTTGTCTCCACCCAGCATTCCGAGGAAATCGGCACAGACCAGCTCCGGGAAGCCGTTATGGAGACGGTTATCAAGCCCGTCATCCCCGCCCGCCTCGTTGACACATCTACAAGGATATATATAAACCCCACCGGTCGCTTTGTTATCGGCGGCCCCGTAGGGGATTCCGGCCTTACCGGGAGAAAGATTATTGTGGACACCTACGGCGGATACGCGGCCCACGGCGGCGGCAGCTTCTCCGGCAAGGACCCCACCAAGGTGGACCGCTCCGGCGCGTATATGGCCAGATATGCCGCCAAGAACATTGTGGCCGCCGGTCTTGCCCGGCGCTGCCAAATCGAAATCGCCTACGCCATCGGAGTGGCAAGGCCCGTGTCCGTGTTTGTGGACACCCAAGGCACCGGCGTGCTTCCGAATGAAAAGATTGCGGAAATCATAAACAGGCATTTCGACCTGCGCCCGGCCAGGATTATATCCTATCTGGACCTGCGCCGCCCCATCTACCGCCAGACCGCTGCCTACGGCCACTTCGGCAGGACCGATTTGGACCTGCCCTGGGAAAAGCTGGACATGGTGGACACACTGAAAGAATATCTGTAATACCGCTGCTCAAACCGCAAACTGATTACGGAGATGCATATGGAGTTTAAAAAGGACAGGGAAGACATTATCGAAGGCCGCAACGCTGTGCTTGAGGCCCTCCGGGCAGGACGGGCCATCGATAAGATATATATCACAAAGGGCGACAGGACCCTTGGCCACATCGTCTCCACGGCCCGGAAGGCTGGCTGCGTGGTGGCGGAGGTGGACAGGCGCAAGCTTGACTCTATGAGCGCCACAAAATCCCATCAAGGCGTCATTGCCCTTTGCGCGGTCCGGGAATACTGCACCATAAATGATATTTTGGCCATTGCCCGGCAGCGGGGGGAGCCGCCCTTTATCATCGCCTGCGATGAGATTTCCGACCCCCATAATCTGGGCGCCATCATCCGCACAGCCGAGTGTGCGGGCGCCCACGGGGTAATCATACCAAAACGCCGGAGCGCCGGCCTGACTTCCACGGTGGGCAAAACCTCTGCCGGAGCCGTGGAGCATATGGCCGTGGCCAGAGTGCCCAACCTTCCGGCAGCCCTGAAGGAGCTGAAGGAGTACGGGCTTTGGGTCTACGGCACCGCCGCCGAGGGCGGCTCCAATCTTTGGGAAACGGACCTGAAAGGCCCGGTCTGCATAGTTATCGGCTCGGAAGGCCAGGGCATGGGGCGCCTTGTTGGGGAAAACTGCGATTTTCTGGTCAGCATTCCCATGCGGGGCAGGCTGTCCTCTCTGAACGCCTCTGCCGCGGCGGCGGTGATGATGTACGAGGTTTTGCGCCAGCGTGAATCCTCCTGACAAAAATCCCGTTGATTTCCCCTGCCAAACTCTATAAAATACTGGCAATACCGCTCTGAAATTGAAGGATGCATAATGGATAACAAAGACTTTGAAAACTACATAGACGAGACCGAGTTGTCTTTGGAGGCCATACTTGCCGAGTACAAAAGCGGGGTTCTTCTTGCCGATGGGGAGCGCGCCTTCAAGGACGAGCTTGAGGAACGCAGCCGCAGAATAATGCTGGATGCCATGGCAAGCACTATCGGTGCGGCCGGAATCAGCAGCCTTGAATCGGAAAGCGCCGGTCTTGACCATATACCCGGGGGAAAAACCGAAGAACATGATTTGGAGCCCGTGCCCGCGGAAACTGCGGAAGACGGGCCGGATCCTGTTTTCGTGTCCGAGCCCCTGCTTGGGTGGGAGCCGGAAGCGGAAGAGATTACGGACCTCGGGGAAACGGACGAGGAATACGCAAGGGCGGACTTCCCTCCGCCGGAACCTGAGCCGGAGGAAGAAGACCCCTACAGGCCGGAAAGGCAGTACAGCCTGGGCGAAAGGCTGCTGGCGCCAATAATAGCCGTACTGGCCATGGTGGCCGTAAGGAGGCATCAGCGCTCACAGGCGGATCCCGCGGAGAAGGGAGAGGGGCTAGCTGAAAGCAAAGCCCTCGAACTGCCCCCGGAAAAGGTCGCAAGGCTTTACGCCGGCCAGGTAAAGCCCCTGAGAATTCGCGGCTTTTTGGCCGCTGCCCTTGCCGCCATTCTGGTGTTTTTGTCCTATGGCTACGAGCTGGGCATGACAATGCCGGGTGCTTTAAGCAGCATGCGTGTGCTCTCCCTGATGTGCATGCTCATTGTGCTTGCGGTCATTATGCTGGGCCTGGATATTTTCACAAACGGTATTGTGTCCCTCTTCAAAGGCGCGCCTGGAGCGGAAACCCTGGTTGCCGTGTCCTGTCTCCTGTCCATTCTCGACTCCATAGTCATTGCCCTTACGGGTCACGCCCGGGGAATGCCCTTTTGCTCCGTATCCGCCCTGTCCATGGTTTTTGCCATATTGGGCGCGCGCTACACCTGTGAAGGCTACAGGACCACCTTCCGCACCCTTGCCATGAGCAAATCCCCCTATGTTGTCACCTCGGAACAGGGAATTTCCGAGGGCGAGAGGACGCTGATTAAATCCCGGCGCGGCTATGAGGGGTTTATACACAGGAGCGAGGAGGCGGACCCGGGGGAAACCAGCTACGCCCTTTTTACCCCCTTCCTTCTCGTATGCGCCTTTGTCCTGGCTTTTTTAGCCTCGGTGGTAAAGGGCAGGCCTGAGGATTTCTTCCATACCCTTTCGGCCCTCACCGCCGTATGCGCGTCCTTTTCCGCCCTGCTGGCATTTCCCCTGCCCTTTTCAATCACGGCACGCCGTCTCCTTCAAAGCGGCGCCGCAATAGCGGGATATGCCGGGGCCAGCGACATCAGCAGGAGCCCCAGGGTCATAGTCACCGATACGGATATTTTCCCCGCGGGCACCATGACTATGGAGAGTATACACATTCTGGAGGGCTACTATACGGACAAGGTCATCTCATACACCGGCAGCGTTATGGCCGCCTCCGGGGCGGGGCTTTCCGCGGTTTTTACCGAGCTTATGCGCCGCAACGGCTGTACCATACACCGGGTTGAAAACTTCAGCTTCCACGAAGGAGGAGGTATTGAGGCCACCGTCAGAGGGGAGCAGGTCTATGTTGGTTCTTCGGGATACATGAACCTCATGGGCATCCGCCTGCCCAGGAAGTTGAACGCCAAAAACGCCGTGTTTGCCGCAATAAACGGTTCCCTTGTGGGTGTCTTCACCATAAACTATGTTCCCACCCCGTCAGTGCAGGACGCGCTGGTCACCCTGTTTCACAGCCGGGCTGTACCCCTGTTTGCCATACGGGATTTCAACATTACCCCCCTGATGATACAGCAAAGATTCAGAATGCCGACGGATGGCTTTGATTTTCCCTCCTTTTCCGAGCGTTACCGGATTTCCGCCGCGGAACCGTCGGAGGGAAGCCCCCCGGCGGCGGTGCTCACCAGGGAGGGCCTTGGCCCCCTTGCGGAAGCCTCCGAACGGGGAAGGAGACTTTACCGGGCCTCACGGATTTCCGTTTTTATTTCCCTTCTCGGTTCCCTCACCGGACTTGTACTTATGTTCCTTTTATGCTTGAATGCCTCCTTCGATTCAGCCACGGCCGGCAATATGATGACATTTATGTTCCTGTGGCTGGTGCCGGTGCTTGTGGTGTCTTTTGGGCTGCGGCGCTGACCAAAAGGCCTTCCGGCATCGAAGAACTCACAAACAATCCAATCCATCAACCTGCACAAAACCCTGTTGCCAAGCATGTCAAAATAATGTATAATTAATTTTAATACGCAGATATTACACTAAAATAGGGGAGAAACAATACATGAGTTATGCAACGAGTAAACTCCGCAACATTTGCCTTCTGGGACACGGCAGCAACGGAAAAACCAGCCTGGTTGAAAGTATGCTGTACTGCGCAGGCGTAACTGACCGTTTGGGCCGCGTTGCAGACGGCAACACCGTCTCCGATTATGACCCCGAGGAAACCCGCCGCAAGTTCAGTATCGGGACCTCCACCATGCACCTTGAGCACAACAAGTTCAGGATAAACATTCTTGACGCCCCCGGGTACTTCGATTTTGTAGGCGAGGTGTACCAGGCCCTCCGTGTGGCGGATGCGGGTATTATTGTCGTGGCCGCCAAGGACGGTGTGAACGTGGGTGCCGAAAAAGCCTGGAAATACCTTTCCGCCCGCAATCTGCCCCGGGCCTTCTATATATCCAAACTGGACGAGGATCACGCCGACTTTGACGGCACCCTGTCTGCTCTCCGGGAGCAGTTCGGCCCCTCCGTCTGCCCTCTGACCATGCCCGTAACCCAGGGCGAAAAAGTGGTGGGCATTGTTGATGTTGTTACCAAAAAGGCCTATCAGGTAGACGGCCGCAAGCACAAGGAAATTCCCCTGCCCGCCGATATGAGCGACAAGGTTGAGGAGTTTTACAACATCCTAGCCGAATGCGTGGCCGAAACCAGCGAAGAATTCATGGAAAAATACTTTGGCGGCGAGGAGTTCACCTCCGACGAAATATACTCCGCTTTGAGCGCAGGCATAGCCGAGTGCGACATTTTCCCCGTATTCTGCGGCAGCGCCTTTATGGGGCTTGGAACTCCAACTCTGCTTGACGCCATAACAAAATTCTTCCCCGTACCCATGGAAGATGGCAAACCCCTCGACGAAAACGGCCCTGCTGCAGCCATTGTTTACAAAACCGTTTCCGACCAATACGGAAAGTTCTCTTTCTTCAAGGTGGTCTCCGGCAAGGTCACTTCAGATATGGTGCTTATTAACCCCCGTACCGGTTCCACTGAGAAACTGAGCCACATCTACAAGATGCAGGGCAAGAAAAATGTTGAGGTTAACGAGATTGCCTGTGGCGATATCGGCGCCGTTTCCAAGCTCTCCGTTACCAAAACCGGAGATACGCTTTGCGATTCCAAGCTGAACAAGGCCCTCCCCGGAATAGATTTTGACGAGCCCTGTTATTCCATGGCCATAGCCCCCAAGGTAAAGGGCCAGGAGGACAAGATAGCCGCCGGAATATCCCGTCTTTCCGAGGAAGACCTTACCTTCACTTTTGTCAACAACCCCGAAACCCGCCAGATGGTCATCTCCGGAGCCGGAGATATGCATCTGGACGTTATCTGCTCCAAGCTCAAGAACAAGTTTGGCGTAGATGTGGTGCTCAGCCCTGCCAGGGTACCCTACCGTGAAAAAATCTGCAAAAAGGTCAAAGTCCAAGGCAAGCACAAAAAGCAGTCCGGTGGCCATGGCCAGTACGGCGACGTTTGGGTTGAGTTTGAGCCCCAGGATGAGACCGAAGACCTGATTTTTGAAGAAAAGATTTTCGGCGGCAGCGTGCCCAGGAACTTCCACCCCGCCGTGGAAAAGGGCCTGCGGGATTCCATCCAGAAAGGCGTTTTGGCCGGATATCCCGTGGTCTACCTGAAGGCCACACTGGTGGACGGTTCCTACCATGAGGTGGACTCCTCCGAAATGGCCTTTAAAACCGCCGCCAGCCTGGCCTATAAGGCCGGTCTGCCTCAGGCCAGCCCCGTTATTCTGGAGCCCATCGGCCACCTGAAGGTCATGGTTCCTGACACCTACCTGGGCGACATCATGTCCGACCTGAGCAAACGCCGCGGCAGCCCACTGGGCATGAGTGTGGCCGACGGCATGCAGGTGGTGGAAGCCGAGGTCCCCATGGCGGAAATGTCCAGCTATGCCATTGACCTGCGCTCCATGACTCAGGGCAGAGGCTCCTTTACCTTCACTTTCTCCAGGTATGAGGAGGCCCCCGCGAACATACAGCAGAAAATAATAAAGGAAGCTAAGGCTCTGTCCGAAGGCGAATAAGCTCCGGGCAATTTCTGCTCGACAACACAATAATGGGAACCGGTTTTCTCGGTTCCCATTTCTGCGCCCGCCTCTGGAACAAATCCTTTCTGTATCCGTCTAAACTTGAGAACATTATGAAACTAGAATGTAAAACCTGCTGTATAGCGCAGCATTTAAAAAATTCGCTTTCAACCAGCACTACATAATTAGCATTTAAAAAGGTGGTATTATGAGTAAACGCAAAAAAGTGCTGCTATATTATTTCTGGTCAGTCGCAATAGTCATATGTATTGCGCTGGTGCTGTTTTCCCTTATATTCACCGCCTGCTCAAAAAAGCAGCCCGGTGATAATAATCCTTCCCCTTCGCCCCAGATAACCGGCGAGCCCGCCCCCGGCGGCGATGATTCCGGTCAGGGCGATGAACCCGCCCCGGCACAGGAGACCGACCCTGTGGACCCCGCTCCGGAGGCAACGGAGCCCGGTGACGGCCCGGATGCGGAGCCCGGCCAGGTTTCCACTGTATTGGGAGAGACGGAGGACATGGGTCAGGAATATGTGGACAAGCTGGTTTTCCTCGGGGACAGCACCACTTACGGCCTCAAGGCTTATAGCATGCTCTCCGGCGGCAAAAACACCACCCAGGTATGGACTCCCGCCAGCGGCACCCTCACCCTGTCCTATCAGAGTATTGCTACCATCGTTTATCCGGAAACCGGCGAGGAGATTACCATTGTGGAAGCCGTGACAAGAAAGCAGCCTGAGTATCTGGTCATTACCCTGGGCGTCAACGGCGTGTCCTTTATGGACGAGGAATACTTTACCCTGGAATACACAAAACTTGTGAACAGCATTGCGGAGGCCAGCCCAAACACCAGGATAATCCTTAACTCCATATACCCCGTGGCCTCTAACTACGACAAGCAGGAACATATTAACAACGAAAAAATAACCGCCGCCAACGGTTGGATACTGGCTCTGGCGGAAGAACTGGGCGTCAGGTATTTAGACAGCGCTTCCGTAATTACAGGACCAGACGGTTTTCTCCCGGACGAATACCAGAACGGCGACGGTATACACTTAAACGAAGCGGGCTTCTCCCGCATTCTGGACTATATCAGAACCCACGGATATCAATAACAGCGAGGTAAATTGCAATGAGAAGTACTGCCCGATACGCGGCGCTGCTTATCATATTTGTCCTTGTCCTCTCTCTCTTGTCCGCCTGCGGAAAATCCGATGTTGCCGATGATGTGCCTGTGGAGGACATCGTCCAGAAAGTGGACGAGGCTCTGGGTAATGACGGCACTCTTGTTGCCGTGGACGCCGACTACATCAGGGGCTCCATGCGTATGGACGTATCCGATTATGCCGGTTATGTGGTAAAAATCAATGCCTTTGGCGCCAACATTGATGAATACGGCATTTTTAAGGGCGCTGACGAAAATCAGACCAGGGAAATCGCCAAAGCGGTTGAGGATTATCTCCAAATGCGGGAGGACACATGGATGGTGGAGTACATGCCCGAGGAGCACCCCAAGCTGCTGGCGGCCGAGCATAAGACCCTCGGCAATTACGTCATGTACGCCATCTTGTGGGAAGAAGAAAAGGCTACCGCCTTTGACGCTTTTACTGCCGCTCTCAGCAAATAACCGATACAAAAAGGCCACTCAATCCCTTTCATTACAGCGGCCTATTTTTGTATCATCACATGATTTTCACCTGTCAAGCCATACAAAGCGCCTTCCTTTGTAGTCTAAAATTTCCTCATCTCTCATCGACAAAGGCGAGGAAATTAGCTCCCATGAATCGTCAGGCGACGCCATGGTGATTTGCCTGGACGGCGTTGGAGAAATTACCATTGACGACGAGAAATATACCTTGAAACCTGGGGAAACTATCATCATGCCTGCAAGAAGGCCCCACGCCGTATTTGCAAAAGAGCAGTTTAAAATGTTTCTTATAGTCGTATTCCACAGTAAAAGGAAGGTGCGTTTAAATGAAAGCATTCGTGGATCGTTCCGGCTGCATAGGCTGTGGCCTGTGTGAAAGCATCTGCCCGGAGGTTTTCCGCATTGACGACGAGGGCCTTGCGGAAGCCTACGGCGAAGTGGACGCTTCTAACGAGGACAGTGCAACGGAGGCCCGGGACAGTTGCCCGGTTTCCGTCATTTCCCTGGAGGAGGACTAATTGCCCCGCGCCAAAAAAATATCACACTGCCCGGATTTGCATGCAAATCCGGGCAGTGTGACTTTTATCCGGTTTATCTTGAGTCTTATCTGTACTTGATGTGTCCGGCGGCAAAAAAGACGAGAAAAGCAAGGATATTCACCACAACAATACTTGCCCCCACCGGGGTGGCCCAGGCGTAGGAAATAACAATCCCCACAAAAAAGCAGATCACCGACAGGGCCGCCGATGACAGCACCACGGATTTATAGCTCTTGAATACGCGCATGGAGGTGAGGGCGGGGAAAATTATCATGCTGGATATAAGCAGGGCCCCCATCAGCCGCATGCCCAGAACAACAGTGACGGCGGTAAGCAGGGCAATAAGCAGGTTATAAGCGCCTACCTTAATACCGGTTGCTCTGGCAAAACACTCGTCAAAGGTGACGGCAAATATTTTTGAATAAAACAGCGCGTACAGGACAAGCACCACCGCTGACAGAACAACACTCACCAGGACATCCCCCCTGCCCATGGCAAGTATGCTGCCGAAAAGAAAGTTATACACGTCCACATTCATGCCTCTGGTCAGTGACAGAGCCATAATGCCCACTGCAAGGGAGCCGGTGGAGATGAGCGCTATCAGCGCGTCCCCTTTTATTCTGCTGTTTTCGCTGAGCCTCAGCATCAAAAATGCCGCAGCCACCACCACGGGTATGGACACCTGCAGCGGCGCCGCGTTCAGGGCGGTGGCAACGGCTAGGGCTCCAAAACTCACGTGGGACAGCCCGTCCCCTATCATGGAATATCTCTTAAGTACCAGGCTCACCCCCAGAAGGGAGGCGCAAAGGGCGATAAGCCCCCCGGCAACCAGGGCCCGGGCCATAAAAGGGTAATTCAGCATTTCCCGCAGCAGTTCAAACATTTCACGCCTCCCCCAAAAAGCGCATTCCCGGGCTGCTCTGCAAATAATCCGAGACTGTTCCGAAAAACAGGGGCCCTTTTTGCAGGTGCAGGATATGGGAGGCATGGGCAATAGCACCGGACAAGTCGTGGGAAACCATGATTATAGTACTGCCCTCATCATTAAGCTCCTTCACTATGCCATGGAGGTCATGGGTAATCACCGGGTCCAGGCCCGCAAAGGGCTCGTCAAGAAGCAACAGCCTTTTCGCGGCGCAGAGGGCCCTTGCCAGCAAGACCCGCCGCTGCTGCCCCCCGGAAAGCTCCCGGAAGCATGCCCGGGCCAGATCCGCAATTTCCAGCTTCTCCATATTGGCCCTGGCCCTTGCCCTGTCCTCCTTGGAATAACATGGGCATAGCCGCTTGGAGTTGAGGCAGCCCGAGAGGACCACCTCCCACACATTTGCGGGGAAGTCTTTCTGGGCCTCCGTCTGCTGGGGCAGATAGCCGATCTCCTCCTGCTTCAACCCCTCGTGGAATCTAATCTCTCCCCTGTCGGGGCTCTTCAAGGAGAGTATGGCCTTCAGCAGGGTGCTCTTCCCGGAACCGTTTTCGCCCACGATGCACAAATAGTCCCCCGAATTGACCTGGAAGGAGAGCTGGGATATAACCACGTTCCCGTCATAGGACAGGGTCAAATCCCTGCACGTAATCAAGGCCATCAGTCCAGCGCCCCTTTCAACGTCTCCAGATTCCGCTCCATCAGCGAAATGTAGCTGACCCCCTCCTCCAGCTCCTGCCGGGTGACGTTATGGCAGGAGTGGAGCAGGGCGGTTTCGGCCCCCGTGGCCTCGGCTATGCTGTCCGCCACCAGGTGGTTAGAAAACTCTATATAAAATACCGTCCTGACCCCTTCCTCCCGGACCTTGTCTATAAGGAAGGCCACAGTGGCGGCGCTAGGCTCTGCCTCGCTGCTGCAGCCGGGGAAGGCCGCATAATAATCCAGGCCGTACTCTTCGGCAAAATAGCGGAAGGGAAACCTGTCTCCGAAAACAAGCGTCTTTGTAAGGGCGGTGGAGAAGAATTCCCTATAGCTCTGATCCAAAGCTTTCAGCCTGGAGATATAATCCTCCGAGTTTTCGGCATAGGCTTTCCTGTTTTCCGGGTCAATATCGCAAAGGGCGCCCTCAATGGCCCGTACTATCAAAATAGCGTTTACGGGAGAAGTCCAGACATGCTGGTCATACTCCTCATGATGGCCGTGGTCGTGGTCGTCCATGCCCTCTTTCAACTCTTCCTTCAGCGAACTGACACAGTCCATCATTTTGAGGGCAGGAGCCTGTCGGTCCAAAGAGGCTAATATGTCCTCCACCCAACTGTCGTTGAGACCTCCCGTATATATGAACAAATCACAGTTTTGTATATTAATTATATCCTGAGCCGAGGGCTCATAGGAATGGCTTTCCGTACCCGGGGGCAAAAGCATGCTGACCCTGGCCAGATTTCCGCATACCTGCCTTGCAAAATCATATGAGGGAAAATTCGTGGCAATTATATGCAGTCTGCCGTCCGCTTCCCCCGCTTCCCCGCCAGCGCAGCCTGAAAGACAAAGGCATATAAATGCAAGGGCCATGAACAGTGTAATCGTTTTTCTCATGAAAATCCTCCGAATCGGATTATAGAAGGACCCGGCAAGGGCGGCCGCCTTCCAAATGTGAGGTTTATCTATTTGCAGGATTTGCAAAGGCCGTAGATGACGGTTTTTTCCTTATCCACAAGAAAACCGTGGTCGCCCTTCATGTGACGCTCAATCTCCCCCATAAAGGAGCAGTACATATCCTCCGTCCCTCCGCATTTTACGCAGGCCAGCCGGCAGCGATGGGCATCCCCCGGTTTTTCCCGGTTATACTGGTACAGGGCGGCGCTGCCTGGGCCGGGTATGAACCTTGAGAGCCTCCCCTCCTGGGTCAATCTGGAAAGGCTGCGGTAAACAGTGGCCTTGCCCACCTTCAGTTCTCGGCTGGCAATCAAATCCCCGGCCGAAAACATCTGCCCCGGGCGGCTTTCAAAAAAGCGCAGTATGTCCTCTCTCTGTCTGGTTCTGTATGTTTTTTCCCTTCCCATTTTCAGCATCTCCAATTTGATACTTAATATCAAATTTCATTTTACACCCGTTTTCTTCCTTTTGCAACCGGTTTTCAATTAAGCAGCAGTATTTGTGGATTTTATGTTATATAACTGATATAATAACTGTATTATCAATCCATTTTTCGCCCCGAGAAGAATCGGCACAGTTTATCTTATTTGCCTTTATACGGATTTAAACATAAAAATTGCGGGAGATGAACGCCATGACCGTCTTGCTCACCGGCGGGGCAGGTTATATAGGGTCCCATACCGCTCTGGAACTGATACAGGCGGGTTATCATGTGATAATTGCGGACAACCTGTCCAATAGCGGCCCGGCCGTCATAGAACGCATTGAGAAAATAAGCGGAACCTCCGTGCCCTTTTTTAATATTGACATCTCTCAGCCGGAGGCGGTGGACAGGCTGTTCCGGGACAGCCGCATAGATTCCGTTATCCATTTTGCGGGCTACAAGGCCGTGGGGGAATCATCGCTGAACCCCCTTAAATACTACCGCAACAACCTTGACTGCACCCTCACCCTTCTGGAGGCCATGGAGACGCACCGTATAAACAAAATAGTGTTCAGCTCCTCGGCCACCGTATACGGCTACCCCGAAAAGTCTCCTGTGGAGGAGGATGCCCCCACATGCTGCGAAAACCCTTACGGCTGGTCAAAGCTGATGATAGAACAAATAATAACCGATTACGCAAAAGCTAACCCCTCGGTTTCCGCAATCCTCCTGCGCTACTTTAATCCCATAGGCGCCCATGAAAGCGGCCTTATCGGCGAAGATCCCGCCGGCATACCCAACAATCTGATGCCCTATATCTCCCAGGTGGCCATCGGCAGGCTGGAAAAGCTCAGGGTTTTCGGCGGGGATTACCCCACAAAGGACGGCACGGGAGTACGGGACTACATCCATGTGACGGACCTGGCAAAGGGCCATGTGGCCGCCCTGAAATATGCCGAAAAACATACCGGACTGGAAATCTTCAACCTCGGCACAGGAGTGGGTAGCAGCGTCCTTGACATCATTTCCGCCTTTGAAAGGGCCACGGGTGTGAAAATCCCCTATGAAATCGTGGACAGGCGCCCCGGGGATGTGGCGGAATACTACGCAAACCCCAAAAAGGCCGAAAAGCTGCTGGGCTGGAAAGCCGAAAAAAGCCTGGAAGACGCCTGCCGGGACACCTGGAACTGGCAGCTAAAGAATCCCTATGGTTACAAGGGCAGTCCCCGGTAAAACAGTCCCCTTAACCCCTTAAGCGCTGTTTTTTAAGCCTCCGGACGATGCTAATTTCAGCGTTTCCATTTTAGAAAAAGTACCGCCCCCGGCAGGGACAGGTTTTGATAACAACCTACAAAAAACCAGACAAACCAAAAGACAGCCAAAAGGCTGTCTTTTAAGCGTTTTACAGGTTATTTATAGTTTAATTCCGCATATTGGAGCATATTCCTGCAAAGGTAGATTACCAGCAGGGAAACGGGAATATTGCATATTATTAGGGATGCCAAGATGGTCACATCCTCGCTTACGAATATGCTCCCGGTGACAGACAGCACCACCGCCAGGGCGATGCCCGGCGCGGCAAGCAGTACCATAACCACAAAATACATCAGTATAACCAGGGCTTTTGAGGCGCCGCTCCATATGCGCTCCAGAAGGATGTTTCCCCCGGTAAAAAGCAGAGAAAAACTCAACCGGGCAATTATGCACAGGCCCGTAACAACAGGACTTAATTTGATAATGAAAGCAACGGGTATAAAAATTATTACAGCCTCCAGCAGGGACGAGGGCAACATCTCCCGGATTGCCTGGAGCAGCTTGCTGAAAGGTGGCTCCGGTATCAGATATATGTAGGGCTTGGTCAGTTCCCTGTTCAGCCTGCCCAGAGCCACTGAGAAAATCTGCATATAAGTGGCAAAGACAAAAACCGGGGCTATGCCTTCATTTCGCAAAAACAGGGCAAACAGGATAATGCAGGCGGCCCAAATAAGTGAAGTCGTGCTGATTACGAGCGTACGGGAACGCCGGTTTTCCAGCAGATGCTTATAATATATGGCGTCGGCGCCGAAGCCCCTGCCAATCCCCATCCTGCCCACCCTGACATTTTTTTGGGCAACCTCCGCCACTGCCCCCTCTTTCTGGGCGGTTATGGCGGAGTGGGCAAGCTCCGCGCTTTTTATAACATCCTCGTAATAGTCCAGCTTGGTGTATATGATGAGGAGCACCACCAAAAGCAGGTACAGGGCGCTGATGCCCAGGCCAATCAGTAGTCCGGAAAGCTTCCCGGTTATCAGACCCGATACGGCCCAGCCCATCCAGCCGGCCACCGGCAAAAGCCGCACTGCAAGGCTGTTGATGGCTTCCACCAGGCGGGGCAGCATATTCGACGCATCCCCCGCGGCATACAGTAGCACGTAGGCGGCAAAAGCCCCTATGACGGCATAGTAACCCGCCTTGACCCGCCCTCTTATTTTGTCGCCCGAGCTTGTAAAGGAATATATTACCATTGCCGTTACCTGGCCCAGAAATGTTGTAATACCGTAGCCCACCAGTATTATAAGCAGGACGCCGTAGCTGATGTCATAGAGGTTATGCAGCCATGAGTACTGAAACAGTATGAACAGCCCCACCAGCAGGGAAGTACCCATCTGCTGAAACAGCCCGTAGAACAGCACCCTCTGCCGGCTTATGGGAGCTGTGAAAATCAGATTCACATCCGGCAAGGAAAACAGTCTCCCGCCCTGGTTGAAGCCGTTGTTCACAACAAGCAGGAAGAGCACCGTATACATGGCCGTAATCCCGGCGGTAAGCTCCCGGATATCCCTGATTACCCGCTCCGGGTCTTCCGCCGCCTTGCCGCCGGAAAAGAGGGTAACACCCAGCAGGACAATCAGTATTACGGCATAAATGAGCTTTCCGGGGCTTTTTGCCAAACTTTTTATCTGGTTTTTTAACTTTGTCAGTAACACAAAGGAGAGAGCTGCGCTCATTGCTTTCCCCCACCGCCTTCCGTAATGGCAAAGAACAGCTCCTCAAGGCTTTGGCTGCTGGCGTCCTCCGAGCCGTTGTACCGGGTGGCGGCAAAACTGCCGTTCATCATAATATGTGTGACATCCCAGTAGTCTTCAACGCTGTCTATCATGTGGGTAGAGATAAGAATGGTGGCGCCGCCGGCCTTCAGTTCACGCAGCATGGCCTTAAGCTCCTTTATGGCGTGGGGGTCAAGGCCCACCAGGGGCTCGTCCATAACCACCACCTTGGGCCTGTGGGCCAGGGCGCAGCAGATAGAGAGCTTCTGCTGCATGCCCTTGGACAAAGACTTGCCCAGCTTGTCCTTTTTGTCCCACAGCTCAAAACGCTCCAGCAGCTCCTGAGAATACCCGTCCTCCTCCAGGCGGTAGGCCCGCCGGATAAACTCCAAATGCTCCTCCACCGTCAGCATGTCATAAACGGCAGGCGTCTCCGGCACATATCCCAAAAGCCTCTTGGCCTCTATGGATTTGTTGTCGTGCCCGTCCACGCTGATTTTGCCCCTAAAGCGCAAAAGCCCCACAATGCATTTAATTATGGTGGATTTCCCCGCGCCGTTGGGGCCCAGCAGAACGGCAATCTGGCCGTCCTCAATAGAAAAGGTGATATCGTTGTTTGCCACTACCTTGCCGTATTTCTTGGTCACATGCTCTACGGACAGCATCGGTTTCCCCTCTTCCTTTTCCCGGCACCCTAGTTCACAATAACCGGGCTGCCATTATTATGCGATTTGTATAATTTTAGCATATGCCCGCATACATTTCAATTTATTATTTCTTTACATTTTGCGGCGCATATAATAATATAAGCATAAATACCCTCATATAATTTCCTGCGCTCTTTTGACAATACGAGCTGAACAGGCCGTAAACTCCTGGTTTATGGGGCCGGGCCTTTTAAAGGCAGCAGGACTGTGCGTTAATTCACGCCTGTGGGACAGCAATCCGTTCCACAGGTGTTTTTTCTTATCAAAATATCCGAAAAGGGGTCTGCATATGATTTCCCTGCTAATCAGGTTGTTTGTTAAGGATTATGCGAATACTTCAGCGCCCCAGGTGCGTAAACGCTACGGAAAGTTTGCCGGTATTGTGGGCATTGCCTCAAACTTTCTGCTTTTCCTTATTAAAATCATCATAGGCGTATTATGCAACAGCATCTCAATTACAGCAGACGCAGTAAACAACCTTACCGATTCTGGGACTTCCCTGGTTACGCTGGTGTGTTTCAAAATATCCGGAAAGCCTGCCGACGCCGAGCACCCTTATGGCCATGAGCGTATGGAATATATATCGGGGCAAATTGTGGCCTTCATCACCCTGGTTTTAGGTTTTGAGCTTTTTAGAAGCTCCATTGAAAAAATAATTCATCCCCAGGCGACGGAATTTAGCTGGCTTGCCATGGCAATGCTGGCAACTTCCATATTTATTAAGTTCTGGCAATGCCTGTTCTACCGGAAGATAAGCCGGATAATTGATTCCATCTCCCTTTTATCATCAGCCGCCGACAGCCGGAACGATATCCTGGCAACTTCTTCAGTGCTTCTGGCGGCCGTAATAACACGCCTGACCGGATTTAACCTTGACGGCTATATGGGGGCGCTGGTGGCTTTATTCATAATGGTAAGCGGCATAAAGCTGCTTAAAGAAATTATCAGCACCCTGCTGGGCACCGCCCCAAAAAAAGAGCTTGTAGACCTTATTTACAACAAAGTGCTAAGTTACGACAACGTAATAGGAATACACGATCTTACGGTGCACAGTTACGGCCCTACCAAGTGCTTCGCGTCGCTGCATTGCGAGGTGCCCGCCGAGCTGGATGTCATGCTGGGTCATGACATTATTGACAATATAGAACGGGATTTTTTTAATGATTTGGGTATTCACCTGGTAATACACCTCGACCCCGTTGTAACCGACGACGAAAAAACCAACGCGCTGAAAGAAACCGTGGAAAAACTGCTCGCCAGGCTGTCCCCCGAAATAAGCATGCATGATTTCCGAGTGGTATGGAATATAAGCCATGCAAAGCTGATTTTTGACGTTACTGTCCCCTATGATTTTAAGTGGAGCGACGAGGAACTGACCGCCCTAATTTCAAAGGAAATATCCCGCATTAATGGCAGCTACAACTCGGAAATAACGGTGGACCGCAGCAGCATGGCGGCCGAAAGGAGAAAATAGTTTTCCGCCGAAAAATGTCGGTTTTCATGGAATTTTCCTTTGGAGTATAGACTTTAAGTTGCTCCTGATTTATAATAGAATGAATAACTAATGGAAATATCCGGCTATACTGGTTCCGTTTTCCTTTCATGGCCTTGCCTTGAAAAGATGGAGAACCGTCGCATAACGACGATATTATATTAAAGATATTTTTGCAAAAACGGCCGTATACGGGCTTTGAGCCTTGTATATGCCATGATTGGAGGAATTCTTTTTGAAATATCTGAGGCGTGGCATAAACTGGTTGCTAATAGTGCTTATGCTTATAAATATCGCCCCTTTCCCGTCAGCTCATGCCGCGGATGACGAGCCTGTTCTCAGCTCAATAAGCCTCGTGGGCGCCGTCAGCAGCAGGTGGGACGACAGCAGGCGCATCACATTTTACGTTCCTTACAGCTTCGAGGACACGGAAATAGACCTGCCCAGCAACCTTGTCATTACATATGACATGTCCCGGTACAAATCCGTGGTGGTGGACATCCCTGACAATGCCGCGGTAGAGGTGGGCAATGATAATTACACCAAAATCACCGTCCACTACAACCGCATCGACGACCAGGACGACGCTTCCCAAATTGAGACCTTCTATTATGTGCGCGTTTCGAAAGAGGCGCGGAAACCCGCGGAATTCTCCGGGGTAATAGACAAAAGCGCCCAGGACGGCGGCACGGCTGAAATCTTTTATACAGACTTGGGCGACATATATCAAAAAAATGACGGGCAGCCCCTGGAGAGTGTATATATAAAAATCAGAGGCACAAATCTGGCTGTGGGTACCTTAAAGTATAACGGGGGCGACTATAAGCTAGGAGAACAGGTAATTATGGCGCGGCACCTGAAAGAAGGAACCGACTCCCTGTACTTTGAAGCATCCGATTCCGCTTTCGGAGTGGTATCCTACTATGTGGACGCCTACGACACGGAGGACACGCATATAGGCACAGCGGTGCTGACGGTGACGGTAACGCAAAATACCCCTCCGGAAATCAAAGAGACCATCTCTGAAACAATACACAAAGGCTTAACTTTAAATTTTTCCGACCTGGCGCCGTTTATATTGGATAATTGCAATACTTACGGCAATCCCATTAAATACTTAATTATCGAACCGCTCGGCTCTGATTGCGGAACCTGGTACTACAATTCCGAGGCCTTTACTTCCAAAAAGGAAATCGCCTTTACGAAATTAGACCTGCTTAAGTTTAAGGCGGCATCTGAGGGCGCCGTTTATTTCAACTGGGCAGTAAAAACTACGGTAGAAACCCCTTCGGAATTCAGGGAAGGCGCCTTTGAGATAGTTTCCCCCGACATTTCCCTCAGGTCCTACACATCTTCCTCCCGCGTGAATAAAGGGGATACATGGCAGGTATCTGACTCTCATTTCAGATGTACGCCCTCCGGAGTGGAACTTGCGTACATAAAAATAACATCCATTCCCCAGGCAGCCGACGGGTATCTCTGCCTGTCCGCTGCCCTTGCCAAAAACACGGAAAAGGGATACCCCGCAATTGCGGCCAATGCCGCGCTGAAAGCCGGGGCGATTATCCCTTTTAAGCACGTCAAATATCTCCGGCTGGTTACAAAAAGCGCCAGCCGCAGCAGCTTCGTTTCCTTTGAATGGTCGGCGACTGCGGACGAAAAGGTTTCGGAGGCCACATGGGCGCAGCCCGTTTCCTACAATGTCGGCTTCGTTACGGGCGGCACCGTGGAATACGATACCTACGTAAACGTTCCCGTTGACTTCAGCGCCTCGGATTTCGGCTCCCGGTTCTACAGCTCCACGGGCCGGACTCTGTCCCACGTCACCTTTACTCCCCCTTCAAAAACAACGGGGACCCTCTATTTTAACTACAACCTGCTTACAAAAAAGGGTACTGCGGTTACCTCCTCCCAGAAGTATTACACCGGGTCGAGCCCCAACCTGTCCAATATTACATTCGTCCCGGCGGCCAACTTTACCGGAAGCGTCAGCATCCCCTTTAACGGCTATACGGCCGACGGAAGCCATTTTTCCGGCACGGTGGAAATTGAAGTTTCAAACAGCCGGGGCGGCACCGTCATTTATACTGCCGACAAGAATTCGGACATTCAGCTGGACGGCGCCGACTTTGCCTCGGCATTTCTGGACGCCACAGGCAGTGAGCTCTCCCATGTAGTTTTCTCCCTGCCGGCGTCAACCCAGGGCAGGCTGTACTACAATTACGAGTCCCCCGCCAGTTACGAATCCACCGTATCGGCCTCCAAAAAATACTATGTATACTCCCCCTCATACCTGTCCTACATCTCCTTTGTGCCCTATGAAGATTACACTGGCACCGTAACCATCAATTACACGGGCTATGACGGTTCCGGCACGGGATACACCGGCAAGCTGGTCATCTTCGTGGTGGACAGCCCTGCCGGGATAGTGTATTATAACTCAAGGGTAAACGGCGTTGTGCAGCTCTCCGCCGAGGATTTTGCCCGGGAGTTTATCAGCGCCACCGGCTCCGTATTGTCGAACGTGCAGTTTGCCGCGCCGCCGGTCGCCAGCGGGGCACTGTATTACGATTATTCGCCCGAAACCGGAACGGGTACGAAGGTGTCCCCGTCAACCAGGTATTACAAAAACTCCAACCCGGACATCTCCGGAATAACCTTTGTTCCGGCAAAGGATTTCGTTGGCCGGGTGGAAATTAAATATACCGCTTATACCGCGGGCGGGGCCTCCTATGCGGGCAAGCTGAAAATCAAAGTGGGCGAGACAAGCTCCGGTTCCGTCTCATATTCCACCGGGATGAACACCCCCCTGGAGCTGATGGCCAACGACTTCGGCAGCAGGTTCTATTCAAATACCGGGGGCGGCATACTCTCCTACGTGGTTTTCACACCGCCCTCCTCCGCCTACGGCCAGCTGCGTTATGGCTATACTTCGACGGCAAATACCGGCTCTCCCGTCACCGCCGGGACAAAATACTACGTAAAATCCTCGCCCTACCTGTCAAACGTGGTCTTTATTCCCAAAGCGGGCTATTCCGGCTCCTTCTCCATCTCATATATCGGATATGACGAAACCGGCACCGGCTATCCCGGAAAGATAAACATAAGCGTGGACAGCGCTCAGGGCACGGTCAGTTACAAGACCGCCCCATCCTCGCCCGTCAAGTTCCGGACATCCGATTTCACCGGCGCTTTTTCCGAGCTGTCCCAGGGAAGTTTAAGCCATGTAAAATTCTCTCTGCCCCCCGCCTCCGCGGGAACCCTCTATTACGGCTACGTTTCCTCCACCAACACCGGCTCGGCGGTGTCATATACCACCAAGTATTACGCATATTCCTGGCCCTACCTGTCAAACATCACCTTTGTGCCAGCCAAGGGCTTCACGGGCTCCCTGTCCCTGGACTATACCGCCTATAATTCCTACGGAGAGGCTTTTCCGGGCACCGTATTGATTAACGTCACAGAGCACAGCGGGGGAACGGTCTACTATGAAACCATAATGAACATGCCCCTGACCTTTGATTCAGATGATTTCAATTCCGTCTTTATGAACGAGACCGGTTCGACCCTGTATTCCGTTAAATTCAGCCTGCCCTCCGCTACTCAGGGTCAGCTCTATTACGGCTACGTCTCCCCCTCGGAATACGATTCAAAGGTCAGCTCGACCACAAGGTATTTCAGGACGTCCTCCCCCCTTCTTTCCAACGTCACCTTTGTGCCCGCCGCCAACTTTGCCGGCAGGGTTAACATTAGTTATACGGCTTACACCTCATCGGGCAAGTCATATCCCGGCCTTCTTGTAATTGACGTTGACAGCCCCTTTACCGATTTAGGGTCCGGCTATGCCTGGGCGGCCCCGGCCATATCCTATCTTTACAACAACAATATCGTCACCGGCACCGGAAACGGCCAATTCAAGCCGGGCAATAACATGTCACGGGGCGACTTCATGCTGATGGTATACAGGGCCTTTGATTTAATAGCCCCGGGCTCCGGCAACTTCCCCGATGTAAAGTACGGCAGCTATTACTATGACGCCATTGCCGCCGCAAAGGCTCTGGGCATCGCTCAGGGGATAGACGGAAAGTTCTATCCAGACTCACACATTTCAAGGCAGGACGCAATGGTAATCATCGCCAGAACCCTTGAAATCATGGGCAGGCCTCTGCCTACGGGCTCAGAGCGGGATTTGTCCCCCTTTGCCGACGCGGGAAACGTATCCGACTATGCCAAAGACGCCGTATCTTCCCTTGTAAAGGCGGGGATTGTCAGCGGCAGCGGCGGATACCTGTACCCCAAAAACATGATAAGCCGCGCGGAAATGTCCGTATTGCTATACAGGGTGCTGACAGCCTGAACTTGCCGGCAAAAAACAATAAAGAAACATACTAAACGATATTTAAAATAAACAAGGGGTGAAATGCCAATGAAAAAAAGGGTTTTGGCGCTTATACTAATTCTTGCCTTAGCTTTTTCCATATCCGTGCCTGCCCTGGCCACGTCCTTTACGGACCTGGAAGGGCACTGGGCAAGGGAATATATGGAGGATTTAGCCGCCAGGGGCTTCTTGTCCGGTTATGAAGACGGCGCAATGAGGCCGGAAAACAACATTACCGCCTGCGAATCCCTGGTTTTGCTGTCAAGGTTTTATAACCTTGAACAGGCCGCTGCGGACCTCATATATTCAGACTTCGGAGCATACGTGGAGGAAAAAGTAAGCCCCAGCCTGTCCTGGGCATATGACGAGCTTGCTGTCTGCCTGGCTGCGGGAATTATCTCAAAAAGCGAGCTAGAAAGCCTCAAACTCACCAGCGAGATAGAGAAGGAGCTCCTTTCCCTCTATCTTGTCAGGGCAATGCAGCTTCAGCTCATGGCCGAGGAGATGGAAGACACCCCCCTGAACTTTACCGACGCCTCGGACATCACTCCCGACTACCGGGGCTCTGTGGCCGTACTTGTGGCCGCAGGCATCATCACCGGTGACACAAACAACAGGTTCCAGCCCCAGTTCAAGCTTACCCGGGCGGTTGTGGCCACAATGGTGTCCCGCTCCCTGGACTATCTGGAATCCATCAACAAAATTCTCACCATCGAGGGCTACGACAGCGTCGTCCGCAGCTCCGGCATCATTACCTCCGTCAGCGGCGGCAGGTTTGTGCTCACGGGATTTGACGGACTCAGCAGGGAATACGCCGTCGGCAAGATGGCCAGAGTCACCGTAAACGGGGAAGCAAAAAACCTCAGCGCCGCCTATGTGGGCTGCTATGCCAGGGCGGCCGCCGATAAGGGCGTTTTAACCTCCCTGTCCGTTGACAGCTCTCCCGACGTCAAATGGGTTCAGGGAAAGCTGGGCAGCATATTCTCCACCTCCGTCAAAAACGTTTACGTCACGGACCTGGAAACCGGCGCCAGCGAGAACTACCCCATTTCGGCCAGCGCCGTCATAACCCAGGACGGGATGCAGACCCCCCTCGGCTCCCTTACCAAAAACTATTTTGTAACCCTTAAAATCAAGGACAACGCGGCTGTGGAAGTTCATTCCGCCGCAGGAAATCTGGAACTGACCGGAAGTGTGGCCGGGATTGCCTTTGGCACCACGGTCACGCTGAAAGTCAAAGACGCAAATAACACAGTCTACTGTTTCTCCATGCCAATCTCCCGGCTGCCCCGGATTTACCGGGGGGACAGCCTTATCGGCATAGACCGCCTGAAAGTCGGGGACGAGGTCACTATAACCACAAAGGACTGCGCCATAGCAACCATTGAAATACGCGGCGCCCAAAACGTAGTAAAGGGCGTGGTAAGTTCCATAATCAACTCCACATCAGGCGTCATGTGGGTAATCGTCACCGAAAGCGGCACTTCCCAGACATTTTCCGTGGACGAAGCCCCGGGAGTCTACAGCGGGGACAATCCAATCCTGCTCTCCGACATCAGTTCCGGCGACACCGTCTCCGTAGTGGTATACGGAAGCACGATAACGGAAATCCATTTAATCAGCTCCGTCGGCTCCACCAAAAAGCTGGAGGGAACGGTTCTCCTGGTGGATGCCTCGGGGAGAAAAATCACCATACTTAGCGCCTCAGGAAAACTCATGTACATAGACACCTCCTCCGTAGGCTCCATTATTTCCGCAAGCACCGGCAAGAGCATAAGCCTCGGCTCCATCTCCGCCGAATCCAGGTTCGTGGCCTACGGCACCTATAAGGATTCAACCACCTTTAAAGCAACCTCCATTATTATTGAGGCTTAACAAACAGGGCGATACATAAAAAAGGCTGTCCCGGTTGGACAGCCTTTTTTAATTCTTGTGTTTCATGCAATCTTACTGGAGCGGAGGGCTCGCCATATGATAAAGGCCAGAATGAAATCCAACATGCTGTGAACTACGGTTCCCACGCCCACCAGCAGCACCACGGATGTTACAAATCCCTTGGCGTAATAAGCCTCCGTCATTCCGCTCCCGAAATAAAAGGGTATGACCACCAGAACCTCGCATACGGCGTGAATTACCGCGATAATCAACGAAAAAATGCCGGCCCTGGGTATGCTGCCGAGTATGTACGGCCTTTTCTGCAGAATAAAGGCTCCCACCAGGGCAAACACAATATGGCTGGCGGCCCTGATTACAATTACAATGGGAAATCCCCCAAGCAAAAAGCCCAGGGTTGTTCCCACCGCCACCGAGCCCGCCACAAAGGGGGAAATAAACATGGCAATGATTATGGCAATATGGCTGCCCAATGTGAAAGAAGCCGGTTCCAAAACAATTTTAATCGGCGAATACAAGGGTATGACAATCCCTATAGCACAGAGCAGTGCGGCAATAACCAGCTTTCTGACCTTGCTTTGCATAACTGGGTTCTCCTTCCGGCTATGTATTGACATGTGTCTTGACATCTATCAGTATAATTATGCCCTCTTTTTTGCCTTTGTCAAGGGCTATTTATACCGAATCTAGGGAAATTTTCATTTCCCTTAATATTTTTTTGATGCGGTCCGCCGCCTGCTGATCCCTGCAGGATATGGTGTGCAGGTGGATGCCCCCCGTAAGGTCGCACAGCAGGGCCGCCTCCCCCTCCTCCACCTTCCTGAGGAACATATCCACGTCATAACGGGAGGAAATGTTTAGCTGGCCAGTGAGCTGCCCGTAGACGGGGTGCTCCACAATCACATCCAGCACTTCCCCGCCGTTGTCCACAACGGCATATAATTCATCCCGGGTAAGCTCCCCGTCATGGGAACAGGCAATTTTAAAGACAAAGCCCTTTGCCGCCTTTATGGAATTTATCATATATCCCTTGGGCGTTGATAAAATCTCATGTCCCTGGGCCCTCAGCAGGGCAATATCCCCCACAATCACCTGCCTGCTGACGTGGAAAAGCCGGGCCAGGGCAGAGGCGCTGACCGCCTGAGCGGACTCTTTTAAAATCGATATGATTTTTTCCCGCCGCTTATTGGTGCCGATTTTTTTCGCCCCCTTTCCGGGAAATGTCAGGCATTATTCTTTCCTTTATTCAAATCCAGCAAAACGTAGCTGAAAATCAAACCCGCCACGAATAGCAGGATATCCGCCAGAAACCATGCGCCCCTGTTGACGCCGGGAAAGACGGCAACCATGGAGCCCGTCAAAAACCCCAGCACCCCGTAATAGGAGGCCCCCCTGTACCTTTCAAACAGGTACCTGGCCAGGGAAACCAGGGGTAGCACGCCTATGCAAAAGCCAATACCCACCGGTATCAGCCGCAAAACTTCAAGGCCCGCCACGGCGGAAAGGAAATCGTCATAAACGCCCATATACATTAAAATAAACGAGGTGCTGATTCCCGGAACAACCGTCCCCACCGCCAGCACTACGCCTATTATGATTCCGCTCAGAAAATTCCACTCTATTTCAAATATACTGCTGGTCGTGATTTTTTCCAGCACTGCCGTGGATATGACGAGAAGAAACGCAACAAGGAAAACCCACAGATACCGGGCTCTGAACCCCTTTTCATTGGCCGTTTTCAAAATCGAAGGGATGCTCCCAACAACGAGGCCAAAAAAAAGGTACAGGACTTCAAAAGGCCATCTTCCGTAAACGAATTTGATTATATTGCTAAACAGCAGTATACCTATCCCTCCCCCTATGGCCAGGGGCAGAAGATATGCCACGCTGCTTAAAAACTTCTTTCGCAGGTTGTACACGGCAAAAATGGCTGGCTCGTAGACCCCGATGGCCGCCGCCAGAACACCGCCGCTTACTCCGGGGGTTATGAAGGCGATACCTATGATAAGACCAAGCAGGATTCTCTTTAAATATGCCATATGCCGTTCTCCACTTCGCATTTGATAGTCGCCGCTGGTCCCAATTATACTTTACTTCCCGCAAATTGTGAATAACAACTTCCCCTTTTCTGCAAAATCTTCCACAAACAACACGGATAAAACCGCCGGTACGCAGTAGCGGCGTAATATAGCGAGCCTGCCGGCCCCTTTTCTCTTCGCTGAGGGCTACAAGCAGCTTTATTCCAGCTTCCGCACTGCCTATTTCAGTATGGAGCCTGAAATCACCATGCGCTGCACCTCGCTGGTGCCCTCGTAAATTTCGGTAATCTTCGCGTCGCGCATCATGCGCTCAACGGGATAATCCCTGATGTATCCATATCCCCCCAGGAGCTGGACGCATTTTGTGGTCACCCGCATGGCGGTTTCGGAAGCAAAAAGCTTGGCCATGGCGCTCCTGCTCGTCAATCTCCTGGGCCAGGGGCTTTACTTTCTTTTCGGCAAACTCCCGAAAGAGCCGCCTTTCCGCGGCGTGTTCCCCGCACATTTCGAAATTCATTGGTTTCCCTCCTGTTTTTACAGGGCAATCAGCGGGAATAGTCGTAGAAACCCCTGCCGCTCTTTTTGCCCAGCATGCCTCCCCTGACCATTTTCCTCAAAAGGGGGTGGGGCCAGTATTTGGTATCCCCGCTCTCCGCGTAAAGCACCTCCATGATTGCCAGGCAAACATCCAGCCCCACAAGGTCCCCCAGAGCAAGGGGCCCCATTTTGTGGTTTGCACCCAACATCATGGCAGCGTCGATGTCCTCGGCGGAGGCGACGCCCTCCGCGTAAATGCCTACGGCCTCGTTAATCATCGGAACCAGAATCCTGTTTACGACAAAACCCGCCGAATCCTTTACCTCGATGGGGGTTTTGCCAATCCGGACGGCAATTTCCTTTACCTTTTCAACCGTCTCGGGTGGAGTGAGGAGACCCGCAATAACCTCAACCAGCTTCATGACCGGCGCCGGGTTGAAGAAATGCATGCCTACCACCCCGCGGTCAAGCCCTCTCGACATTTCGGTTATGGACAGGGAGGAAGTGTTGGAGGCGAATATTGCGTCCTTTTTGCAGATTTTCTGAAGTTCCGTAAAAATCTCCTTCTTTACCTCCATGTTTTCAAGGGCTGCCTCCACTACCAAATCACAGTCAAAGACCTTATCCCTGAGCCCGGTGGTAATCCTGTCAAGAACGGCATCGGCTCCGGCCTGCTCCATCCTTCCCTTGGATACCAGGGAAGACAGGCTCCCGGCAATCCTGTTTTTCCCCCGGGCGGCCAGTTCCTCGGTAATATCGCAGAGAACCACTTCAAAACCGTCCATGACGGCAAAGGCCTGGGCAATCCCGGAACCCATGGTCCCTGCGCCAATAACTCCGACTTTCATATTAACATCCCCTTTTTCTCTATTTATTCATAAAAGGCCCGGCTTTTCTTTTCTCAATAAAGGCGGTCATGGCATTAAGCTGGTCCCTTGTCTCAAAACAGCCGGCAAACTGCACGGCTTCCACCTCTATCGCCAGGTTCATCTCCTTCCCAATCCCCTCGTTTATCGCCTTTTTGGTGGCGCGGACGGCAATAGGGGCGTTGGCCGCTATCTTCTCGGCCAGCTTCAGGCATTGGCTCAGGAGTTCCTCTCTGGGATACACCGCATTTACCAGGCCAAGGCTCAGGGCTTCACCTGCCTTTATCCTTGAAGCTGTGTAAAGAAGTTCCTTAGCCTTTCCAGGGCCGATAAGCCTGGGCAGCCGCTGGGTCCCGCCAAATCCCGCCGTAATGCCGAGGGATACCTCGGGCTGGGCAAAAACCGCGTTTTCCGACGCGATGCGGATATCGCAGGCCAGGGCAAGTTCGCAGCCCCCGCCAAGGGCATAGCCGTTTACCGCCGCGATTACAGGGACGGGCAGCGTCTCCAACTTGCGGAACACTTCATTCCCCCGGCGGCCAAAGGCGCGGGCCTCTTCCCTGGTCATTGAAGCCATCTCCCCTATGTCCGCTCCTGCCGCGAAGGCTTTTTCACCGGCGCCGGTTACGATTAAGACTCTGATTTCGTCAAAATTCAGGCCGTCAATGGCCTTGTCCAGCTCCTCAATGACCTGAGAGTTAAGGGCATTCAGCGCCTGCTGCCGGTCTATGGTCAGTACGGCTGCAAAATCATGTTTTTCAAACCTTATGTACTCCATAACAAGCTCCTTCCCAAGGGAATTAACGCTAATTTTTTTCTGTCTTATTATAACCAATGGCAAGTATAATAACAAGCACATTTAATAAATACATCCAAAATATGTTTGTTGAATGACTGCGCGGCTGTGCCCGAATATGCGAAAAGCACCCGCGGTAATTACCGTGGGTGCTTTCCAATGGTATTTATGCGGCTTTAGAACATGGGCACTACCGCGCCCTGGAAAGTTTCGCTGATGAAGTCGCGGACCGCATCGCTTTTCAGCGCTTCAATCAGGGCCAGTATTCCCGGGTTATCCTCGTTTCCTTCCTTGACCACCAGAATGTTGGCGTAGGTCTGGGCGGCGTCGCCCTCCTGGCTCTCAATGGCCAGCGCGTCGCTGGCAGCGTTCAGGCCCTCCTGGATGGCGTAGTTGCCGTTAATTACCGCCAGGTCAACGTCGGGCAGGGAGATGGCAAGCTGGGCGGCTTCCATTTCGACAAAATTAATGTTCAGCGGGTTTTCGGCAATGTCGAGGACCGTAGCGTTGGAGGAGGCGTCAATGCCCTCCTTCAGCTTGATAATCCCCTCCTGCTGCAGTAGAAGCAGGGCCCGTGTCTCGTTGGAACCGTCGTTGGGCAGGGAAATGGTGGCGCCTTCCTTCAGCTCGTCAAGGGTCTTGGTCTTGCCGGGGAATATGCCGAAAGGCTCATAGTGGATGGCCGCAACGGAAACCAGATGGGTCCCATGCTCGGCGTTGAAGGTGGTCAGGTAGGGCTGGTGCTGGAAGTAGTTCGCGTCAAGCTCGCCGCTCTCCAGCGCCGTGTTCGGCAGCACGTAGTCGGCAAATTCCACAATCTTCAGCTCATAGCCTTTTGCGGCCATGGCATCCTTCACCACCGCCAGAATCTCGGCGTGAGGCGTGGGGCTGGCGCCGACGGTGACGGTGACCAGCTCGGCGGGAGCCTCCTTATCGCCGCCCTCATCAGGGGCCTTGGTTTCGGACTTGGAGCCTCCGCAGCCCACCAGCAGGGACAGGGCCAGAATAATGATTAAAACCAATGCAAGAATTTTTTTCATTTTATTCTCTCCTTTACAAATGTTTTTTAAAATATATTAATTATATTTTCCTCTCTGCTATCTGATGCGTTTATCCGTTTTTCTTGCAATAATGTTTCCGATTTCCTGGATAATCTGCACAATCAGGACAAGCAGGATAATCATCACGATCATAATGCCCGTCTGATTGCGGTAATAGCCGTAGTTAATTGCTATGGCGCCCAGCCCTCCGCCTCCGACAAAGCCTGCCATTGCAGAATAGCCCAGAATGGTGGTGGTGGCAATGGCGGCGCCTATAATCATGGAGGGCTTCGCCTCGGGCAGAAGCACCTTCAGGACCACCTGGAGGGGGGAGGCGCCCATAGACAGGGACGCTTCAATAACGCCCCGGTCTACCTCCTTTACGGAACTCTCCACCATCCTGGCTATGTAGGGCGTGGCCGCAATAACCAGGGGAACAATAGTAGCGGTGGAGCCGATTGAAGTGCCTACAATAAAGCGGGTAACGGGTATTACCGCCACTGTAAGTATAATGAAGGGCACGGACCGGAGGGCGTTCACTATGCCCCCCAAAACCCGGTTTACCGCCGGATTGGGGTGAATGCCGTCGCTGTCTGTAACCACCAGTATCAGGCCCAGAGGTATTCCCAGAATATACGAAGCCAGGGTAGAGGCAAGGGTCATGTATATGGTTGCCCAAAGTTCCTTGACAATGATGGGAATCATCTCGACAATATTCACTGTTCACCTCTCCTCTACGTAGATGATGTTTTGGCTGTCCAGGTAAGAGAGCATCTTCCGGACAATTTCCGGCTCCTCCGGCATCTGCAGTATCATGTGGCCCACCATTCTGCCGTCAATTACCTTGGTGTCGGCAAAGGCTATGTTCACCGGAGCCCCGCATTTCAACACCATCTCCGCGATAATGGGCCTGTCGGTGGTGTTGCCGTTAAAGGCCAGGCGCAGGAACTTGCCCTTGCCCGAAAATTTTACGGTGTGCTCGGTCTGGGGGAAAACAAGCTTTCTGGCGGCCTCGGTTTTGGGACGGCGGAACACTTCCTCAATGGTGCCGATTTCCTGAATGCGGCTGTTGTCTATAACCACCACCCGGTGGCATATCTGCTCCACTACCTTCATCTCATGAGTGATTACCACCACGGTAACCCCCAAATCCCTGTTCAGCCTTTTCAGCAGCTCCAAAATGGACAGGGTTGTGGTGGGGTCCAGGGCGCTGGTGGCCTCGTCGCATAGGAGAACCTTGGGGTTGGTGGCCAGGGCCCTGGCAATGGCCACCCGCTGCTGCTGTCCGCCTGAAAGCTGGGCAGGGTAGGCCTTTTCCTTGTCCTCAAGCCCCACAATGCGCAGCAGCTCTCTGGCCCGCTCCCGGGCAGCCTTCCGGGAAACACCCGCCAATTCCAGGGGGAAACAGATATTATCCAGGGCGGTCCGCTGCATCAGCAGATTAAAGCTCTGAAATATCATGCCTATGGCCTGCCGGGCCTGTCGCAGCTCCTTTTCGTGCAGGGCGGTCAAATCCATGCCGTCCACTATGACCTTTCCCTCGGTAGGCCGCTCCAAAAGGTTCATGCACCGGACCAGAGTGCTCTTGCCCGCGCCGGACAGGCCTATGATTCCGAATATCTCTCCCTGCCGGATGTCCAGATTTATATTATCCAGTGCCGTCACGGCAGTAGCGCCGCTGCCGAATGTTTTTGTCAGGCCCTCTATTTTAATAATGCTTTCAGCCATGGCGCTGCCTCCTTCCTATAATAAAAAACGCCCTTGATGAAATCATCAAGGACGACAATAATCGTGGTACCACCTTGCTTTACAAATACCTCACGGTATCTGCCTCACAGAGTACTGACATACTCCTACGCTGTTACGGGCGTACCCGTCACGACCTAAGGTCTCCTTTCGGCCGTGCGGCTCCAAGACCATGTTCAGCAAAGTATCCCGTACCCCTTTTCAGCTACCGGGGCTCTCTGTGACGTCTTCCTCTGCCTACTCTCCCCTTCATTGCCTTTTGCAATATTGAGTTTTCCCAAGGATAAAAAATAAAAGTGACTTATATTATACTGACTTCTGCGAAAATGTCAATAGCAATTTTTTATAGAATTCTGTTGCAAAATTAAAAAGGGGTGGGGCATAATGCCCCACCCCCAATTTTTTGCCTGTTTTTACTTATACATCGTTGCTTTTAATGGAGTGCTTTTTAGCGTTTCTGTTTTTGTTCCGGTTCTCACGGGTCAGGGGCGTCTGCCCCCTTGCCTTTCTCATTCTTGCCCGCTTGTTGTCGGGTTGGCTGTCTTTCGGCATCCGGTTTGTTCCTCCCGTCCAAATTATGCCTGGCCGTGTCCGTCTGTCCGTATATTGGTTACCACATAACCCCGCTTTTCGATTTCCTTTTTAATCCTCTCCCGGTCTGTTCCGGTGGTATCATAATCCACCGCCACCTGATGCCGGTTTACGGCTACGGACTGGACGCCGGAAAGGGTGTCCAGTTCCCGCTTTAGTTTCTTTACGTCCCTTTTTCAAATAATTATTCCCGGTAAATTAAACCAAATTAAAATAAAAAAGAACCCTAAATAACTTAGGATTCCTGGTTCTGCAAAAACAAAGAGGACAGGCTCCTGCCGTCCTCTTTACTGGAGCTTCTAACCAGATTCGAACTGGTGACCTCATCCTTACCAAGGATGCGCTCTGCCTACTGAGCTATAGAAGCGCGTGGCGACCCAGAACGGGCTCGAACCGTCGACCTCCAGCGTGACAGGCTGGCGTTCTAACCAACTGAACTACTGGGCCACAAGCGCTTTGTCATTATACAATTTTCTTTCCCCTCTGTCAAGCCTATTTTTGAACGTCGCCACTTGCGGCGCCGGGTCATCTATGCTACAATTTACAAAGCAGGAAAAGGAGGGCTCTCTCATGAAACTGCGAATTATAGCCTCGGTGCTTTTGGCGGCGCTGCTTTTCTTCCTTATACCCACAGGCGCCGCGGATGCCTCTGAAGATGTTTGCTTTCTCTCCATTAACGACACCCTTTTGGAGCTCCGTTCCATGCCTGTCTTTGCCAACGGCACCGCCTATGTTCCCAACTGGGTTTTTGCATCTTTTAAAATTTACTTTTCCTCTTTCGATAATACCACCGCCTCCCTTTACACCACCGAAAGGCAGCTCTACTTCAACCTAAACGAAGGCACCGCTTTCGACGGCAACGGCGATTCCTTCCCCGCCCAGGCCATATACAGGAACGGCCAGGTATATGTCTCCGCCGTTTCCGTGTGCAGCTTCTTCGGCCTCACCTGCTCATACATAAGCGGAAAAGGATATGGAAATATACTAAGGATTAAGGACGGCAGCGCGGTACTCAGTGACAAAAACTTCCTGTCCGCCGCCACCCTGCAGATGCAAACCCGCTACAACGAATATTTAAATTCCATCTCGAACCCCTCTCCTTCACCCTCTATCTCGCCCGGAGCGTCCCCTACCCCGCCCACAAGCCCTGACATTAACCGCTGGAATACCACAGTGTTCCTGAGCTTTTTCGGGCTGCCCGGCAAAGAGCTTCTAGACCTGCTTGACGGCTACGGCGTTTCGGCCTGCTTCTTCCTTACGGCGGAGGAGGTGCCGGAAGACCCGGACGCGGTGCGCCGGCTTCTGGGCTCCGGCCACCGGGTGGGAGTGCTCTGCGGAGAGGACCCCGCCTCAGACTATGAGGAAACCTCGGCTTTAATCTTCGAGGCCGCCCAGGAAAAGACCCTGTTTGTGGCCGCCTACCCGGAAAACTCCGAAACCCTCCGACAGTGGGCCAGGGAAAACTTTATGGCCTGCGTGGAATTCGATTTAATCTCCCTCCCCGGGGCGGCTCTGTCCGACGGGAAAATCATCCGGCATCTTGAGGCCGAGCCCGACAGAACCTTCCTTTGCTTCGGCGCCGACGGAGAAACGGACACCCTGGGCCAGGTGCTGAAACACTTGACGGACTACAAATACAGCCTGCCTCCCCTTCGGGAAGAGGACACGGCAAATGAAATATAGAGGACTGGCGACGATATGAAAAATTCCACCCGCCCCCTTAAAGCGGTTGTTCTGGCCGCCGGCAAGGGCACCCGCCTTCGCACGGAGGGCTGCGACCTCCCCAAGGTCATGCGCCTTGCTGCGGGACGCCCCTTGCTCCACTACGTGCTTTCCGCTATAGACTTCATACCCAGGGAGGACATCGTCCTTGTAGTGGGGTATAAAAAGGAGCAGGTCACGGCGGGATTTCCCGGCTACCCCTATGCGGAGCAAACCCGTCAGCTTGGCACCGGCCACGCGGTGATGGCCGCCTGTCGGACTCTGCCGGACTATGACGGGGACCTGCTGGTCTGCTGCGGCGACATGCCCTTTATCCGCCGGGAGACCTATCTCTCCCTCATCAACAAGCACAGGGAAACCGGAGCCGCCTGCACCATACTCACCGGCACCTCCAGCATAGACCTGCCCTACGGCAGGATAATCCGGGATTCCGAGGGCAAATTTGCCGGAATCGTGGAGGACAGGGACTGCACCCCGGAGCAAAAGCGGATTACCGAGCTAAACAGCAGCGTTTACATCTTCGACGCCGCCGCCCTGCGCTCCGTGCTCTCCGACCTTCGCCGGGACAACGCCCAGGGGGAATACTACCTTACCGACGCCCCCGCCCTGATGCTGGCCCGTGGCCTTAATGTGGACATCTGCCGGCGAGAGCTGGGCTATGAGATTATTGGCGTAAATACACCGGAGCAGCTTTCCCAGGTGGAGTCCCTGCTGCGGGAACAATAAATATCAAGGTATAGCAGGAGCACCCCGTACGGGGTGCTTTTTATTCTCTCCGAGGGCCTACTTTCTGCTCGGCCAGAAGGCAGCCCCCCGGAGGGTATGCCGGCTATTTTCCGATGGCTAAAACAATATCAAAGCACCCTCCCCTGCCCGGGCCGGCTATAGATTACTGCCGGAGATGAACTTTGAAATCCCACCTCCTGCCAGGAGCGGTACTTTTCCCTGTGGAAAAGTACCCAAAAGACACTTAAGGGCTCCGGCCCTTAAGAATCCCGAGGGGATTTAAATGACCGCTTCGCTTTGTTACCCGCCGGCGCAAGCGCCGGAAAATACGCCCGCGCGACTTCGTACGCGCAGCTGTTCCGACCAAGCCCTTTACACCTATCTCCAAATTCCACCGAACCAGCGTCTAGCGGAAATAGAGGTACGCACTTTCAAAGTCTGCTTTCCCTATTCCCGCACAACCCCCAAAACAAACGCAGCGGCCCCAACACACAGGGGGAGATTCGCAAGAGGGGGCGGCTTTGTAAAAGCCCCCTCTTGCGCGGCCCTTTGGCTACTTTCTGGCCGAATAGAAAGTAGCCCCCCGGAGGGAAACAAAGCCATAAATTCATGCCCAAAGCGACAACTGGCGACCACAATTTTTGCAGCCCCGGAGGCCCCCTTCCAATGGAAGCTCAATCAAAAAACGCCCCGATTCGGGGGCGTTTGGTTTCGATATTTACTTTGCATATTCGATGGCTTTGGTCTCCCGAAGCACGTGAACCTTGATTTGTCCGGGATATGTCAGCTCGCTTTCAATCTTCTTGGCGATATTCCTCGCCAGCAAAACCATTTCATCCTCTGAGACGGCCTCAGGTTTGACCATGACCCTGATTTCCCTGCCCGCCTGTATGGCGTAGCAGCCGGAGATGCCGGGGAAGGATTTGGTGACCTCCTCAAGCTTTTCAAGGCGTTTGACATAGTTTTCAATGTTCTCGCGACGGGCCCCGGGCCTTGCGGCGGAAATGGTGTCCGCAGCCTGCACCAGGCATGCGATAACGGTTTTGGGCTCCACATCCCCGTGGTGGGCTTCAATGGCGTGGATAACCTCCTCGCTCTCCTTGTACTTCCGGGCAAGTTCCACGCCTATGGTGACGTGGCTGCCCTCCACCTCGTGGTCAACGGACTTGCCCAGGTCGTGGAGCAGGCCCGCCCGCTTTGCGGTGGCTATGTCCACTCCCAGCTCCACCGCCAGCAGCCCGGCTATGTGGGCAACCTCTATCGAGTGGTTAAGGACGTTCTGCCCGTAGCTGGTGCGGTACTTTTGGCGCCCGAGGAGCTTTACGAGCTCTGGGTGGAGACTGTGGATGTTGGTCTCAAAGATGGCCCGCTCGCCTTCGGACTTGATAGTGGCGTTTACTTCCTTCTGGGCCTTAGCCACCATCTCTTCAATGCGGGCGGGATGTATCCGCCCGTCAAGCAGTAGCTTTTCAAGGGCAATTCTGGCGACTTCCCGGCGCACCGGGTCAAAGCTTGAAAGGGTAATGGCCTCCGGCGTGTCGTCAATAATCAGGTCAACGCCGGTAAGGGTCTCAATGGAGCGAATGTTGCGGCCTTCCCGGCCAATGATGCGCCCCTTCATCTCGTCGTTGGGGAGAGGCACGACAGAGACTGTGACCTCGCTGGCGTGGTCGGCGGCGCAGCGCTGAATGGCTAGTGCAATAATCTCTCTTGCTCGTTTATCCGCTTCCTCTTTGAATTGAGCTTCGATTTCCTTAATCTTCGTAGCCATTTCGCGGGTTACTTCGGATTCAAGGTTGTTTATGAGGTATGTCTTTGCCTCCTCAACGGTGTAACCGGATATTTTTTCCAGAAGTTCAAGCTGGCTTTTCTTTAACAGCTTAATCTCCTCTTGGTGTGCTTCAATCTCGGCTACCTTCTTGTTGAGAATTTCGCTTTTCTTCTCAATAGATTCGGTTTTCCTGTCGAGGTTTTCCTCTTTTTGCTGCAGCCTGCGCTCCTGCTTCTGCAGTTCGGTGCGCCTTTCTTTTATTTCCCGCTCATGTTCCAGGCGGCTTCTGTGTATTTCTTCCTTTGCCTCAAGAAGCGCCTCGCGCTTTTTGTTCTCAGCGCTTTTAATGGATTCGTTTATAATCCGCTTTGCCTCTTCTTCGGCGCTGGATATTTCACGCTCGGAAACCCGTTTGCGGTACTGTATTCCCAGTAAAAAGGCAATTATAAAGATAATCAGCGATACTATGAGTATGCTACCAATCATCCAGGGAGAAAAAGGCATAGTAAGTATACACACCTCCAATCTTAATTAATATTAACATAGTTGTAGCAATAAATTCTAAGGCGGGGCAAACCCATGCCCCGATCCGGATTAATGTCTGCATTTTCAGTAAATTTAAAAGGAACTCCCCAATATATCCTCATAAACCTCTGAATACTATTCAAATAATTTTAACTTGCTGAAAGCTGGCTGTCAAGCAAAAACTTGATGTAGCCGCCTGGTTTCCGTGTTTTTCGTGGAAAAACATGTTTTCACCAGGGATGAACTCCTCTCTCTATCCCCCGCCGGGGGCGGTACTTTTCCCTGTGGAAAAGTACCCAAAAGACGCTTCGCTTTGCCTCCCGCCGGCGCAAGCGCCGGAAAATACGGCTGCACGACTTCGTGCGTGCGCCTGTGCCGACCAAGCTTATAAGAATTAATTCGAAACTCCCACGCACCAGCGTTTAGCGGAAATAGAAGTACGCACCTTTAAAGTCTGTTTTCCTTTACTACAGCACAGACCCTAAAAAAAACACAGCAACCCCAACACACAGGGGGAGATTCACAAGAGGGGG
>DUOX01000033.1 GCA_012838665.1 Clostridiales bacterium
AGTTTTGTACAGTTTTTTATATGTGTATTAGGAGGAAATCATAATGATGACCTATGAGATGGACATCGCCGGCATAAAACGGACTCTTCCCCTATGTAAGGTGTCCGACGATGTTTACATCGCATCCTTTGTCATTTTTGGTGATGTTGAGCTCACGGTCCACTGCGCCACGGAACTGTTAAAACGTGCGCCGGACTATGACTATCTCATCGCTCCCGAGGCAAAAAGCATACCTCTGCTTTATGAAATGGCCCGTCAAAGCGGTGCGGAGAAGTACTTTCTTGCCCGCAAAGGCCCCAAGCTCTACATGACCGGCGTGTTCGAGGTGGAGGTACGTTCAATCACCACCATGGATGTACAGAAACTGGTTCTAGACACTGCCGACGCCGAGCTGATGAAAGGCAAGCGTATACTCATTGTCGACGATGTCATCTCCACAGGCGACTCCCTCAATGCCATGGAGGCCCTGGTGGAAAAGGCCGGGGGTATAGTGGCCGGCCGCATGGCCATTCTGGCGGAAGGCGCCGCCAGGTACAGAGACGACATAATATATCTGGCTCCTCTGCCTCTTTTCAATGCTGACGGCACTATTAAGGAGTAATCATTCAGTCAAAAAGAACGGCTGCTGCGCAGTTCGCAGCAGCCATTCTTTACGTTAATAATATCGGCTCAATTCTCAATAATATTTCTTAGCGTACCCCTTTAAAAAAATCTGTTAGTATGTCGGCACACTCTTTGGCCAATACCCCGCCGTAAATAGCAGGCTTATGTCCGAAGCGCTCCTCAAAGAGGTTTATAATACTGACGCAGGCGCCGGTGTTCTCCTCTCTTGACCCGTAAACCAGGGTACTTATCCGGGCATTTATTATTGCTCCGGCACACATGGGGCAGGGCTCCAACGTCACATAAAGAGTGCACCCGGTCAGCCTCCAGTCCCCTAAGTGGGCGCAGGCCTGGGCAATAGCTTCCATCTCCGCATGGGCAAGGGCGCTTTTGGTTCGCTCCCGGCGGTTGCGGCCTCTTCCGATTACCCTGCCCTCACCGTCGGCAATAACGCAGCCAACGGGAACCTCGCCTTCTGCGGCAGCCTGCCGGGCAAGCTCAAGAGCCTGCTTCATATAGCTTTCATGATTCATAACCTTTTACCTCCGGAGGCAAATATGCTCACTATCTTTTTAATCGCCCTTAGCCTTTCCATGGATGCCTTTGCCGTTTCCGTAACCAATGGCATGACCGCTTGTGGTTTTCGTTTTCGCCACGCCCTGATAATGGGCCTGTATTTCGGGGGATTTCAGTTCCTGATGCCCCTTGTTGGATACTTCCTGGCGGGAACCATTAGCTCCTATATCAGCCGCCTGGGGCCGTATATCAGCTTTATTCTTCTGGGCTTTATAGGCGGTAGGATGATATGGGAAGCCCTGAAAGAGGACAACAACGACAGTGACGCCTGCCTGATAGATTTGACCCACAGGCGGCTGCTGGCAATGGCCGTGGCTACAAGCATTGACGCTCTGGCGGTGGGAGTCAGCTTCGCCTTTATGAACGTGAAACTGCTGTTCTCCTGCGGAATAATCGGAATCATTACCTTTACCGTCTGCGTCATCGGCGCGTTGGCCGGCAATTGCCTGCCAATAAAATCCTGCAAAAAAGCTGAAATCGCAGGCGGCCTGGTTCTTATTGCAATAGGCATAAAGATTCTGCTGGAGGGCATTCTGGGCTGACTCAAGTTTTAACTGCCTAAATCCAGTTTAGCGGACCTTAATATGCGTAGGGCGGATGACCTTGCCATCCGCCCGATTTTTTTAGTTCTTCTTTATTATCTCACCCTTGGGCTGACTGCCGAACAGGGCTGCCGCGTTAATTTCGTCGTAATCCAAATGCATATAGGTAGCATAGTCGGGACTGACCCGGCAAACCACCTCGTCAAAGATAAGGGCCCGCTCGCCCTCGATTCTAACCTGTACTATCTCCTTGTCCTTAACGCCGAATTTTTCGGCATCCTCGGGAGTTAGATGTACGTGGCGCTTTGCAATTATTACGCCTTCATTAATTTCTACCTTGCCGGCGGGGCCTACAAGGGTGCAGCCGCAGCTACCGGCCAGGTCTCCGCTCTCCCGTATGGGGCAGTCACTAAGCCCCAGAATTCTGGCATCCGTGAAAGAGAGCTCAACCTGAGTTTGTTTGCGGCAGGGCCCTAATATGGATACACCGGTTAAGGTCCCCTTGGGGCCGATTATATCAACTTTTGAATTTGACGCAAACTGCCCCGGTTGGCTCAGCCATTTTTTAGGTTCAAGCTCATATCCGGCGCCAAAAAGCGCTTCCAAATGCTCCTCGGTCACATGGACATGACGGCCTGAACCCTCTATTATTATTTTGTCTGACATTTTATTTTCCCTCGAATAATGGATATAAAATATATGTTTAAATGTAACATATACAGATTAACACTTTTTTTGCGAATGTCAAGACCGCCGTTAAAATTCCTATTTACAAACTGCTGATTGATATAATATAATTTACAGGATGTAATCATAATATTCGTAATCAACGGAGTGATGGAATGGAACGAAGTTTTTCTAAAGCCCTGTCCGAATTACGCAAAAGCATGGGCTTCAGCCAAAGAAAGGTTGCCTCTGATCTCAACATAAGTCAAGCTCTGTTATCCCACTATGAAAACGGTGCCCGGGAGCCGGGCCTCATGTTCGTACGCAAAGTCTGTGACTACTACGGCGTAAGCGCAGATTACCTTCTGGGCAGGACAAACGACCCCAAGGGCATCTCGCGGGAAACCGATGCCCTGGCCACCCTCACCGAAGAGCTTCGTGCCCTGACGCAAAAGGCGGAACAAGCTCTTGCGGAACTTCAATAATTCTCTGCATCTTTAGACAATCCCTAAGCATTTTTGAGGTGAATATATGATTTTTCAGGATAAAATCCGCAACTTTTCAATCATCGCTCATATAGACCACGGCAAGTCGACTCTGGCAGACAGAATTCTTGAAGCCTGCGGAGCTGTGAACCAGCGGGAAATGACAGATCAGATTCTGGACAGCATGGACTTGGAACGTGAGCGGGGCATAACAATCAAGGCCACGGCCATTGGCCTGTCCTATAAGGCAGAGGATGGGGAAACCTATATTCTCAACCTTATTGATACCCCCGGACATGTGGACTTCAACTACGAGGTCAGCCGCTCCCTGGCAGCCTGCGAAGGCGCGCTTCTGGTGGTTGATGCCTCCCAGGGAGTCGAGGCCCAAACCCTTGCCAACACCTACCTTGCCCTGGACCACAATTTGGAGGTCCTCCCCGTTATAAATAAAATTGACCTGCCCGGCGCCGATCCCCAGGCTGTGAAGACGCAGATAGAAGACATCATCGGCATTCCTGCTCTGGATTCGCCGGAGATTAGCGCCAAAATGGGCATCAACATAGAGGCGGTGCTGGAAGAAGTAGTTAATAAAATCCCTCCCCCAAAGGGCGACTCGGCGGCGCCCCTCCGCGCCATGGTGTTTGACAGCCAGTATGACAGCTACAGGGGCGTAATCGTCTATATCCGTCTGATTGACGGCGAAATCCGCAAAGACATGGACATCTTCCTTATGGCCACCGGTGCAAGTTACAAGGTGGTGGAGGTGGGCCACATGCGGGCCACCGGCCTGGAGCCCTGCGATGTGCTTCGTGCAGGAGAGGTGGGCTATTTTACTGCCAGCATAAAAACCGTGGCGGATACCCAGGTTGGCGACACTGTCACCGAGACCGTCCGGCCCACGGCGAAGCCCTTGCCCGGTTATCGTCCCGCCCGCCCCATGGTTTTCTCCGGCATATACACCGCCGACGGCACCAAATTCCCCAACCTGAGGGATGCTCTTGAAAAGCTCAAGCTCAACGACGCCGCCCTGTCCTTTGAACCTGAATCCTCAGCGGCTCTGGGCTTTGGCTTCCGCTGCGGTTTTTTGGGCTTGCTTCATATGGAGATTATCCAGGAGCGGCTGGAGCGGGAGAATAATCTTGACCTGATTACCACCGCCCCCTCCGTCATATACCGTGTCACTAAGACCGACGGCGCCGTGGAAATGGTGGACAACCCTCTCAATTACCCCGACCCGGCCCATATCGAACTGGCGGAAGAGCCCTTTGTGGCCACCTCCATTATGTGCCCTTCGGAATTTGTGGGCAACATCATGGAACTCTGCCAGGACCGACGGGGCGTGTTTAAGGATATGAAATACCTGGACGACAACCGGGTGGAGCTGCTCTATGACCTGCCCCTGAACGAGATAATATATGACTTTTTCGACGCTCTTAAATCCCGCAGCAAGGGATACGCAAGCCTGGATTACGAGTTTATCGGCTACCGGCCCTCGGACCTTGTAAAACTGGACATCCTCCTCAACGGGGAGGTGGTGGACGCCCTGTCCTTTATCATCCACAAAGACAAAGCCTATACCCGGGGGCGTAAAATTGCCGAAAAGCTTAAAGAAAACATCCCCCGACAGCTTTTCGACATCCCTGTTCAGGCCGCTATCGGCGGCAAAATAATCGCCAGAGAAACTATCAAAGCCCTGCGGAAAGATGTGCTGGCCAAGTGCTACGGCGGCGATATTACCCGGAAAAAAAAGCTGCTGGAAAAACAAAAGGAAGGTAAGAAACGCATGCGCAGCTTGGGCAGCGTGGCTGTCCCGCAAGAGGCCTTTATGGCCGTGCTAAAGCTGGACGAATAAGCCAAGCTGACCGCCGGCATGCGCAAGCGGTTCGAAGGAGAAGGACGTACGGGCCTGCATTCAAGTCCGACTTAAATACCCGTTTCATAAAAAAGATCTGCCTATTTTAATACGGCAGATCTTTTTTTGCCTGCAAAAAGTCTTGAAACCACAATAAAAATAATTATACTAATAGTGACATATTAATAAACATTTTATCGAACAAAATATGTTTAATGCAACCTTGATGAAATACATCCGTTATTCGGGCGTTCTGCGGTAACCGCTTTCGGGATCCACCAGGTTCTTCATGGGCGCCCCCTCCTGCCAGGCTTTTAAATTCTCCAGAAAAATATCCATAACCCTGTCAATGGTGCTTGGAAGGCTCCATCCGCCGGATGCGTGGGGCGTAATCAATATGTTTTTTGCATTCCATATTGGGTCCTCCGGTGGCAGTGGTTCCGGCACGGCCACGTCCAGGGCGGCTCCGCCCAAATGCCCGCTGTTAAGGGTACTGGCCAGGGCCTGCTGGTCCACCGCGCTACCCCTGCCCACATTTATTAGTATGCTCCCCTTCTTCATAAGGGCCAGCCTCTCGCCGTTCATAAGGCCATTGGTTTCCGGGGACTGGGGGAGACTCAGGGCCACCACATCCGCCCGGGGCAGGAGGCTGTCAAGAGCATCCATGCCGTACAGCTCGTCCACGTATTCTGGCTTTCTCATGTCTCTTCTCCGCACTCCTATTGTGTAGGCGCCCAAGGCCTTCATTTTTCTGGCGAAGCTGCCCCCAATATCCCCCAGGCCCACAACCAGGCATACGGAGTTTTCTATGGCCCCCACCGTTCCCTCGCGTTTCCAAAGGCCCTTTTTCTGATTTTCATAATACCGTGGCAGTTTTTTCAGCAGGGACAGGAGCACAGCCAGCATATATTCCGAGATCGCCGGTCCATAGGAGCCGGTGGCGTTGGTCAGGAGCACACCCGGAGGCATGACAGGCGCATAGTTATCGCTTCCCGCGGTGGCAAGCTGGACCCACTTCAGTTTCTCTGCGCCGCCAATATGTTCCGGCTCCACATTTCCGAAAATTACGTCGGCCTTTAATACCTCCTCTTTTTCAGGTTTCATAAAGCCCCGAAAAATAATCTCCGCATCGGGCAAGAGCTGTTTCAGACGCTCTTTTTGGTCTTCCCGGAGAGGAAGGGCCGTCAGCAAGGTATCAATCCTCTTCATATCTCACCTCAACACTGTTTTTATGGCATAATAGCACAAACCGTGATAGAATAAAAGCACTTATCATCTGGCTATTGGGGGAATTATCTTGGACGTTTTAAAAATACTCGATTCCTTTGAAACTGTCAGTATAGGCAAGCTGTCCCTGGCGACACTGCTCTCCTCCGTACTGGTATTTCTGGTCTGCCTGATTGCCATCAAAATAATCTCCCGGGTGGCCTCAAAGCTCCTTGAGAGAAGCAAAATGGAAAACGGCCTTAAAAGTTTTATCCGCTCGGCGCTGAAAATCGGCCTGTGGGCCCTGGCTGTCATCATAGTGGCGGACAGCCTGGGCATATCCACCGCCTCTCTTGTGGCCCTCCTGAGCGTGGCAGGCCTTGCCCTCTCCCTGGCCCTCCAGGATATTATGTCCAACCTGTTTTCCGGCGTAACTGTCCTGGCTTCAAAGCCCTTTGTCTCCGGGAACTTTGTGGAACTGGACGGCCTTACCGGCACTGTCCACGATGTAGGGCTGCTTTATACCAAAATCATAACCCTGGACAACAAGATGGTATTTATCCCAAATAAGGACGTTGTTGCCGCGAAAATATTAAACTACTCCAGCCAGCCGGAAAGGCGGGTGGATATAAGCGTTAAAACCTCATACGACAGTTCCGCTCAGGAGGTGAAAGAGGCCCTCCTTGAAGCCGCCTCCCGACACCCCAATGTACTCCACGAGCCCGCTCCTCAGGTCTACCTAGTTTCCTTCGGAGAGGGTTATTTGGAATTTTCTCTCCGGGCCTGGGTAAAAAACCCCGATTACTGGGAAGTTTTCTGCGCCCTGAATGAAGATATACGCGGCATTTTTGAGGAAAGGGGCATAAAGATGTCTTATAATAACATGAATGTGCGAATAATAAACAATGACCAGGGCATAAAACACGATTTGCAGAATTAAAGGGGTTTTTATATGAAATACATTATCAGTTTTATCGGCGCCGGGAATATGGGCTCCGCACTGGCTGCGGCCGCCTGCAAAACGGTGGGGCCGGACAGGATTATTGTAACCAACCGCAGTTTGGAAAAAGCAAAAAGCCTGGCGGACAGGCTGGGCTGTCATCTGGCCCCAAACAATCTGGACGCGGCCAGGGATGCAAATTTTGTAATGCTGGGCGTTAAGCCTCAGGATATCCATCAGGTGACAAAGGAGCTTACCCCCGTCCTCACCGGCAATCAGGTTTTGGTCACCATGGCGGCGGGGGTGGCTATAGACTCCCTTGCCAGGTGCCTTGACAAGCCTGTGCCCATTATTCGCATACTCCCCAACACTCCATGCGCCATCGGTCATGGCTTAATTCTTATCTCGGCTTCCGAAAAAGACAAAAAGCATGTTTCCTGGCTGATGGACATACTCAAAGCTGCCGGTAGTTTTCAAGTTATACCCGAATCCCTTATGGATTCCGGCTGCGTGGCCGCAGGCTGCTCTCCGGCCTATGCCTACATGTTTATTGACGCAATAGCAAAGGGTACCCAGGCCGTCGGGCTGCCTTATGCAATCGGCCTGACCTGCGCCGCCAACGCCGTCCTGGGGGCGGCTGCCATGATTCTTGAAACTGGAAAAAACCCCGAAGAACTGAAAAACGCGGTCTGCTCCCCCGGAGGCTCCACCATTGAGGGTGCCCGGGTTCTGGAGGAGGGCGGCCTTTACAACATTGTGGCCAGGGCGGCGGAGGCCAGCTACAGGCGCAATATCCAGCTTGGGAAAGAGAATGAATAAAAGAATATAAGTCCAGAGCTTATATTTTGTTTTAAATTATTTCCAATATTGTTCATTATCTTGACATAAGTATGTATTAGCATGTGCATGATATAGATAATAAGTCTCGAACGCATCGAATGGAGGAACACATCATGTACAATCCATATGAGCCGTATAGAAAACCCGAAGACTCCCAAGATTCCGCCCGGGGAAGCTTTGACAGGGAAAGCGGCGAGTACCATTACGTGCGTCCAGAAAGTGCAAACAGGCACTATTCCGACGCCAGCTACACCCCCGCCGAATCATCACCTGTCCGCCGATACTACTACACCCCTCCGGAAAAGCGGGACAGGTCCAAAAAGGGTAAGGAAGGGCGCCTCACGGCCAGAATCATCGCCCTTTGCCTCATTTGCGCCCTTTTTGGCGGAGTGGCCGGAGCATTTGCAGGCAATATGGATTTGCCGTTTTGGGAAAAGGATTCCGGGTCCGCCGTCACCGAACCTCCCGAATCCAATGTAAGCCCTAACGTCAACAGTCCCAACCAGAGCATACAGATGCCTTCCCTTGCCACGCCTATCGTCACCGGGGATGTCATGAGCCCCACCGAAATTTACACCCTGGCCTGCTCGCAAACTGTGGGTATCACTACTGAAATCACCAGGACCAACACTTTTGGCATAACCTCGTCTACCTCCGTCACCGGAAGCGGCTTCATCTTCTCCGGTGATGGCTATATCATCACAAATTATCATGTTATCGAGGAAGCCCATAAGGGCGGCTATGATATCTTTGTCATGCTGTACACCGGGGATACCTATCCCGCGACTATTGTGGGCAGCGAACCGGACAACGACGTGGCCGTGCTGAAAATCGAAGCCGAAGGCTTAAACGCCGTCGCGGTGGGCGACAGCGACAAAATGCAGGTGGGTGAATGGATCTACGCCGTGGGCAATCCCCTCGGAGAGCTGGCATATACAATGACCTTCGGCATGGTGAGCGCCCTTGACAGGGAGATTTCCACCGAGGAGAGGACCACCATAAATATGTTCCAGATAGACGCCGCCGTAAACAGCGGCAACTCCGGCGGCCCCATTTACAACAGTATGGGTCAGGTAATCGGCATAGTCACCGCAAAATACAGTTCTGCCGGAGTAGAGGGTCTGGGCTTTGCCATCCCAATCAACGACGCCGTCGGCATCGCCAAAGAGCTTATCGAGAAAGGCTATGTAAGCGGCAAGGCCTATATGGGCATCACCGTCACCACCGTGCCTTCCAGCGTCGCACAGTATTACAACATGGTGGAAGGGGCCTTTGTCTACGCCCTGGACGGCGACAGCTGCGCGGCCAGAGCCGGCCTTAAAGTGGGAGATATAATAACAGAGGTGGACGGCAGGGAAATCAAGTCTGCCTCGGACCTGGTGGCTGCCAAAAAGAACTACCGAGCAGGTGATACGGCAACTCTTAAGGTATACCGCTCTGGAGAATATTTGGAACTGAGCATTACCTTTGATGAAGAACTGCCCGGAACAAAAAGCGAGGTAACGCCCGAAAGCAGCTTCCCGCGCTTCCCCTGAAATTCCTTCATAGAAAGCCAAAAGGCTTTAAATGCATAAAAAATGAGGGATACCGTATTTGGTATCCCTCATTTTTTATTTGCAAATCCGATAGTAACGTTATTTAAAGTTTCTCCAATCTCTCCAGCCAAAGGCGGGCGGAGGCGTCGGAGGGCTGTCTCCAGTCTCCCCGGGGGGAAAGGCTCAGGCATCCGACTTTTGGCCCGTCGGGGAGGCAGGAGCGCTTAAACTGCTGGGCAAAAAATCGCCTGATAAATGTCCGCAGCCATTTTAGTATTGTCTCCCGCGCGTATTTCTCCCCAAAGGCGTACAGGGCCAGGCGCAGTACCTTTTCCGGCTCGTAGCCCCGGCGCACAATGTAATAGAGGAAGAAGTCATGTAGCTCATATGGCCCCACAATATCCTCGGTCTTTTGGGATATTTCTCCCTCTTCGGATGGCAGCAGTTCAGGGCTGACAGGCGTATCCAGAATATCCCTCAGCACCTTCTCAAGCTCCCGGTCCTGATAGTTACCGGCAGCATGGGCCACCAGATACCATACCAGAGTTTTCGGCACGCCGGAATTAACCCCGTACATAGACATGTGGTCCCCGTTATATGTGGCCCAGCCTAGGGCCAGCTCCGACATATCCCCTGTTCCCACAACAATTCCGTTTTCCCCGTTGGCTATGTCCATAAGCACCTGGGTTCGTTCCCTGGCCTGTGCGTTTTCAAAAACTGCGTTTTTATCATCATAGCTGTGTCCTATGTCCTCAAAATGCTGCAAAACGGACTTGCTAATGTCCACAACCCTCAGGTCGGCTCCCAAAAGCTCCGCCAACAGCATGGCGTTGGACTTTGTCCTTTGGGTGGTGCCAAAGCAGGGCATGGTGACGGCGAGAATGCTGCTGCGGGGCATTTGGAGCAAATCCACCGTACGGGCGCAAACCAGCAGGGCAAGGGTGGAATCCAGACCGCCGGATACCCCTAAGACCATGCGGTCTGCCCCGGAGTGCTCAATGCGTTTTTTTAGCCCAAGGCTTTGGAGTTTCAGGATTTTCTCGCAGCGGGCCGTCCTCTGAACGGTGTCCTCCGGCACAAAAGGCATTCTGGGTATATGCCGTGTCAGGCTTGTGTCCTCCAGTTCCCCGCCCCAGAAAACGGCTGCATAGCTCTCTCCTCCGCCGGTAAAAATACCTGTCCTTCGGCGCTGACCGCTTATGCGGTCCAAATCAAGCTCGCTTAAAATAATTCCCTCGGTCCCGCAGCTTTCGGCCAGCATCTCGCCGTTCTCGCAGATAAGCCGGTCTCCGGTGAACACTAGGTCCGTAGTGGATTCCCCGTCCCCTGCGGAGGCGTAGATGTACCCGCATGACAGCCTGTCGCTTTGGCACAGTATCAGGCCCCGGCGGTATTCATCCTTGGCCACCAGCTCGTTGCTGGCGGAAAGATTTGCAATCACCGTGGCTCCCGCCAGGGCATGCCGGGCCGAGGGGGAATTGGGCACCCACAAATCCTCGCAGATTTCCGCCGCCACGCAGAGCTCCGGCTGGCTGCTATGGCAAAACAGCAGGTCCGTGCCAAAGGGTACACTTCCCAGCTCGCCCAGGGGAATTTCCCGGACCTTTTGGCCGCCCGGGACAAACCAGCGCTTCTCGTAAAATTCACCGAAGTTCGGCAGGTTGCTTTTGGGCACAAGACCTAAGAGCCTGCCATCCCAAACGGCGGCGGCGCAGTTGTAAAGCCCCCCGTCAACTTCCACAGGCAGACCCACAAAGATGAGCATGTCCAATCCCTGGGATTCCCGGACTATCCGCCCCAGGGCCTTCAGGGCATCCTCCAGCAGGGCCTTCTGCAGGAACAAATCCCCGCAGGTATAGCCCGTAATGCAAAGCTCCGGCAGCACCAGAATTTTCGCCCTTTCCACGGCGGCCATTGCAATCAGGTTCATTATGGCCCCGGCGTTGTAGTCCGTATCCGCCACCCTGATGGATGGGGTGGCTGCCGCTACCTTTATAAATCCGTCTTTCATGTTAAGGCCATTCCTTTCGTAAACGCTCACGGTTTCCGCTTTTGGCGGAGGACTTTGGGCCGGCGTGTTTTTTGCGCCGTCAGCCCTCCACAAACTCAAACAGGCTCTTGTCAAAATACCTCAGAATGGCGGCGCGGCTGACGGCAAAATTTTCCCGGCTTATTACCACAACCAGCCGCCCGTCCTCTGCGTAACTGTCCTGTATACCTTCCAAGCGGTGGAAGACATTCTCCTCCAGCTCGGCCTCAAGCTCGTCCAGATGCCGGGCATAGTATTCCCCGGCCTTTGGGCTCTCATAGCCGGGTATTGGGTCTCTGCCGGCAGTGACGCAAACCGCCGCCACAAGTATCGACAAAACCAGAAACAGCACGCAGCCGGCAATTCCTATTTTTTTCACAAATTCCTGTCCGCCCATTTTCCCTCCAGAATAACTACCTGCAACTGACGGCAGGGGCATATCTTTATCAGCGCCTCTTGCCTGCCTCTGCGGGGCGGCTATCTCTCCTTGCGCCAATAATACTGCATCTTCAGGAAATCCTGCATTACGTCCTGAGCCTGGGGGGATAGCTCGGATGTGAGTTTTCCGTTTTCCCTGTAAACGCCGTTGGAGCTTACCACATCCACATACTGCTTGAGGTCGTTTGAGGCCTTCATAAACTCGTGGCCGCCCCAGGAGCAGAGCTCAAAGACCTTGTTCATAAGGAAATTGGGTGAAAAGCTCTCTCCGTTGCCCATAAAATCGTTTCCGACAGCCTTTTTTGCCGCCTCGTTTGCCCAGATTAAATAGGGGGTGTTGTAGCAGTTGAAATAAGACTGGTCATCGCTCCTGCTGACGTCTATGCCCAGTTCCTCATAAACAAAGGAGCCGTCGCCAAGCCAGGGCTTATGGTCGCCGAAAATTAGCAGAACAACGGGTTCGTCCGTTCCCCTAAGATACTCCACCAGAGTGCGCAGAGCCCTGTCCGTTTTGGCAATGCCGTGCAGGTATTTGTTTAAGATGTTGTAGCCCGCTTCGGAAAGGCCGTCGCTTGTGGCGTATTCAATATTTGAATTGAGCCTGTCCCCAGCATAGGGGCCGTGATTCTGATAAGAGACGTTAAAACTGAAATAGGGCTTGTCTTTTGGCCTGTTTTCAAACTGACTTATAAGGAAGTTAAAGAAAGCCTCATCGGAGGGCTCGTCGTCCTTGGTCATCTCGTCGTACTTCTGCTCAAGGAAATAGTAGTTTTCAAATCCGAAATGGCTGTTTACATTTTGTCTGTTATAAAACCAGCCGTAGCCGGGATGGGCACCTTCCACGTAATAGCCCTGCTCCTTAAAATAAGTGGCGTATGTGTAGGTGTCGGTCCTGTATTCGTACAACTTTGTAAACCCCGTAATGAAGGCCCGCTCCGTGTCGTTGGTTCCGCCTGCGAATATGTTTGTTACCAGTTCCCCGCTGCAACTCTCAGCTTTTAACTGCCGGAAAAACTCATAGGGGTCATTGGTATAATTAATGCTTTCAAACCGGGTAAAGTCGGAGTAAGCCTCCAGCATAATGCTGATTATATTCACCTTTTTGTCCCCGGGAATGTCGTCGTATTCATATCCTGCCAAAAGCTCCGCCGCCTTATCCTTGCTGTATCCTTCAGGAGCGGGGTCGGCAGCATTCTTTATGCTGTGAATAAAGGGATACAGCATCCCCCTGCATATATACTTGTCCGTCTCAGACCACTTGGTGAGAAACCACTCGTTTCTGGGTATATTGTCGGTCTTTTTATAGACCTTGTCGCTGAAATACACCGTATTTAGCAGCAGGGCGGAAACGAGAACAACCAACACCGCCCCCGCAATGCGCACGCCAAGCGGCCGAATCCTTGCCTTAAGCAAAAAGAAGGCCGCCACAGTGCATACAAGCACCAAAACCACCGTCAGTATCATCGGTGTACTGAAAGTGAGGGTGTAACCCTCGCTTATATCCGCCGCCTCGGAAAAGTATTTTATGTCCATTGCGAAAAGAGCGTCTCCGCGCAGAAGCACCTTAAAATAGTTTACCCAGGTTAAAAGCAGGACGGGCACCGCCGAGCCTATGACCGCTATCCACGCCCTGTTGGAAACGAACCACAAAAACAGCGTCATCATCAGCACGGGCAGGATATTCAGCAGCAGTATAAGAGGCTTTCGGACGTAAGAAATGCAAAGGGGGATGGTGTAAACCTTCCCCGCTGCAGCAAAATAAAGGCTTAGAAGCCCAAGGCCCCACGACCACAGCAGCAGGGCCAATATGTTTACCGCCCAGTGCAGGTTGCGGAACAGCGTCCGCTTTTTCCCTGCGTTTTCAGGCGAGTAAAAAAAGATTTTGCGTAAAGTGTTCAAAATCAGAACTCTATCCTTTCCGCAATGTAATCCTTCAAATCGGAAATATTTATACGCTCCTGCTCCATGCTGTCCCTGTTACGCACGGTAACGCAGCCGTCGTTTTCGCTCTCGAAATCATAGGTTACGCAGAAAGGAGTGCCTATCTCGTCCTGGCGGCGATAGCGTTTTCCTATGCTGCCGGATTCATCGTAGTCCACCATAAAGTATTTCTGCAGACTGTGGTAAAGCTTTTCCGCAGGCTCGGAGAGCTTTTTGGAAAGGGGAAGCACTGCGCACTTTATGGGAGCCAGAGCGGGGTGCAGCCGCAGTACTGTCCGCATATCGCCCTTGGCCTCGTCCACCATCTCCTCGTCGTAAGCGTCCACAAGGAAGGCCAGCACGACCCTGTCCACTCCCAGTGAGGGCTCTATGACATAGGGGATGTAATGTTCATTCTTCTCCTGGTCGAAATAGCTCATATCCTGGCCGGATTTTTCCTGATGGGCCTTCAGGTCAAAGTCCGTGCGGTCCGCCACTCCCCAAAGCTCGCCCCAACCGAAGGGGAATAGGAATTCAAAGTCCGTGGTGGCGTTGGAGTAATGGGACAGCTCCTCCTTCTCGTGGTCCCGCAGGCGGATATTCTCAGGCTTCAGGCCCAGAGAATACAGCCAGTCCCGGCAGAATGAGCGCCAGTAGTCGAACCACTGGAGGTCTGTCCCCGGCTCGCAGAAGAATTCCAGCTCCATCTGCTCAAACTCCCGGGTGCGGAAAGTAAAGTTTCCCGGGGTTATCTCGTTTCGGAAGGATTTGCCTATCTGGCAGACTCCAAAGGGAATCTTCCTGCGGGTGGTGCGCTGTATGCTCTTGAAGTTCACGAAAATCCCCTGGGCAGTCTCGGGACGCAAATAAACCGTGGAGGCGGTGTCCTCGTTGACACCCTGGAAGGTCTTGAACATGAGATTAAACTTGCGTATATCGGTAAAATCGCTCTTGCCGCAATCGGGGCAGGGAATGCCGTTCTCCCGTATATAGGCTATTAGAGCGCTGTTATCCATGGCCTCGATTTTGACGTCATTTACGTTATTATCCCGGTTCCATTCCTCCGCCAGCTTGTCCGCCCTGTGGCGGGTCTTACAGGATTTGCAGTCAATAAGAGGGTCGTTGAACGTGGACACGTGGCCGGAGGCCACCCAGACCTGGGGGTTCATAAGGATGGCGGCGTCCAGTCCCACATTGTATGGGGACTCCTGAACAAATTTCTTCCACCACGCCTTTTTAACGTTGTTTTTCAGCTCCACGCCCAGAGGACCGTAATCCCAGGTGTTGGCCAGCCCGCCGTATATCTCGCTGCCGGCGTAAACAAATCCCCGGTTTTTACACAGAGCTACAACTTTTTCCATAGTTTTTTCGGTATTCAGCATTTCTTCTTTCCCTTTCTTTCCCGCCGATGGCTTCGGCGGAGTCTATTATTTGTAAAAACGTATTTATAAATTTTAACAAAGAATCATTAGTCAAAATTAAACCACTTAAACACAGGCTTTCCGGCATTTACCGCAGTAACGGCAAAAATCTTATATTTGTCCGTCCTCACCAATAAGCCATAATACCCTTTTCTGGCATTATACCCCTTATTGTATGATTTTTTAGCATATCACAATACATTCAATTCTGCAAGTAGAGCCTAATCCGTTCTATCACCCGTTATTTACCTCCAGCCTATAATAGCACCCGGGCCGCTCAGGTTTATTGTGCAAAATTCGCACAATAAACCAATAAAAAGTTCTTGCTTTATTTCGCTAATGTGCTATTATGATAGCGTAAGCAAGTGAGACTTAATGGAGGAATTAAAATGAAATTGATGACAAGAATACTGGCCATACTTATGGCGCTTGTAATGTGCCTGGGCCTTGTTGCCTGCGGCAACCAGAAGAGCGGCACCCCTTCCGGCGATGCGACCCCGGATGCCGCTAATGCCGGCTCTCCCGATACTTCCGGTACGGACAGCGATTTGAGCTACATACTCGACAAAGGCAAAATGCTCATCGGCTACACCGTATACGCCCCCATGAACTACACCGATGACCAGGGCAACTTTACCGGCTTTGATACGGAGTTTGCCATTGCCGTCTGCGAGAAGCTGGGAGTGGAGCCCGAGTTTGTGGAAATAGTCTGGGAAACCAAGGAAATTGAGCTCAACGCGTACAGCATCGACTGCATATGGAACGGCATGACCATAGACGAGGAGCGTGCCGCCACCATGAGCATATCCCTGCCCTATGTCAAAAACGCCCAGGTAGTGGTTGTCAAGGAAGGCAGCGACGTGAAAACCACCGCCGACCTTATAGGCAAGACTGTGGTGGCCGAGGTGGGATCCGCCGGCGAGGCTCAGATTATTGGCGACGGTGCAAACGCCGACCTTGCCCAGGCCGATTATGTGGGCCTTACCAAGCAAACCGACTGCCTCTTGGAGGTTAAGGCCGGCACGGCAGATGCCGCTGTTCTGGACTGGACCCTGGCAATGAGTACCATTGGCGAGGGCACCGACTTCCCCGACCTAAAGATGGTGGAGGGCCTTGAACTGGCCGCCGAGGAATACGGCATAGCTTTCCGCAAGGGTTCCGACGTCACGGAAAAAGTAAACGAGATAATCCTGGAGCTGGTGAAGGACGGGACACTCCCCGCCTTGGCTGAAAAATATGGCCTGAGCCTGGCTCCCGCTATTGAAGGCTAAATCGAAAAGTAGTATAATGTAGAAAAAATAATCGGGGCCAGAGGGCGTAGTTACGCCCTCTGACCCGTTGTCTGTTAGGAATTGATAAAATGCAGTTTTCCGTAATCATCGGCAGGCTTCTCGAAAGCTTTGTCCTAAACTGTGAAATATTTATAATCACCTTGGCCTTTGGACTTCCCCTGGGACTTATAATCGCTTTCGGCTCCATGAGCCGCTTTAAGCCCCTGTCCTGGCTGGTTAAAATTTTTGTGTGGATAATCCGGGGCACACCGCTGATGCTCCAGGTCATAGTCGTTTTCTACGTTCCCGGCCTCCTGTGGGGCTGGCGTTCCTTTGGCCGCCTTGAGGCGGCAATTATAGCTTTCATCATCAATTACGCCTGCTATTTCTCCGAGATTTACAGAGGCGGCATAGAAAGCATCCCCAGGGGCCAGTACGAGGCGGGCCAGGTTCTGGGCATGACCAAGACCCAGATATTTTTCAAAATTACCCTTCTCCAGGTGATTAAGCGCATAACCCCGCCCATGGGCAACGAGGTTATCACACTTGTTAAGGACACATCCCTGGCCCGTATAATAGCCAACAAGGAAATAATCATGATGGCCCAGGAGTATTCCGCCAAGGGTCTTATTTGGCCTCTGTTTTCCACCGCGATTTTCTTCCTTGTTTTTGTGGGCGTTCTTACGATAATCCTGGGCAGGCTCGAGCGCAGGCTTGACTTTTTCAGATAAGGGGGGGAGCACAATATGCCTGTTTTAGAAGTAATAAATCTGCAGAAGAACTTCGGCAACTTGGAAGTTCTCAAGGGCATAGACTTTTCCCTTGAAAAAGGGGAGGCCCTGTCCATAATCGGCTCCTCCGGCAGCGGCAAAACCACCCTGCTTCGGTGCCTTAACTTTCTGGAGCGTCCCGACGCCGGGCGCATACTCATAAACGGCGAGACTATCTTTGATGCCGACGACCCCTCCACCCTCAGCGAATCCGAAATTCGGAAAAAGCGTCTGCACTTCGGCCTGGTATTCCAGGACTTCAATCTTTTCCCCCAATACACCGCCCTGCAGAACGTAATACTGGCCCCCGAGCTTCTGGCCCGGAGCCGCGCGGACTACAATAGCAATAAAAAGGCCATCCTTAATGAGATAGACAACGAAGCCCGGCGCCTTCTCGCCCAGATGGGCCTAACCGACAAGCTTGGTTATTATCCCCATCAGCTCTCCGGGGGCCAGAAGCAGCGAGTGGCCATAGCCAGGGCCCTGGCCATGGGGCCGGACATACTGTGCTTTGACGAGCCTACCAGCGCCCTGGACCCGGAACTCACCGGGGAAGTCCTGAAAGTTATCCGCAGTCTGGCGGACAAAAATACCACCATGATTATAGTAACCCACGAAATGCAGTTTGCCCGCGAGCTGTCCAACCGGGTTATCTTCATGGATGACGGGCTGGTGGTGGAGCAGGGGAGCCCTAAAGAGGTTTTCGGAAATCCCAAAGAAGAGCGCACGAAGCAGTTTCTTTCCCGTTATAACAACTAAAAGTATCAAAAGTTTACAATTTAATATTGAATTGCAAGCCAATTTGGTTTATGATAAGACTCCGTTCACCTTAAATGTGCGGCGGGGGCCTGTTCGCCGCACATCCCGTTTCCGGGTATCGGGGGGCAGGCCCCCGCTATTATTTCACTTTTAAGGAGCAGCAATATGGGAAAGATAAGAACATATATCGCTCTATTAATAATATTGACCCTTTGCCTTTCCTCCGGGGCATGCAATAGCGGAGAAGTAGTCTCGGGTTACAGGCTTTTAGACGGCCTTCCTTCGGAGGACTTTTCCATTGCCTTCCGAAAGGACGACAAACTGTACGATATAGTCACCGCCGCCCTGGCTGTTCTGGCAGCGGAAGGCACCGTCAGCCGGCTGTCCGAAAAATGGTTCGGCACCGACCTCTGCGCTCTGGAAGGCAACGAAAACGCCCTGAATGAGCTGGATATGGAGATTCCCCAGCGTATATTTATTATGGGCATAGATGAAAACGCCTTTCCCATGAGTTTTAAGGAGGATTCGGGGGATTACAGCGGTTTCGATGTAGAGCTGGCCCGGGAGGTCTGCCGGATTTTGGACTGGGAGCTGAAATTCCAGCCCATTTCGCCCGCTAACGCGGAAGTCGAACTGCCCTCCGGGAACATAGACTGCGCCTGGGGAGGCATGAGCTTTGCCCCTGGTTCCGAGAGCTTCAGCGTCATCCCGTCATATATGTCCAATGAGCAGGCGCTCCTGGTAAGAGCCGATTCGGGCATAAAAAGAACAGGCAAGCTCAAAGGCAAAACCCTGTACATGCCGGACAGGGATGCCGCGGCAAAAGCCCTGGAGGACAACAAAGACTTGATGGAAGATTTGGGCCAGGCAAAACGTATATCAGGAGATGCGCGGGCTTGTCTGGAATATTTGGATAAGGGTCTCTGCGACGCAATCCTTATAGACGGCGTGGCCGCCAAATATTTCATGAAATAGGCCCCGCCAAGAGAAATGCCTGTCTTAAAGTTGAATTAAAAAATTAAAATCGCTTCCGCAGCTGTCGGAAGCGATTTTAGATTTAAATAATCAGGGGATTTCCAATTCGGCTTTATTTTTGCCGTCGGAGTAGTGGCATTTAATATAATCCAGCCACAGCTTGTAATAATCGGGTATAAGGTGTACGCCGTCGGTGGAGTCGCCCTTGGGCAAGAATCCCTCTTCATCGGCAAGGGCGGAATATATATCCAAATAATAGCATTCCTGCTCCATAGCCACATCGTACAGCGCATCGTTGAAGGAAAGCAGCCGCTCAAGGCCGTAGAGTTTGTTGCTCTGGGACTTTTCTTTCCCGAGGGGCGTCAGCGACATGATATAGATGTCGGCATTGGGCTGTATCTCCCGCACCTTTCCCACCAGTTTGCCGTAATGTACGGAAAACTCCTCCGGCTCAAGGAATATCTCATTTATGCCTAAAAGTATGTACACCTTCCCGTATTCCTTTTGAGCCATTCCCTGCAGTATGGTTCCTATATTCCCATTTCCCAGGTTAACTACCTGTTTCACGCCCACACCCATTACCGTCATACTTGTATAGGCGTAAAAATCCCCGCAACTGATGCCGCTGTGGAGCCTTAAACCGTCTAACAGGGAATTTCCTATAAAGGCCGCGTCCTTAAAGAAATCGTCCCCAACCGGCTCCGACTCCTCTAAGTCGGGCGAAAAAACCGGGATTTCCGGCAGAGGCTCCTCCGTGGACATACTCCACGCAGGTTCCTCGGGAAGCCGCTCTTTCATGTCCGGAGTTTCCAAGTTCGGAGTTTCCGCACTCGGAAAGTTTGTAGCCGGAGGGGGAGTATCTGTGGGAAAAACCTCCTTTTCCGGTGAGTAGCTTGCCGCCACCAGCAAAAGTACAAAGAAAAACGCAAAAAAAATATATTTTAAAACAGATTTACAAAATCCGTTGTTTCTCTTCATAGCTCTGTCCTCAATTAGGGTATTAACAAGAATTATGTCTACCTGTCCTATTTATTATATGGATTAATTCATACTTATGCAAGTACTAATTCCCACTAAAGGAAAAATATTTTTGATATGAATTATGGGGAATACTTCCATTTGATTGACCTGAATTGACTATATGTGGTATTATGTGGTATAATGTTTGCCTTGCAGTTATTGGATTGTGAAAAAACCCAAATCGGGCAAAAAATAATAGAAAAAATAAGTATAAACTTCTTAGTTCCGCCGGAATATTGACAGATGTTTCCGGCCGGGCATATTAGAGCAACGGAGAAAAACCATGTGGATATCAGATAAATGGCAGGATTACGAGCTAATAGACTGCTCCTCCGGCGAAAAACTGGAGCGCTGGGGCAAATGGATTCTGGTACGCCCCGACCCCCAGGCCATCTGGAACTCCCCCCGAAGGGACAAGCGCTGGAACAATTACGACGCCTGCTATCATCGCAGCAACACCGGGGGTGGCTCCTGGGAGAAGCGCGGCCTGCCGGAGAGCTGGAAAATCAGTTACGGTAAACTCAGCTTTAATGTCAAGCCCATGAATTTTAAGCATACGGGCATTTTTCCCGAACAGGCCGACAACTGGGAATACATCATATCAAAGATAAAAAATGCCGGCCGCCCCATAAACGTTCTGAATCTTTTTGCATATACCGGCGCGGCAACGGTGGCTGCAGCTTCAGCTGGCGCCCGGGTGTGCCATGTGGATGCGGCCAGGGGTATGGTGGCCTGGGCAAAAGAAAACGCAGCCGCCTCCGGTTTATCGGACAGGCCTATACGCTGGATAGTGGACGACTGCACCAAATTTGTGGAGCGGGAAATCCGCCGGGGCAACCGCTATGATGCCGTCATCATGGATCCCCCCTCCTATGGGCGCGGCCCTAACCGGGAGGTATGGAAGCTGGAGGATCAGCTCTGGTCCTTTGTCAGCCTCTGCGCCGGCGTTCTCTCCGAAAAGCCCCTGTTTGTCATTATTAACTCTTACACCACGGGGCTTTCCCCCCTGGTTCTCACTTATATCTGCGAGAGCATTTTTACCAATAAATTCGGCGGCCGCAGTGAAAGCCGGGAGCTATGCCTTCCCGTCAGCTCCTCCGGCCTTTTCCTGCCCTGCGGCTCCAGCTGCCGCTGGGAGGCCTAGGCCCGCCGATTAGTAGCTATAAAAGGACGGTCCGCTATGACCCCTATTATTAAAACTCAAAACCTTACATTCTTTTATCCCGAAACCGACGGGGAGCCGGCCCTTAACCAAATCGACCTAGAAATCGCCCCCGGCAGCTTTGTGGTGATTCTGGGCCACAACGGCTCCGGCAAATCCACTTTGGCCAAGCAATTCAACGCGGTGCTCCTCCCCAGCGGGGGCAAGGTCTATGTCTTCGGTATGGACACTTCAAACGAGGATTTGGTTATACAAATCCGCCGCACGGTGGGTATGGTTTTTCAAAACCCCGACAACCAAATCGTTGCCAATGTGGTGGAGGACGACGTGGCTTTCGCGCCGGAAAACCTGGGGGTGCCGCCGGAAGAAATCCGGCGCCGGGTGGACGAAGCCCTAAAACAGGTGGGCATGTCCGAGTTTGCTCTTCACGCCCCCCATCTCCTGTCCGGCGGCCAGAAACAGAGGGTTGCCATAGCGGGTGTTATTGCCATGCAACCCGACTGCATAGTTCTGGACGAGCCCACGGCAATGCTGGACCCCTCGGGCCGTCGAGAGGTCGTCGAAACCGTCAAAACCCTCTGCCGGGAGAAGGGCATTACGGTAGTTTTAATAACCCACCATATGGACGAGGCCATTGATGCCGACAGGCTTATCGTCATGTCCGGAGGCAAAATTATTGCCGATGGAAAGCCGGCAAAGATTTTTTCCCAAGTGGAAGCCCTGAAAAGCCAGGGCCTTGCCGTGCCGGAGACCACACAGCTGCTCTGGGAGCTGAACCAGCAGGGCATGAATCTGCCTTTGGAGGCCCTGTCTGTCGAGGAGTGCGCCCAGGTAATCGCCGCCTGTCTCCGATAATCTTTGTCGTAATTGATTCGGTAAATAAAAAGACGCAAAGGACAGTCGCCATGACGCCGATAATAAAGGTTGAAGGCCTGACCCACGTATACAGCGAGGGTACGCCCTTCAAAAAAGTTGCCATAGAGCAAATAGATCTTGAAATACCCGAAGGCCAGTTCCTGGGCCTCATAGGACATACCGGTTCCGGCAAATCCACCTTTATCCAGCATCTTAACGGCCTGCTAAAGCCCACTTCCGGCCGAGTGCTATACAAGGGGGAGGACATTGCCCGCTCCAAGGAGGCCACAAGGGATGTCCGCTTTAAGGTTGGCCTGGTATTTCAATATCCCGAACACCAGCTTTTTGAAGAGACGGTTTACCGGGATATTGCCTTTGGACCAAAAAACATGAAGCTTTCCGAGGCGGAGATTGACGAGCGGGTCCGGGAAGCGGCAGGCTTTGTGGGCGTGCCGGAGGAACTGTTCCAAAGGTCTCCTTTGGAGCTTTCGGGGGGGCAAAAGCGCCGCATCGCCATAGCCGGAGTTCTGGCAATGCGCCCCGACGTCCTGATACTGGACGAGCCCACAGCCGGTCTGGACCCTTCCGGCAGGGAAAGCATTCTGAGCAATGTGGTAAATTATCATAAAGCCAGCGGCGCGACCGTCATCCTCGTCACTCACAGCATGGAAGACGTTGCCCGCCTGGCCCAGCGGCTCATTGTGTTCCACAACGGCCGGGTTGCCATTGACGCCCCCCCCTCCCAGATATTCTCCCGGGCGGAGGAGCTACGCTCCATGGGCCTTGAAATACCCAAATCCACAGCCATCGCGCTGCGTCTGAGGGAGCTGGGCCTGCCCATTAGTCCTTCAGTTTACACTGTGGAGCAGCTGAAAAACGCCATACTCTCCCTGAGAGAGGAGGCGAAGAAATGCTAAAGGATATCACTCTGGGCCAGTACTTTCCCGGAAACACCATAGTTCATCGCCTGGACCCCCGGACCAAACTCATTCTTACGGTGGTCTTTATCGCCGCCCTGTTTACCGCCAAGAGCTATATATCCTACGGCATAATGCTCCTGACGGTGGCTGTCTGCATCGGCCTTTCCCGCATTAACCTGAAATCCATATTCAAGGGCCTGAAGCCCTTGGTGTTTATTATAATTCTCTCAGGACTGCTTAACCTTCTTTATACCCAGGGTAAACCCATAGTGGAGTTCTGGATATTCACCATCAGCTGGGAAGGCGTCCGGGCCGCCGTGTTCATGATACTGCGGATAATGATGCTGATAACCGGCACCTTCCTGCTCACCTATACCACAAGCCCCATTGCCCTTACCGACGGCATGGAAATACTCATGAACCCCTTGAAGAAAATCAAGGTTCCTGTGCATGAGCTTGCCATGATGATGAGCATTGCCCTGCGTTTCATCCCCACTCTTATAGAGGAAACCGATAAAATAATGAGCGCGCAAAAAGCCAGGGGCGCCGACTTTGAAACCGGGAAGCTCACGGACAGGGCCAAGGCCTTGCTCCCCCTGCTGGTCCCCCTATTCGTCAGCGCTTTCAGGCGGGCCGACGAACTGGCTACAGCCATGGAATGCCGCTGCTACCATGGCGACGAGAGCCGCACCAGAATGAAGACCCTGAAAATGGAGAACATCGACTTTGCGGCTTTGGTCTTGGGTATTATGTTGCTGGCAGGCATAATTGTCCTGTCGGTTTTCGGGCTGTAAAGGGTTTCAGGCAAAAGGAGTTTGCATATGCGAAATATTGCCCTGCGCCTGCGTTATAACGGCACGGCATATCACGGTTGGCAGGTGCAAAAAAACGATATCACCGTAGCCGAGACTCTGGAGGCCGCCCTGACCAAAATCTGCGGCCACCCCGTGAAGGTGACCGGCTGCGGCCGCACTGATTCGGGGGTTCACGCCCTGCGCTATTGCGCCAATTTTTATACAAATTCCAGCATACCCACAGACCGTTTTCCTCTGGCGGTCAATTCCCGCCTCCCGGCGGACATTGCGGTAATGGACGCATGCCAGGCGCCGGAGGACTTTAACGCCATCTCCTCCTGCATTAAAAAGGAGTATATCTACAAAATACACAATTCCCGGGTACGGGACCCCTTTTTGGAAAAGTTGGCCTGCTTCTACCCCGCTCCTTTGGACATCAGCTTAATGAAGCGGGCGGCCCAGGCCTTCGTGGGCACCCACGATTTCTCTGCCGTCCGTTCTGTGGGGACGAAGACAAAAACCACCGTCCGCACCGTGCACTGGTGCGACGCCTGGCGGGAGGGTGACCTTATTACCATAGCTATCTGCGCCAACGGTTTTCTTTACAATATGGCCAGAGCTATAGTGGGAACAATAGTCTACGCCTCCCACGGCAAGCTGAACCCGGAGGATATCCCCGCTCTTCTTGAAACCCGAGACCGCCGGCTCACCGGCCCTACCATGCCTGCTCACGGCCTTTACCTGTCCCGTCTCTGGTATGACGGCGCGGTGGGCGAAATGATGTCTCGCTAATTTCTTCCGGGGTAGTGGATTTTTTTTTGAACAAAAACTATCATTTTGGTGTGTAATATGTTATAATAGTTCCGTTATGGTTATTTTGTTTCCACCATATCCTTTTTCCTCCTTTCGGGACTGTAAAACGTTTTTAACCCTTTTTCTCCTCTACCCAGGCAATTGGAGCAATGTTTTTATGTGTTTCACTTCAAGGGTTAACAACATTTTTCTACAATTTCCACCCCAATAACGGCCTGAGGAATAAAGATGAATCAAAAAAGCTGTCAGAAAAGTAAAAAAAGGCGCTCTAAGGGCCGTACCGCAGTTGCCACAGCGGCAACACTGCTGCTTATTATCGCCGCCGCGGCCATTCTGATTTACAAGGATTATTTCACCTCCGATAGTCTCAAATCCCTGTTCAAGAATGAGGCCTCTCAGGAAAGCGAAAGCGAGCCTTTTACATACGAAGCCGGTGCCGACCAGGTCTTCGCAAGGGCGGGAAACGGGCTGGCTGTGGCCTCCACCACAGGTATGCAGCTTATTGATTCCGACGGCAATGCCGTAATCCGCCAGGTTTTCTCCATGGATATTCCGGCAGTGGCCGCCTCAAAAAAGCACTGCGCTTTTTACGACATCGGCGGCACTACCCTGCGCCTGGCTTCATTTGATGGCAAATATACGGAGCTGGATACGGAAAGACCAATAATCTCCGTCACCATAAGTTCAGGTGCTTATTTATGCGTCACTACGGAGGAGACTGGCTACAAGGGCAAGGTCACGGTTTATGACGTTTCCCTCACCCCGGTTTACCAATGGTTCTCGGGCTCAGGCTATGTTCTCTCCGCCGCTGTCGGCCCGGATAACTCCTCTCTTGCGGTGCTGTGCGCCGATGGCGAAGGCGGGGTTATACGCTTCTTCTCCCTTGACAGCGAGAAAGAGCGGGGTAGTTTTACGGCCCCGGCCGAGCTTTTTGTGGATTTATATTATATGGGCGACGGCAGGCTCTGCGCCATATCCGAGAACCGGCTGGTGTTTTTGAACTCCAAAGGCGAGATGGTGAACTCCTTTGATTTCGGAGAAAACTATCTCATAGATTACGAGTTTTCTAAAGATTTCACAGCGGTAATACTTGGAAAATATCGTTCAGGCAGCGAGGGCCGGCTTCTCACTGTTGACAGTAACGGCCAGGTCCTGGGGGAAATTCCCTTGCAACGGGATGTCCTTTCCCTGTCTGCCTGGGACAGACAGCTTCTGGTCTTATACTCCGACTCCTTATATCTGTACACTCAGGAACTGTCAGAGAAAACCGTACGCCAGGGCATTTGGAGGGCAAAAAAGGTAATCTTGCGAGAGAAGGGCGATGCTTTGCTGCTCTCAGCTTACTCTGCCGAGCTGTTAAACCTTGGGTGACTAATGGAGGAACGCAATGACAAAGCTAATCGACTTGCTGCTGATAGCTGTGATTATTATTTGTGCATGGGCAGGATATAAAAAGGGTATGATTATGGGCATAGGCAGCATACTTGTGATAGTAGTATCTTTATATGGCGGCAATCTTTTATCCACCGCCTTTTCCTATGAGGTCATTCCGGCAATAAAACCCTTTGCCGACGGCTATATGGAAAAAAAGATAGACGAGGACGTTCTTGAAGTCATGGGCTGGCAGGACAGCGGGTATTCCGTAAGCAGTCTGCTGCAGCAGCATCCAGAGTCGGTTCATGAATTCTGCGTTGAGAGTTTTAAAGCTATGGGGATATACCATAAAACCGCTGAAATCCTGGCGGCGGAGGCGGAGGAATACGCCGAGCAAAACGATACTGATATCACCGCCGCAATAGTGGAAGTTCTATGCGCCCGTATTACCTATGTCCTTGGATTTCTGCTGGCCTTTCTGCTCATCCTGATAGTACTTACCGTCATTGGAAACATTCCCAATCTGTCGTTTAAACTTCCGCATTTGAACAAATTAAACGACATTGGCGGCGCAGCTCTTGGCCTTATAACGGGCCTGATGTTCTGCTTTGTTATTGTCTGGGCTCTTAAATTTGCCGGACTTGTCATAGGAAACGATGCTTTTTCAAAAACCCCGATTGCCCGGCTGTTTTTGCAAGTTGACTTACTATCCCGGTTTATTGGTCTATAGGGAGAGATAATAGTTAATGCTGAACACTCCAAACATGCTATCAATATTTCGATTATGCCTTGTGCCAGTATTTGTTGTTATTTACTTTTCCGGCCTTGAAAACTCTGCCCTGCTGGCAGCATTGGTTTATGCCGTAGCCATTGTTACAGACTTTCTGGACGGCAGAATTGCCCGAAAATACAACCTTATCACCAATCTGGGCAAGGTTTTAGACCCCTTGGGCGATAAAATGCTGACCTTCGCCGTGCTGGCATGTATCACTATAGACAGTATTATACCTTTATGGGTACTTGTTGTGTTCATGGTAAAAGAGATTTTAATGGGCATTGGCGGCCTGCTCATCCATCGTGTGGCCAAGATGGAAATTCCGTCGTCCAACATCATTGGCAAGACTGCTACAACTCTATTCTTCATAGTTTGTGTCATACTGATGGTTTTTGACGGGATTCCCCGCAAAGTTGCTGTTACGATGATATGTGTGTGTCTTGCCACGTCAATAGCTGCTTTTGTCAGCTATCTCTTAAACTACCGGAGGATTATGCTGGGACGCAGGAAAACACGCTGATTTCGGCGCGCTCCGCCACGCTTCACTCTAACCTAAAAATAGGAGATATTTATATGCAACCTACACTTTGTGCCCGCTGCAAAAAAAACGTGGCGGTTATATTCATAACGAAAATTGAAAACGGCCAATCCAAAAATGAGGGGCTGTGCCTTAAATGCGCGCGGGATCTTAACATTAAACCCGTGGACGATATTATTAAAAAAATGGGACTTACCGACGAAGAACTGGATAATCTGGAGGACGAAATGATGGACGCTCTTGGAGGTCTGGACGGCCTCATGGAGATCGAAAATCATGACGGTGATCTGGGCGAGGAAGGCAAAACCGCCACCTTCCCCTTTTTAAGCCGGCTTTTCGGCGGCTCCGAGGGCCATGGCTCCGGCGCTCCCGGTCCCGGAGACGCTCGGTCCCGGGAAAGTAAGGAGAGCGCCGGCCGGAGTTCCAGACGAAAATATCTTGAAAGTTACTGCATATCCCTTACGGACCGGGCCAGGGAAGGTAAGCTGGACCGCCTGGTTGGACGGGATGATGAGCTTGAACGGGTTATCCAGATTTTAAACCGCCGCCAAAAAAACAACCCCTGCCTTATTGGCGAGCCGGGGGTCGGCAAAACTGCCATAGCCGAAGGCCTTGCCCAGCGCATTGCCGATGGCAACGTGCCCTATAAGCTTCGGGAAAAGGAGGTCTATCTCCTAGACCTTACGGCCCTTGTGGCCGGCACCCAGTTCCGGGGACAGTTTGAGAACCGGATGAAGGGCCTGATTGAAGAAATCCGCAAACAGGGCAATATAATACTTGTAATTGATGAAGTGCATAATATAGTGGGAGCCGGGGACGCTGAGGGCAGCATGAACGCCGCCAATATCCTTAAACCGACGCTATCCCGTGGGGAAATCCAGGTTATAGGCGCCACCACCTTCACCGAATACCGCAAGCACATTGAAAAGGATGCGGCCTTAGAGCGCCGTTTCCAGCCCGTCACCGTGGCTGAACCCTCCATTGAGGACAGCATAAGAATTCTCCAGGGCATAGCCCACTATTACGAGGAATATCACGGCGTGAAAATATCCGATGAGATGTGCCGTCAGGCGGTGCTCATGTCCGAGCGTTATATCACAGACCGCTTTCTCCCGGATAAAGCCATCGATCTCATTGACGAGGCCTGCTCTGACGTGAACCTGAAAAATGCGAATATCACCCGTATGTCCGAAGTAATAAAGGAAATGGAGGACCTTGAGCGGGAGCGCGAACTTTTGATGTCGGATACGGAAAACGAACACTACGAGCGCCTTGCCGTCATCCGCAGCCGGAACCTCCGGCTTTCCGAGGAACTGAACAGGCTCAAGGCACAGGACAAACCGGAGCTGACCATTGACAACCTGGCCCGGATAATCGAGCTGTGGACGAAAATCCCGGCCAGCCGTATCAGGGAAGACGAATTTGAGCGGCTTTCCAATCTCCACCTGCGTCTTAAAAAGCACCTGGTTGGCCAGGATGAGGCCATTGACACCGTCTGTGCCGCTATAAAGCGCAACCGTGTGGGTCTGTCCGCTAAAAGAAAACCCATCAGTTTCATTTTTGTGGGCAGTACAGGCGTCGGTAAAACAGAGCTTGTAAAGCGCCTTGCCGCTGACCTGTTCAACACCCCCGAATCCCTGATACGTCTGGATATGTCGGAATTTATGGAAAAACACTCCGTCTCCCGGCTTATCGGCTCACCTCCCGGCTATGTGGGATATGATGAGGCGGGGCAGCTTACGGAGAAGATACGCCGCAAGCCCTATTCTGTGGTGCTTTTCGACGAAATCGAAAAGGCCCATCCGGATGTTCTCAACGTGCTTCTGCAAATCCTGGACGACGGCCGCATAACCGACGCCCAGGGCCGTACTGTGAATTTTGAAAACACCGTAATCATCATGACCACCAACGCCGGCAGCGATAAAAAGAGCGGCTCCGTGGGCTTCGGCCAGAGCTTTACCGAGATGGGCCGTGAAAAAGCCATTAAAGCTCTCAACGACTTTCTCAGACCCGAATTTATAAACCGTGTGGACGAGATAGTCAGCTTCAACCGGCTGACGGAAGAAAACTTTAAGGATATAGCCAGGCTAATGCTTAACGAGCTCAAAGAGGTCATAGCCGAAAAGAGCATCGGTCTGGAGTATGACGACGAGCTTATTGACTACCTTACGAAAAAGAGCTTCAGCATCACCTATGGCGCCCGGAATCTCCGCCGCCTGATTCAAAAGGAGATCGAAGACACCATAGCAACGGAAATTATTGACAACCATAAGGGCAATGTAAAACACATCAGCCTCACCGAAAGGGACGGTAAAGTAATAATAACAGCCATATAAAGGTAAGGCAGCCCGCCGTCCTCCCCTTGCGGGGAAACGGCGGGCCAGCTTTTGGTATTTTATTCCCGGCCTGGGAAGCAGAGACTTGATTATTTCCACTATATGTTGTAAAATGCGGTTTTGGGACGAAACCCCAAAATAAATTTGCGCTGCATCCCGGGGCCATAATACGGGAGCAGCAGTAGGAGGTAATTGAATATGGCAAACATCTCAGCAAAGACGGGCAGGATGGTGCGTCTGGCAGTCTTTATCGCTATCATTTTCCTGCTGGAAGTAACAAATCTCGGCTTCATCAAAACACCGGCCTTGGAACTGACAATTATGCAGATACCAGTGCTGGTAGGAGCAATCACTCTCGGGCCGGCATCCGGCGCACTTTTGGGCGGAGTCTTCGGACTCACCAGCTTTTACCAATGCTTCGGCAAAAGCGAAGTTGGCGCTACCCTTCTGGGAATCAACCCTTTTTACACTTTTATAGTTTGCATGGTTCCCCGGATACTTATGGGATGGCTCTGCGGCCTAATCTTCAGGTCTCTGTATCATATCAACAAAACCAAGGTGCTTTCCTTTGCCGTTGCCAGTCTTTCAGGCGCCCTGCTCAACACAGTTTTCTTTATGTCGGCATTAATGCTTTTGTTCGGCCGGACAGACTTTATCATGGGCCTTAGAGAAGGCAGGAACGTTCTGTCCTTCATCGTTTGGCTTGTGGGAATCCAGGGCCTCATTGAGGCTCTCGTATGTTTCTTCATAGGAACAGCAATAAGTAAGGCCCTGTATGGCCTTATGAACCCGACTCCCCCGCAAAGGCAGCAGTTAACGGAGGGACCTTAATGATTTTGGCAGTAGACATTGGCAACACCCATATAGTCACCGGATGTATAGAGGGACTTGAGATAAAGAATGTTTTTCGCATGACTACGGAGCAAGCCAGGACGGAACACGAGTACGCCGTCACCATGAAGCAGATACTTGATTTTACAGGCATTACCAGGGATTTTGAGGGCGCAATATTGTCCTCCGTGGTCTCTCCCCTCACCGCAACAATGAAGACGGCCATAAAAATTCTAACCGGCCACACGCCCATAGTTGTGGAGGCTTCCATTAAAACCGGACTCAACATACTTATAGACAACCCCGCAACCCTGGGAAGCGACCTTGTGGCGGCAGGAGTTGCAGCCCGGCACAGCTACAAGCCCCCCATAATAATCTTCGATATGGGTACGGCTACCACCATTTCAGTGATTGACGAGAATTCAAACTTCCTTGGCGGTGCCATTGTACCCGGTGTTGCCGTGTCACTGAACGCCCTGGCCCGTGGCACATCCCAGCTACCCTCTGTTCCTATCGAGGCCCCGAAGCACTGCATTGGTACAAACACCATCAGCAGCATGCAAAGCGGCGCTGTCTACGGCACCGCGGCTATGATAGACGGAATGATTGACCGCATCGAAGACGAGCTTGGCAGCACCGCCACTGTAGTGGCCACCGGCGGCATCTCCAAACGCATAGTCCCCTATTGTCGGCATACGATTATTCTGGACGAGGACTTGCTTTTACGGGGTCTTGCCATAATCTATGAGGAAAACAAACAAAAAATAAAAAAATAGAAAAGCCAAAGCCTCTCCGGTTGGGAGAGGCTTCATTAATAAGCCTGTAAAAGCGCCCCGCAGGGCGCTTTTATTTTTTTGTCAATTGCAAATTAAACCCGGTCGTAGATGCAGAAACGGTATTTTATGCCCTCATGCTCCAGCTCCCGTCCCGGGTCCGTGCATTTCCACTCCGGGTCCTGATCCAGATTTGGGAAAAAAACATCGGATACAGGGTTTGCGGCGATTTTTGTCACATACGCCCGTTTATAATAGCCCAGCATGGCGTTAAATACGCTTTCACCGCCCACGACAAACACATCGTCACCCCAGTCTCTTACCGCCTCCAGCGCCTCTTCCACGCTGTGGACCACGATGGCCCCCTCAATTTCTATGTCCTGGCGGGTCAGGACAATATTGGGCCTGTTTTTCAGAGGGCGCCCTCCGGGAAAATCCTCCAGGGTTCTGCGTCCTACAATTATCGGGCTACTACCTGTTATCTCCCGGAAAAATTTCCGGTCGGCGGGTATCACCAGGGGCTGGGTGCCGTCCCTGCCTATACCCCAATCTTCGTATACGGCAACAAGGGCTTTCATTGTACAGCCTCACTTCTTTTATTTTTTGACGGCCTTTACACAGCTACGGGTATTTCCCCGTCAAGTTCGGCATATTCATAACCTTCCAGGTTAAAACTGTCGCGGGTAAATTTATAGAAATCATCTATGCTTTTGTCTATGACAAATTTCGGCGCAGGCTTGGTCGGGTTTTTTATAATCTTCTCCACTATCGGCACATGCCGGTCATATATATGGGCGTCGGCTATGACATGGAGAAGCTGCCCGGCCTTCAAGCCGGAAACCTGGGCAAACATATGGACCAAAACCGCGTATTGACATACGTTCCAGTTGTTGGCCGTCAGCATGTCCTGACTGCGCTGGTTCAAAATAGCGTTGAGAGTGTCTCCGGAAACGTTAAAGGTCATGGAATAGGCGCAGGGATAAAGAGCCATTTCGTGCAGGTCCTCAAAATTATACATGTTTGTCAATATCCTACGGGAGGCAGGGTTGTACTTTAAATCGTACAGAACCCTGTCCACCTGGTCGAATTCCCCTTCAGGGTAACGGTGCTTAATTCCAAGCTGATAGCCGTAAGCCTTGCCGATGGAACCGTTTTTATCGGCCCATTTGTCCCAAATCCGGGCGCGGAGTTCCTTCACATTGTTGGACTTTTTCTGCCATATCCACAACAATTCGTCAATGGCGGATTTATAATAAGTGCGGCGTATGGTCAGAATGGGAAACTCCTTTGACAGGTCGTAACGGTTAACAATTCCGAACTTTTTTACAGTATGGGCGGGCGTACCGTCATCCCACCTGGGACGAACCTGCCGCTCTGTGTCCCAGACCCCATTTTCGAGAATATCTTTGCAATTCTGTATAAAAACCATATCTGCATAGCTCATTTTTTTACCTCCAAAAAAAGCAGCCGGTGGCACTTTTGCCCTCTTCCGGCAATTTTGACGTCTATTTTACCCAATTATACATAATACGATAATCACCCGCAAGCTATTTCGGCCATATTATGAATAGAAATAATATACCATATTATATCATTGCATAGGGAGTGGTCATATGAAATTTGCGGTCATTGGCGGGGATATGAGAATTGCTCGGCTCTGCAGTCTGCTTGTGTCCGACGGCCATGATGTCTGCTCCTTTGCCCTGGATAAGGGAGAGTGTTCCCGGGACATATACTGTGCCGGCAGCCCGGAAGAGGCTGCATGGGGGGCCGACTGCGTGGTACTGCCCCTGCCGGTTATGGGCCAGCGGGGCTTTCTAAACTCGCCCTTGTCCGCCGGAGAATATGAAATCAAGGAGATTCTTGAGACCATCGAGCCGGGAACCCTGGTCTGTGGCGGAATACTGGAACCCGAGACGCTGGCCCTGGGAGAGCAACTGGGCCTTCGGATGGTTGACTACTTCAAGAGAGAGGAATTGGCGGTTTTCAACGCGGTTGCAACGGCGGAAGGGGCAATAGGGATAATCATGCAGGAGACCCCGGTGACAATCTGGGGCAGTAGGATACTGGTGATAGGCTACGGACGGCTGGGCAAGATGCTATCAAGCAGGCTTCACGCCCTGGGGGCTAAGGTCTCTGTGTCCGCAAGAAATCCCGGGGACATGGCCTGGATAACGGCCGGCGGGTGCTCTGCCCTGGACACTCGTGCCCTGGAGGGTCATCTCTCAGATTTTGACGTTGTGGTAAATACCGTGCCGGCGCTGGTGCTCACGGAAGAACGCCTGATGGAACTCCGTGACGACGCCCTGTGTCTGGACCTGGCATCAAAACCCGGGGGCATGGACTTTGCCGCCGCCTCCCGTCTGGGAGTGAGAGCCATCTGGGCATTGAGCCTGCCGGGAGAGGTGGCGCCGGAAAGCGCAGGAGCCATAATTCGTGACACCATTTACAACATATTGGAGGAACAGGAGGAGCCATGAAAAATAAGCTGAGGGTCGGGCTGGCTCTTTGCGGCTCGTACTGTACATACGATAAAATCATGGAGTCGGTGAGCAGGCTTGGAGAAATATATGACCTGACTCCTATTATGTCGGAAACTGCCTCCAAAACGGACAGCCGTTTTGGAAAGGCGGAAAATTTTATTTCAAGGCTGGAGGAGCTCACGGGAAAACCCGTTATAACCAGCATAGTGGATGCGGAACCTATTGGCCCCCAGCAGCTGCTTGATGCCCTTGTAATTGCCCCATGCACGGGAAACACCATTGCCAAAATAGCGAGGGGCATAACAGACAGCTGCGTCACCATGGCCTGCAAGGCCCACCTGCGAAATGAGCGGCCTGTAGTACTGGCAATTTCCACGAACGACGGGCTTTCGGGAAATGCGGCAAATATTGGCATACTTCTGGGGCGGAAGAATATCTATTTTGTGCCCTTCTATCAGGATGACCCGAAGAAAAAGCCCAACTCCCTGACTGCGGATTTCGAACAAATAGAGGCTACCGTAGAGGCGGCGCTGGAAGGCAAACAGCTTCAGCCTCTGTTCTTTTCAAAGTAAAACTGCGGCCTCCGCCCGGGGTTGGCTTATATCAAAACCGAACATCCTGTTAAAAAACAAAGGGGCTGCACAGGCAGCCCCATAAAATTTATACGATATAGCCCCCGCCCATCACTACGTCCCCATCGTAGAGGACGGCCGACTGGCCGGGCGTAGGCGCCCTGACCGGACTTTCAAACACAATCGTAACGCTTTCGCCCCCACCCTCCGGAGTAACAATAGCCGGGGTTTCAAAGCGGGAATGGCGCACCCGCACTCCCGCGGTAAAGGGGGCGGCGGGGATTTCCGGCAGAAGCCAGTTCATGTCCCTGGCGCGGATTTCGGTTGCATACAGGCCCTCTCCGTCGGAGATTACCACCTCGTTTGTCTCGGGACGTATAGCGGACACAAAGACCCGCCGGCCAAGGGAGATGCCCAGCCCCCGGCGCTGTCCTATGGTATAGTGGTGTATCCCCCCGTGACGACCCAAAACATTGCCCCTCTCGTCCACAAAATTCCCCGGCCCCGGGGACTGTCCCCGGGAATCAATAAATGCGGCGTAGTCGCCATCGGGTATGAAGCATATTTCCATGCTGTCCGGCTTGGCGACAACTTTAAGACCCATCTCGGCGGCCAGGGTGCGGATCTGGCTTTTTTCATAGTCCCCAAGGGGCAGTACAAGGTGCTGTAGCTGCTCCTTGGTCATCCGGCAGAGCATATAGCTCTGGTCGTTTTTGGGCGCGCCCTTGTAAAGCCTCCCGTCCCGGACTCTGGCGTAATGGCCGGTGGCGATATGCTCTGCCCCAATCTCACGGGCGTATTCAAGCAGGGACTTAAACTTCACTGTAGGATTGCACATTATGCAGGGATTTGGGGTTTCTCCCCGGAGGTAGGCCTCCACAAAGGGGGTGCATACCTTCTGCTCCAGCTCCGAGCTTATATCCAGCACCTTCAGGGGGATGCCAACTTCCTTCGCGGCACTGAGGGCATCTCTGGCCCCGTTTGGCATACCTATGTCCATAAAAAGGCCGTAGACCTCATAGCCGGCATCCTGTAGCAGCCGGGCGGATACGGTGGAATCCACCCCGCCGGACATGCCGAGAACTATCTTCCTGTTCATAATATAAGCTTACCTCCAGAATTAGGCTCCTGAACCTAATGGCCAAGATATATCATCAAAGCCGCAATATCCGCCGGGGACACTCCTGAGATGCGGCTGGCCTGACCGAAATTGTCCGGGCGTATCTTGGACAGCTTCTGACGCGCCTCGGTGCGGAGGCCGGAAATATTGTTATAGTCTATATCCTTGGGCAGTTTTCTGTTTTCCATCTTTGAGAATTCCTCCACCTGCCGCAGCTGCCGTTTTATATAACCCTCGTATTTAATGGATATCTCCACCTGCTCGGCGACGGCGGCGGGAAACTCCGGCCGCTCCGGGTCAAACTGCCGAAGCCCCTCATAATCCACCTGGGGGCGGCGCAGGAGGGCAGCCAGGCTTGTGCCGGTAGCGGCGGGGCTCGTGCCCCGGCTTTCCAGAAAAGCATTCAGCTCCGGCGTGGGGGACAAATAGCTGCTCTCCAGCCGCTTTATTTCCTTTTCAACGGCGGCATATTTGGCCAAAACCCTTTCGTGACGCTCCCGGCTGACAAGCCCTATCCGCAGGCCTATATGGCTCAGGCGCAGGTCCGCGTTATCCTGACGGTGCAATAGCCGGTATTCCGAGCGGGAAGTCATCATGCGGTAAGGCTCGTTTGTGCCCTTTGTCACCAGGTCATCAATGAGGGTGCCTATATAGCCGTCGCTGCGGCGCAGAATAATTTCTTCCCTGCCCAGCAGTTTTAGGGCGGCATTGACCCCCGCCAAAAAGCCCTGAACCGCCGCCTCCTCATATCCGCTGGAACCGTTAAATTGCCCGGCGCCGTAGAGTCCGGCAATTTTTTTGCTCTCCAGTGTGGGGTAAAGCTCCGTGGGGTCCACACATTCGTACTCAATGGCGTAGGCTGGCCGGGTCATCTCAGCCTTTTCCAACCCGGGAATGGTGTGCATGACCTGTATCTGCACCTCCTCGGGCATGGAGGATGACAGGCCCTGGACATACAGCTCTTCGGTATTGAGGCCCATGGGCTCAATAAAAAGCTGGTGGCGGGGCTTATCCGGGAATTTTACTATTTTGTCCTCAATGGAGGGGCAGTACCGGGCGCCCACGCCTTCAATGACTCCGGAATACAGGGGGCTGCGGTGGAGATTTTCCCTTAAAATCCGGTGGGTTTCCCCGTTGGTGTAGGCAAGATAGCAGACCGCCCGGTTTTCGGGCACCGTTTCCGTCTCAAAGGAAAAAGGCTGGGGATCTGCGTCCCCGGGCTGGATTTCCATTTTTGAAAAATCCACCGTTCGGGCGTTTATCCTGGGCGGGGTGCCGGTTTTAAAGCGCCGGAGCGGGAGCCCCAGATTTATGAGACAGTCTTTAAGCTTTTTGGAAGACGCCAATCCGTCGGGTCCGCTGTTAATAATTATATCGCCAATAATTATCCGGCTCTCAAGATATGTGCCCGAGCAGACGATAACCGCCCGGCAGGCATAGGTGGCCCCCGTATGGGTGCGCACATAGGCGACCTTGCCCTCAGATGTGCCGATTTCCGTGATTTCGGCCTGTTTGAGCCGAAGGTTTTCCTGCTTCTCAAGAGTATGCTTCATGACGGCCTGATAAAGCCTGCGGTCTGCCTGAGCCCGGAGGGAGTGGACGGCAGGGCCCTTTCCCCGGTTCAGCATGCGGTACTGTATGCAAGCCTTGTCCGCCGCCCTGGCCATCTCCCCACCAAGGGCGTCCAGTTCCCGGACCAGATGGCCTTTGCCCGTACCGCCAATGGCCGGGTTGCAGGGCATGTTCCCCACGCTGTCCATATTAAGTGTAAAGCATATGGTATCCAGCCCCAGACGGGCGGCGGCCAGGGCCGCCTCAATTCCCGCATGTCCGGCGCCTATGACAGCAATATCACATTTTCCTGCATTGTAGTTCATAAAAGCCTCCGTTTTTAGTCTGTTGTGATTTTACGACTTTTAAACGGATTTTTCAATAGCAAGGGGGTGCAAAATAATGTGAGGAGTTTAAAAACTCCTCACATTGCGTTTAGTTATTCTGCTTTTTTCTATTTCTCATATTTGTAAACCCCACCTACCGGGTGAAGTTCTATGCCGCGCTCTTTGAGCCAGGCGTTGGTGCGCTCAGAGTCTACGGTGGGTACGGTGTGGAAATATTCGTTAATATAGCTTCCGTCGGGTTTGCGCATGGCCAGGTTAATCTCAATGAAGCAGTCGTAGACGGTGTTGTAATAGTCGTCATTTTGCACCAGCCAAATCCTGCCCAGGGTCCCGTCGGCTATATCCGGCAGGATGCAGCCATAGTACAGCGCCATGGCCTCCTGGTCCGTCATCTGGTAGCTGGTCTGGGTAACTGCCACGCCTCCGCCATCTTCGTTTACAGTTGTGCTGTAATAAATATTGGCATTGGTTATTGTAAGTTCGCTGACGGGAATCTCCGTCTCCTTCCTGTCGTCTATGGCCTCCTGACTGTTAAAAATATCGTTGAGGACCATAATATCGGAACCCGGGTCGTTTATTTCCTCGTCGGAGGCTGACAGCGTATAGGCTCTGCTCATGATGGAGCCATTTTCCATGTGGTAGTAAATTCTTACCCAATTCCGCATGATGTTCCAATTACTGCCGGCGGCTTCATGATGGGCTTTATTTTCCACTATGCTGCCGTGGAGGTCTATGACCTGCTCTATGTTGGCCCTGTCATGGAGTTCGGAATGTTCGCCTGTCGATTCTATGCGTACAAACTCCACTTTTTCCAGGTCGGGAATCCGCCTTTCATAGCCAAATAGGTCAAGCTCCCAGGCATAGGTGAGCAGCACAATAACAGTGGAGAAGATTATAAAGCCCTTCCAGGTGCCCCGCCAAACGCGAAAGCTCTTTTTTATCAGCATTTCCGCGGCAAAGTAGCCGATAAACCCACCGAAAAGCATGAATATTAACAGAGGAAAAACGTTAAGAACCAGCGCCCCGCGATAGAAAATGGAATAAAAAATCCAGGTTCCTATGCATAGGGCACAGCCGAAGGCTAAGCAATACTTGAAGACGGGCTTTAAAACCCTGACGGCCACAATGTCGGAGGCCGTCTCCATATGGCGCCGCCGGTACAGCAGCAAAGCCGCCCCCACGCATATGAGTCCCACCAAACAGTATATTATCATAGGCACCCAGCCGTTGTATTTATATCCCATGATAATGGGTTCAATGGAGGCGGGATTGTATATGGCGTCCACCGACGTATTGGCCAGCAGATAATAGACGGGAGAAAGAAAACTGAAAAGCAGGCCTGAACCCGCGCTCATGCCGAAAACAAAGGCGTCCAGAAGGTTGCGGATTATAAACTCAACAACTACTGAGGTGAAATTTAAAACTGCGTATACAACGGGAAGCACCAGTATTTGTCCCGTCAGCATGGCGCAAAGGCTGGCAAAGCCGTAGAAAAACACGTTGCACATAGAGACCAGGGCCAGCCACTGCAGGAGAAACTTAATGCTCAGTACACCGTGGGCGGCCTCCACAGCCATGGCGATAAGGAAAACCAGCACATTGGAGGCCAGCAGGCAGCAAAGCCCTGCGCTGAACACGGTCAGGAACGCGGCCTCCCGTCGGATGGGTAGCGACGCCATCATGCCGGCGCTCTTGGAGGAGTAGATGTAGCTGAAAACCGCCATGGCGGTAAAGGCGCTGAAAACCAGGGACATTATAACCCCGCCGCCAAATCCCATGTCCAGCACAAGTGATTGAACGTTATAGTAAATATCGGTTATGCTGTACTCGTAAATTGAAGAAAGCCTGCTGTGGAGGGAAACGGGGAAAACCAAGATCCAGATTATGGCATAGGCTGCCCACAGGGGCAGGAATCGGGAAACCGTGTTCTTGAACAGCGTTTTATTAAAGAATGATATCTTTGATTGCATAGTTGGCTCCTCCCAATTCGTAGATGAAGATTTCCTCCAGGCTAAGGGGAATAATATCCATAAACAGCGGAGAGACGGCGGCCAGCCGGTTTGTGACATCCTCGGCCCTGCCCCTTACAATAAGGGTCTGCAGGCGGCCGGTATTGCTCTTATGCAGGATTTGCAAATCCCCGGGTAAACTTGCCCCGTCGGGCATGGCCAACTGCACCTTTACTATATTGTCCTGCAGGGCGGAAAGGCTGCGCTCCAGCAGGAGCTTGCCCCCGTTCATTATTCCCACATGGTCGCACACATCCTCCAGTTCCCGAAGATTGTGAGAAGACACCAGAACCGTGGTGCCATGCTCCGCCACGTCGGCCATGACTAGGCTCCAGACCTGCCGGCGCATTACCGGGTCAAGGCCGTCCACAGGCTCATCCAGAATCAGCACGTCCGGCCTGCAGGAAACAGCCAGCCAGAAGGCCGCCTGCTTCTGCATGCCCCGGCTCAGGCGGCGCATGGGACGGTTCTCGTCCAGTTCAAAAACCTCACGGAGCTTCTCAAAACGCCCCTGGTCAAAACGGGGAAACATGCCCTTGTAAAACTTCATCATGTCCCTTATGGATGCTTGAAGAAAATAATATATATCGTCAGGTATATAGGCAATCCGGCTCTTTACAGCGGGATTTTCGTATACAGGGCTTCCATCCACAAGCACCTGACCGGAATCCTGGCGGTAAATTCCGGTAATATGACGAATTATAGTGGTCTTCCCGGCGCCATTGGGGCCGACAAGGCCGTAAATCGCCCCG
>DUOX01000006.1 GCA_012838665.1 Clostridiales bacterium
ACAACCTCCTGCGTTTGGTTTCTTGACAATTCTCAAACTACAGGAAAATTGTGATTATGGGAAGAGGGTTTTTACTTTCTTCCCATATTTTTTTATTGTTTTGCCTACGATAATTTTACTCTAAGTTCAATATGAAACATATTTCCGGTGCTTATTCCCTCGATTTCAGGGATACCGACAGAAGCGGAGTATAGGTCAGTATGCCCCTTACGCGGCTGCTCTCCATGAGATAAATCCTGTCCACCCGCTGCCGCAGTTTCTGCCGCGCCATTGCCGGGGCGTCGAATTCAGAGGGCATACGGGCATTGCGGCAAAGGGTCACATGAGGCCTAAATTCGTTCTCCCGGGCAGGAAACCCCGCTTCCTTCAAATGCCCGTTCAGTTCCTCCGCAAGAGCCCACAGGGAGGGGTTGTATTCCACGCCCATCCACAAAATGTCCCCTTCTCTACGCCGAAACCTGCCTACCCCGGAAAAAATCAGCTCAAAGGCATTGCCGACGGCATTTTCCATTGCCCTGCGTATCCTCGGCAGAGCGGAGGGCGGGTATTCTCCCAGGAAGGCCAGGGTCAGATGAAGGTTTTCGCTCCTTGTAACCCGGCAACTCTCCGCCAAAGCCGCCAGGTCGTCCCTGACCCTGGATATTGAATCCTTGACCTCCTGGTCAAAATTCACCGCTATAAAAAGCCTCACTACCGCCACCACCTGTGGATCTGAACGGATGGCTCCGGCTCTTCCTCCTCCCGGGAAACGGAGCTGGAATAAATGTCCAGATCGGAATAAATGCTGCAATTGGGCAGCGCCTCGGCAAGCTCCCATAACTGCATGGCGGTCAGCTGGTTGCCACCTATATAGAGGGTCTGAAGCTCTGTAAGCTGCTTCAGGGCGGAGATATCGCTGATTGAGTTGCCCTCCAGCCCCAGGTAGGTCAGGTTCTGTAGATTGGAAAGGGCGGAAATGTCGGAAATCCCGGTATAGTCAAGAGATAACTCCTTCAGACTGGTTAGTCCAGAAAGGGCGCTGATGCTGTCAAGGCTGTTTCCGCTCAGGTGTAGCTCCGTAAGGGAACTGCAGCCGGAAAGGGCGGAAATATCGGTAATTTTATTGTTCATCAAGTTTAATATCCGAAGACTGGCGTGCTCCTTGAGGGGCGTGATATCGCTGATTTTATTTTCCTCCAGCTCCAGCACCTCAAGGTTTTTAAGGCCGGTCAGGGATGCAATACTGTTAATGGAATTGCCCTTTAGGATAAGGATTTTAAGGGATTCAAATTTCTCCAGAGTACTGATATCCGATACGCCGGCATTGGAGGCGCTTATCTCCGTCGCGTTGGATTTATAGCTTTTGCCACCCAGCTCCGCAGTGTACAGGGCCTCCGAATGGGTTATGGTGCAGTTGGTAAGGGCTTCCTTAAGAGCGTCGAGTTTCTCGCCGGATATTTCCTTGTTGTTTTCCAGGGCTAGTTCTCTCAGGGTGGCAACAGCCATCAGTTCATCCAAATCGCCGTCTTCCAAGCCCACCCCTTTAAGGCCAAGACGGCGCAGTTTCGGCAGTTTGGTCAGAGGAGATATGCTTTTAAGGCTGTTGTTGCTCAGCCACAGCTCCTCCATGTTCGTCAGAAAGGTTACGGCGCTGATATCCGTTATACTGTTGTTGTCGGCATCCAGGTATGCCAGCTTGGTCAGGCCCATAAGGGGGCGGATGTCCGATACCCTATTGTTCCATATGCACAGCCAGTTCAGTTCCAGCAAATCCTTCAAGGGCGTGATGTCGCTTATATTATTGTTGCGCAAATCAAGCTTGGTGAGGTTTCTGCATTCCGAAAGTATGCTTATATCGGTGATGCCGAGGCCGCTCAGGTCCAGCTCCGTAACGTCGGAGGCGAATGTGACACCTCCCAAGGTCAGTTCCTTGACCTCCTCTTCATCCTCCATATTGTCGTAAAAAATGCCACAGCCGGGTAGAGCCTCCTTCAGCGCCTTAATCTGCTCCGGGTCTACCTCCATATTCTTCAGGCTGAGGGTGGTGAGAGATGTCAGGCCGTAGAGGGGGGACGGGTCTCTTATGGGGTTGCCGTCCAGGTAAAGGGTTTTCAGTTTTGTCAGCCCCCGCAGAGGGGCCAAATCGCTGATAATGTTTCCTCCCAAGTGCAGGAAGTTAAGTTCCCCAAGTCCCGACAGAACGGCTATGCTGGTAATATTGTTGTCGGTAAGGCTCAGGTTTTCCAGTTTGGTCATCTGGGCAAGGGGGGAAATGTCCTCGTCCGTCAGGCCCATCTGGGAGAGAATCAGGGCGGTAGCGTCCTTTTCCACCTCTTTGCCGCCGATAATCAGAATATCCCCCTCGGCATAGTCGGCAGCTTTCTGCGCCTTTAAATCCTCCAACCGCTTATTGACAGCATCGCTGTCCAGTTTGTAGGAGCCCACATAAAGGACGTCAATAGCCCTGTCAATATCCCCCATAGACATGTATATCTCCGCCAACAGGAGATAGGCCTCTTCCGTATCCTTAATATCCAGGGCCTTCTCCAGGGAGGCTATGGCTTTTTCATATTCTCCGCTGATAAAATATTTTCCGGCCTCATCGTAGAATTTTTCATATTTGCTGTTTTTTGAACAGGAGTTAAATATTAATGCCCCAACGATAACAACTATCAGGGCAGCTGCTATTCCCCCGGCAAGGGAAATCTTTTTCTTTTTGGTTTTATTCATAATGCCCTCCTGGCTTTAATAGGCGGCCAACTCGTCTTAATTTAAACATGAAGATTAAAACATTATACAATAAAAAACAACATAAAGTCAATTTAGTTAAGCCGGCGGCCATAAGCGAAAAACTGCGCAAAAAAATTTTCGGGCAGGCGGTTTCCTATAAGGCCTTAAAAGCCCTTGATATATTATTATTCTTACATTAAATTATATTGTGGTAAATTATATTTTTGTGCTATAATAACCTTGTACCACTATAATACGGAGAAAGAGGGGCCCAAGCCATGGAAAAAATAGTAAACGTGGAGATAGCAGGGCGCACTTATTATCTGGGTACGGAGGAAGATGAAGAGTACGCAAAAAATCTGGCCGACTTTGTCAGCGCCAGGATATTGGAAATAAAGCGCTCCAGCGGCGCATCCTCCCTGGACTGCGCCACCATTGCGGCATTCCAGCTGGCGGACGAGCTGCACAAGGCTCTCTCTAAAAAGGATAGCAAGCCAAGCAGTAGATAATTATAAAATCAGAGGCAGGACATATGTTAGAACTACTTTCTCCCGCCGGCTCTCCCGAGGCGGTAATCGCTGCGGTCCAGAGCGGGGCGGATGCTATATACATGCCCTCCAACGGATTTGCAGTCCGTGGGATACCAAAAAAACTCTCCGATAACGATTTTGAGTCCGCCCTTCAGTATTGCCGGGTCAGGGGATGCAAGGTATACCTGTCCCTGAACCGCTTTGTAGCCCACGAGGAAATGACGGAAACCCTCCGCCTTGCCCGCCGGGCTTCGGAACTGGGGGCAGACGCTATTATGGTGCAGGATATGGGCCTTGCCCGGGTTTTGCGCCAGGCGGTTCCTGATATACCCATTCACGCCGATTTAAGGATGGGCGTCCATAATTTAACGGGGGCGGAGGCCGCCGCCGAACTGGGCATCAGCCGGGTAAACCTCGCTAGGGAGCTTGGCCGGGAAGAAATAAACCACATCGCTTCCCGCTGTTCCGTTGAACTGTCGGTCTCCGTCCACGGCCCCCTGTGTTTCTGCCATTCGGGGCAGTGCTATATGAGCGCCTTTACAACCGGTCACAGCGCGAACCTGAATATGTGCGCCCAGCCCTGCCGCATGCGCTACAATTTGGGAGGCCGGATGGACGAGTACCCCCTTAGCCTTAAAGACAACTGCCTTATAGAGCATCTGGAGGAACTTTCCCGTGCCGGAATCGCATGTGTCAGGATTGACGGCATGGACATGCGCCCGGAACATTGCGCAGTATTAACCCGCACCTATTCACGGGCAATACGGGACAAAATCCTGCCCACGGGCGCGGAGCTTGAGCGCCTGGAGCTGGTTTTATCCCAGGGGGAACTGACCGACGGATTCTTTATCGGCAGCAGGGACCAGGATATGTTCGGAGTAAAGAGCGAGCCCGGCAGGGACGCGGAAAAGTTTTACGCCGAGCTACGCAAATCATACCTAAACACCGAGCTGCGCCGTGTTCCCGTAACCTTTTATGTCCTGATACAGCCCGGGCAGCCCGTGCGTGTGGCCGTCGAGGATATAGACGACAACAGGGCGGTGGTATCCGGACCCCCACCCGAGGCTTCCGACGGCCAGGCCGTAACGGCGGAAATATTGGAAGACCAGCTCTACAAGACCGGGGGAACCCCATTTATCTGTTCCGACATAAAAAGCCAGGTTGCCCCGGACCTGTTTGTTTCCCCCGTCCTGTTGGGGGATTTGCGCAGTCAGCTCCTGACCCAACTTATTGAGAAGCGAAAAGAGCTGCCCCGGCGCAGTCTGGGCAGCCTGCCCCCCACCCCCTCTCCCAAGCCGCAACCCTCTTCCCCCGTCCTCAACTTCCAGGTACAGTCTGCGGACCAGCTCACGGAGGAGCTGGCGGAGCTACGCCCCGGCTGTATCTACGTTCCCCTTGGGGTGCTGGCGGAGGATTTCGGGAAGGTCGTTCCCTTTATAGAGGCAGGTTCAAAACCCGTGGCAGTGCTTCCCCGGATAATAACCGAAATTGATAATGGCAAGGTAAAAAACCTTCTCCGCAAGGTCCATAATCTGGGCGTAACAGAGGCCCTTGTCAACAACCTGGGCCATATACGGCTCGCCCATATCTCCGGCTTTCAGCTCAGGGGGGATTTCGGCCTGAACATATTCAATTCATACTCCCTTAAAGCCCTGGAGGACGCCGGCTTTTTGTCAGCCGCCCTTTCCTTTGAGCTCCGCCTCTCTCAAATAAGGGAGATGATAAAACCCATTGACACCGAAATTCTCGCCTACGGGCGCCCTCCCGTCATTGTCACCGACCACTGCATAATCAAAAACAGCTTCGGGCGCTGCGCATGCCAAAACGTGCACCAGCTCAGCGACCGGCGGGGTTCCGTCTTCCCTGTGATGCGGGAATTTGAATGCCGGAACGTTATCTACAATTCCCATAAGGTGTTTCTGGCGGACAAACGCCCGGACCTGGAGAACGCCGGGCTTTGGGGACTAAGGCTCCTCTTTACCACGGAAAGCTCCAGGGAATGCGCCGAGGTGGCCAGAACTTACATGGGTCAGTCAAACTACAGACCCAACGGCCTCACCCGCGGTCTATACTACAAAGGTGCGAAGGGTGCGGAATAAAGGTTATGAGTATCATTTTAGCCTCGGCCTCTTCCCGCAGACGCGAACTTTTGGAGATGCTGGGCGTCAAAGATTTGAAAGTAATCCCCTCTCGGGCTGATGAGACACTCCCTTCGGGGCATAGTCCGAAAGAGGCCGCCTGCCATCTCTCCCTGGTCAAAGCCAGAGAGGTGGCGGCCAGGTGCTCCCCGGAGGACATCATTATAGCGGCCGACACCATTGTGGAGGCCGAAGGCAGGATTTTAGGCAAACCTGTCGACGAAAAACAGGCCGCTGCAATGCTCCGCAGCCTCTCGGGCCGCAGCCACCGGGTGTTCACCGGTGTCACCGTCATAGGCGGTGGCAGGGAGCTTACCTGCGCGGAAGAAACCGTCGTGCGTTTCAGGCCCATTACGGAGTCTGAGATTTGGGCGTATATCGCCACCGGGGAACCCATGGACAAGGCCGGGGCTTATGGCGCCCAGGGTATAGCCTCCCTTTTTGTGGAGGGGGTTCATGGCGACTTTTTCAATGTTATGGGCCTGCCCCTGTGCCGTTTGGGAAAAATGCTTAGTGAATTGGGCGTTGATTTAATTTGAAAAATTATCTGAAAAAAAAGGGAATACCGCTGGCTATAGCTGTTCTGGCTGTACTCATTATCGCCTCCGTCAGTCTCCGGGCCCTTGAGGGCCGGGCGGGACTTTTGTCCAATATAACGGGTGCCATCAAGGCGCCGGTGTATAAGGTGGGCTCCTCCATTATTGACTGGCTGGAGGGAGTCTACGGCTATCTTTACGAGTATGACCAGTTGGTTGCGGAAAACGAGGCCCTGCGAAAGCAACTGGCTCAGGCTCA
>DUOX01000034.1 GCA_012838665.1 Clostridiales bacterium
GTTTCGTAAAGAGGTATGTCAATAGCCATGCAGGCTTCGGCGATGTCATCCGCAGAGAAGCTCTTTGCCGACTTAAGGGCTTCAAAGAACACCATAGCGCCAGCATATGTACGGATGGAATGCGCTGACCAAAGTTCCTGGTTGTATCTGCTCTTGTATTCTTCGACGTATGCCGTAAGGCCTTTGGCTGCTTTTTCATTAGTCCTGGCAACAGTTATATCGGCATGGATGAGGCCGTTAATACCGTCGCCCAGAACGTTCTTGAGGTCTTGCACTGAGTTTGCGCCGCAAACCATGGCATCGGGTTGATAGTTGAGTTCCTTCATCTGCTTGAACAGCAGCAGACCGTCGGCTACATAGAAGGTGGGGGCCACGACGTTAGCGCCGGCTTGCTTCATTTTGAGGATAAGTGACGACAGGTCTGTGGTTTTGCTGCTGTATCCTTCTCTCAAAACAATATTTAGGCCCAGCTTATTAGCCTCTGCTTCCATGCCGTCGGCAACACTGGTTCCATATGCGCTGTCTTCATAAATAAGAGCGATTTTAAGGTCTTTGGGGTCGGTGCCCAGTTTCTCAGCTACCAGCTCGTTAATAATTTTTGCCTGGCTCTCGCCGAGGTTTGAGCCTGTTATGCCGAACCTGAACAGATACTTAAAGCCGCGCTGAGTGATGTTGTCCGCCACACCGCTGTTTTCCCACCAGACGGTCTGGTTCTTTTCAGCAACGGCGCTGCCGGCATAAGCTACTCCGCTGGAATATGAACCCATGATTGCATGGACTTTCTCAACGTTAATCAGGCGTTCAACTTCAGCAGTAGCCGCGTCGGGTGTGGGGGCGTCCGCCTTTACAAGCTCAATTGGAATGCCATTGATTCCACCCTGCGCGTTAACCAAATCTGCAGCTATTTCAACACCCTTGATTTCCTCTTGTCCGAACTTGGACAAATCACCGGTCAGCGGGTAAATAATACCCAGCCTGAAGGTTTCGCCGTCGGAGGTGCCTGTATCTGTCGGTTTCGTTTTAGTATCCGTTGTTGGTGTTTCCGCAGGTGTGGGAGTAGTCGAGGTGCCACCCTGCTTGGAACCGCCGCCACAAGCTGCCATAGTGCCAAAAAATATGCAAGTGATTAAGAGTAAGCTGATTACTAGTGTTAGTTTTTTGGACATATTCATGCCTCCTCATCCTACTTAAGATTAAATTCTGTGGTTCTGTGCTAGAATAATTGAAACCAGCGCTCAATGATCAGAAATGGGACGCGCTAAAAAAATTAACAGCCTTATTCCTTTACCAACCTCCCTTCGACAAATTCTTACATACCTATCATAGCTAATATTACTCCTAGCTAATGGGTTTGTCAAGAAGTGTTAAGAAATAAACGAAAATTTTAGAACTTAAGAAAAAGGTTACAATATTTACCGGACCGTCGCCGGGAGGCGATAAGCAGGAAAGCAATATGTAATTTTGCGCAGCAAACAAAAGGGGCTGCAGCAAACGAAAATTTGCTGCAGCCCCTTTTTGGTTAGTTTCCGCACTCTATGCTGATTTCAGTGAAGATATGGAGGACATCGTTTACGGTGGTGGCTTCCTTTTCGGCACCGGCCTTTTCCAGAACAATCTGGCCTTTGTCCATCATAATGAGCCTGTTCCCGTAATCTACCGCGTAGCGCAGGTTATGGGTTACCATTATTGCGGTGAGCTTTTTCTCTTTGATTACTTTGTCCGTAAGCTCCATGATAATCTCCGCGGTTTTGGGGTCAAGGGCGGCGGTGTGTTCGTCCAGAATCAGAAAATCAATGGGGGTTAGTGTGGACATTATAAGGGCCACGGCCTGTCTTTGGCCGCCCGAGAGGGCGCCCATTTTTACTTCCAGTTTGTCTTCAAGGCCCAGGCCCAAAATGGAAAGCTGCTCACGGTAATAGTCTTTTCGGGCCTTGTTGATACATTTTCTCAGCCCAAAGGCTTTGCCCTTGTTGTCGGCCAGTGACATGTTTTCAAGCAGTGTCAGGTTAGGGCAGCTTCCCATGGCGGGGTTTTGATAAACCCGACCTATCTTTTCGTATCTTTTAAATTCCTTCATTTTGGTGATGTTTTCACCGTTAATCAGAACCTCGCCACCCTCAACGGAAATGCTGCCGCAGATTATATTGAGAAGGGAGGTCTTTCCGCTGCCGTTGCTTCCCACAATGGCGAGAAAATCACCATCGGCCACGGTTAGGTTAAAGCCCTGGAATATGCACATTTCCGTAATAGTGCCCGGGTTGTAAATTTTTACGATGTTTCTAAGTTCAAGCATTGCTATTCACCCCGCTTTTCTGGCGGTTTCCGATGACGAGTATAACCAGGAACAGCACGGCGGTAACGAGCTTCAGAAGATTTGCCGGCAGCCCCAGGCTAATAGCCGCCTGAATGCATGCCTTATACAGTATGCTTCCTACCATGACGGCCGTGGTGCCTTTTACAAAGCCAAGGTTTTTGAACAGGGTTGTGCCAATTATTACCGTTGCCAGGCCAAAGACTACCTGGCCGGTGCCCATGGTGCTGGAAAAGGCCCGCTGTTCGTGGCATACAACGGCGCCGGACAGGGCCACCAGGGTGTTGGCAATGACCAGCCCAAGGATTTTTACGCTCCCTTTATCCTTCGCAAGAGTAGTGACAAGTACGCTGTTGTCCCCCACGGCCCGGAGGAGCAACCCGCTTTTGGTATTGAAGTAGATATCCAGAATGAGCTTGAAAACAATGGCCAGTATTAGGGATACAATCAGTTTGCGGTATATGAGGGACATGCCGCCAAACAGGGCCATGGTGGGAGCCGCTGTGAATATGGTGTCTGTTGCCCTGTCAATTGCCATGTTTGAGCCTGCAATCTGGAGGTTAATTGAAAACAGCCCCGTCATGGTAATTATGCCGGCCAGCAAATCCCGTACCCCCAGTTTCACATGTATAAGGCCGGTTATAAGCCCCGCCGCGGCTCCCACCAGCATTGCCACAGGCAGGGTGAGATAGGGGTCCAGTCCGTTTGTGAGCAAAACCGCAGTTACGGCGGCCCCCAGGGGAAAGCTGCCGTCCACCGTCAGGTCGGGAAAATCAAGGATTCTGTATGTTATATATACTCCGTATGAGAGCAAGGCGTATATGAGGCCCTGGGTTACGGTGCCTACAAGTAAATCTAGAAAATTGTTCATTCAAAGCCCTCGTTTCCTGCTGGGAATGGGAGGGGCGGCAAGGCGTTTAGCCTGTGGCGCACCCTCCCGTATTTTTTATTGGTTTCCGGACTCAATTGCTTTTTCGGCAATTTCCGCCGGAACGTCTATACCCATTTCCGCAAGAGCAGCGGAATTGATGTAGTAGTTGAATTCGCTGATGGTTTCATAGGGCATCTCGGCAGCGGTGGCCTCGCCCCTCAGGATTTTTGCCACCATTTTCCCGGTCTGCCTGCCAAGCTCAAAGTAGTCTATGCCCGCTGCTGCCACGCAGCCGATTTTAACCTGCTCCACCTCGCTGCCGTAGACGGGTATGCCCGCCTCGTTGGTTTTCTCAAGGATGGAAGGCAGCACGCCCACCACGTTGTTGTCCGTCAGGTTGGAGAGGCAGTCCACGCCCTTAGCAATAAGGGTATCCGCGGCAAGAGTGACCTCCGACTGCTGAGTAACCCCTAGTCCCTCTATTGTGAAGCCGTATTCGGGACCTTTTTCCTGATACTCGCCTATGGCCGAAACGGAGTTGGGCTCGCTGGTGGTGTAGAGTATTCCGATTGTTTTGGCCTCAGGCTGGAGTTTGCGGATAAGCTCCAACTGGGCGTCCACCGGGAGCTTGTCGCTGGTGCCGGTGATGTTGCCTTTGTCAAGCTTTGCCTGTACGGGGTCGGTAATTGCCGTAAAGATAACGGGAATGTCCTTATCCTCGGCCGCCGCAAAACAGGCGGTGGCAGCGGGGGTTGCTATGGCACACATTAAAGCCACATTGTTGGCGGAAAAGTTTTGAGCTATCTGTGTTGCTGTGGCGTCGTCAAACCCGGCGTTCTGATACTCGATGACAAAATCCTCGTTTTCCACAAGGCCAGCATCCTTAAGACCCTGGACAAAACCCTCCCTACAGTTGTCAAGGGAGGCGTGTTCCCCGTACTGTGAAATCCCGATAACGGGGGGCTTTTTGGATTTGCCGCAGCCGGCGGCAAGGGTTAACACAATGGCAAATATGGCAATGACGGATATTAGTCTTTTCATATCAATTATCTCCTTTACTTTAAATCCTTATTTTATGATTTTAATTAAAACTAATTATAGAGATGAAAGTCGCATCGCCATCGCTTTACTTTATTTATCATGGTCGGCATCTCCTTTTCGCAAAGAAGGATAATAAAAAAAGCCTTATCCCAAACATGGGACAAGACTGACATCCTGCGGTACCACCCAAATTGATAATAATAATTATCCACTCATCTCCCGTACATACATACGGGTCGTGCTGGTAACGGATACGGCTCCCGTCGGCTTTTTTGCAGAAAACGCATTTGGCCGCCCTCATAAGTCCATTCGCCCCGCGCCGGATTACCGCGATTCCACCATCCGCAGCTCTCTGTGAATCGACCTTCGGGGTTACTATTCTTAATCATCGGTTTAAGTGTTTAATTGGCATAATTATAAAGATATCCGGTCGCTTTGTCAAGAGCGGATTTTATTATTTTCCGTCGGAATAAAAAATGTGGTTGAGTAAATTCAAATATCATTATATCATATAGCCAACAAATATTTAGAAGCTGGAGGGTAATATGAAGGAGAAAGCTTACTTGATTATTGGCGGCATACTGATAGGCGTTATCTCCGTTACACTTGTGCTTCTTGGCAATCCGACAAACATGGGCTTCTGTATTGCATGTTTTCTCCGCGATATGGCGGGGGCATTAAAGCTGCATTCATCCTCTGCGGTCCGGTATTTGCGCCCGGAGGTAATCGGCCTTATCCTGGGGTCAACTGTTTTATCCATTGCCCGCAGGGAATTTAGGCCCAGGGGCGGCTCCGCTCCCATTACCCGATTTGTACTGGGTTTCTGGGTTATGATTGGGGCGCTGGTGTTTTTAGGCTGCCCCCTGCGGATGATACTGCGACTGGCGGCAGGCGACCTGAATGCTGTTTTGGGACTGCTCGGGTTTATTTTCGGCATAGGCGTGGGAGTGGTTTTTCTGCAAAAGGGCTTCAGCCTTGGACGTACATATAGACAGCCTAAGCTTGAGGGAGCGGCGCTGCCTGTGGTGCAGCTGGTGCTCCTTTTTGTTCTTTTGGCAGTACCCGGAGCGTTAGCCCTCAGTGAGAGCGGCCCCGGCTCCATGCATGCCCCCGTTCTGATATCCTTAGCGGCGGGGCTTGTAGTAGGCGCCGTCGCCCAGCGTACACGTTTGTGCATGGCAGGCGGGATTCGGGATGCCATGCTGTTTCGGGACTGGACGCTGCTCTCGGGCTTTGCGGCCATACTGGTGTCGGCTCTTGTGATGAATCTGGTTTTTGGCAAATTCAATCCGGGCTTTGACGGGCAGCCCATTGCCCATACGGACGGGCTATGGAACTTTCTGGGCATGGCCCTTGTGGGTTTCGGCTCCGTGCTTTTGGGAGGATGCCCCCTGCGGCAACTGATAATGGCCGGGGAGGGCAACAGCGATTCCGCCATTACTGTTCTGGGGTTTATTGCCGGCGCCGCCTTTGCGCATAATTTCGGTCTTGCCTCCTCGGTGGAGGGGGCCACAACAGGCGGTAAGGCTGCCGTTGTCATAGGACTTTTGGTATGCGCCATAATTGCAGTTTACTGTACATTTTTCAAGGGAGGGTTAAAAAGTGAAAATAGACGCCAGGGGACTGTCATGTCCGGAGCCGGTAATTCTGCTGCGCCGGGCACTGGAAAATAAGCCGGACATCTGCGAGATAAGCGTGGACAATGCCGCTGCCCGGGAAAACTGCGCAAGATACGCCAAATACGCGGGATATAAAACAGAGATTATTGAAAATGACGGGGGCTGGACACTGCGACTGACGAAATAATACGGCCCATTTTAAAAGAGGTGGTACCATGTCGGAGCAAAAGCTTACGCGGTTTTCCACATCTGCCGGCTGCGGCGCCAAGATTGGCCCGGGAGTTCTCTCGGATATAATGAAAAGTCTGCCCGGGCTGCCTGACCCAAATCTGCTAGTGGGATACGACAGTTCCGACGACGCCTGCGTCTATGACCTTGGTGACGACCGCTGCCTTATCCAGACCGTAGATTTTTTCCCGCCCATGGTGGATGACCCCTATGTCTACGGGCAGATTGCCGCGGCCAACGCGCTGAGCGACGTATACGCCATGGGCGGCGAGCCCAGGCTTGCCCTGAATCTGCTGTGCTTCCCCACCTGTCTTACTTTGGAGACGGTGCGGGCCATACTTGAGGGCGGGCATGACAAGGCCAGGGAGGCGGGCTGCATAATTGCGGGAGGCCATACCATTGAAGATGTGGGGCCAAAATATGGCCTGTGCGTCACGGGATTTGCAGAAAAAAACAGGGTTTTAACCAACGGCGGGGCTAAAGCCGGGGACTTGTTGGTGCTCACAAAGCCTCTGGGGACCGGCATACTCGCCACCGCCCTGAAGGCGGATTTGCTTTCCGATGCCGATTACAGGCGGCTTATAGATGTTATGACGGCTTTAAACCGCGCCCCCGGGGAGTGCATGCAGGGGCTCCGGGTCCATGCCTGTACCGATGTCACCGGATTTTCACTCATAGGTCATGCGGGGGAGATGGCCCGGAGCAGCGGGGTTGCGCTGGCCTTGGAGGCCTCGTCGCTTCCGGTGCTGGAGTCCGCAACAGAGCTGGCCAGAATGGGCATGATTCCCGCCGGTGCCTACAGAAACCGGGAGTTTATGGAGGAAAAGGCCTGCTTTTCCGATGAAATTCCCCTGTATTTATCGGACATTATGTTCGACCCCCAGACCTCCGGCGGCCTGCTTATTGCCCTGCCGGAGCGGGACGCCCGGATACTGTTGGAAAGGCTGTCCGAGTTTACGCCCTGGGCAAGGCAAATCGGTTATGTGAAAGAGCCCGGAAAATGGGACATTGAGGTGTGCCTGTGATTTATATTGCAACCTTCTTTTCTCACTACGGAGCAATCAACTTTAAAAGAGTTCTGGCCGCCCGGGGCATACAGGTCCAGCTTATGCCCGTACCCAGAGCCATCAGCTCCTCCTGCGGCACCTGCGCCAGATTTGAAGGGGATTTCCCGGATTTGATGTTTTTGCCCGAGGAGGATGTTGAAGGGCTGTTTGTCCGGAGGGATGACGACTTTGAACCAGTGGAAATCCGGGGTGAGCCGATATGATATTTATGGACAACGCCGCCGGCTCCCTGCCCAAGGCTCCAGGGGTCGGCCGGGCGATGCTGGATTTTATCAATAAAGGCTCCGGCAATATAGCCCGGGGAGGATATGACCTTGCCTATTCAGCCGCCAAACAGGTCCTTGAAGTGCGCATTGCCCTGGCGGATTTTCTTGGGGTAGACGACCCCAGAAGGATGGTTTTTACACCGGGAACCACCTGGTCGCTGAATATGGCAATTCTGGGCCTTGTCCGACCCGGAGAGAAGGTGGTGGCCACTTCCATGGAGCACAACGCCGCGGCACGGCCCCTGAAAAGCCTTGAAAAGCAGGGTGTATCGGTGGCGTATGCGCCCTGCGATAAAGAGGGCTGTACAGATATTGCCGCCCTTGACCGGCTGCTGACGCCGGAAGTGCGCTGCCTGGTTATGACCATGGCCTCCAACGTATGCGGCAGCCTTCAGCCTGTCAAGGAGGCGGGGCGGCTGTGCCGGAAGCGGGGGATATTTTTCATTGTTGATGCGGCCCAGACTGCCGGAATGGTACCCATAGATATGGGAAAATCAGGCATTGACGCCCTGGCCTTTTCCGGTCACAAGGCCCTTATGGGCCCTCAGGGTATAGGGGGCCTGGCGTTGTCGGAGGCCATAGGAAAAGAGCTTTCACCCCTTATCACCGGCGGAACGGGGAGCCGGTCCGACAGCCTTCATATGCCCGGATTTTTTCCGGACAAGCTGGAACCGGGAACCCTGAATCTGCCGGGAATAATGGGCCTCGGCGTGGCTGTGGATTTCGTCCGACAAAACTTTGATGAGATACAGGCCCGCCACAGGCGGCAGTGCAAGTTGATGGCGGAACTGCTGGGGGATATTCCCGGGGCAAGGCTTATAGGCCCCAAAGGCGGGAGGGGGAGAGCGGCTATCTTTTCCCTGGATTTTGAGGGGCAGGACAACGGGAGGGCTGCATATATCCTAGAAAAAGAATACGGGATACTTACCCGCTGCGGGCTTCACTGCGCCCCGCTGGCCCACGAGGCTTTGGGAACTGCTCCCCAGGGCACCGTGCGTTTTTCTCCCGGATTCTTTACCACATTTGAGGAAATAGAAAAAACCGCCCAGGCCGTCAGGGCGGTGGCGGGGAGAGTTGGACATGAGTAATATCGTCATGGTGCGGGGGGCCGGAGACCTGGCCACCGGGACCATACATAAGCTGTTTAAATGCGGCTACAGGGTCCTTGCAACTGAGCAGTCTCGGCCCTCGTCCATACGGCGCCGGGTTGCCCTGTCCGAGGCGGTATATGAGGGCAGCGCCACCGTGGAGGGAGTCACCGCCCGCCTGGCCGCAGATTTGAATGAGGCCCTCAAAATTTTGGAAAACGGCCAGGTGCCGGTTTTGACAGACCCGGACTGCAGGCTTGTCAGGGAGCTGCGGCCGGCGGCTGTGGTAGACGCCATACTGGCAAAGCGCAATCTGGGAACTTCCATGGACATGGCCCCGGTTACCATAGCTCTGGGGCCTGGCTTTGCGGCAGGCGAGGACGTTTGCGCCGTCATAGAGACCATGAGGGGCCATAACCTGGGCCGGATAATCTGGAAAGGCAAGGCCGCGCCTAACACGGGAAAGCCGGGAGTGGTGGAGGGGCATGAAAAAGAAAGGGTAATTTACGCCCAGGTGGGTGGAAGAATAAAGATAAGGCGCGATATTGGAAGCGTTGTGGAGAAGGGCGAAATAATCGCCTATATTGACAGCGAGCCTGTCTACGCCGCCCTTACAGGCCTGATTCGGGGCATGATCCGGGAAGGCTATCCCACTGTCCCGGGCCTTAAGATTGCCGACATAGACCCCAGAAAGGAACAGATTGAAAACTGCAGCACCATCTCCGATAAGGCCCGCTGTATTGCCGGAGGGGTCCTGGAAGCGCTAATGACCATGGGGGTACTGCCATGAAGGTGCTAACCTGTGGCTTTTATCACGAACTGTTTGAGGGTATATCGCCCCGATGTATTGCCCTGGTGGGGGCCGGAGGTAAGACCACCACCATACACACTCTGGCCGGGGAGATGGTATCAGCCGGAGCCAGGGTTATAATTACAACCAGCACCAAAATGTACCCCCCGGAGGACAAAAACATGCTGGCGGGCACTGTCCGGGAGGCTGCGGCAATATTAAAGCGCCGTCCTTTGGCCTATGCGGGCGTTCATTACAATGACTTGAAGATGTCCGGACTGCCTGAACCGGAGTTTGAAAGGCTGCTGGATATTGCAGATTGCGTGCTTGTGGAAGCGGACGGGGCCAGGAAACGGCCTCTTAAGATGACAGCCTTTTATGAGCCTGTTATACCTGCCCGGACAGACTACATTGTGGCCATGGCCGGCCTGGACTGCATAGGGGGGTCCTTAAATAAGGTGTGCCACCGCCCGGAGCTGGCGGCGGAGGTGTTGGAAGTGGGCTTAGAGCATAAAGTCAGGCCTCAGGACGTGGCCCAGCTTCTCAGACACTGTTATATTGAAAACCCCGCTGTCCTAAATAACAGGGCCGGATTTGTAGTGCTGCTGAACAAGGCGGATGACGCTCTCCGCAGGGCCTATGCCGAAGAAATAGCGTCATGCCTGCCCGGCGTGCGCTGCCTTGCCTCAATGCAGCGGAGGGAGAGCTAGTCAGTTTCCGATGAAAATAGCCATATCCGCTTGTGGTTACGACATACGCAATTATTGCGTTTATGTGATTAAACTGTTACATTATTTATATTTATGGCATTATTGCGTGATAGTTGATTTGTCTTTGAATATTACGACAGTAAGCGACTTGATTTTCGAATTTTGCCTGCTCGGTCATCTCAAATGATTACATATAGTTACAGGTTTTATACATCATCTAATTAAAGGAATACAAGTTTTGCAATACTTGGAAGTAAATATTCATAATTTACCTTGAAAAATGTATTAAGCTGATATATAATCTCAAAGGATGAATTTCATTCAGCCTTTAGATTCGTATTGGCATAGTATCATGAGTATAACACTTAGGAGGATGATGTTTTGAAAAGAAAAGCCATATCCATAATTTCCCTTGTGTTGATATTAACTCTGGTTTTCAGCGCATGCGGGAAATCCGGCAGCGGCGGTGACAAGGACAGCAGCGGTGGCGGATCTTCCGTATCCCTAAAATTTGCCACAGGCGGTACCACCGGTACATATTACGCTTTTGGCGGAATTATCTCTCAGGTTCTGCAGGATAACATAGAGGGCCTTAGCGCGACCATCCATTCCTCTGGCGCCTCGAAGGCCAATATTTTTGAGCTTGTCGACGGAGATGCGGATATAGCTCTGGTTCAGAACGACGTGGCCCATTACGCCTATACAGGCACCGACCTGTTTGAGGCCGACGGCGCCGAGCAAGGCTTCTCAATTGTCGCTGGCCTTTATGCCGAAGTCTGTCAGGTTGTAACCACCAAGAACATAACCTCGATTGACCAGCTTAAGGATAAGAGAGTTTCTGTAGGCGACACCGGCAGCGGTACGGAGTTTAATGCCAAGCAGATTCTCGAAGTATACGGCATTAGCTTCGACGACATTGACAAGCACAACCTCAGCTTTGGCGACAGCGCTAACGCATTGAAAGACGGGAAAATAGACGCTTTCTTCTGCGTTGCCGGAGCTCCCACCACGGCTATCGTTGATCTGTCCACAACCAACAGCATTAATATTCTTGAGGTTGACGATGAACATGCTGCGCAGCTGAAAGAGAATTACGGCTTCTACAGCCAGTATACCATCCCCGGCGGTTCCTACAAGGGCGTTGACCAGGATGTCAAGACCGTTGCCGTAAAGGCCACTTTGGTAGCATCAAACAAGCTCAGCGAAGATGTTATATATTCCATAACAAAGACATTGTTTGAAAAGAAGGACGATATTGCCGCCGGTCACGACAAGGGTAAGGAATTATCCGTTGAAAACGCCGTGGAAGGTTTCAGCAGCGTACCCTTCCATCCCGGCGCCGAGAAATACTATAAAGAAATAGGTGTTATTCAATAACCGGTCCGGGTAAAAGAATTAAAAAAGTTTTTGCAGCGGCCGCAGTAGTGCTACTCTCTATTGCGGCCCTGCTTACATATTTTTCGGCGTCAAGACAGACAAGCCTGATTCTGCGGAATGCAGATGGCGGAGAAATTTATGCTAAATTCCCGGTGGAAGAGAGGGAGAGGTTCTCCATTACATTTATCCATTCCGTCAATAAAACCCCCGTGACGGATGTATATGAGATACGCCGCGGAGATATTTATGTGGTTCAAACCATATATTATAGTTTTGGTGCCGGCGTGCAGACGGAAATTCAGGAGGGGCAGACCCTTACCTACGCAGAAGACGGAGCCATGGTGGTGTCCGGCATAGACAAGCTCATATCCGGCATGATATATGTTGTAGGGAAAATATACGACCACAGTTTGGAGATAAACGGCTGCGTATACAGTCTTACGGAGCTTTGCGGAAAAGGAAGTCCGGTAGAATTTATCTGCAAGTGAAATGCCCGGACTTGCTTCGGAACGGGAGTGCAGAGATTATGAGTGCTGCCTCTCGGTTTGACATTTGGTATGGGTTGTTGTTTTGGCCCCATAAGGAGTGAAACCTATTGCCTTTTATAAAAAAGAAGAAAACGGACATTGAACCGTCCGAAAATATATCTGATACGAAAACTAATGAGGAAAACGAAGCAATCAACAGCTCCGTCGGCACCATGGAAGATGTCCAGGCCATGATGGAGAAGTATGACAGGGAATCCAACACCCGTATATTTGAAGGCGTTCCCAAGAAGGTCATGCGCTGGTTTTTGGTTGGTTTTTCCCTTTTCAGCGTATACATGAACCTTATTGCCATGTGGGATGAGCGCACCCGCAGAGCATCCTTTGTGGGGCTGCTTATACTAATGGCCTTTTCCCTTTACCCTGCCCGGAAGCAGACCAGAGAGCAGAAACGCGTCAATTATATCCCATGGTATGATTGTGTCATGGGCATTCTGGGCTGTGCCAGCTTTTTTTATTTTGTTGTCAACGTAGAGCGCATTGTCCAGGCCGCCGGACGTTTGAACAACTTTGACGTGGTTGTGGGCGTTATCGGCATAATTTTGCTCCTTGAGGCATGCCGCAGGGTGACCGGCCTGCCCATAGTCATAGTCGCTTCGGGCTTTATTATTTATTCCCTGTTTGCGGATATCACACTAAAAAAGATTGTCTATAACCTCTTTTATACAACCGAGGGAGTTATCGGAACCCCCATTGGTGTATGCTCTACCTTCATTGTGCTTTTCATAATCTTTGGCGCATTTTTGGAAAAGACGGGTATTGCAGACTTTTTCATACAGGCGGCAAACGCTCTGGTAGGCGCTGCCAGGGGCGGCCCTGCCAAGGTGGCCGTTATAGCCAGTGCTCTTGAGGGCATGGTTTCCGGCTCCTCTGTGGCCAACACTGTGGGAAGCGGAAGTGTCACTATCCCAATGATGAAGCGCACTGGCTACAAGGGCGAATTTGCCGGGGCGGTTGAAGCTGCCGCCTCGACGGGAGGGCAGATAATGCCCCCCATTATGGGCGCCGCCGCCTTCCTTATGGCTGAGATGGTGGGCGTTCCCTATGCAACTGTTGCGGTGAAGGCCATACTTCCTGCGGTGCTGTACTTTACCGGCATCTTCCTTATGGTCCATTTGGAGGCCAAAAAGGAGGGGCTGAGAGGCCTAAAAAAAGAGGAACTTCCGAATTTCTGGAAGCTGTTTACCCAAAAAGGCTATCTGCTGCTGCCCCTTATTCTGCTCATAGTAATGCTTGCCACCAACTGGAAAACCATGGCTACCTGCGCCATGGTGGCCACTGCCGCCTCAATTGTGGTCAGCATGTTCCGCAAGGAGACCAGGCTTACACCATCCGCTTTTGCCGATGCCCTTGAAAATGCCGCCAGGAACACCATCGGCGTTGGCGTGGCCTGCGCCACAGCCGGAATCATCGCAGGCGTGGTCACCATGACCGGCCTGGGTCAGGTGCTTATTACCGGGGTTGTAAAATTGGCAGGCAACCATATGCTTATTGCACTGTTCCTTACCATGATCGCCTGCATAATCCTGGGCATGGGCGTGCCCACAACAGCCAACTATGTAATCATGGCAACAACCTGCGCTCCAATTCTCACAAGTATGGGTGTACCCCCTATTGCGGCACATATGTTCGTGTTCTATTTCGGCATTGTTGCAGACATCACGCCACCCGTTGCACTGGCCGCCTATGCGGGCGCTGCCATAGCCAAGTCACACCCCATGAAGACAGGAGTTAATGCGACACGACTGGCTATTGCCGCCTTTATCGTGCCGTATATTTTCGTTCTGAACCCCTCAATGCTGTTTATTGACACTACGCCTCTTCAGGTAATTCAGATATTCATAACCTCAATTATCGGTATGTTTGGCTTGTCTGTCGCTTTAGAAGGATACATGTTCCTGCCCGTGAAATGGTGGCAGAGGATACCTGCGGCCGTCGCCGGACTGCTTCTGATTGAACCCAGCCTTTTGACGGACCTTATCGGCATTGCCATCTTCGCCTTCCTAATTATCACTCAGGTCGTACAAAGCAAAAGCGTAGCCTCTACGGGTTCAGTTTAAAGAAAATGACGAAAGCTCCTCACTTCCGGAGAAGTGGGGAGCTTATTACATGCCTGAAAGCACAATATCCGCCCGGCTTTCAATGTCGAAAACCCTGAAGTATTCATCCTCCAGAGGTATCCATAGATTCAAAAACGTTTCTATTTTTTCGCTTTCGCGCCGTTTCAGCCGCTCAAGGCGGCTTTCCCAGGGGGCGGTCAGGAAGACATGCAGGTCATACATATCCCATAAATCCGGATGCAGGCAATATGCGCCCTCCACAACGTTCAAACGCTTTTTCGGCATGGTTACGGGAGCCAGTAGAGACATTGTGGCGCAGGAAAAAGGCTGGAAGGTTACTGCCTTTCCCGCCCGGAGAGGCTCCAGGACCTGCGCCAGCAGCCTTTTCCTGTCGAGGTTCCCACCCGGTTCCTTCAACCTTGCCTCAGTTCGCTGCTCCGGACGCAGGAAGAAATCGTCGGCATGAAATACGTTGCAGTCCAGCATCTGCGACAGCCTTATGGCCAGAGTGGTCTTGCCGGAGCAGCAGCTGCCGTCAATGCCTATGATAATAGGGCCAGTCTTTTCCGTGAGCAGGACCTGTATTCTTTCAACAAGGGTATTCATGGTGTCATATCAGCCTTGCCTTGCGGAAAACCGCAACCAGCAAGGGGATGAGTAGAAGCTGGGCAACAATGCCGGGCAGGGCCGTCAGGAAAGCGCCGGACAGGAAAAGGGCAAAGGAGAACTCCGTGCCCCAAAGGGTCATAATGAATCGAACAAAACCCCAGACAAGCCTGCCCGCCAGCATGGCTGCTATGAGGGCTATGTAGGTGCCGGCAAAATTTTGCGGCAGCCATTTCTTGAGAGTGCCTGTTACAAAACCGTAGGTGGCCAGCTCAAAGGCCATGGATACGGCTATCCACATGGGCGGCATGGAAAACAGCGCGCTGCGGAGAAGGGGGAGTATAAAGCCCACGACCGGACCCCAGCCGGCGCCGCAGACAAAGCCGCAGAGCAGCACCGGCAGGTGCATGGGCAGCAGCATATTGCCTATGAGGGGTATGCCTCCCGTGATAAAGGGGAGCACAAGACCCAGGGCCATAAAAAGGGCCGATAGGATTAGATATTTCACCGGATGATGCGCCGCTAAATTTTTTTTCATACTTTTCCTCTCCGCTATTCTAAGATGGCAGACTAAAGGCTTTTAGGCCCCGCAAAGCCGTGGCCTGTGATGAGAATGTTTGACTTCCGGCAGCTTAGTTTTATTAGTCCGGGAGCGTCTTACCGCGACAGCATGTACATAAATCCGGTTCTACGCATACTTTCAGCTTTAAAAATTTTTATTTCAAATATTGTTGCATAAAAAGTTTGAATATGCAAAAGAAAAAAGTATGGTAGCCGTTTGAAAGCTATCATACCATACGAAAAAGCATTTTTCCATACTGCGATTCATGCTATTATTTAATGTTTTTCGGGAATCTTATTTTTTAGGGTTTCAAACCAAAGGGCCGCCGGGAGTCAGAATCGCAGCCAATGTCAAAATGCCAATATTTTCATTATAAATGCTGTCAAACTGGCTGATAGGCAACGGGTTTACTCCCCTGCCGGCCTCTATGGTATAGCCGGGCCTGTTAAAGTCCTGTATGAACCAGTCCTTGTAACCGGCAAAGCCGGAGCCGTAAGGAGTTTCCTCCAGAGCATAGCCGCTGGCCTCGGACAGCCTTCGGCCGATTTCTTCACTTCCTGCCGGGTTGTAATCCAGGAATTTCCAGTAAATCACCCCGCCTTGAGTGTGATAAGCCAGAATAAGGGCCGGGTCAATCTCCAGTGTAAAATCGTATATCGCAAGGCTTTCGGGAGCTACTAGGGGTCCCGAGCCCACATAGTCCCTCGGGCCGGGGCGGGTAAAGCCCTCGGCAAATTTGATTTGCCTGGCCTGCTCCCAGCCGGCGGGATACTGGAGGTTTGTATCCACGCCCCGGATATTTGCTTTCCAGCCCGAGGGGAAGGGAATATCCGGATAGTTCCGAGACAGGGCCCTGGCAGATTCAAAGTATGTACCACTGTCCAGCTCCCCGGTGACCAGGTCGATACCGTCAGGGTTTACCGCCGGAGCAATATAAATGGTAGAGGCGTTAAAAATATCCTGGGCGGGAATATTATAGATATTGCCCCCGGAAACGTAGGCTTTGGCGAAATCCTCCAAAAATTTCAAAAGCAGCGGTGTGGTAATCCATTCGTTGGCGTGGTGGGAGGCGTTGTAAAACACCCGGTTGCTGCCGGAGCCGGTTGATATGTAATACAGCGGCCTGCCCATGACGCTGCGGCCCATTTCTCCCACATTTAAAAAGGGATATCTGGCCGACAGACCCCGGACTATGTAGCCTATTAGAGTGCTGCTGTAATTGATGTTTGTGGGAACTACGTCAAAGCCCAGGGGGATGACTACGATTCTGCCGACGCTTAGACTTAAGGGGTCGATTCCGGGGTTTGCCGTTTCAATTGCCCTGACGGTGCTGCCATACTGCAGGGCCAGGTGGTAAAGTGTGTCGCCTCTCCTTATGGTATGTGTGACATAGCCCGTGTACCATGGCATTAGGGTCCTGTGGGTCAGGGGGCCTACAATCCCGTCAGGGACAAGGCCCATGTCTCTTTGAAAATTCTGGACTGCCGCTAAAGTCCGGCCTCCGAAAACTCCGTCTATTGGGCCGGGATTATAACCGGCCCGTGTCAATGCCAGTTGAAGAAGCTCTACCAGGGGACCTCGAGAGCCGAATCTTAAAATTTTCATGGTCAAATTTTCCTCCCGATTATCTTCTCCATATATTCTATGGCGTTTCATCGCAAAAGGTAAATCAGAAATAAATTAACGGCACTATTTTTGCCCGCAAGTTGACATACTGAAAATGCGATAAGTTTTTTCGCAAGAAAAGAGAAGGGGAAAAGGATGGAATGCTGAAGACAAAGAAAAATATGGCAAGAAGATGTGCCGTTTTGGCAATAATTTTAATAGGCTGCTGTCTGACTCCCGGAATAGAAGCTTTGGCAACGGAGATAACGGAGCTGGTGCCGATGGGCTGCACGGTAGGGATAGAGATGAAAATGGACGGCGTGCTGGTGGTGGGACTTTCCAATCTTGAGACGGAAAACGGCCCTTTCTCACCGGCGGGAAACGCGGGCATCATGCCTGGGGATTTGCTGGTGCGGCTTGGAAATTGTGAAATCCGCTCAGCCCAGGAATTTATTGATGCGGCTTCGAAACTGACGGGGGAAGAGGTCGCGGTTACGGTGCGCAGGGGAGAAAGAATAATACAGTATTCGGTTAAGCCGCTACCCACGGAAGACGGCGCTTACCAGCTTGGATTGTGGCTGAGGGACAGTGTGTCGGGAATCGGAACCGTTACATTCTATGACCCGAAGTCGGGGCTGTATGGGGCGCTGGGTCACAGTATAACTGATGCGGATACAGGAGTTATTATGCCTCTGGGAAGCGGATGCATTATAGGCTCCACGGTGGTGGATGTGCGGAAAGGCTGCAGCGGCGCGCCGGGAGAGCTTTGCGGACATTTTGATAAAAACAAGAACTGGGGAAATATTCTTAAAAACACGCCTAACGGCATATTTGGGATAATGATGGGCGGAGCCTTTGATGTACAGCAAAAAGCCATACCTGTTGCAAAGGAAGAAGAAGTAAAGCTTGGAGCTGCCACGATACTTGCCAATGTCTCCGGTACGCAGGTTGAGGAATATGCCGTGGAAATAACCAGAATCTACAGGAGCAACAATTCCGGAAAGAGCATGATGCTTACCGTAACAGACCCTAAACTGCTGGAAAGAACAGGCGGGATAGTTAAAGGGATGAGCGGAAGCCCCATAATCCAAAACGGAAAGCTCATAGGAGCCGTAACCCATGTTTTGGTAAATAATCCCGACAGGGGTTATGGAATCTCTATAGAACGCATGCTGGAAGCAGCCGGCGGAAATAAAATATCAAATAAGGCCGCTTAGGGAATTTTGTCGAAGCGTGTCTAATTATGTAAACAAAAAGCTGTAAATTTTCTACAGCTTTTTGTTGCAATAAAGTACAAGCTGTGATAAATTAGTAACACTTAGGCGGTTTTTATGCAAAAAAAATACAAGGCTGGCCGTGAATTGTAATATTTGGAGGTTGGATTATGGAAACCAAAATACGCGTTCTCATTGCAGATTCCGGCGAAGATTTTCGGGTTCTTCTGGCAGACATGCTCTCAGATGAAGGGGACATTGAGGTGGTTGGAACTGCCGGAGATGGTATTGAGGCTTTGGCTATGCTTGCAGAGCACAAGCCCGATGTTCTCCTTATCGATTTAGTACTCACCAAACTTGACGGCCTTAGCGTCCTTGGCAAAATGCAGGAGACAGGCGCGAATCCAGCTATTATTGTTATTTCCGGCTTTTTCAATGAACACGTTGTTTCCAGGTGTTCCGAGCTGGGAGCGTTTTACTTCATGCCGAAGCCCTGCGATATTCCGGCTCTGATAGCTCGAATACGTCAGGTTCGCGGCACTTCAAGAAGCCTGGAGCCTGTACCACATCAGGGAATGGCTATACAGAGACGGCAGGAACAGAGCCTGGAGGCGGTAGTAACTGAAGTTATACATGAGATTGGAGTTCCTGCCCACATAAAGGGTTATCAATACCTTCGGGAGGCCATAATCCTCACCATTAACGATATGGAGGTCATTAATGCGGTCACCAAGGTACTTTACCCTGCTGTCGCCAAAAAATTTGGCACCACTCCTTCCAGGGTGGAAAGAGCTATACGTCATGCCATAGAGGTGGCATGGGACAGAGGAGACCTGGAGACCCTTCAAAAGTTCTTTGGCTATACCGTATCTAACATAAAAGGAAAACCAACGAATTCAGAATTTATCGCCATGATCGCGGATTGCCTGAGCCTGCGCCGCAAAGCCGCCGAAATATAGACCGCTTATGGCGTATAATAACGTCCTTCCCGGAAGTTTGCCTTATGCGCACCCCGGAAAGGACTTTTTCATTTAAATTGTTGAATTTCTTTCCGTTTTTCTTTTAAATTTAGGTAAAGCATGCGTATTGACACAACTGTTTTTACGATTTAAATTGAAGTACAATACCAACAAATCTCTTACAAAGCCGGATTAGGAAAGCGGGAGAAATAAAATTAGGGTGTGATAAAAATGTTTTATATGTACGACCGCGAAACGGAGACCATGCCGAGGGAACAACTGCGCAGGCTGCAGGGAGAGAGACTTCGGAATGTGGTGAGAAGGGTCTATGAAAACGTGCTCATGTACAGGCAGCGGTTCACGGAGATGGGGCTGGCCCCTGAGGATATCCGCTCCATTGATGACATTGCCAAACTGCCTTTTACATACAAGCAGGATCTGCGGGACAACTACCCCTACGGGCTTTTTGCGGCGCCAATGAGAGAGGTGGTAAGGCTGCATGCCTCCTCCGGCACCACGGGCAAGCAGACCGTCGTGGGATATACCAAAAAGGACCTGGACATCTGGGGCCAGGTCATGGCGAGAACCCTGGGCGCAGGGGGCGTTACCAGGGATGATATAGGCCATATCAGCTACGGCTACGGCCTGTTTACCGGCGGAATGGGAGGAAATCTGGGCTCCGAGACCATAGGCTGTGCCACCATTCCTGCCTCCACGGGGAACACAAGCAGGCAGGTGACCATTCTGATAGACTTCAAGCCTACCTTCCTGCTCTGCACGCCCTCCTATGCCCTTACCATTGCGGAGTATATGGAGGACAACAAAATTCCAGTAGAGAGCCTGAGCCTTAAGGCGGGCTTTTTCGGGGCGGAGCCCTGGAGCGAGAGCATGCGCCGGGAAATTGAAAGCAGGTTAAATCTCAGAGCCTATGACATTTACGGCCTGTCCGAGATTATAGGCCCCGGCGTGGCCTACGAATGCCAGTGCCAGAAGGGGCTGCATGTAAACGAGGACCATTTCTATCTTGAAATTATAGACCCGGATACTGGCCGGCTGCTGCCGGACGGGCAGGAGGGAGAGATAGTTTTCACCTGCCTGACCAAAGAGGCCCTGCCCCTTATACGCTACCGCACCCGCGACGTGGGCCGAAAGGTTGTTGAGCCCTGCCAGTGCGGCAGGACCAGTGTCCGGATGGAGAAACCCGCCGGACGCACGGACGACATGCTTATCATCCGGGGCGTGAATGTGTTTCCCTCCCAGATTGAAAGCGTTTTGCTCGGCCTTGACGGCATAGCCCCCTTCTTCCAGATGATTGTTGAACGGGAGGGGAACCTTGACAAGCTCACCGTCCTTGTGGAACTAACCGAGGAAAACTTTACCGACGAGGTGCGCAAGCTGCAGGAGATGTCCGCCGTGGTGCAGAATGCCATAGAGTCCGTTTTGGGCATAAGAGTCAAGGTGCGCCTTGCGGGTCCAAAGAGCATACAGCGCTTTGAGGGCAAGGCGGCCCGGGTCATAGATTTGCGCAAGGAACAAATAAAATAGGGGGGTAGGCGAAATGTTCATAAAGCAGATTTCAATTTTTGTGGAGAACCGTGGCGGCGCCATCATGGAGGTAACGGCGGCCCTCAAAGCAGCAAACATAAACATTCGGGCCCTTTGTATTGCCGATACGCAGGATTTCGGCATAGTGCGCCTGATTGTGGATAAAACCGAGGCCGCCATCAAAGCCCTGCGGGCCCAGGACATGACGGTGGTGGAGACAGACGTTCTGGCCCTGTCCGTGGAGGATACCCCCGGTGCATTCCATGTGGCTCTGGAGGCCCTGTATGAGGGGGCTGTTATGATAGAATACTGCTATGCCTTTGTCGCCCCGGTGGGAGGAGGAGCCACTATCATACTCAGATGCCGGGAGCAGGAAGCCGCGGCAAAGCTGCTTACAGAGCGGGGACTCAAGCTCTTATCCCAGGAAGAAGTCAGCTGCTGACCGGATTCGGAACAGTATCAGCCAAAATAGACTGCACCTGCCCGCGGGGATAATTCCCAAAGGGCAGGTGCAGTTTTTTAACGGCGCGTTTATTAAATCAGCGCCTGAAGAATTCTTCGAAGTAGTCCCGCTCGGCGGCTTTATCGGGCTTATCGCCGGAATTATCGGGCTGCTTTAAGTCGTCTACGAGTTCCGAGAAACTGCGTCCATTCCTGTTAATCTTTTGAAAGGTTTCAGCGGGCTGCCCGTTGTTCCGGGACAGGGAGCCGGCAGTTACGCTGCTTCTTAAGGCTTCGGATTCCGCCCTGGCCCTGTCCCTGGCCAGTCTGGCCGCCTCTAAGGAGCGCAGGTGGCGCTTGCGCAGGATTCTGTAGCGGATAACTAGGGCGATATATCCGCAGAAGAGCAGGACCAGCGCCCAGAAGATAAGTTTTACATAGGTGTTGTCCATTACTTTTGCGATTTCGGATTTGATATAGAAGGTCTTTGACAGCGACACGGAGGTAGCGGCAACAAGGTGGGTCGAACCGATAACCCTGCCATCCTTTAATACTTTTATTTCTCCCAGTATGCTGCCGGCCTCCACGGGCGCCTTAAGGGGGGTGCCGTCATGCTGGCTGTATATGACTATTTCCCTCTGTAGGGTATCCATGTCCATGTCGTTCGGCAGCAGGTGCGTAATGGTCCTTTGGGGCCGGAGTCCCACGGAGTCTGCATCGCTGCCCATTTCAAGGGGTACTTCGGCTATAAGCTCGTTGGATTTCAAAACATCCTGATAGCTAAAGTTGGAAAACGCCCATTCGTACAGGTTTATAGTGTCCAAAAAATTGCCAAAGTCAAATAAGCCGCCCCCCTTGTCCGTTGCGACGCCTCCCATAACAACGCACAGAAGATGGATGTCATCCTTTGAGGCGGTGGAGATGAGACAGTAACCGGCATTTGAAGTGTAGCCGGTCTTGACTCCCCGGGCATGCTCGTAATAATAACCGGTGTAGTAGGAATCCTTGTTTATCAGCCCGTTGGTATTGGAAAGGGTCCGCGGATTAGAAACATTTGTGGCGGGTATTTCTTTAACTGCGGTGTTGCAAATATCCATGAATAGTGAATGGCTGATTGCCGCCTGGGCGATAAGGCACATGTCCCGGGCGGTTGTGTAGTGATTGTCGTCGTGAAGCCCGTGGGCGTTACTGAAATGCGTATCCTTGCATCCCAGCTCTTTTGCCCGGGCGTTCATCATATCGATAAAATTGGGGATTGTACCGCCTATGTACTCGGCTATTACATTGCAGGCCTCGTTTGCTGAAGCTACCATGGCGCAATACATAAGGTTTTCCAGACTCATGGTTTCTCCGGGAACTATGCCGGCGCTGCTGCCATCCTCAATAAGGTTGTAGCCTATATTCTCCGAGGCTGTGACCTCGTCGTAGAGGGTGACCTGCCCGGACTCGCAGGCCTCCACAGCCAGAAGTACTGTCATAATTTTCGTCAGACTGGCGGGATATGCCCGGTCATCCGGGTTTTTTGAATAAATTACATCCCCTGTCTCGGTCTCCAGAAGTATTACGGCGTTTGCCCCCACAGCGGGGTCCTCAAGAGCGGAAGCCTCAGGGGAAAGAGGAGAAAACAATAAGACAAAAATTATTGCGATGATAAACTTAAATTTTTTCATGTTAATCTCCGAAATAATATGTTATTATGTAGCAAACGGCTTGGCTTATTGCGACTTTAATTATACGTTTACAAAGAAAGAAAAGCAACAGTAAATTGCTTTGCGGGATAATAGGGGTTGGGGAATTGAAGCTGAATACTGTCGAAAAGTGTGCCATAATGCTCACTATAATTTTTATAGTTCTGCTGCTGGGATACCACTTTGGACGGGAGAGTTCGGAGGCTCCTTTTACGGTTATAACCGAAAGGAAGGCGGATAGGGCGGAGGTCCTTAAGGGCGGGGATGCGCCATCCGTCTCTCCTTCCGTTTCTCCTGAGGCCACCGGGAAAGACTCTTCCAAGCCCGACGGGACGAAGATGAACATTAACACTGCCACTGCTGAGGAGCTTTGTAGCCTCCCAGGCATTGGCGAAGTTCTGGCGGAGAGAATCGTTGAATACAGACGCGAAAACGGGGATTTTGAGTTTATAGAAGATATTATGGAAGTTAAAGGCATAGGTGAAGGGATATTTGCAAAGATACGGGACCACATAACTTGTTAGGGGGAAAAGTATATGAAGATTCTGGTCGTGGACGACGAAAAACTGCTGGTCAAAGGGATAAAGTTCAATCTTGAGAGCGAGGGCTATCAGGTGGACGCCTGTTATGACGGAGAGGCGGCAGTGGAAATGGCCAAGACGGGTGAATATGACCTTATTGTTCTGGACCTGATGATGCCCAAGTTGGATGGGCTTAACGCCTGTATGAAAATAAGGGAGTTTTCAAACGTGCCCATCATTATGCTTACAGCCCGCAGTGAGGACACGGATAAGCTCCTCGGCTTTGAATACGGTGCCGACGACTACCTTACCAAGCCTTTTAACATACTGGAGCTGAAAGCCAGAATCAGGGCCCTGTTGCGCAGATCCATTTTACAAAGCGCCTCTGAAAACAGCGGCAGGATAACCCGGGGATATATCACCATAGATACCGAGCGGCGCAGCGCCGAAAAGGACGGGGAGCCTGTGGAGCTTACTGTTAAGGAATTTGATTTGATTGAGCTTCTGATGAAAAATCCCGGAAAGGTCTACAGCAGGGAAAACCTGCTTAATATGGTCTGGGGATTTGATTACCAGGGGGACATACGCACAGTGGATGTCCATATTCGCAGGCTCAGGGAGAAGATGGAGAAAAATCCTGCTCAGCCCGAATGTATAATAACAAAATGGGGTATAGGGTATTATTTTGCTGAAAAAGACTGATATCGGATAAGACAACGGATTGTTGGATGAGAGTTTTTTCATCCCTATGTCCCGAATTTGGAGCTGGAGCTGGAGATGGATAAAACCATTAATAATAAACCGAAAATCAAATACAGCGTTCGGCTGAAATTCGTCACCACCTTTTTTGCGTTTATCGCGCTGCTTCTGATTCTTCTGAACACCTATCCCTTGATGGTATCCCGTGATTTGGTGTTTACCTCCAAACAGAAAACCCTGCAAAGCCAGGCGATGGTTATTTCCTCCTCTCTCTCTGCCCTGGAAACCCTGACGGTGGGGGACGTGGAGAAGGTTATGGAGCTGTTGGATATAATGCCCCTTACACGGGTTATCGTCACCGACAATACGGGGAAGGTGCTCTACGATACTTCCAATGTGGACACGGCCGTCGGCAGGTACGCGCTGTTTTCGGAGATAAGCCGCGCCTTATCCGGGGATGTGGTATTCTTTTCCAGATTTGCCGACGGAGCCTTTATGAGCCGGACGGCAATGCCCGTGGTGAGCCACAGCACCATTATCGGCAGTATTTACCTGTACGAATACGATAAACAGCAGGGTGAAATCATCATCGGCATACAGAGCAGACTGGGCAGCATTTCATTTGTCGTCAGTGCCCTGTCGCTTCTGCTTGTATTATTCTTAACTAACGCGCTGACCCGCCGCATTACGGAAATAGTCCGGGCGGTACGCATAGTGAGCGAGGGAGAATACAGCTATAGGATGCCGGTAAAGGGCAACGACGAGCTGGCGGAGCTGAGCTGGGAGTTCAATGCCCTGACGGACCGGCTGGAAAACACGGAGGAGCTGAGGCGCCGTTTTGTTTCCGATGCTTCCCATGAGCTCAAAACCCCGCTGGCCGCCATCCGGCTGCTGGGGGACAGCATAGTCCAGAGCGACAATATGGATGAGGATACCATGAGGGAATTTGTGGCGGACATAGGCAACGAGGCGGAGAGGCTGCGGCGCATTACCGAAAAGCTGCTTGCGCTTACCCGCCTGGACGAGGGAAAGCAGGCTGAACGAAGTGCCGTTGACGTGAAGAAAGTAGTGGAGAGTACCATGCACCTGTTGGCTCCCCTGGCGGAAAAGTGGAACGTAAAGCTGGAGAAAAATCTCAGCGACAACTGTTTTATTTACGCCGCCGAGGACGACATTTATCAGGTCGTCTTTAATCTTGCGGAAAACGGAATCAAATACAACCTGCCCGGAGGCACTGTCCGCATTCTGCTGTACACCGCTGAGGATAAGGTATTTCTCATTGTGGACGATACGGGCATAGGCATACCGGAGGAGGACAGGCCCTATGTTTTTTCCCGCTTTTACAGAGTGGATAAGGCCCGCTCACGGGAAGCCGGGGGCAGCGGCCTTGGACTCAGCATAGTGCACGATGCCGTAAGGTTTCATGGAGGCACGGTGGAGATCCAGTCCAGGGAAGCCGGCGGTACCCGATTCAGGGTCTGCTTTCCCCTGTATAAACCCGGAGAGGAGCAGGAAAAATGAAAAGGACAATTACTGCTCTCATAATAATTGTTGCGACGCTTCTTGCTGCCTGCGCTTCCCATAGCGGCGAAAAGGGCGTAGCCGGGGTGGAGGTTCAGGTATACCGTGTGGTTACCGGGAGCCTGAGAAATGACGGGGAGCTTATCAGGGCCGAGAAGGTGGTCATACCCAGCGGTTCAGACCGGCTCCACGCCGCAATGAAAGCGCTGGAAGAGCCCCCAAAAGACCCGGATTTGGAGCGCAGCCTGCCTCAAAAGCTGAAGATACTCTCCTACTCCCTGGAAAGCGGGCAACTGTCCCTGGAGATGAGCCGGGAGTATCTCAGCCTGCAGGGCATAGACAAGACTGTTGTGGACTACTGCATTACTCTGACCCTCTGCGATTTGGAGGAGGTGGAGGCCGTCTCGCTGTACGTGGACGGGCAGGCGAAGAATGTCGGCATGACGGCGGATGATGTGCTGCTTTACGATACGGAGAGAAACCCCTATGAAAAGCAAATACGCCTGTATTTTGCGGACCGGGAGGGCAGGTACCTCCTGTCGGAGTACCACAATCTCACCATGACCGAGGATGCCAATCTGGAGCGCTACGTAATAGAGGAGCTTTTGCGGGGGCCGAATGACGAGAATAAGCTCTCCCTAATACCGCAGGATACGGAAATGCTGTGGGTCTATACTGAGGACGGCCTATGCACAGTGAATTTTTCCTACCACCTGTACCAAGACAGGCCGGATACCGTAATACGAGAGCGGCTGACCATATATTCAATTGTAAATTCTCTTACCTCCCTGTCCGGTGTGGACGAGGTAAAGATTCTTATTGACGGCAAGACGGTGGACACCTATCACAGCATGTCCCTGGCAGAGCCCCTTGACCGCAACGAGACGGTCATAGGACCCGTTGCCGACGCAAAGGGAGAAGTGGATATTAACCTCTATATGGCTCTGCCCGATGGCAAGCACATTGCCGCCATACCCCACATAGTCATGCGGGATGGATACCTGAACATGGAGATGACGGCAATCCAGGCCCTTATTCATGGAGAACCGGAACCGGGCTATATAAAGCTTTTTTTCGAAACAGACAAAGTTCTCTCGGCGGAGACCAAAGACAATGTGTGCACCGTGGTGCTGACGGAAGACTTTTTCACAAGCCGGGAGGATGAAGAATCCGTAATGCTGGCTGTGGAAGCTCTTGTGGCAACACTTACGGATCTGAACGGGGTGAAGGCCGTACGCCTGAAAATAAATGAACAGCCGGCAAAATTCCAAAACCTGTATTTCTATGCGCCCCTGACAAAAAATTCCGAAATAATTATGAAATAAACCCCATAAGGGTCGTTTAATAAACCCAGGGTTAACTGCACCCTGTATGAAAGGACTGGTTTTCCATGGCAAAACTCGGAACCAAATGTGTGCATGCGGGTTATAGCCCTTCTAACGGCGAGCCCCGGCAGATACCTATAATTCAGAGTACCACATTTAAATACAGAAGCGGCGAGGACATGGCCAGGCTCTTTGATTTGGAGGCCTCCGGCTTTTTCTATACAAGGCTGCAAAACCCCACCAGTGAGCATGTGGCGGCCAAGATATGCGCCCTTGAAGGGGGTACGGCGGCAATGCTCACCTCCTCGGGACAGGCGGCCGCCTTTATGGCTATCTTTAACATCTGCTCCTGTGGAGACCATGTAGTGTCCTCTTCCAACATATACGGCGGGACCTATAATCTGTTTGCCGTCACCATGAAGCGCATGGGTATAGATTTTACTTTTGTTTCGCCGGACTGCAGCGACGAAGAGCTTGAGGCAGCCTTCCGGGAGAATACCAAGGCCGTTTTCGGGGAGACAATAGCCAATCCTGCCCTCACCGTTTTGGATATTGAGCGCTTTGCAAAGGCCGCCCACAGCCACGGCGTGCCCCTGATAATAGACAACACCTTTGCAACACCCGTCAACTGCCGTCCTCTGGAATGGGGAGCGGATATTGTGATTCATTCCACCTCGAAATATATGGACGGCCATGCCGCCGCCCTGGGCGGGGCCATAATTGACGGGGGAAAATTCGACTGGATGGCCCATGCCTCAAAATTCCCCGGCCTCACCACGCCGGACCCCAGTTATCACGGTCTGGTGTACGCCGATAGGTTCGGCAGGGAGGGGGCCTTTATAACCAAGTGCACGGTCCAGTTAATGCGGGACTTCGGCTGTACTCCTTCCCCACAAAATAGTTTCCTTTTAAACCTTGGTCTTGAAACCCTCCATCTCCGCATGGAGCGGCATTGCAAAAACGCCCTGGCCCTGGCCGAGTATTTGGAGGGGCACGAGAGGGTTTCATGGGTCAACTACCCGTCCCTGCCCCGAAACAGCAGCTATGAACTGGCGAAAAAATACCTCCCCAACGGCTCCTGCGGGGTTGTCTCTTTTGGTCTCAAAGGCGGTAGGGCCGCCGCCGGGAACTTTATGACTGGCCTGAAACTTGCCTCCATTGTGACCCATGTAGCCGATGCCCGCACCTGTGTTCTACACCCGGCAAGCACCACTCACCGGCAACTGAGTGACGGCGAGCTTGCCGCTGCGGGAGTAGGGCCGGATATGATTCGTTTTTCCGTAGGCATAGAGGATGCCTCCGACATTATTGAAGATGTGGAGCAGGCCCTTGCTCAGGTGGAGCCATGAAATTTTGGCCGGTTCCGCACCTGATGGTGGACAGCATATATGACGTCAGCGCCGAAACGCTTAAAGATTTTGGCGTTTTACTGCTGTTTATTGATGTTGACAACACCATTGCACCATATTCGGACAATAAGGTTTATCCCCGGTTGTCGGAATGGATTGAAGGCTTCAGGAAAAAAGGCATTGAGCCTTACATCCTCTCCAACAACAGGGGACAGCGGCCCAAAATCTTTGCAAAGGCTCTAAGCGTAGGTTATGTGGGAAAGGCTCGGAAACCCTCTACCAAAACTCTAAAGCGTGTGCTGGAGGAGAAGGGGGTTCCGCGGGAGAGGGCGGCCATTATCGGCGACCAGATATATACTGACGTGCTATGCGCCAGGCTGGCGGGGATGTTTTCGGTGTTGGTGCGCCCGTTAAGCCTGAAAAACCCTCTTTTGGCGGCCAGATACGGCCTTGAGATGCCTTTCAGGATTATATACAAACTCCGGCAACGACGGAGTAAACGCAAGCAAACCCCATGAGAAATAGCGCTGTATCTGTTTTTCAGTTGAGGTAGTAAAATGTCGAACATAAAAAAGATACGAAACGAAATGTCCAATGCGGAAATTGACGCTCTGCTCCTTATTTCTCCGGTAAACCGCCTGTATGCCACAGGCTTTCACAGCTCCAACGGCGCTGTGGTTATCACAAAGGACTGGGCATTCTTCATCACGGATTCGCGCTACATTGAGGCGGCGGAAAAAACGGTTCGGGACGCCGAAGTCTTTCTTTCCCATACAGAAAAGCGGATAATCCACTGGATACGGGAAATTGTCACCAACTGCGGAATCAAGGCTCTGGGTGCGGAAGAGGACAGCCTCAGCTACTCGGAATATTTAAATCTTGAAAAAAAGCTCGATATGAAACTGATACCATCCCAGTCCATACTAAAACGGCTTCGCGCCAGTAAGAGCCGGCAGGAACTGGAGAATATAAAGGCCGCACAGGCCATAGCGGAGCGGGCCTTTGAGGATGTTCTGGGAATAATAAAGCCCGGTCTCACCGAGCGAGAGGTTGCCGCGGAGCTGACCTACCGTATGCTGAAATACGGCGGGGAGGGCAACTCCTTTGACCCCATTGTGGTTGCGGGCAGAAAAAGCAGCATGCCCCATGGCGTTCCCGGTGACGAGGTGATACAAAAAGGCGATTTCGTGACCATGGATTTTGGCTGCGTAAAGAACGGCTATTGCACCGATATGACCCGGACTGTGGCTGTGGGCAGCGCATGCGATGATATGCGCCGGGTGTATGAAGTGGTGCTGGCGGCCCAGGAAGCGGGCATATCTGCCGCAAGGGCAGGTGTATCCGGCGAAGAAATAGACTCTGCCGCCCGGAAGGTTATAGAGGAGGCGGGGTATGGCAAATATTTCGGCCACGGCTTTGGGCACAGCCTGGGCCTGGAAGTCCACGAGAGCCCCAACGCCGCCCCGGGCGCCAAAAGGGAGATGCCGGAGGGAGCTGTCATATCCGCGGAACCGGGCATATACATACCCGGAAAATTCGGGGTAAGAATAGAGGATGTACTGTATCTGACAGAGCGGGGGGCGGAAAATATAACAAAAACCGCCAAAGAATTGCTGATACTTTAAAAGTTTCTTGCCAAAACAGGTATGATAGTGTAAAATTATTTGCCAATACATTCGATTTTTAACATAGGAGGACACCTATTATGATTTTTGCAGGAGATTTCAAAAACGGCGTAACCTTTGAATTGGACGGGCAGGTTATGCAGGTTGTGGAGTTTCAGCACGTTAAGCCCGGAAAAGGCGCTGCCTTTGTACGGACCAAAATGAAAAACGTTATTACAGGCGCAATAGTGGAGACCTCTTTCAGCCCCACCGAAAAATTTGAAACTGCCCATATTGACCGCAAGAACATGGAATACAGCTATAACGACGGCGATCTCTATTATTTTATGGATCCGGATACCTATGAACTTGTTCCTATTGACAAGAGCATTCTCGGAGACAACTTCCGTTTTGTAAAAGAAAACATGGTGTGCATCATCAGCTCATACAAAGGTAAGGTTTTTGCCGTTGACCCTCCCACCTTTGTAGAGCTTGAGATTACGGAGACCGAGCCTGGCTTTGCCGGCAACACTGCCACCAACGCCACCAAGCCTGCTACCCTTGAAACGGGCGCACAAGTCAAGGTGCCTCTGTTTATTAACACCGGCGAGCGCATCCGCATAGATACCCGTACAGGCGAATATATTGAGAGGGCAAAAGGTTAAAACTATTTGAATTGAACATAATACGAAAGAGGAGGCGTTATCATGACCATATCTGAAAAAGTAGCTTATCTAAAGGGATTGGCCGAGGGGATGGAACTTGATACCGAAACCAAAGAGGGAAAGCTGTTTTCCACAATCATCGATATTCTGGAGGATTTGGCTTTGGATATTGAGGATTTGGAGGAAAATGCGCTGGATCTGGGCGAGGAAATTGACGAGATTAGCGACGACCTGGCGGAAGTTGAGGACATCGTATACGGCGAGTATGACGACGACTATGACGACTGTTGCTGTGACCATGACGATGATGAGCCTATTTTCTTTGAAGTCTGCTGTCCTGCCTGCGAGAATGAAATAACTATAGATGAAGACGTTCTGGAACTGGGAGCCATCAAATGCCCCAACTGCGGGGAAACCCTCGAGTTCGACCTTGACTCCGAATACGAGTGCGAATACGAAGACGACGAAGAAGATGAGGACGAGGAATAGCAAATAAATGAGAGCTGCCGCATTGCGGCAGCTCTCACCCGTCATATAAGGCCGCCACTTAAAGTGGCGGCCTTATCCGTTATTTTCTAATTTGGTTCATAACCTTTGCGTAGATTTGGTCCGCCATGGCGCAGTATTTCGTAAGCATCTCATCGGCCTCCGCCTCCACGGTGAACGCATATGCTCTGTCTGTCATAAACTTGGTGTTGATAAAGACATTAAAGCTGGCGCCCTGGAGAGCGGCCTTGCAGCAAACCACGCCAACTCCTACGTCGGATATTGCCAAAGCGCTGCCCTTATCCGCCAGCTCCTCATGGAGCTCGATGGTCTTGCAGGCCGTGCGCATTATTTTTAGAGGGACGGAACAGGCAAGCCTCAGAGCGTCTTCCATAATCTGCGCCCTGGACGGATCGTCTTTGGGTATGCCATATGCCCGGGACAAAGGCTCAAACGCAGCGGCGTCCTCATCAATAAGACGCAGGAGCTCCAGCCGAATTTCCTCGGCCTTGCCAAGAATTGCGTATATTTCGCCCTCAACGTCGGCATATTTTTTCTTGCCTACGGTGAGGTTTCCTACCATGCTTACAAGGGCGACACCCACAGCTCCAACAAGGGCGGAGGCACCACCGCCGCCCGGCACTGCAGATTTTGAGGCAAGGGCCTCGGTAAATTTCTTTGAATTAAGCTCGACAAACGACATATTGTACCTCCTTTATTGTTTTGCGGATGACTGCCCAATTATTTGCGCTGTTGAGACAGGTGCCCGGCATGCCATCTGACTTAACCGTATAATAGTTATGTGAGTGTAAGTATACTCCAAAAGAATGGTTGACGCAAGCATATATTTGGGTTAAAATCTAAAAATTAACAAGCAATTTTTTATAGGGATCATTGCAAATAATAAAAACAAAGGACGGGGATTAGAGCTATGAAAGAATTAACCATGTTTTATTTTAGGGGCTGTCCCTTTTGCGAAAGGGCGCTCAAATGGCATGAAGAGATTTTTCAGGAGCATCCGGAGTATAAACAGGTGCCGTTAAAAATGATAGACGAAAAGAAGGAACCTGCAATTGCGGCCGAGTACGATTATTATTACGTACCTACCTACTACATTGGAAAGGGGAAACTCCACGAAGGAGTCAAGGAAAAAGAACTTATTGAAGAATGTTTCCGCAGGGCATATAACTGTTAGGCATCGGACGGAAGGATTCAGCTTTGCACAGGGATTGAGACAGGCTGTGAGTCTTGTGGCTTGCAGCCTGTTTTTTGGATTTCATAGCGTAAAGAAGACGAAATATAAAAGTTTTCTATTATAATTCTTCTATTATGCTGCTTTGCCGCAGATTTAATAAATACGACTTTAAAAAAAGTTTTTTATAGGGTATAATACCTGTAATTCTCTAAAAAATTTATCCCTATATGTTTCATTTAAATAGAAAAAACGATAGATAAAACAGGAAGGGCAGACTTAGATATGAAATATATACTTGTTATCGGAGACGGGATGGCGGATAATCCTTTAGCGGCTCTTAACGGCAAAACCCCTCTGGAACATGCCAGCATTCCCACCATAGACAGGCTTGCCGCTCAAGGCATATTAGGTAATGTTAGAAACTGCCCTGTCGAGTTCCAGCCGGGAAGCGACGTTGCCATTATGTCTATTTTCGGTTGTTCCCCTAATAAATATTACTCCGGTCGCGCTCCTTTGGAAGCGGCTGCCCAGGGGATTTTCCTTAACCCGGGAGATGCGGCGTTCCGCTGCAACAACATAACGATTTCGGAAGACGGGGACTTTATGGACAAAACCATATTGTCCCACAGCGCCGGTGGAATCGGCGGGCAGGAGGCAATGGAGCTTGTAAACTGGCTGTTTGCTCATCCGGAATTCTCCCGGTTGGCTGAAAAGGCAGGCATGAAAATATATCCCGCAAAGTCCTATCGGCATATTGTAGTGATGAAATCTACGGATATCAGAGGGCTGCAGCTGATACCTCCCCACGACCATATTAACGAAAGGGTCGGGGACAATCTGCCCGCGGGCAATCCCGTTGGGGATGTGCTTACCGAGATCATGGCCAAAGCCAATGAGCTTTTGGAGCATCACCCGATAAATGAAGAGCGCAAGGCAAAGGGAAAACTGCCCGCCAACTCCATATGGTTCTGGGCTGAGGGAACCGCCGCGGAGCTGCCGAACTTTAAGGAGCAATACGGCCGCGCCGGCGCCGTTATCAGTGCCGTTCCCCTCTGCCACGGCATAGCCGGCCTGATCGGGCTTGATGTAATACATATACCCGGCGCGACAGGCGAGCTTGAAACTAACTATGAAGGCAAGGTGCAGGGCGCTCTGGACGCATTGAAGGACCATGATTTTGTCGCCGTTCACCTGGAGGGCCCGGACGAGTGTACTCATAATGGAGATTTAAAAGGAAAACTCCAGGCCATCGAATGGCTGGACAGCCGGGTTGTGGCCCCTCTTTTGCGGGGGCTGGAGGAGGCGGGGGAGGATTTACGCATGCTCATACTCTCGGACCATAAGACATTAACCGAATCGCTTCTGCATGACGGGGATCCTGTGCCTTTCCTTATCTATGACAGCCGCATCCGGAAGGGCAGCGGCTTGCCCTACACAGAAAAGAACGGTGAAAAAGGAATGTGCCTGCAGGCCGGCACCGACCTTATGCCATTGCTGTTCGAATTATAAGTCCGCATTTGGGGACCGGAATTGGATGCTTATGGAAATTCTAACACATGCCTATGCAAAACTGAATCTGTCCCTTGATGTGCTGGACAGGATGGATAATGGCTATCACAGCATGAAAACCATTATGCAAAGCGTTCAGCTGTGTGATGACATATTAATTAAACTCACCAATGACGGCGCTGTAAAGGCCCAGTCCAATCTGCCCTACCTTCCTAATGACGAACGGAACATTGCGGTAAAGGCCGCCAAAGCCTTTTTTGCCGAAACGGGCATGACAGGTGCAGGGGCAAACATCCGCGTTTTTAAGCGTATACCCGTGGGTTCGGGATTAGGAGGCGGCTCCAGTGACGGGGCGGCTGTGTTGAGGGGGTTAAACACTCTCACCGGCGCAGGTTTAAGCCGCAGGCAGCTTGAGAAAATTGCCGAAAAACTTGGTTCCGATGTTCCCTTTTGCGTAGCCGGAGGAACGGTATTTGCTGAAGGAAGAGGCGATATCTTAACTGATTTGCCCCCCATGCCGGATTGTCACATAGTAATCTGCAAACCGCCGTTCTCTATTTCAACGCCGGAGGTTTTTGAAAGGTACGATTGTTGCAAAACCCGCTGCCGGCCCGATACGGACGGACTGGTGCAGGCTCTGGAAAAGGGGGATTTGCGGGGGGTGGCGGTCCGCATGTATAATGTTTTTGAAGACGTAATGCCCCGCCAGTATGAGGATATTCATCTGGTCAAGAACCAGATTCTGAATTACAATGCCCTTGGCGTAACAATGAGCGGTACGGGTTCTGCCGTTTTTGGAGTTTTTGAAAACTATGAAAAAGCCAGGGAAGCCTATCAGACGCTAAAGACGGAATATCCGGATTGTTTTTTGACAAAACCAGTAAATCGCCTTAAAGTTGTTTAAAAAGTGAAAATACCGTCCATACTATGACCAGGAGTTACATAGTAAGGCGGTATTTTTAGTGAAATCACACGTTTATAAAAACAATAAAATCAGGAAATGGGAGCTTGCCCTGCTTTTGGCTTTATGTATTTCCCTGTGCGCCGGTATGTGGGCGCAAAGGGAGCAGCATGAATTGGCAGGCAAAATGATTAGGCTCCATGTAATCGCATCTTCAAATTCCCAAGAAGACCAGGCTTTGAAGCTGGAGGTTAGAAATCAGGTAATATCGGCTCTGGAGCCTGTCCTTGAAGGCAGGGACAATGTAATAGACGCGAGAGCAACAATTAAGCAGTTTTTGCCGGAGCTTGAGGCTGCCACAAAGCAGTTCCTTGAAAGCCGCGGCAGGGATTGCGATGTATCCGTGACGCTTGGCCGTGAATACTATCCCACCCGGGTGTATGAAGGCTTTTCCCTGCCGGCAGGCGAATATGACTCTCTCCGGGTTATATTGGGGGAGGGTAAGGGGGAAAACTGGTGGTGTGTGGTCTTTCCGCCCCTTTGCTTTTCTGTGGCCCAGGTGGAAGCGGCGGAAATAAGCGGCCTGGATTTGGACGATATTTCCCTAATAACCGAAGAAAATGAAGGCTATATACTAAAGTTTAAGATTATCGAGCTCTGGGGCATCCTAATGGGCAAACTAAAAGGAATTAAATAAACTATTCCCTTTTTAGAGTCGCTTCCCCGGAAAAAATGGTTACGATACTGCCGTTTTCCTTTTGTACAAGGAGGGCGGCATTTTCGTTTATTCCCACAGCAATTCCTTCGACCGGAGCGCCGTCTGCAGTGGCAAGGACTTTTTTCCCGATGGTGGCGCAGTTCATTCTATATCTTTGGATTAGCCGCGCTTTATTGCGATAGGCGCCGGCAAAGATTTGATATATTTGTTTAATTACCTCCGCCGCCAAAAGTTCAGGCTCAGGAGAAAAACCGCAGGCCTCCCTGAGCGTGGTAGCCTCCGTAAGCTCCGGGGGCAGGGGGTTGTCCAAGTTTATGCCTATGCCCGTTACGATAAAATAACCGTCGCCGTTAAAAGCGGCCTCTGTTAATATGCCGCAGAACTTCTTATTATTCAGAAGAAGGTCATTGGGCCACTTAATTTCCACTTTTATGTTGCATAATTTCTGCACAACGTCGCAAATTGCTAATGCGGCCATCGCCGTTAAATGCAGTGATTGTTCCAACGGCCTGTCCGGCCTGTAACTAAGGCTTAGATACAGGCCCCCTCTTTGGGAGTCAAAACTGCGGCCGAGCCTTCCTCTTCCGGCGGTTTGGCTTCTGGCTATGATAACCCAATCTTTGCCGTCCGTTGCCCGGGATTTTACTTCATCGTTTGTGGAGCCCACCTCGTCCAAAACAATGATGGACAGGCTCTTTGAAAGGCCTCCGCAATAATTTACAATCTTAGTCTGGTCCATAAAAACCCCTCACTCCGGTTAGAATAGCATCTATATTATAGCATGCAATCGGTATATTAACAGAGTTTTATGGCATTTATAACAGATGAAGTTTTTTATAACAATGTTTGACTATTCCCGTAAAAAGTAATGTCTTGACACAAGTTAAAGGTGGATGATAATATATATTTGCTATTCTTTTCCGTGGGGGAGTAGTCAGCGGGTATATCCGTGACAAGTCAACATCATGGCAGATTATTGCCTGGCTTGTATTAAATGACCAGACTCATGGATAGGCCTTGGTCTATCCATGAGTTTTTTTAATGTTGCGGGAAAAGCCGTGTTTGGCCATAAATACGCCATATAAATATAACCTTCAGAAAGGGGCAAAGTATGAAGCACTACACCGAAAGTATTGATGCCGTCCTTAAGGCCACAAAGAGCAGCCGGCAGGGACTGACATCAGCGGAGGCAGAGCGGCGCTTAGCGGAAAGCGGCAAGAACAAGCTGGCAGAGCCGAAGAAGGATTCTTTGCTTAAGAAACTGCTTGCTCAAATGGCGGACCCCATGATAATCATACTTATCGTGGCTGCGGCCATTTCCGGCGTAACCTCGGTAATACAAGATGAAGGTATTTTCGAGGCAATAATTATTCTTGCGGTTGTGATTATAAACGCTGTTTTGGGCGTTTATCAAGAGAACAAGGCGGAGCATGCCATTGAGGCGCTTCAGGAAATGTCGGCGGCAACAAGCCGCGTCCTGCGGGACGGCCGCATTAAGACAATCCGCAGCGAGGACCTTGTGGTGGGAGACATTGTTCTTCTGGAGGCCGGCGACGCCGTTCCGGCAGACGGGCGTATAATCGAAAGCATTAACCTGTCCGTTGAGGAAGCCGCCCTTACGGGTGAAAGCGTGCCCGTAAACAAGTTTATAGACATCATGAAACTGAAAAACAGCAGCGATGTGCCCCTGGGCGACAGGGCAAACATGGTTTACATGGGCAGCACCGTTGTTTACGGCCGCGGAAAGGTCGTTATAACCGCTACCGGCATGGATACGGAGATGGGCAAAATTGCCGACGCACTTTCACAGGCCCAGGAAGGCCAGACTCCCCTGCAGATTAAGCTTGCCGAGCTGAGCAAGATTCTGACTTATCTGGTCCTCGGCATATGCGTTGTAATCTTTGTTGTCGGTGTCCTTCGTGAGGGAAGATTTACTTTCGACAGTTTGCTCAACAGCTTTATGATTGCCGTCAGCCTGGCAGTTGCCGCCATACCTGAAGGTTTGGCTATGGTCGTAACGGTTGTCCTGTCAATGGGCGTTACAAATATGAGCAAGCGGAATGCTATTATCCGCCGGCTAACGGCCGTTGAAACCCTGGGCTGCGCCCAGATTATCTGCTCTGACAAAACCGGCACTCTTACCCAGAACAAGATGACCGTTGTGGACCATTATTCTTCCAACGAAAAGCTTCTGGCCGAAGCCATGGCTCTTTGCTGCGACGCAGACTTTGACGCGGAGGGCAAAGTAGTCGGCGAGCCGACGGAGGCTGCGCTGGTAAACTACGCTTACAGCCTTGGCCTTCATAAGGACGACCTGAAGAAAAAAGCCCCCAGAATCGGGGAAGCCCCCTTTGACAGCAGCAGAAAAATGATGAGCACCGTCCACAGGACTCAAAGGGGCATAGTCCAGTACACAAAGGGCGCGCCCGATGAGGTTTTGAAGAAATGTACTCATTACCTGCGTGGCGGCCAGATATTGCCTATTAACGATGCCGTTAAGGAAGAAATTCTTAAAGCCAATAAGGAAATGGCCAACAGGGCTCTTCGGGTTCTCATGGCTACAATGCGCATCCATGAAACCGAGCCCGCAGATTACAGTGCCGAAACCCTTGAGCAAAACCTCTGCTTTATTGGCCTGACTGGCATGATTGACCCTGTCCGCCCCGAAGTAAAGGACGCGATAGAAGAGTGCCGCACCGCCGGCATCCGTCCCATTATGATTACCGGTGACCACATAGACACGGCCCGTGCCATTGCCAAGGAGCTCGGCATTCTCAACAGAGATAACGAGGCCATTACAGGCTCTCAGCTCAACGAGCTGAGCGACGAGGAGTTTGAGCAGGTATTCCAGGAAATCAATGTTTACGCGCGAGTCCAGCCGGAGCATAAGGTCCGTATTGTCAAAGCGTGGCGCAAGGCAGGCTTTGTCACTGCAATGACCGGCGATGGCGTTAACGACGCCCCCAGCATTAAATCCGCGGACATTGGCGTGGGCATGGGCATTACCGGAACCGACGTTACCAAGAATGTGGCGGATATGGTTCTGGCCGACGACAACTTTGCCACAATAGTGGGCGCGGTTGAGGAAGGCAGGCGTATTTACGCCAACATCCGCAAGTCAATCCAGTTCCTCCTTGGCTCAAACATGAGCGAGGTAATCTGCATCTTTGGCGCAACCCTAATGGGATTTACAATTCTGGGCCCCGTTCACCTGCTGTGGATTAACCTGATCACCGACTGTTTTCCTGCCCTTGCGCTGGGAACGGAAAAAGCGGAAGATGACATTATGAAGCGCAAGCCCCGTGACCCCAAGGCCGGAATTTTCGCCGAGGGCATGGGCGTGGATGTGGCGTATCAGGGTGTCATGGTTGCCGTTCTTACCTTTATAGCCTTCTTCGTAGGACACTATATTGAAACCGGCGTTTGGGAGGCGACCAACAGTATTGACGGCACCACAATGGCATTCCTTACAATGAACATGGCGGAGATATTCCACAGTTTTAACATGCGCTCGCAGCGCGGGAGCATACTCAATATCAAGACAAGAAATCCCATCCTGAGCGTTGGCGCCCTGGCAAGCCTGGCCCTCACCTCCGCGGTCATATATATACCCTTCCTTTCCAAAGCTTTTGGCCTGGCGCACATCAATGCTTTTGAGTTTGTAGTCGCGCTGCTCCTTGCGGCTTGCGTAATTCCCATTGTTGAAGTGGTTAAGCTCATACAGAGAAAAGCGGCCAAGGCAGAGTAAAATCAAAAAGGAGCAAAACAGCACCGTTTCATGACGGTGCTGTTTTTTATTTGTTTCTGATAGTCAGGTCGGATTTGATGAATTTTCGGCTCAGTTTATACACCGCAAGGGCGACCAATGCCCCCAGGACCGCTCCGGCCAGCACGTCGGTGGGATAGTGTACCCTAACGTAAATCCGGCTTAGGGCGATGAGAGAGGCGGGCAGGAAGGCCCACGCGCCCCCCTGTTTCCGGAAGGCAAGGAAGACTGCCGTTGCGGAGGCAAAGCTGGAGCAGGCATGCCCCGAAGGAAAGCTGTAGGAGCTTAAAGGTTTAACCAGTATTTCCAGTTCTTCTATGGTGGAATAGGGGCGCGGCCTTGCGACAATATCCTTTATGACCAGGTTACAGATAACGGCCGCAATTAGGAGGGAAAGGGCAAGGTCAAGGCCGCCTCTCCTCGTTTTGTTGAAAAGCAGCAGAATTACAGCCGTAATTATCCAGATGGTTCCCCCGTCGCCCAGAAAGCTCATTGCCCTGAAAAAGAAATCCAGAACTCCGATGCGAAGATTATTTTGAATAAACAGGAGGATAGCGCTATCCACAGATTGAATTGTTTCCAGCATGACAGTTTACCTCAGGGCTTCAGCTCTATTATTTCGTTTTCTTCCATAACAACGGAGCGCTCATGATAAACGCGTTTGCAGGCGGGAATAAAGCCCCGGACATTTGTCAGGGGATATATCCACGTATTGGGCCCGATATGGGTGCCGGGCTGGGTCACAGCATTTGCCCCCAGCCTTGAGTTGTCCCCCAGGATACAGCCGAAAAAGCTGTCCCCCAAGTCGATTTTTTCGCCCTTTACCTTTATTGTGGCGTTGGTCTGGTCGAATTTTCGGTTTGCGGTGATTACGCCGCTGCCGATTCTGGCGCTAGCGCCCAGAACACAGTCGCCGGCAAAGGCAAGGCTGGCCACTTTTGAACCGCCGAACATGACGCAGCGTTTGACCTCACTGCCATGGCCCACGGAGCAGCCGTCCGCGATAATTGTATTGGGACGGATAACTGCCCCGGGCATAATCTCGCAGTTTCTGCCTATATATGCGGGGCCTATTATGGTGACGTCGTTATATATGACCGTGCCTTCTCCGATGTAGTAGTTGCCGTGGAGGTTGGGACTATTGCCCCGGACCTCACCGTGGTTTTCCCTCACGTCGGGCTCAACCAGCAGTTTTTTCAGGTAGGTTATTGCCCGGGCAAGAATCTCATAGGTTTCGGTAATGCCATCGAAAAAATCCGGAAAAGGGAAGCGCTCCGGTTTTTTAAAATAATATTCAATTTTTGTGGACATTTTTATTCCTCCAGAATTAAAGGATGCATAAAATTAATATTCGTATATGCCCCCGCCGATAAACTCGCGAAGCAGGGAATCGGGGAGCAACAGCGAGGGGTCAATGCTCTCGAAAAGCTCAAAGGCGGGAATGATGCCGCGGAGCTTCTCGTAACGCTCAATGCCTTCGGGTATGGTTTCAAACAGCTCCTTCGCCATGTCTTTCAAAACGCACACCTCATAAGGGAAAGAGGAGTCAAACATAAGATCAGCCTTATCCGTGTAGGGCGAGATGTAGTTTTTCTCGCCCCTGCGGACATTTGCCCAGAGTTTTAAAGTGTATTCCGGTATGGAGCCGCGGAAAAGGTGGTCACGGACGGTACGACGCACAAGGCGCATCCAGGTTCCCTTAAAGACAACGTTTTCACCGTCCACAACATTTGAGCGGGCGCTTATATACAGTTTAAAAGCCTCCGGATGGGTGTCGGTGATTTCGTCATTCAGGGCGTGTATGCCCTCAAAAATGGCAATGTCGTCTTTTCCCAGGCGCAGGGATTTGGAAGGTTCGATAATCCGCATCTGCCTGGAAAACTCGTATTTGGGCACATAAATGCGCTTTCCCTGGCTCAGGAGGTCAAAATGCTCGTTGAGAAGGTCCATGTCAAGGCATTTGGGGGACTCCAAATCCAGCTCGCCCTCGGGAGTCCGGGGGCCGGAACCGTCGGGAAAGGAGCGGAAATAGTTGTCCATGGCTATACTGTGGGTTTTTATCCCTCTGCGGCCAAGCTCCTCCTCGATTTTCATGGCCGTAGTGGTCTTTCCGCTGCCGGAAGGGCCCGAAAGGAGCACAATGGGGCTCTGCTTCCGGTTTTCGATTATCATATCGGCAGCCTTTACGATTTTCTGGTGGTATATGGCGTCACATTCTTCAATAAAACCTTTGGGGTCGGTTTTTGCCCTGTGGTTTATTTCGCTAAGATTGTAGGCCATCATAAAACTCCTTTATCTTTATCTTATCAGATATTACTTTATCTATATTGCTGATATATTCGTAGGAATACTTGGGTGCAAAAATTCTCTCTATTCTTCCGGTGCCGGTAACCAGCTTGGTTGAGGCGCCGCCGCCCATTGAAATTATACTGCACAGCTCTTCCATTATACATATGTTGTATAGGTTTTCAAACCCCGATTTGGCCCAGCCCACGTTCTCAAAACCCCCGGAGATGAACTTCTGACGGTAGAGGTAATAGGGGGCATAACCGGCGGACTGCAGCTTTTCCTGAGCGCATTTCAGCATAACGCCCACATCTTCCGCCGGGGGCAGGGCGGCGCCCTCCAGCATTATTCTTGACCCTTTTTTCAGGGAGAGGGTGTGGACGGTGATGTTTTCGGGGGACAGGCCCAGGACCCGGTCAAGGCTGCGCCCGAAACCCTCCGGAGTATCCCCCGGGAGCCCGGCAATGAGGTCCATGTTCACCGTAAGAGCCGAAAACATCCGCACCTTCTCAAGGGCCTTTACAATATCGGCGGCGGTGTGCCTTCTGCCTATGGCCTCCAGGACGGAGTCCTCCATGGTCTGGGGATTGACGCTCACCCGGTTTACCCCGTGGCGGCAGATGACCTCCAGCTTTTCCTTCGTGATGGTGTCGGGCCGCCCCGCCTCAACGGTATAATCCCTCAGGGCGGACAGGTCAAAGGCCTTCGCCAGTTTGGCGCAGAGCTCGTCCAGTTGCCGCGCCGAGAGGGTGGTGGGGGTTCCTCCTCCAATATAGACGGAAATTACCCTCAGCCCAAGCTCTCTGACGACCTTTGCCGTGGCCTCAATGTCCTTGTAAAGGGCTTCGAGAAAGGGGGAAATAAGCTTCATGCTTTTCTCCACCGCAAGGCTGACAAAGCTGCAGTAGGCGCAGCGGGAGGGGCAGAAGGGTATGCCTATATAAAGGCAGATATCTTTCGGCGTGAGGCCCTCCTTTACACGAATCCCCGCCCTGGCCGTTTCCAGGCACAGGAGGGCCTTTTCCCTGGATACGTCGTATTCCCGGGAAAACCTGGACAGGGCCGCCGCCTCGGACATGCCCTTCTCCAGATAGGCAGTAACTATTTTGCCGGGGCGTATTCCCGTCAGGGCGCCCCAGACGGGTTTTGGAATACCGGCTTGCATTCCCGCCCTGTAGAAGGACAGCTTTATTATACGCTGGAGCAGGCGGTTTTCCGTCAGATTATCGGTAAGGGCGGCCCGCGAAATCCGGGCAGAGCCTGAATGAACCCTGCCGCCCAGATGGAGCCGGCAGACAGCGGTGACGTAAGTTTTTCCCCTGTGGAGGCTGATTTCCGCCCTCTCGCCCTGAGGGGGGCCGCCGGGATATTCCGGCCTCTCTTTCGGGAACAGGGTCAGCAGTATCTGCTCCACCGCGTAGCGATAATCGTGTCCTTTTAAATAGAGTTTCATAAAAAATCACCGCTGCCAGGCGTCGGAAAGATGATCCAACTGCTTGGCAAATTTTATCAGTTCTTTGTTCGCCATGCCCTCGCAGGAGTAAATCACGGACATAATCCGCTCTCCGGCTGCCACCAGCCGCTCAAAGGCGGTGGGCGTCTTGGGTTTAACAGTCTTTCTGATGGGTATGCCCTCGGTAATCGTAATGGGTCTTCCCAGGATGAGGTCAAAGCTGGTGCCGCTGTAGGGGGCAAAGGCTATGTAGTTATGTTCCTTTTCCAATGTGTTGACAAATATATCGCAGACCTCGTCCTGGCAGTGATTTACGAATACCATTTTCGGTCTTTTCTCAAATCCCGCCAGCCAGTTGATAAGCCCAATCTTGTCCGCATGGCCACTGATTCCCGGCAGGGCGGCGATTTCCGCATTTACGGCTATGGTTTCCCCGAAGAGCTTAACGCTCTTTGCGCCGTCGTATATGATGCGGCCCAGAGTGCCTGCCGCCTGATATCCCACAAAAAGGATAAGGCTTTCCGGCCGCCAGAGATTGTGCTTTAAGTGGTGGCGTATGCGCCCTGCCTCGCACATGCCGCTGGCGGAGATAATCACCTTGGGGGTGGTGTCAACGTTGATGGCCTTGGATTCCTCTGAGGAAACGGAGATTTTCAATCCGGGGAATACCAGTGGATTTATACCCTTGAGCAGGAGGTCTGTGGTCTCCTTATCAAAATAGTGGGGGCCGGTTTGCTGGAAAATGGAGGTGGCCTCTATGGCCAGGGGGCTGTCCACATATACGGGGAAGTTACCATGGCCCCGTATCAAGCCCTTTTCTTTGATTTCCCGGATGAAGTACAGTATTTCCTGCGTGCGCCCTACGGCAAAGGAGGGGATGACAACGTTGCCGCCCCTGTCCAGGGCGCGCTGAATAAAGCCGGCCAGGGCGCCGATATAGTCCGGCCTTTCGCCGTGCAGGCGATCACCATAAGTGCCCTCAATAACCACATAGTCGGCGTCCGGAATTATTTGCGGGTCCCGGATTATCGGCTGGTCGATGTTACCGACATCGCCGCTGAAAACAATTTTCTTAGTCTCGCCGCCCTCGGTGAGCCAGACCTCAATGCAGGCAGAGCCCAAAAGGTGCCCGATGTCCCGGAAACGGATTTCCACCCCCTCGGCTACTTTAATCATCTTATTGTAGGGGTAGGGGCGAAAGCATTTTAAGGCGCCTTCCACGTCTTCCATGGTATAAACAGGCTGATATTCTCCCGCGCCGGAACGTTTGGATTTCCGGTTGCGCCATTCTGCCTCGGACATCTGGATATGGGCGCTGTCGCGGAGCATAATGCTGCATAAATTGTATGTGACTTCCGTAGAATATATGGTCCCTTTGAACCCGTTTTTATATAACAGGGGTATATTTCCAGAGTGGTCGATGTGGGCATGGGTGAGGAGAACGAAGTCTATAATCCCAGGGTCCACCGGCAGGGGCTGGTTTTCAAAAATGTCCTTGCCCTGCTCCATGCCAAAGTCCACAAGGCCGTATTTTCCGCCCCCCTCAATAAGCGTACAGCTTCCCGTGACCTCGTGAGCCGCACCCAGGAATGTAAGTTTCATATTCGTTTCCCCCGTCACAATTTATGTTTTTTTATTCTCATAGTATAGCATAGAATACCACAATTGGACAACGATAAAAAAACCGCAGCCTTTTTTGAAAGAAGTCGCGGTTTTTTTGGCATTAGGCGCAGGTTATTCTCTTTCCATTTGGGTTCCGAAATAGAAGGAGATAACCATTAAAACCACATTTGTCACGTTGTCGGGGGAGATGCTGCCTTTGATTGCCAGGATCGAAAATACGGTTATGAGCGCAAGGGTAACAAGTGTTTTGACCTTAACCAGAGCGGCAAGATTGTTTATTATCTTCATGTGTCCTCCTTAAAAAGTCCGTTTCTGTCGCATATAACAAGTATTCTGACCATGTCATGGGACAGGTCCAAATCGTTTCCCGTGCCTATGAGACTGCCGTTTCCTATGAGTTTTTCCACAGTGGGCCTGGCCCATTGCGGAACCTCCTCCACAGTCTTATATCGCTGTTCATTGGGCTCAACAGGCTGCGCTGGCGAGGTGATATATTCGAAAGGAAAGTTTTTTCCCGGACAGGCAGTGGCGTTTAAGTCCTTATGCCCCAATACTGTGAGGCTCGGATACCTTTTCAGGATATCGGATACCAGCCGCCGGCCCGAATCCATCTGGACCCGGGGCATTTCCTCCGTTTCAAAATTACCCTCGAAACATATGCCTATAGAGTTGTTGTTATAGTCGGCGGTGTGGCCGCCAATCCAGTTTTCAGGGCGGCCCCGGTAAACGCTCCCGTCTTTGCGCACGTAATAATGATAGGCGATTCCCGCCCAGGCCCGGGCGAGGTGCCAGTTGTGAACATCCATGGGGCTTGCCGAACTCGCGGCCGCATGATGCAGAATAAGATATGAGGTTCTGGTTCTGTTGCCGGGGTTGAACGCCCAGTTATAGTCGGGCTCCAATATAGTCATAAAATCCCTCCTACACCCTTAGCCCGCAACAGGGGCTGTTTTGCACCATTATATGCAACAAAAATTCCTCAGGGGATACTGGACTTCTTTAATAGGAAATGGACAGTGGTCAAAAAAGGAGCGGGCACCCATAGGGCAGCCTGCTCCTTACAATATCGCTCCTTGTCAACATTATGATTTCCTAATTTTGTTTAACAGATAACGGGCTTCTTCGGCACGGTCTTTGTGTATTATGTACTGTTGTTGCAACGGATCTATTCCGGCGGTGTTGATAACGAAGGGACTGCCCCTCATTATGGTATTTCTCCCTAATCTTCCGCGGATTGAGTGGAATTTTTCTTTTATGGGTATATTCTCGCTGACCAGTGCGTTCTTCACGCGCAAATGCTCATCAAAAGAAAAGCAGCTGTGAATTTCAACCTATGAAAACAAAGAATCACTCTCCTTGAAAAAAGTAATTGTTCCGCTGATAAAACAATTAAGAACGCCGAATTGTTGCGGTTTTTTCTTTTTCGCTTTAGCCGCTAAATCCCCAGATTTTCCAGCTCATTTATAATTTCCAGCTGGCGCTCGTAGAACAGCAAATCCTGATTATGGGCGAAGTATTCCTCGGAACCGTAGCGGCTGATAAAGCGGGAGGCGTATTGGTTGATGGTCAGTTCCGTTTCCAGAATAATCATCTCCTGACTCTTGCCGAAGGTGCCGTCGCAGAAGAGATAAAGGTTCCTCATTTTGTCCCTGACGGTTTTGACCTGCTCCTTTAGCTCGGCCACACGGCGGTCGAAGTCCGCCTTGATTTTTGAGAAAGCCTCCTTGCCGTATTCGGCACCGCTAGCGGCAAACAGTGCCTTATACTCCTCCAATACGCCGGACACGCGGGTTAAAACATGCAGCCTGTCCAATGACAGGGTGGAGGCCCTCTTGCCCGTCTCAATCACCGCGTTGTTCCGGGAAATCTGTTCATTGAGAGCGATTACCGCGTCGGCGACGTCATCGGTCAGCGCCTGACGGACATTTTTGAGCAGGGGAATCAGAGCGGAAATAACGTCTTCCTCCATGCAAACCCGCTTTAAATGTACTGTCATTTCATCCAGAAGCAGGCCCAGCAAACTCAGGCGCTCGTCGAACTTTGCCTTCTTAGCGCGGGTCTTGATGTCAACGTCGGCATCGCCGTCCAAAATCCTTTCCACCTGGTAATCGGAGCGGTACTTGTTAAACAGGTCGTAATAAATAGCAAAATCCTTGGCGATTTCGGGGTTTTGAATATACTGCATCACCAGATTCTCGGTGACGGGAAAGCCCCGGCGCTCATAAATTCGGATGACGGAGGACAGGTCTGTCCAGCCCCGGGCGGTTGCAAAGGTTTTGCCCTCCAAAGTGGACTCTATCTTGTAAAAGTTAGTCCTTTTAATGTCCAGATATGTGATAATGGCGGGACAGACGCCGGCGTTTACGGCATATTCCTTCCAGGCGTCGTAATCCGGCTCAATATCAATGCGCTTTAAACGGTCCCATGTGACAATATCGAACTCGCGCACGGAGTTGTTGTACTCGGGAGGGTTGCCTGCCGTGACCACAATCCAGCCGTCGGGCACACGATGCCGCCCAAAGACCTTATATTGCAGGAATTGGAGCATGGCCGGCGCGAGAGTTTCCGAAACGCAGTTGATTTCATCCAGAAAAAGAATGCCCTCCTTCAATCCGGTGTCCTGAATCATGTCATAGACGGAGGCAATTATTTCGCTCATGGTGTACTCGGTTACGCTGTATTCCCTCCCCCCGTAATTCTTCCGCATGATATAGGGCAGGCCGAGGGCGCTTTGCCGCGTATGGTGGCCCATGGAATAGCTGACAAGTCCCACACCAAGCTCCTGGGCGATCTGCTCCATAATGGTGGTTTTTCCAATACCCGGCGGTCCCACCAGAAAGATCGGCCTCTGCTTTTCAATGGGAATTTCATACTCGTCAAATTCATTTTTGGTGAAGTATGCGAAAATGGCGTTTCGTATTTCTTCCTTTGCATCTTTAATGTTCATACTGTGTTCCTCCGCTTATCTTTCCGGTTACAGCGATAAATCAAACTGCTCGAACCGTAAATCAATCATTTGGTCCGGATTCTTTGGAGAAAAAGTCTCCTTCTGGTAATCCAGTAGCGCGGCGGATGCCGCAGTGTATCCCCCGGCGGAAGCTATGGCCAGTAAGTTTTCTATATCGTTCATCTTAATCATCCGATGGTCGGTCATCCAGCGGAGAAATTCCATATCCGTCATCATTTCCCTGTGGAACAAATCCAAATGATTGCGGATATACTCCATGTAACCTTCCCTAATCCGGGTTTCAACCATGATTCCGTCTATATCAGCCCGGATAAAGCCGATTGCGGCGTAGCGCCTGCCCATATTTGAACGGATGTCGGAAACATCCCTTGTGGTTATAAATGGAATGGTGGTATGATCGGCGCTCCTGCACTCAGGGTCGTGGGGGTTGACAAACCAGCGCAGGTCATGGGACATGCCCTGCGGCAGCTTAATCCACAACAGGGCGCTGCATTTATGAAAGGCTCCTGCGCCAATATGCTTAACATTGTCCGGAATTGCCATGCTGGTCAGCCTGTTACAGCCTTCAAATACCGCCTCTCCCAGCTCCGTCAGGCTTCCGGGTAAATCAAGCTGCGTGATTTTTCCGCAGCGGCTGAAGGCTCTGTCTCCCGTGCGCTGCAAACCCTCCGGGAAAGTAATCTCCTCCAGGTTATTTGCGCAGGCGAAGGCCTCAAAGTCGATTTCCGTGACCGTTTTGGGAACTGTAACTCTTGTCAACCCGTTGGGGCAGTAGACCAGCCGCGCTCCGTCCCTGCTGCAGAGCAGCCCGTCTATTTCGCGATAATTCTCATTGCCCGGCGCCACATGAATTCGCACCAGATTATAACATTCCAGAAAAGCGCCTTTGTCAACTTCCGTCACCGTCTCCGACAGGGTTACATCCGTAAGTTTCGCGCAGCCGTAGAACACGCCTCTTTCAAGAGTCTCCACCCCCTGTGGAATGGTGACATGAGTCAGGCTCTGGCATCTGGAAAAGGCGCTGCGCTCCATTTTCTTCAGACCTCTGGCTACCGGCAGCCGGGTCAGGCCGCAGTCGAAAAATGAAAACTCGCCTATGCTGGTTACGCTGTCGGGCAGAGCCAGTTCCGCCAAACTCCGGCAGGAGGCAAAGGCGCTGCGGTTTATGCGCACAAGTCCCTCAGGCAGGGTTAAATCGCGTAGGCTTTGACAGCCGGAGAATGCGTTTTCTTCAATTTCAGTAAGCCCTTTAAGCAACGACAGGCTGCTTAGCTCTCTGCAGCCGTAAAAGGCGCTGCCGCCGATTTTCTTCATAGTTTTGGGGAATTTCACCTTTGACAGCCTTCCACAGCCGTAAAAGGCCTCCGTGCCGATTTCCTCCAGACTTTCGGGCAATTCCAGTTCAATCAAAGTCATGCATCCGGCGAAGGCCCGCTGGCCGATTGCGGCAACCCCTTCCGGAACCGCCACAAGACCGCCGTCCCCCTTATATTTCAATAAGACGTTTTTTTCAATCAGAAAATCATTGTTGTTTATCATAATCAATCTCATCCCTTTGCAGCACTATACGAATTGCCCACGGGGGCACATCAGGCTTGCCGTAATCGTCATTTACAAAAACAAACACCGCATCGTAATTGGGCTTTGCCCGCGGAAACGCGCCCGCTCCATCGGTCAGATAGATTAAGCCCCTGAGATTGCGAAACTCGCCCCTTTGCAGCATCCCATCCGCATGGATAAAAGCCGGCCTGAAATCAGTTTCGTCCCTGATTTTCAAGCGCTGCAGGAGAGTTTCCAATTCCGTCTCATCCCGAATATGTACATATTCCGCGTTCGCACCGTCGCACAGTAGAAAATGCAGGCGGACTTGCGATTTGGGGCTGTCAGTGGCACGCAAAACTTCATAGGTTTTTCTTATAAACCCCCGTACCTCTTTCAGGGAGAGCAATCCCGAAAACTGCAGGGCAACAACAAATTCGCGGATATTTTTTATATCCCTGTATTCCAGTGGCTCAATCAGCGGCATGTTTTCATATAACCGCATGCCATAGGTATAGAAAATATAATCAAACTCATCCGGATTGGTCCTCATCGGTTCGCCCCGGGTGGCGAATTTCCGCAAAAAACCGGCGTAGTCATAGGTTTCCCTGTTGACCTCCCGCAGGTTCTGCATAATGGCCTCCGCCTTGTCTCCCTGCCGCCGGGCGAAAGTCTCCATGTCAACCTGCATTCGCCTGGCAATCTCTTGCCAATCTTCCAGACCGGTCCGCTGGGTCTGGATTGTCTCCCCGTTTTCATACCACAGGTCATGTCCGTCGGCAAAAAAAAGCCGTCTCCATGTTTCGTATTCGGTCTCTCCCAACGGATGCGTGAGCAGCCAGCGGTATATTTTTCCCGCAGTCAGCATGCCGGCCTGTCTTTTCAGTTTTTCTGTTATATCCCGCTGTTTTTGTTCCCTTTCCACAGTTACGGCCATCAGCTTGAGCTGGGAAATGGCATGCTCCAGCGCAATATCACAGGACAAATCCCAAAGTTTTCGGTCCACATCCTTATTGTGATACATATGCTGGAAAACGCAGTGGAGGACAAGATGAAGATACTCCCGTGCAGCCAACGTGCGCTCGTCTCGATAGCCGCGCAGAACATGGAGAGTATCGTAGTACATGGCCTGCCCGTCGGTGGCAAGTCCGATATTCTCCCTAAACTCAGGCATAAACTGGCTCAAAGCCACGTCCAGAAACCGCAGGTTGACCAAAAGGGTATTGCGTGCCAGGGTCAGCACGTCCAAAGCCAATGCGTCGGCCTTATTTTTTGCTTGGGGTTCATTCATTAGGCATACTCCCATTTGGTGGAATTTAAGACTTATTATAACATAAAAGGCGAAATTTGTATGATAAAATATTTTGTTAATTGAAATAATTGCAGGATTATGAAATAATCCCGCAGCTGGCTGCGGGATTCTACAGGCCTTGTCTTTAGGGTAGGGGGCGGACTTATTCCTGTAGCCTGTTACAGTCGTATACGATTCCTACGCCGCCAAATTCCAAGCCATAAAGCTTGCCCTTGGGCGTGTCTTTGCCGGCGCCGCCGTCACCGGGGCGGGGCATTCTCCGGTCATAGACCAGCTCGCCGTTGGGGCCGGGGGGCAAATCCCTGCGTTTCATCGGCACGGGCTCGAAAGGCTCGCCGTAATTTCCCTTTAAGATTTCCTTAGCACAGGCGTAGTACCTGTCCAGATAATCCGCATCCAATTCGCCGCCGCCGGCAAACATGCAGTCAAACTCATGGCGATGGGCCATAAGCTTTTCCAGATAGCCGTGGAATACGGGCAGCGGCACCTTCAGGACCTTGCCCATGGGCATAAGCTCGTCGCCAATGAATAAAATCCGCTCCTTGCGATCCAGAATTGCTATACCATCGGGAGTATGGTCGCCAATCCAGAAAAATTCCAGCGTCCGGCTGCCCAAATCATATGTGTCGCCATCGAAAACTGCCACGAATTCATAATCCCGAGGGAAATGTATTCCCTCAAAGCTGGCATAGGGGATGGTGGCGTAATCAAAGGCGTGAGGGTGCATATAGGCCTTTTCAAAGTAGGAGTTGTTGGCGGTGTGGTCAAAGTGATGGTGGGTGTTGATAACGTTCCGAACCGGCCTGTCGGTCAGGGTCTGCAGGAATTCACGAATATTGCCCGCGCCGTAGCCGGTGTCAATGGCCACCGCCTCCTTATCACCCGCCACCAGATAGGAAAAATCGCCTGAGGACAGTATTTTCCAGGTGTTTGGAGCTATTTCCTCCGCCTGGAAGAAAGGCTCGTCCATGGGTGAATACGTTCCGTCCGGGTTTAGGATTAGAATATCACGCTTGCAGGAAAAATCTATCACAATCTTTCATCCTCTTCATTTTCATGATTCCAAAAGCTTTCACCAATAATTTAACCTTGCTTCATGCGGTTGAGGACTTTCACCGCCTCTTCCACCCAGGCCTCTGCCGCGCCGGGCATCAGCATGGAGCTTTGGGCTTCCCAGGTGAAATTATCATAAGCCTCCCGGTGAGGCATGTACTTCTGACCGCCGTTGACCATGGACACAATCAAAGTATGTTCATAGGGGGATGCCGCCTGCAACTGCGCCTCGGTGGGCGCATTGATTTCCGGCCTTAAGGCCACAAGCGCCACATCCCCGATGGCTATTGCGGAAACATCCACCCGCACGGTCCCCTGGGGGGCATATTCAGCCTCAATTGCAGGCGCCATCCTGTTGCGCGCCTTTCCCGCCCATTGGATAAAGCCGCCGTCCAGCTTTATCTCCGGAGCGATCCGGTCGCAGATCAGGTTTTTCAGGACAGGCTCCAGGTCCCGGGCCATCTGCCTGCCCAGGCGGTCCACGATTTCAAGGCCTTTTTCCACTCCTAGGTCGACTTTGCGGACGGTGCCGTCGGCTTCCACCACATCGTACCAGGCCTGTTCCAGGGGCGCTTGGTCTCCGGCGGCGCTCATGGCGAACATGCATGGGGCGCCCAGCTTTTCTTCAAGAAGCCTGCATACCAATCCGGGCACATCGGAGGAAACAAGACGGTTATTCACATCCATTTCAGAGTTGTCAATGGCGCAGGGCTTAAGGCCATGACTGATTAACGCGGCAATGGGAACCCCTTCCATGCTGTCAAAGCGGAGAACGGTGGCAGTATGGTTGGAGGGGCCTTCAGGGTTGAAGCCAATCCACCAGCCGTGGGGCGTGGGTACGTCACGGTTAATATTTACGCCGCAGTAGCCAGTGCCAACGCCCATTTTAGCCTGGCAAAAAATGTCCGCCGCGTCCCGGGCAGCCTTGGCGACGGCGTTCATCACCGCATCGTTGAAAAGGGCCAGTTTCCGCTCCAAATCCCTCTTTACTTCCTCGCTTATCTCCAAAGGCACGCCGCCCACGCCGACAGGAGCATGGGGCGCATGGGGAGTTGTTATGGCATGGGTGACATGCACCCAGATGTTTTCCGGTTTCGTGCCCGTTATCTCACCGATGGTTTTTTGGATTGCCTCTATACAGTCATGGGGCAGCATAACCATTTCAAGACAGGCAATGGCCACCTTCTCCCCGCACTCCAGCAGCAGGATTCTTGCCATGGGGTCATCATGGACGCCCCGGAAGCCCTCCAAAGGGAACAGGTCCGGCCCGAACTGTATGGGTGCGGCACCTGCGCCTGCAAACAACCGGCTCGTTTTCATGGACAACTCTCCTTATGGTCAGGTTTCATATTCGGCGGCGCTTTTGCCTTGCTTATATCACAAGTCCCGCACTCAGTTTCGTGTGCGGGTGAGCTTTTTACCTGATTTGATACGCTTCTCCCTCAGGAAGTATGGTATCATTGGGGATTTCCGAATAAGGCACCTTACGCTCTACAAAAAATATACTTCCGGAACAGACAGCGGAAATTAAAACCCCCGCGGCATAAAGGAGGCTGTGTCCGACCTCCCGGCCGGTCATAAGCGATAAGACTGCCAGCGAAGCTGCGGTTAAGGCCTGCGCGATGCCGGTGGCCAAGGAAACGTACTTTATCCGTCTAGTGCTGGAAGCGTGGTCCCACAGGGTCATCTTTTTGGGAACGGTGACATACTGAACGCATGCCGCCGCCAGTAAAAACAGGAGAATTATGGACGGCATTCCCGGGAGGGCGACCACCCAGTGGCGGGTCCCCGGCACGTCCTGAACCATGGGCACAATATAGAGCGCCGCGGACAAAACAGTCAGCAAAACATACAGCAAACGCAGCAGCCAGTATTTTCTTACAGAAAGGCCGCTGACAATCCAGGGCTTTGTGTAGTAACGCTCAATTCTGATGCGGCCCTTTTCGTCTTTTCTTTGAATTTCGGTATAGCCCCTGAAATAGTTATGATAATTCCTGTTGCGGGCTATGCTGGTATCCAGCTCGGGCAGGCGGGATTCTTCCCCGGTTTTACCGCGAACACGATAAATATCGGTGATATCATGCTTTTTTCGGAAAGCCATGTTTATTACCTCAGTCGCTGGGTAAACAGCCATTCCTTCAAACCCACCACGGGATATACCACCGGCCATGTATGGATATGGTTATTGCCGGGGTTGTCCTCTGCCCCCTCGGGAAGGACGGAAGAATCCACAAACACGGTGTATCGGACATTAGCATTGTCCTTCATTGCCTCACGAGCCAGTTCGGTCAGTATATCGGCTCCGGCACTGCCGACCCAGCGGTAACGGGCCACTACCGCTCCGTTTGCCTCCAAAGCCTCGGTTACGGCGTTCATACCGGGGAAAGCTTTGGCATCCTTCTCAGATACCAGAATCCAGAACTTGTTCCGGCTGCAATACTGACCCATCCGTACAGGATCCCACTGGCCCGCCACCAGCAGGGAGGCGGCAAAATAGTCGGGATACAGGATGTTCAGCTCACAGGAGGCCATGCAGCCCATGGACTGGCCTGTGGCATAGATACGGTTCTTGTCAATAGGATTGCTGTCGGCAACGAAATCCACCATTTTCTTGATATCGAATATCTCCTTTGAGCAGGTGAAATCATCGTTGGTCAGGTGAATATGCCGGTCAATCTGGGGCGCCAGAATAAAGCAGGGGTGTTTCTCCTGCCAGGAAGGCTCCGCAAAGCCGATGGCCCCATAGCCTTGGGACAGGGTGATTTTAGGGTCGGGCCCGCAGGGACCCGCGTCATGAATGAACAGGACCAGAGGGTATAGCCTGCCGGGCTCCAGATTCCTGGGTGTATAGAGGTTGTAGGGGATGCCGTTAAACTCGAACTGGGCAAAATCCTCCACAATGGGCTCTATGGCTCTATTGGACACATGAATTGCCCCGTCTGGGGCAATCACGCCGCCGTCGGCTGCCCCGATAGGCTCTTTCTGCGTCACGGTTATCTGTACCGGACGGCGCGCCGCAGGGGGCAAATCACGGGGAGGGCCGCCCGCCTTTTCGCCGGGCTTGAGTTTTCTTGGAGGCGGCTTGGGAATCAGGCCCGCCGCTTCCTCCCGGGGGTTTAAGAATATGGTAACGGTGTCTCCGTCCACCTCTATTCCGGTAATTGTGCGGTCTGCCACATGAAAAGCGGCGGCCGGCACATTGGCATTAAGCCGGCAGTCATATGTAACCAATGCCCTGTCTATTTTTTGTCCATCCGGATAGTTGCCGGTGACGGCAGTCACGTTTATAATCCTGGCCATAATGCACCTGCCTTTACTTAGTTAATTTCCCTTACCCGGCAGCAGGACACAAAGTGGCCGGGCTCCACTTCCTCAAGCTGCTGGGGCTCATGACAGCAATCGCAGGCATAAAGACAGCGGGGGGCAAAGCGGCAGCCGGGTTTGGGATTTATGGCCGAAGTAATCTCGCCCTTGAGCTGAACGCGACGCATGGGCTTGCTGAAATCAATTGAGGGAATGGCGGACAGCAGCGCCTTGGTGTATGGATGCAACGGCTGGTCAAACAGTTTTTTGGTTGGCGCCGTTTCCACCAACTGGCCAAGGTACATTACGCAAATCTCGTCGGAAATATGGCGCACCACGGACAGGTCGTGGGTTACGAACATATAGGTCAGGCCAAATCTCTCCTGAAGGTCCATGAGCAGGTTCAACACCTGAGCCTGAATGGACACATCCAGAGCGGAAACAGGCTCGTCGCACATAATAAAATCAGGCCTCAAAGCCAGAGCGCGGGCAATGCCCACACGCTGACGGCGGCCTCCGTCCATCTCGTGGGGGTAGGCCATGCGGAGGCGGTCTTCAATACCCACCAAATCCATTAATTCTTCGGTGCGCTGGGAAATCTCCGCCCTAGTAAAACGGCGGGCCTCCTCCAGCGGTTCGCGTATGGTCTCATCCACGCAAAAGCGGGGATTTAGCGAGGAATAGGGGTCCTGAAAGACTATGCTCATCTTTTCCCGCAGGCGGCGAAGCTCCCTGCCCTTTGCGTGTGTAATGTCCTCGCCGTCCAAAAGAACCTGACCGTCCGTGGCGTCCAGCAGGCGTATGATGGTACGTCCCAAAGTGGACTTGCCGCAGCCGGACTCTCCCACGACGCCCATGGTGTGGCCCCTCTCGATTTTGAAAGACACGTCGTCCACGGCATGATTGGTGCCGGAGGCAACTTCAAAATATTTTTTAAGATGTCTGACTTCTACTAATGCCATGATGCACGCTCTCCTTCCGGAACAATATGCAGCGCACGAAATGTCCAGGAGTAACCTCGATCATTTCGGGAGTCTGGCCAACCGTACAGTCCTCGAAGGCGTGAGGACAGCGGGGATTGAAACTGCATCCTTCAGGCAGATTGGTAGGGTCAGGGGGCAGGCCAAGAATGGGGCTTAGACGCTTTGAGTCGTCATTCAGCTTGGGGAGGGCGCCAAACAACCCAATGGTGTAGGGATGAAGGGGATTATTGAAGATTTCTTCTTTGGTGCCGCTTTCCACAATCTGGCCGGCGTAAATAACCGCCACCCTGTCGCAGGTTTGCGCAACGACCCCCAGGTCGTGGGTAATGAGAATCATGGAAGTGTTCATCTTTTGTTTCAGGTTTATCATCATTTCCAGAACCTGAGCCTGTATGGTAACGTCCAGGGCGGTGGTAGGCTCGTCAGCCAGGATCAGCTCCGGGTTGCAGGCCAGCGCCATGGCTATCACCACCCGCTGTTTCATGCCGCCGGAGAACTGATGGGGATATTCCATGTAGCGCATGGCGGGAATTCCCACCATTTCCAGCATGGAGGCCGCCCGTTTCATTGCTTCTTTATTGCTGATATCGTTGTGCTGCAGGATAACCTCCGCAATCTGATTGCCCACAGTCATGGTAGGATTTAATGCGGTCATTGGGTCCTGGAATATCATAGCGATTTTGTTGCCGCGGACCTCCAGCATTTCCCTGGCAGGCAAATCAAACAGATTGACGTCGTTGAGCCAAACCTCGCCGCAGGTGACCTTGGCGGGTGGATCGGGCAGTATACGCAGAATCGCTTTTGAGATGGTGGTCTTTCCCGCGCCGGTTTCACCGACCAGCCCCAGAGTTTCGCCCTTTTTAAGCTCAATGTCCACCCCGTTGACTGCCCTGACTATTTGGCCTCCGGAGGTGTACTGTACGTGCAGGTTTTTTATTGTCAGTAAAGTTTCGTTCAATGCCCGCACCCCCTTTAGTCCTTCAGCTTGGGATCCATGGCGTCACGCAGCCCGTCGCCGAAAAGGTTGAACGCCAATACCACAAGCATGATAACAAAGCCGGGAATCAGAATCATATGGGGGTGGTCCAAAAAGTATCCGCGGGCGTTGGCGCACATGGCGCCCCACTCGGGAGTGGAGGGGGGTACGCCAAGACCGATAAAGGACAGGCCCGATGCCTGCATTATGGTGTGCCCGATGTTGCCGGCAGTACCCACAATCTTAAAGGAAATAATATTGGGCATCATGTGCTTGAAAATAACTTTCATCTTGGAACAGTTCATAGCTTTGGCCGCTTCCAGATACTCCAATTCACGTTCCCTCAGCACCAGGGCGCGGGTGTTGCGTATAGAGCCGGGAATATTGCCGGCGGTCATGGCCAGAATGGTGTTAAAGAAGCTGGAACCCAACGCCGTAGCAATAAGAATGGCCAGCAGCATGGCGGGAATTGAAGACCAAATGTCGCATATGCGCATGGCAATATTGTCCACCTCTTTGCCGGCATAGCCGACGATGCAGCCAAAGAATGTGCCCAAAACCAGGCCGATTGCCGCGGCGATTACGCCCAGGCTTAAAGAATAACGTCCGCCATGCAGAATTCGGCTGAGTATATCACGGCCCAGATTGTCGCAGCCCAGGAGATGCTGTGCGTTGGGCCTGGCATAGAGGTTCGCATAATCCATATGGTTGGGGTCGTAGGGAGCCAGCAATGGAGCAAAGATGGACGCAAGCGTAATTAAAACAAGGATTGCAATTCCCAACATGGCCGTGGGATTGTGAAGCAGGCGTCTGAAGACCTGCTTTCCCATGCTTTCTTTCTTTCTCCTTTTTACAGGAGCTTTCACAGCGGCAGCTTCCGTCATTTCGCCTTACCTCCACTCTTTGCAGCATAGTTTACATACTGGGCCTTAATTCGGGGATCAAGGAAAGCGTAAACCAGGTCCACCACCAGCATGACAAAGGCGGAGAATACAGCCAGAATCAGCACGCAGCCGCGGACCACCGGATAGTCACGGGCATTGATACCGTATAGCATGTACAACCCAACCCCGGGGAAAGAAAACACGGTCTCAATAACCACGGAGCCGCCTACTATCATGGACAGATGCATGCCCAGGTCGCTGATAACGGGAATCAGAGCGTTGGGCAGCATGTGCCTGTAAATAACCTTACGCTCTTCCAGTCCCTTGGCCCGGGCAGTGGTCACAAAGTCCGCGCGAATTGTCTCCAGCACCGAAGCGCGGGTATGGCGGGCAATTTGGGCTATGCCTGACAGGGAAGCGGCCAGAACCGGTATAATCCAGTGTTTCCATGTCGCGATCCCAAAAGGCGGCAGCAGATTCAGTTCCAGCGCAAACACGACCACCAGCACCAGCGCAAAAAAGAACTGAGGCATGGAACTGAAGACCATCGCAAAAACCAGAAGTCCCCGGTCAATAACGGAGTTTCTATGGTTGGCCGCCAGAATGCCCAACGGTATACCAATCACCATGTTCAGCACAAGGGAAAAGGCTCCCAGCAAAAAGGTGCGGGGCAGACGGATGGCAAATTCTTCGATTACGGGAACTTTAAACGAATAGGATATGCCAAAATCCAAACGCAGAAAGGTGTCACGCATAAAGCGGCCCATTTGTACCAGAAACGGGTCATTGAGGCCCAAGAGTTCTCTGTAAGCTTCCAGGTCCGCAGCGGTGGCCTCGGAACCCAGGGCGATTTGAGCCGGGTCGCCGGGCACGAACCACAGGACAGTGAAAATCAGCAGCGCCACGCAGACCACTATCACAACCATCCACAGCAAACGTTTAACAATATATCTCCACATATTTAAACCTCTTTTCAAAGGCGGGTTGTTAAGTTAAATTCTCCGGCAACAGCCGTTTTAAATGAGCGGCGTCACCCATGAGGGGGGGGTGACGCCGCAAGTAGCATTCTGGCTATTTGATTTATGCCTTTGGAGCAGCATAAGTAGAGGCGCCGGTCAGCGGAGTCAGCTTGTCACCTCTGACATAATATGTCATATCCTCGGGGAGGATATCATGTGCATTGCTGGTGTACAGGCCCATAGCATAGGCGTTCTCCACGCAGTGCTCCCACCAGGCTTTCATATTCTCGGGGGTGTGGCCATCTTCGGATATGCAAAGATTCAGCAGGTCTTCCCACTCATCATCTATCAGGTGATACATGGTACGGTCGCCGGTGGGTGTGTTGCCGTAGCTGAACCCATGCTGCCAGACGGTGACGTTGTAGTCGCCGGCCATCATGCCCACCATGATATCCCAGCCGGCGGGATCAGCCAACAACGCGTTCGCAGAGGGGTCATCCAAAATTTTGGCTTCCACGTTAATGCCCTGGGCAAGCAGCATACCTTCAATGACGTTGGTTGCGTCAGTCAGGCTGTTGGTGCTCAGCAGAATAACCTTTTCACCCTTATAACCGGCTTTTTCCAGATAACCCTTAACGACATCGGGATCAACGGAGGTGCGGGTATTGTAATTGTCCATGGATTTGTAATCTACCCAATCAAAGTCGGAGTAGTAAGCGGACGCATAAGAATAGATGCGGGTATCGGTGCCGCCCAGAGCTGCCACAAGGGCATCCTGGTCAATGGCATTGAATACCGCCAGGCGCATGTTTATATCGCCCATGATGCTCTGATCGCTGCAGTTGGGAGCAAGGTTGAACACAAACTTCTGAGGATAGGTGAACACATTGAATCTATCGGCAAACTCGCCGCCGTCCAAGAAGGGTTCGATATCCTTGGCGGACATTACAGCGGCAAAGTCGATTTCGCCGGTTTTAAGGCCAATTACTTTCTGAGAAGCTTCGTCAATGAACTTGTAGACGATAGTCTCGACATTAGCCTGCTGCTCCTGACGGCGCAGCTCCTTGTTGGTCTGCCAGTAGTCCTCGTTCCGCTCCAGAATCAGCTCGGAACCGGAGGTGTAGGATTTAAACTTGTAGGGACCGGTGCCAATCATTTCATTGGCCAGGGCGGAAGCGCTTTCCTTATGAGACTCCTCGTTGACGATGAAGCAACGGCAGAGGATATTCAGAAGCTGGCCCACATTTGTCTGGTCTTGAGCAAAGGTAAACACAACGGTGGTGTCGTCCTCCGCCTCAACGTTGAGCAGATTATCCTTCCAGCCGGAGGTGGACTCGTTGTTCAGCTGATACATATAGGAATATGCCACGTCATGAGCGGTTACAGGACGACCCTTGTGGTCCTTTATGTAGTCGTAAATCTTGACGGTATACACGCCGGTGCCCTTTTCGTGGTCACATCCGGGCATGAAATTGCCATTATAAGTGGCGTCAGCCAGCAGGGGGTACATTTCGCCATTGGCATCGCACTCGTAGAGCATCTCATATACTTCGTAGTTGCCCGGAGTGCTGTTTCTGGTGCCCCAGGGGGACAGGCTTGTAACGGAGTTCCATGCAAGAACCACTCTATCCCTGGTATAGGTCTCTTCCTGTTCGGGACCTTCCTGCATTTCTTTTTGAATATCCTGTTCGCCAAGTTTTTCAGAAAGATTGGATGTAGGCTCGGGCTCTTTTGAATCCCCGCCGCAGGCCGCCAAAGCAAACACCATACAGAGGGCTAACAAAAGCGCAAGATACTTTTTCATTCTGTTTCCCCTTTCCATAAAGTTTTAGGTAATAATACCTTGCATATTTTACCATAGCCCCCGGAATGGTTTGTTATAGAAATGTAATACAAATGTTAATGTTTACTTAACCGGTGTATTTTCATCTTAATTCTCTCGTGCATTTTGCTGAAATTCTAGTTTTTCGCCGGGTTGAAACATACCGCGAAATACTGTCAATTATAGTTTAAACCCAACCGTAAAGAAAAAAGATGTGCCGGCGCCGTATGTGCTTTCCACCCACAGCTTCTCCTTAAGCCCTCTGGCAATTTCGTAGGCAATGGCCAGGCCCAGTCCGCTGCCCAAAGAATTATGGGCAACATCAGCCTTATAGAAGCGCTCAAAGATACGGTCCATATCCTCCGGCCGAATTCCCGGCCCGTTGTCCCTGATGCAGAATGTTACCGCTTTGCTGTTAATCTGATTTGAAACCCATATTGAGCCGCCCGTAGCGGTGAACTTCACCGCATTGTCCATCAGAGTACACATCATGGTAATGAGTTTTTCCTCATCAGTATAAAGAGTCGGGATATTTTCCAGTTTCAGCCCGGATACGTCAAGATTAATTCCCAAATCACCGCAAAGCATCATATAACGGTCAATAATGGGGGGGATGATGCCATCGGCATGTGTGGGGACTTTGTTAAACTGCGCCCTGTTGCTTTGCAGACGGGATAGTTCCAGAATATCCAGCACCAGCTTTTCCAGCCGCTCCGATTCCGTCATAATCCTGCCGTAATATGTATGCTGCATTGAAAGCTCAGTAACCATGCCGTCGTGCAAAACCTCGGCAATTGCCCGGATGGAGGCAATGGGCGTTTTAAGCTCATGGCTGACGTTGGCAATCAAATCGCGGCGCATACGATTCAATTCTCGCTCCTTCCTGACAGTAAAGACAACAAAAAAGGTGCCAACCAGATACAGAATCATGTACAAAGCCACATAGGTAATCATGGTGACTTCCAAGTCTGTCATGTTATACAGGACAATAGAAATAAATTTATGGCCGCCTGAGCTTTCCACCACGGTCCCGGCTACAATTCCGAACCCTCTTCTGGAATCGCCCGTGCGCTTTTCCAGCTGGAAAAAGGAAGGAACATATAATTGTCCCTTCTCCAAAACCCTGGGAACATAAGAACTAATGGCGTCCCACTGTTTTTTGTGGAGGAAAGTTGATTCATGTTTTATCAAATGATTGCGCTCGTTGAACATCCAGTATTCCGAACCATAGAGCAAAACCAGATCCATCTGACCAAATGACAGAACCTCAACGCCCTTGGCGTATGAGATTTCCAACAGATGTTCTTTATTTTTATAAAATGAAATGCTCCAAATGGCATAGCACCCCAGTACTATACCCCCTATGAAGCCTAATACCAGGCCAATAATCACAAATCGTTTCCTTAAAACAGAAACACGGTTTTTTCCTTTTCTACTCATGACGTTCCCCGACAGTATATCCAACTCCGTAAATACTGCGGAAAGTAACCCCTGCCAGGCGCTCCGGAATTTTTGCCCTCAATTTGGCCATCAGAGTATCTACGGTTCGCGTGTCGCCGTAGTAATCATAACCCCATACGGCGTTTAGGATTTGCTCGCGAGTAACCACCACGCCGGCGTACTCCACCATAAAAGCGAGGAGCTCAAATTCCCGGGGCGTCAGCTTAACCGGACTATCTCCTATATACACCTCGTAAGACTTGGGATAAATTCGAAGATTGCCCAGTTCAAGGATCTTGTTTTCCTCCAAAAGCTGGGTCCTGCGCAAAACGGTTTTTACGCGGGTGGCCACTTCCTTGGGAGAAAACGGCTTGGTCACATAGTCGTCAGCGCCAAAATTAAAGCCGGCAATGCGGTCGGATTCCTCCGCCTTGGCGCTGAGAATGATAATAGGTATGTTGCTTTTCCTGCGAATCTGACGGCATACGTCCTCACCGGGCAGTTTTGGCATCATCATATCCAAAATAAGTAAATCTACCCGTTGCTGATTGATAATATCAAGGGCCTCCATACCGTCATAGGCAGACAGCACCCTCATATCCAGCCTTCTCAAGATACAGCATCAGCGTTTGATGTACGTCTTTGCAGTCATCACAAATAAGTACAGTAGTTTTGCGCATAAGGCACCTCCCAAGAATGCTAATTGGTTTCCTCCGATTAATTTATTACATCAATAACCCATTTGAGGTTCATTCTACCAATTCTTGAAATTTTTCGTAAGTAATTATATTTAATTTTGCAAAAAAATACAAGCAGTGTTTGTCAAGCAGTTTTTTACCGGACCGCAAAACGGAAAACCGCCTCGGGACTATCAATAGCCTCGAGGCGGTTTTGAAATCAGAAAAACGTTTGAACGTAGAATAAGTTTTTAATTAAAAATCATTAAATTGAATAATGAACAATTCCGGAATCCCGGTTATTTTGTTTGGAAAACGACTTTTACACCCTGCGGGGTGTCTTCTAAAACTATGCCCCGGGCTTTCAGCTCGTCGCGGATGCGGTCCGCCTCCGCCCAGTTTTTTGCCTTTCTGGCGGCCTGGCGCTTTTCTATGAGTTCCTGGATTTCCGGGTCTATATCGTCTTTTTCGCCGCCGAAGGGGATTCCCAGAACGCCGGACAGCTCCATGAAAATGTCCAGACAGCGCCGGGCCAGGGCCTTTGAGGGGGCGTTGGCGGAGCTTACGGCGCTGTTTATCTCCCTTACCAGCTCGAAAACAACCGAAATGGCGTCGGCGGTGTTAAAATCGTCGTCCATTGCCTCGATAAATCGCTGGCGGTATTTGTCCAGGCCGGAGACAAATTCCTCCTCCGCCGGGGAAAGACCGCTGTCGCCGCCGTTTTCAATGAAGAATTCCAGATTAGCCTTGGCGTTGCGCAGGCGCTCAAGGGCGGACTTTGCCTGCTCCAGAACCTCGCCCGAATAATTCAGTGGGCTGCGGTAGTGGCTCATGAGCATGAACATGCGAATGGCGTCATAGCCATAGGCTTCGGCGGCCTCGCGAACCGTAAAAAAGTTATTGAGGGATTTGGACATCTTCTTGTTGTCTATGCTGATAAAGCCGTTGTGCATCCAGTAGTTCACAAACTTTTTTCCTGTTGCCGCCTCAGACTGGGCAATTTCGTTTTCATGGTGGGGGAAGGCCAGGTCCTGACCGCCGCAGTGTATGTCTATGGTGTCGCCCAGATAGCGGCAGCTCATGGCGGAGCACTCGATATGCCAGCCGGGGCGGCCTTTGCCCCAGGGACTGTCCCAGGAGGGCTCGCCGGGTTTTGCCGCCTTCCACAGGGCAAAGTCCACAGCGCATTCCTTGCAATCGGAGACGTCCACACGGGCGCCGGCCTGAAGCTCACTCAGAGGCTGGTGGCAAAGCTGCCCGTAATCCTCAAATTTGGAGGCCCGGAAGTATACATCCCCATCGACCTCATAGGCAAAGCCCTTTTCCATCAATGTTTGTATAAGCTTTACGATTTCCCCTATGTTTTCCGTAGCTTTGGGATGAATAGTGGCGTCCCTCACTCCCAAACCGTGGGCGTCTACAAAATACTCTTTGATATACTTTTCCGCCACCTCCGAGGAGGAAATGCCCTCCTCAGAGGCTCGATTGATTATCTTGTCGTCCACGTCAGTAAAGTTCTGGACAAAGGTGACCTCATAGCCCCGGTATTCAAAATAGCGCCGGAGTACGTCAAACATGATGATGGGGCGGGCGTTTCCCACATGGATATAATTATAAACTGTGGGGCCGCAGGCATACATTCTCACTTTTCCAGGCTCAATTGGGACAAATTCCTCTTTCTGCATGGACAGAGTATTAAAAATCTTCATTTATCATTCTCCTTAGTAATGCAACTTTCAAGCAGCTCAAGCTGTTCGCGGAGGGCAGCCAGTTCCACTGCAATAGGGTCTGTGACATGGATTTGGTCAACCTCGGAAACGTAGTCCACTTTTTCGCCGGCTATGCGCACCACCCGGGCAGGTACGCCCACGGCGGTACTGTTAGGGGGTATCTCTTTCAGGACTACCGCGTTGGCTGCGATGCGGCTGTTGTTGCCTACCTTAAAAGGGCCCAGGACTTTTGCTCCGGCGCCTATAAGGACGTTGTCTCCCACTGTGGGATGGCGCTTGCCCTTATCCTTGCCGGTTCCGCCCAGGGTGACCCCCTGATAAAGGAGCACATCGTCGCCGATTTCCGCAGTCTCACCTATTACTATACCCATTCCGTGGTCAATGACAAGCCTTTTTCCGATTTTTGCTGCGGGATGAATTTCAATACCTGTTCTGCGGCGGTTTCTGTTTGATATCCAGCGGGCTATAAAGAACATATTATGCCTATAGAACCAGTTAGCAATCCTGTGATGGATTATGGCCCTGACGCCGGGATACAGCAGCAGTACCTCCAATGACGAACGTGCCGCGGGGTCCCTGGCCTTATAGGCGTCTATAGTTTCTCGAAGATTTTTGAACATAGAAAACCTCCTGTTAAATAACAAACGCCTCTCATGGGTTATTACCCATGAGAGGCGTATTTACGCATACGCGGTTCCACTCTCTTTTATCACTGCCCGGCCAACACCGGTAGGGGCCTTAACGCGGCCGGACGGGCGGGCATTTCCTCCCGCCGAGGCTCCGGGGCGCATTTTCATGCCCTCTCCGTAGCCGACACTTTCAGCAGTCGCATCGGCTCTCTGTTACGGAGCATTAGCATTACTTCTCCCGTTCATCGCCAATTTGCTATATTAATACATGATATTAACATGTGGGTATAAATGTGTCAAGTATTACTTTGGTTTTGATATGCTATAACAAACAGGTTTATAGAGCTGTCTTTGGAAGGGGGAGCCGCTATTTATTAAGGTTCATGACTTCCCAGTTTTTAACGAAATACTCCACGCCGGACCAGACTGTTGTCAGCACCATTACCGCCACGCACAGGGTGTTTATTGTGATGCCGGCCACCAGAACCGTGCTCTGCCAGGGGGTGAGCATAAGGCAAATCGCCAGGATTGAGGCGGCGGTTTTAATTTTTCCGGACATGGCGGCGGCAATAACCCTTCCGTACTCCACGGCTACCAGCCGGAGTCCTGTAACGGCAAATTCCCGGGTAATGATAATCATTGCGCACCAGGAGGGCATTTGCCCCCATTCCACAAAGATTAGAATAGCCGCCGTGACCAAAAGCTTATCGGCCAGAGGGTCAATGAATTTTCCGAAATCCGAGATTTGGTTGTATTTGCGGGCCACATAGCCGTCAACCCCATCGGTTATGCTGGCCACGATAAAGATGGCCAGAGCGACTATGCTGTGGCCGGGGAAATCCCAGAGGATTATCACAAAGAAGACGGGTATCATGGCCACACGAATCATTGTAATCTTGCTTGCAGTTGTCATATAGATTCTCCTAACAGATCCACATGGAAAATGTCCGTGATTCTGACCTGTAAAAATTCCCCCGGCTGCCCATGGCCGGAAAAATATACCCTGCCGTCAATATCCGGCGAATCGGCAAAGCTCCTGCCGTACCAATACCCCGACTCTGGGTCATAGCCCTCGCAGAGGACCTCCAGGGTCTGCCCGATACGGCTGTTGTTGAACTCATCCATGATGGAGTTCTGCAGCTCCATTATCAGTTCCGCCCGCCTTTCGGCAGTATCCCTGTCCACCTGGTCCGGCATTGCTGCGGCAGGGGCGCCTTCCTCCGGTGAAAAGACGAAAACTCCCGCCCTTTCGATTTTGGCTTCCCGGAGAAATTCGCACAGCTCCTGGAACTCCTCCTCGCCCTCTCCGGGCAGGCCCACTATCAGGCTGGTGCGGAGGACAAGCCCCGGAATACGCCGACGCAGGGTTTTAAAGAGGCTGCGAATCTCGTCCCCGGCGCCCCGGCGGTTCATCCTCCGGAGGATATCGTTATTGATATGCTGTATGGGGATGTCCAGATATTTCAGAATCTTGGGTTCGTTGGCAATTACGGAAATAAGCTCGCCGTCTATCTCGTCGGGGTAGAGGTAGTGCAGGCGTACCCAGCGGATGTCCGGGATTTCGCACAGCCGGCGCAGAAGTTCCGGCAGGGAATGCTTGCCGTAGAGGTCAATGCCGTAGCGGGTAATGTCCTGAGCCACCACAATTAGCTCCCTGACACCCCGCCGGGCCAGCTCCCGGGCCTCCTGAACTATGTTTTCCATGGGCCTGCTGCGGAAACGGCCACGGATTGAGGGAATCACGCAATAGGCGCAGCAGTTGTCACAGCCCTCGGCAATCTTGATGTAGGCCCAGCCGGGGCCGGTGCTGATTATCCTGTCCAATTCGTCCACAGGGGCGCTCTTGTCCCCGAACCTGTAGGCGGCCTTGCCGGACATGGCGCCTTCCAAAACTCGGACTATCTCGCTATAGCTGCCCACGCCCACAAGGGCGTCGATTTCCGGAAGCTCCTTTAGAATCTTGTCCTTATACCTCTGGGCCAGACAGCCGGTCACAATTATTTTCCTGAGTTTTCCCTCTTTCTTAAGCTGCGCCATCTCCAGGATGTTTTCAATGGCCTCGCTCGTCGCGCTTTCAATAAAACCGCAGGTATTGATAATCACCGCATCGGCATTATCCGGTTCCGATACGATACTGTGGCCGGCCCCGCTGACAAGAGCGAGCATCTGCTCGCAGTTTATCAGGTTTTTGGCGCAGCCCAGGGAAATAAATGCTATCTTATATGACATATTAGTATTCCTCGTTATCAAAATTATACCTGTTCAGAGCGGATTTTATCTCCTCCCAGGTAAAGCCCCGGCGAAACAGGTAGTCCACAAGCCTTTTTAGTTCAGCCCGGTCAGGATTGCTGCTTTTCAGCCTGGACCTTATAAGGCGGTGGATTTTTTCCTCCGTTTCCGGCATTTGCTCCAGGGCATCCTCCCAAAGCTCTTTGGGAATGCCGCGGCGGTACAGCTCATTTTTTATCCGGTTTATGCCATAGTTTTTTGACGAGTAATGACGAACTATCATGGCGGCATATTCCGAATCGTCCAGAAGATTGAGGCCCTCCAGCCACCGGACGCAGGTTTCGGCGTTTTCCGGGCTTTCGCCTTTTTCTACCAGCTTGTCCAGCAGCTCCTTTTTGGACATTGCCCTGGCGCCAATCATCTGCATGGCCCGGGTTTTTGCCATAGCCAGGGAGGAGGCGCTGCAGACCTGCCTGTATTCCTCCTCCGTAAGTTCCCTGCCGGAATACAGCGAAAAGTCCGCCACTACGGACAGCGTTGTGTCAAGCTCACTTCCGTCGTCGAAAACGGCAGTGTACCGTTCGGGAGCCTTTTTTTTAAGCTCAGTTATAATCATATCACACCTAACGTTTTGCGGCGATTGTGTAGGTCAAACAGACCGACGGGGGGAGGGTTAACCTTCAAAGTCGTCGGCGGAGATATTCACTGCCCGGCCCGCCGATATTGCCGCGGCTCTGGCCTGGGGGGACAGAAGCTTGTGGGCGTTCTCCCGTATCTTCTGCTCCAGGACGCCGGCAACATCGGGATTCCCCTTTAGGTATTCCTTAACCGCGTCCCGGCCTTGGAGCCTGGTATCTTCCACAGTGTACCAGGAACCGGCCTTTTCAATGAGGTCCAGCTTGGCGGCCAGGTCAACAATCTCCCCCACCTTGGAAATGCCTTCACCGTAGATTATATCAAATTCCGCCTCCTTAAAGGGAGGAGCCACTTTATTTTTTATTACCCTGGCCCGGGTGCGGTTTCCAACAAGCTCCCCTCCGCTTTTTAGGGTCTCTATACGGCGCACGTCAATCCTAACGCTGGAAAAAAACTTCAGCGCCCGCCCGCCGGGAGTGGTTTCCGGATTGCCGTACATGACGCCAATCTTTTCACGGAGCTGGTTAATAAACACCACAATACAACTGGTTTTGGAAACGCTGCCGGCCAGTTTCCGGAGGGCCTGGGACATGAGGCGGGCGACGACGCCCACGCTGGAATCGCCCATTTCACCTTCCAGTTCGCTGCGGGGCAGCAGGGCGGCCACGCTGTCCACTACCACGACGTCCAGAGCGCCGCTTCGGACAAGGGCGTCGGTTATCTCAAGGGCCTGCTCACCGGTGTCCGGCTGGGAGATGAGGAGACTGTCTATATCCACGCCCACGGCTCTGGCGTAGGCGGGTTCAAGGGCGTGCTCAACGTCAATAAAGGCCACCTCGCCGCCGTTTTTCTGGGCGCTGGCCAGAATGTGCAGGGCAAGGGTGGTTTTGCCCGAGGATTCGGGGCCAAAGATTTCAACTATGCGCCCGCGGGGAACGCCGCCGATACCCAGGGCAAGGTCAAGAGACAGGGAACCGGTGGAAATCGCCTCGACGTTGATGGGAATGTCATCGCCCAGACGCATTATGGTGCCCTTGCCGTAATTCTTCTCAATCTGGGCCAGTGCGGTTTCCAGCGCTTTCTTTTTGTCGCTGGCCTGGCCGACAGGCGTAATCGGAGCTCTCTTTCTTTCAGCCATGTAATATCACCTCATATTTTTTATAGTTATCCTGCGGCCCTTATATAAAGGCCTGGGCGATCGGATCAAGCTTTACAGCCGTCCTGTGATTACCCGCTCTATGCCGCCGGTATCGTAAATCCCTTCCACAGCCTTGAAGCCGGACAGGCGCATCATCTTTTTTACTTCCTCGGCCTGTCCTATGCCCACTTCGAACATAAGGCTGCCGGTCTCCCGGATTACGCTCTTCCACTCCTTGAGGACTGCCCGGTAGAAATCCAGGCCGTCCTCGCCGCCGTCCAGGGCGGAAAGGGGCTCGTAGTCCCGGACGGAAGGGTCCAGGTTTTTCAGCTCCCCCGTGGGGATATAGGGCGGGTTGCAAACCACAAGGTCAAAGCTGCCCAGTATGGAGGGGGGAGGGTCGAAAACGTCCGCCTGGATGCAGGTAACCCTGGGACTCAGCCCGTTTAGCAGCACGTTGTTTTTGCTGATGCGCAGCGCCGCCGGGCTGCTGTCTACCATGACAACCCGGGCGGAGGGCAGCTCATGGGCGATTGCGCAGCCCAGACAGCCGCTGCCGGAGCAGAGGTCCAGAACCCGGACATCGGATTTGCCTTTCAGATTTTTTATGGCGGTTTCCGCCAGAACTTCGGTATCCATTCTTGGAATCAGCACGTCGGGGCCCACCTCCATGGGAAGGCCGTAAAATTCCCAGCTGCCGGTGATATAGGCCACAGGCTCGCCGGCCAGGCGGCGCCCGACAAGCTCCGCCACGGTCTCATCCATGTCGTCGGCGGTGTAAAAATGCAGTTCCCGCATGAACTTGTCCATAGGCTTGCCCGCGGCATGGGCAACGATAATCCTTGCCTCCAGGCTGTATGCGTCAATCCCTGCCTCCTTGAGGATACGACGGGTTTCCAGATAGTGGTCGTTATAGGTCTTTGCCATTTATATCCCCCTTTACTAACCTACGGGCGAACACGGCCACGGATGTAGACCATTCCCGGGAGCGCTCTTACCATGCGTCTGCACCTTTTTCCTCCGGAATGACCAGTGTCAGCGCCTCTATCGCCACCTCTATCATGGAGTCATCCGGCTCGTTGGTGGTGAGGCGCTGCAGTTTCCTGCCGGGCCAGGAGAGGATGGCGGTCAGCAGGTTATCGTGGCGGCCTACCCAGCGGTTTATCTCATAGCTTATTCCCACCACAAGGGGAAGCAGCAGTATGCGCAGTCCCATGCGGACCCAGACATTTGTCCAGTTTACCACGGAGAAAACCAGGATGCTGATTATCATTACCACGAACAGAAAGCTGGTGCCGCAGCGGGGATGCTGCCGGGGCTGGATGCGCACGTTTTCCACCGTCAGGGGCAGCCCCTTCTCGTAGCAGAAGATGGTCTTGTGTTCGGCGCCGTGATAGGCGAATACCCGCTGTATGTCCTTCATGTGGGTACAGGCCCACAGATAGAACAGGAAAATGGCAATCCGCAGGAGGCCCTCCAGCAGGTTCCGGACCATATGATGGGCGCCGGTCCCGGCCAGAAAACCCGCAAGTATGGTGGGAAGCAGGATAAACAGGCCCACGGACAGGCCAATACCCAGAATCACCGCGATTGCTATAATCAATTCCTGCGCCTTTTCACCGCCTATTTTTTCCTCTATCCATTTATCCAGCTTTGAGGGTTCTTCCTGCTGTTCTTCCGGAAGAAGCTCGGCGGAATAGGTGAGGGCCTTGACGCCCTTTACCATGGAATCGATGAAATTGACCACGCCCCGTATAAACGGCCAGCCAAGAATGGGATGCCGGTCTTTTATAAGGCGCAGTTCCTCCACCCTGGAAACCAGGCCGTCGGGGGTGCGGACGACTATGGCCTGTTTTTTGGGGCCTCGCATAAGTATTCCTTCCAAAAGGGCCTGGCCTCCAATGGAGGTTCGGAATTCACAGTTTTTTTCCTCAGACATATACTAGTTCCTTTAACTAATAATATTTTTATATTAAATCTGCGGAGGGCTGACAGGCAGGCGCACCGTCACAAGGACGCCGCCACCCTGGGCATTTTGTATGTCCAGTAAGCCGTTATGGCGCGTAATTATCTCGTCACAGACGGAAAGGCCAATGCCGCTGCCCCGCTCCTTGGAGCTTCCTTTATAAAACTTTTTCTTAACGTGGGGCAGTTCCTCCGCGGGAATGCCGGGACCGTAGTCCCTTATGCGGACTGCCACATATTCGCCCTCCAGGGCGGTGGACACGTCAATTATTTTGCCGCTGCGCCCGTATTTGGCGGCGTTGTCAAGGATGTTCAAAAACACCTGGCGCAAACGCTCCGGGTCGCCCATTATCATGGGCAGGGGGGTATCGGAAGGGCTGTATCTCAATTCGATTTTTTCCTGACGCAGCAGCTCGTTGAAGGTAAATATGGACTCCTCCAACTCGGCGGCCACATCCAGCCGTTTCAGATTAAGATTAAAACGTCCGTCCTGAATGCGGGTGAATTCCAGTAAATCTTCCACCATCTTGGTCAGGCGGCCAGCCTCCTTGGCGATAATTTGAAGGCCGCGTCTGGAATCTCCCTGAATCTCGTCGTCATAGAGCAGAGTCTCGCTCCAGCCCGTAATGGCGGTCAGGGGGGTCCGGAGCTCGTGAGATACGGAAGAAATAAATTCTGCCTGCGTTTTTTCCGCCTGCCCGATTTTTACGGACATCTCGTTTATGCTGTCAATGAGCTCGCCGATTTCGTCATCGTATTTCTTCTCTGCAAGTATACCATAACTCCCCTCGGAAATCCGCTTTGTCATTCCTATAAGCTGGTGTATGGGCCCGGTAATTGTGCGAATAAAATAAAGGTTGGACAGTACCACAATTATAATTATCAAAAGCCCCACACCTGCTGCGATGACTATGGTGCGAAACACCTGCTTGTCCACCAGTTTAAGGCTGGTCACATAGCGCATGACTCCGACCACGGTGCCGTCGGAATAGAGGATGGGACAGGATACGGCCATTATGCGCTCGCCGGTTTCGGCCCATTTTCCGGTCCAAACGCTGATTTCCTGTTTCTCAATGGCGTTGATAATATCCTCGGTGCCCGGGGAAGTGTTGGCGGTTATGCCGTAACTGGAGGCCTCAACCCGGCCGCGGGTGTTTACAAACTGCAGTTCCAGCCTGTCTTTATCTTCAAAATCCTCAGTGTATTTATAGGCGCTCTGGTAATACTCGGCGTAGGTTCGGGACACATAGGAGGTGAAAAATTCGGAGGCGGTTTTGGCTTTGGTCATGAGGCTCATGCGTACCGCAGAATAATAATAGTTTAATGCGGCCAGGGCAAAGGTGGAAACGCCCACAATGACCACCACCAGCACTACGGCAATACCGTTTAGCATCCATCTGCCGGCGATACCGCGAAATTTCACCATGTGGCCTCCTCTCGTAATCATCAGCTTAAGGCGCAAAAGAAGCTGCGCCTGTCGCGCTATGTAAAAGCATTAATCGATTCAGGCAACAAAAAACTGGCATGGTCCCGCCGCGGGCTCGGCTAAAAACCCCACTTATAACCGTATCCCCAGACGGTGGTAATATAGGCGGGCATAGTGGGATCGTCCTCGATTTTAAGGCGAAGACGGCGAATGTTTACGTCTACTATTTTCAGTTCGCCGAAATAATCCCTGCCCCATACTGTGTTTCGGATATCCTCCCGGGACAGCGCCTTGCCGGGGTTTTCCATAAACAGTTTCATGATGGAGTATTCTATTTGAGTGAGTTTTATCCGCACGCCGTTTTTCTCCAGTGTGCGGTTGCGGGTGTTGAGCCGGAACGGTCCGTGGACCAGCTCACCGTTGCCCAGTTCATCCCCGCCTGCTCGCCGGTAAAGGGCGTCAATGCGGGCTGTAAGCTCTGCGGGGGAGAAGGGTTTTGTCACGTAATCGTCGGCGCCGGTCATAAGGCCTGTAACCTTGTCCATCTCCTGACTCTTGGCCGTGAGCATTATAATGCCGATTTTGGAATTTGAAGCCCGGATGCGGCGGCAGACTTCAAATCCGTCAATGTCCGGCAGCATTACGTCCAGCAGGGCCACCTTAATATCAGGATGCTTTTTTAGCTGCTCAAAGGCCTGCTCGCCGGTCTCCGCCTCGATGGGCTCATAGCCGGAGCGCTTTAGATTAATGACCACAAAACTGCGTATACTTGATTCGTCTTCAAGCACTAAAACTTTTTTCATGACTTACCTCTCCCTCTATTTTTTATATTGTCCCCGTTATCCACTCGGCGTAGATAAGTCTGAAGCTGCCGATAACATCTTCCTTTTTTATGGTGTCATCCAGTATCCTTGCGGCGTAAATGGTGGAGCTCTCCTCCAGGAGGACAAAGCGGTTTCCTATCTTAGCCTTGTCCCAGCGGTTCACACCTGTCAGGGTATATATCATCAGGAAATCTTCCGCCTTTTCAGTGACGGGGTCAATTGTGGACAGCACGACTATCCTTTCTCCGGCCACGTCGGCCTCGCGGCGTACGCTCACGTTCTCCCGCCATTTTTCCGACAGGATAAGGTACCAGCCGTCGGAATAGCAGTGGTAGGTGGAGAGGTCCAGCATTTTATTGCCGTTGCTGTCGTAGCTGTACCAGTCAAAGACCCAATAGGTGCTGGCGCTGTCAGGTTGATTGAAAAGCGGGTAGGCGCCGGGTATCTCCAATACCCTGTCGGAGTCTATGTCGGTGCTGTAGACCTTGTAGTCCCGGATTGTGTTGCTGACGCCGGTGACCTTATCCATTGATATATTGGTAATTTTCCCGTCCACGGAAATGAATACGTCCGTGAGAAGGCTGCGCCCCTCCCTATAAAGGCCCTCAATGAAAAGCGCCGGTTTTCCATCGGACAGAGTGCCAGTCCTGGCCCTGTCTATGGATTCAAGACCCTCGGACATCTTTGCAACGGAGAATTCGGGCTCGCCTCCGGAGGAGAGGTCGAACAGCTCTACGCTTCCGCTACCCTCAAAGTGAAGTATAATAAGGTCGTTCCGGCCGTCGCCGTTCAAATCCGATACCAAAAATTCGTTGCAGTCTGCCGTAAAGAGCAGGGAGCTTTGAAATTCCTTGAGTGAATATACCTTAAGCATACGCAGGGCTGCGCTGACCTGCCAGGCCACGATAAGCTCCATGCTGTTGTCGCCGTCCAGGTCGGCATATTCTATTTTGCCGATGGCGGTTCCTTCTCCGTCAATGACGGCGGCAAGGGAGTAGGTGTTTTCCCGGCTGTTGTAAATGCATATTTTAAGGGCCTTTTGGCTGTCGCGGAAAAACGCCAGGGCCTCTTCCTGGCCGTCGCCGTCAAGGTCGTGAAGCTGCACGGACTGGCGGTAGTTGCCGGAAATAGGAGCGGAATACTCGCTTCCGGCGGCAATCTCCTCGTCAATCAGTTTTTGAAGCTGGACATATTTTTCTGGCGGCTGGGGGAGACTGTAAAGCTCGTCTATAGCAATGGGGGAGCAGCCCGAAATTAAAAAGAGCATTACCGCAATCAGAAGAAGCGCCGTCGCGGTTTTGCAGCTTTTCATCTTCGAAAGCCCCCTTTCCGGAAAAAACTTGTCATTCTAATCCCTACATTATATCATGTGTCTATAAAAAAGGGAATACTTTATTACCGCTGTATATAATGATAGGATAGCATAAAATCGGCCATGTGTCGGGCAAAACAGCGCTTTAATAAGGGAAAAAGTACGGAGCGGGTATTATGGAGCTTTTCTGCACAGATATAAGAGGGCTGGATGAATCCAGAGCCCTGTATTCTAGGCGCAGCCCCAGGCGCGGCTCGGCCTTCGGCATTTCACTGCTGGCATATGCGGTCAAACAGGTCTGGGGAGCGGAGCTGCCGCAAATCGGCACTTCGGAAACGGGGAAGCCTTATTTTATTGAAAGGCCCCAATGGCATTTTTCCATCAGCCACAGCCGCAGCCACGTACTCTGCGCTCTGTCGGAATTTCCGGTGGGGGTGGATGTGGAGACCCGGCGGGAGATGTGCCCTGCCCATATCCGCCGTTTGACCAATGGTTTTGACCCCGGAGAGCTTGATATTTTTCAATTATGGGCGCTTAGGGAGAGCCTTTATAAGCTGACGGGAGGGGGAGACCTGCGGAGCATGCCTTTTTCCCAAAAGGGCGGCGTCATATATCCTCCGGTGCCCGGGGTAAACTGCCGGATTTACGACGATATTCCCGGTTGCGCCGTGGCGGTATGCGCTTTTCATGGTACATTCCCCGAAAAGATTGGCTTCGTTCCGCCAAATCTAATATGTTTAGGAAACAATTGATTTTCAAGGTTTTTCTGCATACAGGATTGTAGTTATTATGACAAAAAAATAGGTTGATTGTAAAATGAAGTTGGACACTTAACAAAAAAGCCATAGTGATTAACCTCGTGGTAGAATGGAGTTTCTACACAACCATCTTCCAAGGGAGGGCAATCACACTGGGGGCGGAAGAACGAGGAGCCATTAAAGCCCTCGTCAAGCAGGGTCTCGGAATAAGAGCCATTGCGAGAGCCATCGGTTGCGCTCCTTCCACTGTTACAAACGAGCTACGTCGTGGCACCCCGCCCCGAAAGAGCAACAGAGGCGAAGCTCCCAGCTACTCCCCCAAGCTTGGAGAGGCGGTCTATAAGGCCAACAGAGCAGTCTGTCGGAAGCCTCTCAAAGCGAAGTCCTGCAAAGCATTTATCACTTGGTTGGTCGAGCAGGTTCGGGAACACAAATGGTCTCTGGATTCCTGCTGCGGATACGCCAGATTGCACCAGTTGTTCCGTGAGGATGAGATGGTCTGCACCTGTATTCTTTACAACATGGTATGGGCCGGTCTGCTTCCCCTCACTCCCACTGAACTGCCCAAAGCCTTGAAGCGCAAGGCTAAGAGCCACAGGGACAGAGAGCACAAAAGGAAGTACGGCCAGAGCATTTCGGTCCGCCCGGAGATTGCGGGACTACGCATTGAGGAAGGGCACTGGGAGGGCGACACCATGGTAGGAAAGCGAGCCGGGAAAGAGGCTGTTGTTCTCTCCCTGCTGGAGAAGAAGACGGAAACCTACCTTGCGCTGCGCATCCCATCCAAGACGAGCGATGCCGTGA
>DUOX01000035.1 GCA_012838665.1 Clostridiales bacterium
TAATCCCACTTTCAATACCACGTTTATCCGCACGGTAGGTTGCCAAAACGGCACCTACCGTGCCTTTTTATGCGATGAGAGGACAGGGACACGTACCTTACAATCACATAGAAAAAGTGATTGACCCAAAAATAAGCGAAAAAATGGCTGAATATTTAAAAGCGACAAGTAAGCCAGGATATGGGTCCTGGCTTACGTTAATTGAAAGTGATATAATCAGGAAAGCGTTATCCGGAGTTTCGCCGGATAGCTTTTGGGAGGAGATTATTAATGTCAATACGCAAACGCAGATGGCCTGTGGCGCTGGAAGGCATTATAGCCAATCTGCTGTTAGGGGCCCTGTTAACCTGGTCTGTTTTCAGACAACCGCTGCTAAAGCTGTTCCCCGCATGGACGGAAGGGATGCTTTCGGTGGTCTTCAGCTTTCACAATGTTTCCACTTGTCTGGGCATATGGTTCGGGGGCTGGATATCCCGCCGCTATTCAAGGCGCAAGCTGTTTTTTGTTTTCGGACTTATGCTCCTGGTGGGGCTTGGCGGGATTGCTCTGCTGCCGGTTTCAATGCCGGGGCTGAGTTTTGTTCTGCTTTTGCTTTTATATACAGTCATAGCCGCCTTTGGAATAGGTTTTGGCATAAATCTGGTACAGTCCGCCACTTTGGCATGGTTTCCCGATCATACCGGACTAATGTCGGGCGGGCTGTACATGGCTTTGGGATTCAGCTCATTTTTGCTTGCGGCTTTGTCCAGAATAACCCTGCCGCTTTTGGGCGTAAAGCTGGCTTTCGCCGGTATAGGGCTCCTGATTTTTATTGTTGCCCTGCTTATCCTTGCCGACCCCAAGGCGCTTACGCTTCCGGCTGAATCCCAGAGTTCCGCCGCTAAGCCGGACAAAGGAGTGCCTCCAAAAATTATGCTCAGGTCGCTGCCCTTTTGGCTGCTGATAATCTGGAACGGCTCTTTGAGAGCCATAGGCTTTATACTCCTGGACCACGCCGCAAGCATATCGGTTGCTTTTGCCTCAACCGCCCTTGTGGGAATGCTTATTTCCCCCGCCAACGCATTTGGCAGTCTCAGCCTGGGTGGACTTACGGACCGTCTGGGACTAAGGAAGAATATGCTGGTGGTCAGCATGTTAGCCGTAGCATCGGCACTGTGCCTTATTTTTGGCGGCATCTACAAAATAACCGTTGCAATCATTCTTGGTCTGATTTTTGGCGGAATGGCATATGGAGGCTCCAGCAGTACATATGCCGCGTCTACCAGGCTGATTTTCGGTGAAAAATACTTTTCCGCCAATTTCGGGTATACTAATTTTTCCCTGGTACTTGGCGCTCTGATTTCTACCTTTTCGGGAAAAATCCTTGATATGTTCGGCGGAAACTATAACAGCATTTTTGTAATGGTGATTATACTGCTGGTGCCCACCCTGTTTTGCGCGCTGACTTTTTATAAAACAAATCCCCAGCCCATGACAGAGGAGGATACCGGCCCTTGCGAAACTTTGAAGTCCGAAGCAATAGAATAAATTAAGGCGGAAAAAAGGCGGAAAAAAGAAAGCACATCGAACGTTCGATGTGCTTTTTTGTGGGAGGATATTAAGATTCACAGTGCAGCAGGCGGATATAGTGGTTTGCCTCCCGAAGGACATGGTCGGCCAGTAATGGCAGGATTATGGATCGAATTTCACACTCCAGAATTCCTCTGGCTCCCGCCGCTTTAAAATCCCGTATCTTCATGGCTTCGGCGAGGCTTTCCTTTGCAATTGTCATGTCGTTTTTGTCACGTGCTTGTTCAAGGAGGCGGGCGAAATCCCTAGCAAACTCGTCGGCGGTGTCAAACAGGGCTTCTTCCGAAGGATCAAGAAGCCCGCGGATAAACATCGCGTGTTCCATCATAATCCGGTTCCAGAATGAGGTCAGCTCCCGCAAGGTTTGGCAGTCAAAGTCCCGGCCGTTTTCGTAGTTGCACAGACAGCTCCGGTAGAGTCTTGCCTCGCGCAGAATATGCTCGATAAGCAGCGGGTAGTTCATGGTGAACATTCGGCATCTGTCCACATTGCGCAGAATGTTTTCTTTGAACTCAATCAGCCCGTCAAGGAGCCGCAGAGCAGTTCTATTGAGCGCCCTCACGCCCCGGACAACATCAGGGCTGATGAACGAGCGGCTGCCCGGCCGCAGTTTCTTCTCCATCTCTGTTATTCTCGTATCTATCTGGATGCTGCTCAGGCGCTGTGTTTGGATTTCAGCATCCAGGGTGAACTCTGTTACAACCTCGCCGGAGGACAGAACCTCCGGACTCACGATGCAGTCGCTTAAGCGGACGGCTTCATGCAGAACCTGTTCAAACTGATTCAGGAAATGGTTAGCCTTTTGTGCATAGTCCCTGTCCCTGGGAGTAAAACCCGCCTGCAGGAATAGTGAATGTTCCTTCATAATGCGGGCAAAAAACAAATGAAGTTCCAGCGACGAAATTACATAACGGTCTATATGTCTCATACTTCACCTCAAATAAAGTGCTGGTTCATTATATGTGAACGGCTTTCCGGCGGTGAAGGAAATGAAGCAATGGCAAGACCGGGGAACTGTCTCCCGGCGCTACAAAAAACTAATGTCAGGTTAATAAATCGGCATATATATCGAAATATTGGTTTACGCCTGTTGACTTCGGAAATGAACGGATGCCCGAAGACGTCTCGATTTTTTCTCTAAAGAGCATGGACATTGGGGTTCCCGTGTATTTTGGCATAAAAACGCAAAAACAACACCCCCTAATTTGTGGGGGCGTCTTTGAGACTCATAATCCCATAAAATATTTTTATTTCAGTGATTTAGTGACCCAGGTAGTGTCTTTTCTCTTTGTAAAAAGGATTGCATGCCCCCAAATAATATCAAAGGGAGCTGAAGCAACCTTGGTTTCCTGGTTGAGATACATTCTTATGACTAAAAATAACTTCTGATTGTTATCAACTCCATACGCTGACCCTTTTGGGTTGCCGGTACTATAAGGTATAGTAATCAAGAAGGTGCACCCCTATGAGGCCACGGTCATCAATGTAATTCCGCTGTACAGGACCAGCTATTAGTTTGATCTGTTAATCGAAAGACGGATTTTGTAAAGGCGGCAGAATTGTTTTTCATACTGCTGTCTTTCTCTTGCCGCCTTTGTTGTAGCGGCGCAATACTGACAAAGTAAAAAATCGCCTGGAACGTTGTATTAAATTTCTGCCCAATTGTTACGATAAACTCTTTAATAGATAATCTGCCGTTCTGATAAGCGCGGCATTATGAGAATCAGACTACAAGATAAAAACATGATAAATAGTTCAGGGGGAAAATGAAGAGCATAAAGACGAAACTGGTTTTGGTAATACTCTGTTTGGTAATTCTCTCATCACTCACGATAATTCTTGGAGTAAATTACCGAGATATCGGAAAAAATAAATAACGATGCGGAAAACGCAAAAGCCGCCCACGAAAAGGCGATATTTGCAGAAAAAGAAATGAACAGCAGCAACAGCCAGATGAAAGAAATGATGGCGGCCATGGAGCAAATCACGCAGAAATCATCCGAAATTTCAAAGATTGTCAAGATTACCGCCGACAAGCTTTATTTCTAGTTATCCTTTAACCTGTTATAGGGGCAAAAATATAGGGGCAGGCGGCCCGAATGGCCGTCCTGCCCCTTTGTACGTCCGTTATTTCAGCCGCGTCTTAAAAAACCGTACAGGCCTGCGCCCGGAACGGTAGCGCCGGAGGCTGACGGACTATAAAGGTAAATACGGCTTTTCACTTTTAACTGAATGATATATAATAATATAATGATACATATCAATTTTTGGGGAGCGGTGATATATGAACTGCGGATTTGGTGTTGATGTAGGGGGAACGACCGTTAAAATCGGCTTTTTTGACACCGAAGGAAACCTGCTTCACAAATGGGCTGTTCCTACCAACATCTCCGGCAACGGGGCCCATATTCTGCCAGAGATAGCAGACAGCCTGAAAAGCTACATGTCCGACAACGGCATAAAAAAAACCGATATCATCGGCGTGGGGATGGGAGTACCCGGTCCTGTGGGTGATGACGGGACCGTCCATAAATGTGTGAACCTGGGCTGGGGCGTATTCAATGTGAAAGAGACTTTGGAAAGGCTTACCGGCCTGCGGGTGAAGGCTACCAATGACGCTAACGCCGCCGCCCTCGGCGAAATGTGGAAGGGGGGCGGCAAGGGCTATGACAAGCTTGTCATGGTCACGCTGGGAACCGGCGTAGGAGGCGGAATTGTCCTGGACGGCAAGGCGTTAAACGGCGCTCATGGAGCAGCAGGGGAGATTGGGCATATGCCCGTAAGGCGAAGGGAAAACCGAATCTGCGGCTGCGGGAAGCGCAATTGTCTTGAAACATATGCCTCCGGCAGCGGCATTGCCAAAACCGCCAGGGAACGCATCTCTGCATATGCAGACAGTTCCCTGAACGCCGTCCCGGAAATTACCGCTAAAGATATATTTGAACATGCCGCCCGTGGGGACAGGCTGGCAAAAGAACTGATAGAAGAACTGGGTTCCGATTTGGGCGAGGCTCTTGCCAGTATCGCCTGCGTATGCGACCCGGAGATTTTCGTTCTTGGCGGCGGAGTGTCCCATGGTGGCCTGTTGTTGTTGGATGTGGTGCAAAAGCACTTTTTTGAGTATGCCTTCCACGCCTGCAGGGAAACAAAATTCGCTTTGGCAAAACTGGGCGGGGACGCCGGGATATACGGGGCCATGAGACTACTGCTCTGATGGGGTTGGTTTAAGCCTCAGAGAAAGCTTAATAAAGAAATTTTAAAGGAGAGCTGTTAAGCTCTCTTTTTTTGCTGGGCAGTTAATCATTTTAGATAATATTATTATTTGTTATTGACATATGCCCATAACTTGACTATAATTGGTTATGGGCATATGTCAATAACTTTTCTTGGCAGTTGTGCCGCAAAGGGGATGCTTCTTATGGCGCATAAGGGTAATATGACTCCGTCTAAAGAGGACTATTTAAAAGCCATTCTAGAGCTTTCAGGCGATGAGGGAACACGTTCTGTTGATATTGCCAACGCCCTTGGCGTGACTAAAGCCAGTGTCAGCATTATGATGAAAACTCTCAGGAACGAAGGCTATATTGCCAAGAAAAAATACGGCGAAATAAAATTAACGGAAAAAGGCCGGGAGATAGCTGTCGACATAAAAAGAAAATATGAGTTGTTGAACAACTTTCTGCACGATGTTCTGGGAGTGGAGGCAGCTACGGCAGCCGATGACGCCTGCCGCATAGAACATCTGATTAGTCCCGAAACGGCGGAGCAGATTAGCCGACATCTTCAACTGGAAGGAGGTGAAAAGCGTGCCTAGAGGATACGGAATGGGACGTATGGGAAGGCATCCTATGCGTGGAGGAAGGCCTTATTCTTGCAGAGACTTTGCAGGTCCAAAATATGAGGGCTGCAGATACGATATGAGGAGATTTGGATTTCCAACAGCCTCCGACGAAATAGAATTCTTAACAAAAAAGGCAGAGTTTCTTGAGGACAGGCTCAAGCAGATAAAAGAGCGCATATCCCATCTTGAGGGAAAACTTGAGGAAGACAAGGAAGAAAACAAAGGCGACAAGGAGTAGCAACCGTCCAAAAGGATAAAAAGACCCCCTAACCCAAGAAAAGGGCAGGTGTAAGCCTGCCTTTTTCTTATGAAAAGTATTATTATAATAGGGATAAAGAACAGGTTTAATAACATGTTGATATCTTATTTATCTTTTTGTATCTTTTCTGGTTCAAAAGTGTTTAATTTCATGTATAATAACGGTATAGTTGAAAACTACAGGCAAGCCTGATGAAACGGAGTTGATGGCTTTGGCTAGGCCCATTAAATGCAGAAGAATCGAAAACATTCCCGTTGTTCCTTACTTTGTCCCCTCGGAAAAGGATGTGGACGGAGTTTCGCAGAATACTTTAAAACTTGAGGAGCTGGAGGCAATCCGTCTGAAAGACCTTGAAGGGTTTGAGCAAAGCGAATGCGCGGAAAAAATGGGAATATCCCGGCCCACTTTTCAGCGGATTCTTTTATCCGCAAGGGAAAAAGTCGCCGACAGTCTGGTAAATGGAAAAGCCATCCGAATAGAGGGGGGCAATTTTACCCTGAATATACACCCGGTAAAGTGCCTTAATTGCAGCAATGAATGGATGGAAAACCACGAGAATTTGGAAACCATCCCAAATGGGAATTTTGTATGTCCTGCATGCGGTTCAAACAGCATTGCCTGCGACAAGGGCCACAAAGGGAAATGGCATAGGAGAAAAGGTCATCGCCATGGACGGAAAGACCGGTGAAAATAGAAAACATGCTCAGGAGGTGCAAAATATGTCCTTTAAAATTGTCAACAACGACATAACGAAAATGCATGTGGACGCCATTGTAAATGCGGCAAATACCGGCCTTAAGGAAGGGGGCGGGGTTTGCGGAGCCATATTTAGGGCGGCCGGAGCAGAAAAGCTCAGAGCTGCCTGCAGCAAACTGGCGCCAATCAAGACCGGGGAGGCTGTTATCACTCCGGGTTTCAACCTGCCGGCAAAATATATCATCCATACCGCGGGCCCTATCTACCGCGATGGGAAGCAGAGGGAAAGGGAGCTGCTGCGCTCCTGCTATCTGAATTCGCTGAAGCTGGCCATGGAGAACCATTGCAAAAGCATTGCTTTCCCCTTGATTTCAAGCGGCATTTACGGTTATCCGAAAGAGGAGGCCAAAGCCGCAGCGGTGGAGGCGATTGAGGAGTTTTTAAACACAAACGGGGATGAAATGGAAGTATATCTGATTATATTCGAAAAAAACTGAAGGCTTTCAAATGCTTCAATAAAAAACATCCCCCGGCGGAAACCAATCTCCGCCGGGGGATGTTTTATTGCAATTACAACTATTTGGATGCGGCTTTTTGTTCCGCTGCCCAAGCTTCAAATTCTTCCCTGGAATTGAAATCCACGGGAACAACCGCGAATGTTTTGGGCTGCTCAATGCCGATTAGAACCCGCAGGCCGCCTTCTGCCAGGGCCTCCATCTCTTTTTCACCGGGCACGATTTCAACGGGGGCAAGGAAACTCACCCGCTCGGAGATAAGGTCCGTGAGCAGTTTGCCGTGGGCTCCGCCGCCGGTAAGAATTATCCGGTCGATTTTTCCCTGCAGCACAGGAGCCAATTCCCCTATGCCCTTTGCAATCTGGTATGCCATGGTGTAGAACACCTTTTTGGCCAGCTCATCTCCGGATTCAACCATTGCGGTGACTTTCCGAAGATCCTGGGTGCCCAGGTAGGCAATCACACCGCCCTGTCCGATAAGCTTTCTCTTCATTTCATCATAAGTATATTTGCCGGAATAGCACAGCTTTGCCATGAAGCGGGTGGGAATCCTGCCGGCCCGCTGAGGGGACATGGGCCCCATGTCATCGTACACGCTGTCAATAATTCTTCCCTCGCAGTGTGCGTTGATGGAAATGCCGCCGCCCAGGTGAGCCACTATAAAGCGGCACTTCTCGTATTCCTTGCCTAGCTTTTTGGCGGTGTCCCTCGCCACTTTTCGGGTGTTCAGGACATGGCTTACGGGGATGATTTCCACCTCCGGCAGGCCGGTCATTTTGGCTTCTGGAATAAACTCGTCGGAGCCGGGGGCATCATAGATAATAACCGGGATATTGTACTGGTCGCCGATTTCCTTTCCTATCATGCAGGCCAGGTTTGATACGTGCTGGGCCAACGGCGCGTAGGTCAAAACGTCCACCATATAGTCGTCGACCCGGTAAGCACCGCCTTCAATGGGAGGCAGGCTGCCGCCCCTTGCCACGATGATGTCGAACTTTTTGGGGTCAATCTGATGCTTCTCAAGAAAGTCAAGGATACTCTGCTTTCTCATTTCCAGCTGGTCGATGGCCCTTTTATACTTTGATATGTCGGCTGCATCGTAGGACAGCTCTTCCTTGATAAGCATTTTGTCGTCTTCAAACAGGGCTATCTTTGTGGATGTGGAGCCCGGATTGATTGCAAAAATCAATTTGCCCATAAATATACTCCTTTCAGCAACAGGCGGCTGCGGTAACCAGGGACAGGTATTTTCCTACGGTGTCGGTGCTGCGGGAGGTAAGCACAATAGGAACCTTGGCTCCCACAATGATTCCCGCCATGTTGGCGCCGGCGGAATAGTGCCAGGTCTTGATGAGGATGTTGCCCGTGTTCATCTGCGGCACTATGATAAGGTCGAAGTCCCCGCACCAGGGGCAGTCAAAACATTTTGTCCTGGCCGATTCGGCGCTCATCACAAGGTCGTAGGAGAGGGGGCCGGCAAGGTCGCAGTCAGGGATTTCGCCCTTTTCCCACATTTCCACCAGCTTAACTGCGTCAACCGTATCCTGCATCTTGGGGTTGCAGACTTCCACGGCGCACAGAATGGCCACCTTTGGCCTGTCGTAGCCGATACTCTTCAGGGTGCGCACCGCGTTGTTGATAATCGCCTTTTTTTCCTCCAGTGTGGGGTTAATTACAACAGCGGCGTCGGAAAGCGCAATGAGCTTGTGGTAGCTGGGCATATCCGCCAGGGTGAAATGACTCATGACGCCGCCGATATTCAGGTTGTTCTTCTTGTCGATTACGGGTTTGAGAAAGTCTCTGGTTTCCATCAGGCCTTTCATGAGAAAATCCCCGTCCCCGGCGTTTATCACGTCCACAGCCTTCTGGCTGGGGCAAATCCCCTCGGGGGCGTCTACGATTTCGTAGTCCTCAGAGATGTATCCGTATTTCCTCAGCATTTCGCGGTTTTTTTCCTTTTCGCCCACCAGCACGGGATAGACAATGCCCTGCTTTTGGGCGCCAAAAACCGATTCGAAGATGTGGTCCTCATATGCGGCGGCCACAACCACCCGCTTGGGCCTTTCGAAAGCCTTGACCTTTGCAATTATTGTTTCAAAATCCTTAAACGTCATGTGAACTCCTCCAGGTGCGTAGTGCTCAAACAAAATTATTATAGCATTTCTCCCAAAAAAGCAAATTTATTTTTATTTATAACCCGACTATTAGCGAGCCCTGATAGAAAAATCAAAAAAATGTTTTTAAGAGAATTGTTAAAAAATAACTATTGCGATTTAATATTAGGAGGAATTTTATGAAACTAGAAAACAAGATAGCCATCGTCACCGGCGCCAGCTCCGGAATGGGAAGGGAAATAGCCGCCACTTTTGCCCGCAACGGGGCAAAGGTTCTGGCGGTGGCAAGGAGGCTGGACAGGCTGGAAGAGCTTGCAAAAGAGACAAAGGACTGTGCGGGGGAGATTATCCCATATGAAGGGGATATGATGGTTAAGGAACAGGTTGAGGGCATAATTGATGAAGTCATAAAGAGATTTGGGCGACTGGATATACTTGTAAACAATGCCGGCATTATGGACGATTTCAGCCCCGTGGGCGATTTCAGCGATATAATGTTTGAAAAGGTTATGAAGTTGAACCTGGTTGCCCCGGCCTATTCCATGAGAAAGGCGGTAAAGATATTCGAGAAACAGGGGGGTGGTGTGATAATTAATATTGCATCCATAGGCGGCCTTTTCGGTGCCAGGGCCGGCGCCGTCTATACCGCTTCCAAGCATGGGCTTATTGGTCTCACGAAAAATACCGCCTATATGTACAGCAGCAAGAATATCAGGTGTAATGCCATTTGCCCCGGCTCCATAAAGACCGAAGTGGCAAGCGGCGAGTTTATGCAGAAGATAAACAAAGCCGGCATGGACGTGGCCATGAAAGGGATTGGTCTCATCGACAGGCCCGGTGAGGTCGACCAGATAGCCGAGGTGGCGGTATTTTTGGCGTCTGACGCTTCCTCCTATATAACAGGCCAGTGCATTGTTGTGGATGGCGGCTGGACTTGTTATTAACGCCAACGGGTAATATATTGAAAAGGCAGCCGGATTTCGGCTGCCTTTGGTTTATAAAGTTTACGGACACCGGGGATGGTCACCGGGATTTGGACCGGCGCCCGGCAGGACCACAGGATTTCCGGTATAGAAAAAGGTGAAATCCCCTTTGCCACAAGCCTGTTCCGGTCGTCGTAGACTGCGGCCTCGAAGACGCTTGTCGTCTTCCCTTCCTTTACGCAGGTGGAAACGGCCCGGAGGTATTCCCCGGTGCCGGGGCGCAGAAAGTTAATGGATGAGTTAAGGGTCAGCAGGGAACGTCCATCGGAGGCAGCGGCTACCCCTGTGGCTACGTCACAGAGGGCAAAAACAAGGCTGCCGTGGGCGCAGCCCTGGGGGTTTAAGCTTCTTTTCGTCAGCTTTACCCGGCACTAGCAGTAGCCCTCCCGTATTTCCACAACCTTTAATCCGTTGTGCAGATTGAAGTTTTCCGCAGTATTCATGTGCTCTTTAAATCTCTCTAAATCCAGCATAAAAAATACTCCCGTTAGTGAAATAAAGGGAGTATTCTACCACTTTTATTGTATTAAGTCAATTTTTCGAGAACAATCTTGCCGTCGGACACTCTTGCCTCGACCTTATCGCCTTTCTTAAGCCTGCCGTCCAGCATCATTTCGGCAACCCCGTCCTCGATGATAGCCTGAATCGTCCGCCTGAGAGGACGCGCGCCGTAGACTGGGTCAAAGCCCTGCTCCGCCAGCTTATCCAGGGCCTCCTCATTGGCTGTGAGGGTAATGCCAAGGTCTGCCACGCGTTTTGCCACGTTTTGCACCATATTGTCTGCAATCTTCCTGATGTGCTCGCGCTTGAGCTGGTGGAACACGATGACTTCGTCAATTCTATTGAGGAATTCCGGCCTGAAGGTACGGCGCAGGTCAGTCATAACCAAATCGCGAATTTCTTCATAACTGCGGGTTTCGTCGGAGCTCTTTTCGCTGTAGTCGAAGCCCAGGGAAGAACGGCGGTCCGTTATGTTTTTGGCGCCCACGTTGCTGGTCATGACCATGATGGTGTTCTTGAAGTTCACATGCCGTCCTTGGCTGTCGGTGAGAAGACCGTCCTCCATAATCTGCAGCATTATATTGAATACATCCTCATGGGCTTTTTCAATTTCGTCAAACAGGATTACAGAATATGGTTTCCTCCTGACTTTCTCGGTAAGTTGACCTCCCTCGTCATAGCCTATATATCCGGGAGGCGAACCGATGAGCTTGGAAACGGTGTGTTTTTCCATATACTCGGACATGTCCACGCGGATCATGGCATCCTCGTCGCCGAATACTGCCTCAGCCAGGGCTTTGCAAAGCTCGGTCTTGCCAACGCCTGTGGGACCCAGGAACAGGAAGCTGCCTATCGGACGCTTGGGGTCTTTCAGGCCGACTCTGCCCCGGCGGATGGCACGGGAAACGGCGCCCACTGCCTCATCCTGCCCGATGACGCGGCGGTGGATGATTTCCTCCATTTTCAAAAGACGCTGGGTCTCGTCCTCGGTAAGGCTTGTAACCGGTACTCCCGTCCAACTGGATACCACTGCTGCAATGTCCTCCGCCGTAACGCTGCCCCGGTTGCCGTTGCGGCTGTTCTCCCATTTTGAGCGGGCTTTTTCCAGCACCTCACGCTGCTGCCGCTCCTGGTCCCTGATTTTTGCGGCCATCTCAAAGTCCTGGGCTCTGATGGCGGCTTCTTTTTCAGAGACAAGGGCGTTTATACGGGCCTCGATTGTTTTTAAGTCGTTGGGGAGCGTAAGGCTCTCCATGCGAACCCGGGAGGCGGCCTCGTCCACCAGGTCTATGGCCTTGTCGGGCAGGAAACGGTCGTTAATGTACCTGCTGGACATGGTGACTGCGGCCTCAATGGCCTCGTCCGTAATCTTTAGCTTGTGGTGGGCCTCGTACTTATCCCGTAGGCCGCGTATAATCTGGATGCTCTCCTCCTCGGTAGGCTCGTTTACCATGACGGGCTGGAAACGGCGCTCCAGGGCCGCATCCTTTTCAATATGTTTGCGGTATTCGTCCAGGGTGGTTGCGCCGATGACCTGAATTTCGCCGCGGCCCAAAGCGGGCTTGAATATGTTGGAGGCATCAATTGCTCCCTCGGCTGCGCCGGCGCCTATTATGGTGTGCAGCTCGTCAATGAACAGAATGACGTTGCCTGCTTTTTGAACTTCCTTGAGGGCAGCCTTTATGCGCTCCTCAAAGTCGCCCCTGTACTTGGTTCCCGCCAGCATTCCGGTGAGATCCAGGGATACTACACGGCAGTCGGCCAGGTCCTCGGGAACGTCACCTGCGTCTATTTTTTGCGCCAGACCTTCCGCGATGGCCGTTTTACCGACGCCGGGCTCCCCAATCAGTACGGGGTTATTCTTGGTACGCCTGCTGAGGATTTGAATGACTCTCTGTATCTCCTTCTCACGGCCGATAACTGGGTCTAGTTGGCCTGCCCGGGCAAGCTCCGTAAGGTCCCGGCTGTACTGGTCAAGGGTTTTGGTGTCGCTACGCCTGGCGGTAGTCCTCATTGCAGGCTGCTGTGTCTTGGGGCGGTATTCGGGGCTGCCAAATACCCCAAGGATGTCCGTGTATATTTTATTGAGGTCCCCTCCTGCGGATGTTATAATACGCGCACCAGCGCTGTCAGGCTCCCGGAGAACTCCCATAAGTAAATGTTCCGTGCCAACATAGTTGTGGGAAAGACGGGCGGCATCCCCCATGGCCAGTTCAATTACCCGTTTTGCGCGGGGAGTTAGGCCCTGGGCAGGGATACCGGGAGTGCCGCGTCCGACAAACTTCTCCACCACTTCGTAGAGGAGTTTTATGTCGAAGCCGTTTTCTCTCAGTATGCGTGAGCCTAATCCTTCGGTTCCCGCTATGCCCAGAAGCAGGTGCTCTGTTCCCACATAGCTGTGACCCAACTCACCAGCGTATCTCTGTGCCTTCGTTATGGCGGCCTTAGCCCGCTCAGTGAATCTGTCTGAATTACGCATTGTAGTATTCCTCCTTTCAAGTGTATATGGGTATCAATTGCCCCATCTGTTGCGGACAAAAGCCGCCAAAAACGTTTATCATAGGTATTACCGTAAATAATTGCTGCATTTGGCAGTTTTCCCGGCAACTTGGCCGGGAAAACTTTTATTTTTTCTCTAGTTCCTGTATCTTGTCTCTCAGTATTATTGCCTCTTCGTAGTTTTCAGCTTTTACCGCTGCTTTAAGCTGATGCTTAAGGGCGGCAAGCTCCCGCTTTTTCTTGATTTCATCGCCGGCATCCTCCGGTATTGAGGAGGCATGCTTTTCGTCAGCGGCTTCTGTTTCGCCCATAGTTATCTCTATGTTGGGCCACGTCATTACGGGCAGCATAAACCTGGGCGTAAGCAGCCTGGAACCGAAACCGAAGGTAGGCAGCAGGCTGGGCCTGGCATCGAAGAAGTCATCAAACAGGCTGAAAGAGTTGCTCCACAAGCTGTTAAACACGCTCTGGGACCCCAAGCGGATGGCCTGAGTGTAGCCCTCCTCGTTTGCGCAGTCCATGCACAGGTGTACCTCTGTGGTTTCTCCGTTTATTGATGCTTTATAATGGAAATTAGCATTTTTATTATTGCATTTTTCGCACTTCATTATAATATCCCCCTTTTATTCAGAAATTGTATTAATCAATATTTGTTTAAATATAGACGCCCGAACCGTATCCCTTTGTTCTTGATTGACAGGTCTAAGGGCATTATCCCCAATAGCGGATAAAATCAACCTGGCAAACCTTTTGTCCAGGGCACCTTCATTTACAACATTGGATATGAAAGCCTTGGCTGTACGGATATCAAGGCTGTCTCCCACGGCGTTTACGGTGTGCATGATAAGCTGCCTGGGCCTTGAGCGCACCCTGGTTATCCTAATATATCCGCCGCCTCCCCGACGGGATTCCACTATGTACCCGTGTTCAGGGGAAAAGCGAGTCGATATAACATAGTTAATCTGACTGGGGACGCAGTTAAACTTGTCTGCAAGAGTGGCTCGCTGCAGTTCCAAGGTCCCATTTGCATTCTCCAACAAATCGAGTATAAATTTGGCAATCAAATCACTTGTAGCCACGCCCTCACCTCTTTCTGTCTGTAGTTTGTGTTGCCGCAGTTTGTAAATTGTCAAATTTGACCTTTATTGACCTTGCAATTTAATAATAGTCAGGAAAGGTCAAATTGTCAATATCCATTTTGACCTTTCCTGACCTTTCAGTTCCCGAAATTTGAAAATAACTCAATATAGCTTCTAATAGCTGCTGATTTCTTTAATTTTTAAGTTTTTTCATAAAAAGGATTATTTTGAAAAAATATAATTGATTTTTCCTCTATTTATGTTACAATAGCCGCGTACATAGCCCTATATGGGTAGATTATTTTGGAGGGTTGATAATGGCATACACTATTAGCAGTGATTGTATCTCATGCGGAGCATGTGCGGATAGCTGCCCCGTAGCGTGCATTGATATGGGTGACGAACATTATGTAATAGATGCCGAACAATGCATCGAATGCGGCACCTGTGCCGAGAACTGTCCCATGGATGCCATATCCTTGGGAGAATAGGAGTGTATTCAAGGGGGTATTTTTACCCCCTTGAGCAAACCTTAGCCTATGATTGGCATAATATCAGCTCACAGACAGGCTAATCTTACGGATAGCAAAGATTGTTCCACCAGGAGCGGTATGCTGGGCATATCGTCCCTTGTTTAACATAAAGAACTCTTGAGGTATCGTTATGCTGGTTTTTGATGAACTATGGCCCGGGGGGCCTAAATTTGCCCAGCGGAAGGGAGTGTTCATGCTCTCCACTGACTCTGTGCTGCTGGCGGACTTTGTAAATATGGTAAAAGTTAGGCGCTGTGCGGATCTGGGCTGCGGCTCCGGGGTCCTCAGCGTATTGCTGGCGGTGAAAAACCGGGGGGCTTTCATAGACGGGGTGGAGATACAGGAAGATTCCGCTGCCCTGTGCCGCGAAAATCTCAAAGCCAACGGACTGGACGGCAGAGTCCGGGTCATAGAAGGGGACCTGCGGGAGCACCGGAAGCTGCTGAAAGCCGGGGCTTATGATTTGGTAGTGTCAAATCCCCCCTATTTTCCGGTGGGCAGGGGCGGGCAGTCACCTGTGGAGGAGAGAGATTTGGCCAGGTCCGAGAGCATGTGTACCTTCTCAGACCTCTGCCAGGCGGCAGCGTACCTTTGCCGATTTGGCGGCAGCTTTGCCCTGGTCCATCGGCCGGAGCGGCTCAGCGAGGTTTTTTGCGCCATGACGCAGGCGGGCATCGAGCCCAAGCGGCTGCGCCTTGTGTCAGGCAGGGCGCAGAGCCCACCCAGCCTTGCCCTTATAGAGGGCCGCCGGGGCGGTAATCCCGGGCTTGTTATAGAACCGCCCCTTGTCATGTACGATGAAAATGGAGACTATACTCGGGAGATGAATCGCATTTACCACCGCTTCTAGGTGGTTTTATATACAAGAATTCCCGGCAGGGCATGACTTGATTTCCCGCCGGTAGGATACAACTATATGGGTGAATAATTATGGATGGAGTTGAGGAGATGGCAGGAATCCTGTACCTGGTGGCCACGCCTATCGGTAACCTGGGGGATATATCCCACAGGGCCCTTGAGGTCCTGTCCGGCGTGGATTTTATTGCCGCCGAGGACACCCGGGTATCCTTAAAACTGCTGAACCATTTTGGCATAAAAAAGCCGCTGGTCAGCTATTATGAGCACAACAGGGCAGCCAGCGGCGAGAGGATACTAGAGCGCCTTTTAAAAGGGGAAAGCTGCGCCCTGGTTACGGACGCGGGTATGCCGGCCATAAGCGACCCGGGGGAGGACCTGGTGCGCCTGTGCGTTGAAAACGGTGTTCGGGTGGTGGGGATACCCGGCCCCTGCGCCGCCATCTCCGCCCTTGCCGTCAGCGGACTGCCTACCCAGCGCTTTTGTTTTGAAGGCTTTCTTTCCACATCAAAAAAGAACCGTTTTGCCCATCTTGAGGCCATAAAAGACGAACAGCGCACCATGATATTTTATGAGGCGCCCCATAAGCTTTTAAATACCCTGCGGGACTTTCTGGAGATTTTGGGGGACAGGGAAGTTGTCCTTTGCAGGGAGCTGACCAAGCTCCATGAGGAGATCCTACGTACTACATTGTCGGGTGCGATTGCCCATTATGAGGAGACCCCGCCAAAAGGCGAATTTGTAATAGTCCTCCGGGGAGCCCCCGAAGAGCGGCAGAAGGAAATGCCGCCCGAGGAAGCCGTGAAAGTGGTGGACGGCTACAGAAATAAGGGCCATTCCCTGAAGGAGTCTGCAAAGCTGGCCTCGGAGGAAACGGGCTATTCAAAAAATGAGCTGTATAACATGTATGTAAACAGGCCTGTCAACCCGCCCGTCTGACGCCGTCAGCCCAGGGCGGGCAGTGAGCCGCCCGGGTTGATGGATATAACTTCCACACTGCACATATTGCGGATAGCCGCCGATACAGCGCCGATATCCGAAAGAGCATCTGCCGGAGCATAGCTGTACTCGGCGGTTATTTTCTGGTTAAAACCGGCAGATATCGTGGTAGGGCTACTGTTTTCAGCCAGAATCACATTCAGAATTTCACCCAACTGGGATGGGTCGGACAGCCAGCCCACAAAGGTGCCGTCTACCTTGACGGCGCAAAGCCTGGCTATGCCCGGAGCCTGCTCCAGCAGCGCCCGGGTTAAGCTCCGGCTATCCTTGGAATAACCTGAAGATGTAAATTTGAGGCTTACTTTATAACAGCCCTTAAGGCTGACGTTTTCCATAAGTATCTCCCCGGCCAGAGCTTCTGCCTGGTTAACCGTGCGAAGCAGCGCCCAGGGGCTGTATACCCCCTCGGAGCTCCAATTTCCTGCGGTAATGGAAAAGCCCGGGCGAAAGGTGGAAAGGAAAAACAGCAGAAGTGAGAGGAGAAGCATGGTTAGTTTAGGCAAGGTTATGGAAATGCGTTTTTGCGAAAGGAGAAGCACTCTTTCGTTCATACCGAGACCTCCAGGTTTACATAATGCTGCAGGAATATGCTACATTAGCTGGAGATAAGCGTCAAGGGTTTCGACAAAGGTTCTAAAAATATTACAGAAGCGACGGAATGTCTTCTGATAGCGGGGTTATCTTCCGAATTGTACACGCATAGGATGTACCATCAAGAAATTGGAGGTGCACCTATGGCGTACGAGGAAAAGGCAAAAATGGTGCAGCGGCCGCACAATATAATCCTGGAGGGGAGAACCCACCTGTCCGTATCCGGAGTTGAGGATGTGGAGAGTTTCGACGAGAATGAAATTGTCATGCATACCACCAAGGGAAACCTTATTGTACAGGGAGAAGGCCTGCATATAGAAAAGCTCAGCATAGATACGGGGGAATTGACTGTTACGGGCATGGTAACCGATTTAAGTTATGAGGAGGTCAGTCAGGGCGGTAGCGTCTGGTCGCGCCTGTTCGGGTAGTATGGAATTGTCGATAACTCTTCAGCTGACCCAGGCCTGTGCCGCAATTCTGACGGGAGCCGCACTGGGGATATTCTACGACATACTTAAAACCCTGCGGCTCCGCATATGGCCCATAACGGTTATTCTTGACCTGATATTCTGGTTGGTGGCAGCCTTTGTGCTTTTTGCCTTGGGGCTGGGCCCGGGCATGGGACAGCTGCGGCTGTTCATGCTGATTTGCGTTTTGGGGGGAGCTTTGCTCTATTCTGTATCTTTAAGTCCCGTAATCCTGGCTGCACTGGGGGCAGTGGCCGACTTTATCGGCGTTATTTTGGGATATCTTGTCAAACCTTTTAAGTTATTAGGCAAACAGATTAAAAAAACTAAAAAAAATTTGAAAAACATCTTTCAAAATATCTTGAAACGGTTTAGAATATCAGGCAACAGCAAAAGAAGGATTCCCAAAAGCAGATACGCGCCAAGAGGGGAGGATGCAGGCAGTGAAACTAAAGCGGGCAGGTATTATTACTAAGGTCGCAATATTGGCCTTGGCAGTATACGCCGTAATCAGCCTAATTTCCCTAAACGCTCAGGTGGCGGAAGCCAGGAAGGTCAGGGAGGAAACCCAAGCCGAGGTGGAAAAACTGACCCAATCAAACGCTGAGCTAGAATATGAGATTAGCCACGGCGATGACCCTAAAACAATAGAGGATATTGCCAGGGATAAGCTTGGACTTGTCATGCCGGGAGAAAAAATCTTCTACGATGTGAGCAATTAGCTTATTTAAATACACAGCAACGCATGAGCAGAAGAAAAGCAATACAGCATTTTAAAAACAAAAATATCCGGTAAGGCATGCATCAGGCCTACGGACAGGAGGGACAAGTCTCATATATGGAAGTAGGAGCAATCCTTGAGGGCAGGATAACAAAGATTACCAAGTTTGGCGCCTTTGTGTCCCTGCCCGGCGGGAAAAGCGGGTTGGTACATATCTCTGAAATCGCTAACACCTATGTCAACGATGTGCATGACCACGTACAGGAAGGGCAGACGGTGAAAATAAAAATAATCAGCATTGGCGATGACGGGAAGATCAATCTTTCGATTAAAAAAGCGGGGGAGCAGTCACGGCAGGCACAGCCGGGACCGCAGCAGTTTGCCCAAAAGCAGACCGGCACCAATTATGCGGAACTGAGTTTTGAGGATAAGCTGAAACAGTTTATGTTGGAATCTGACAGTAAGATTGCTGCTTCCAAGTTTTACGATAACAGGAGGGGCTCAAATCGGCGCAGGAGAGATTAAATGTTTTTTAGTTTGCATATCGGCCGACGTAACCCGATACGGGTTGCGGCGGCTTTTTTGCACAAAATGCACAGATTATGAGGAAACATTTGCCGCCATAGGGTTGACTTTACACAAAGTTACAATTATACTATCATTAGCCAGCTAATTAAATAGCTAATAGTTTCAACGTATATGGTGGTGGAGTCAATTACTGACAAAGAGCTTCTGAACATTTTTACCGATATGGTGCGCGCCCAAACCGCATATATGGACAGACAGCTGTCTTTTTTGAATCTTAGCAACGGACAGGGGGGCGTGATTATGATGCTGGGTCTCCACGGCAGCATGACCCAGAATGAGCTTGCCCGTTTTAGGCAGGTGACGCCGGCCACCATTAGCATAATGCTCGACCGCATGGAGCGGGACGGCCTTGTGGTTCGCTGCAGCCCGAGGGGCAATAACCGGGTGAAAAACGTTTCCCTTACGGAAAAAGGCAAGGACATTTTTCAAAGGCTAGATAAGTTCATGGAGGGGGAACCGGCGATAGTGTTTAATGGCCTTACGGCAGAGGAGAAGGAAACTGCCGCCGGGATTTTCAAAAAAATCATGAAAAACGTGATGAAATGATTCCCCCGCCGGGTTAATCCCCAAAAATATGATCAGGAGGAATACATATGGCGCTATCCAAATATCAAAAGATGGCACTTGGAAAGTCCAATGTGGAAGATGTAATCAATATTTTTTGCCGGCAATAATGACAAAGTACACTATTCCACATTACATATTACATTTTATAGTAAGGAGTAATTATTATGGCTAATCTTTCTCTGTTTGACCTCACAGGCAAGAAAGCCGTCGTAGTCGGCGGAGCCGGCGGACTTGGTCAGGCCATTGCAGAAGGTCTTGCCGAGGCCGGAGCGCAAGTTATGATTTCCTCCCGTAAAGAAGAAGCTCTAAGGAGGGCGTGTGCAGAAATCAAGGAAAAGACCGGTTTGGATATCCTCTATTGCGTTTGCGATGCCACAAAGGAGGACCAGGTGGAAGAACTGCTGGCCGCGGCCCTTGAGGGAATGGGCGCGGTCGATATCCTCGTCAACGCCCAGGGTTTCAACAAAAAGTTCCCCGGAACCGAGTTCCCCGTGGATGCGTGGGACCAGATGTTCGACGCTAACGTCAAATCCGTCATGCTGACCTGTAAACACTTCGGCAAGTATTTCAAGGACAACAATGTCCACGGCAAGATTATAAACCTCAGCTCTGTGCGTGGTATTCGCGCAGTTGGAAACGGCGGCGGCGGCAACGTAGGCTACTGCGCCACCAAGGGCGCCGTTGAAATGCTCACCAAGGCCTATGCCTCGGACCTGCGTCCCAATGTTCAGGTCAACGCTATTGGCCCCACCATCACCTACACTCCGATGATGGTAGGCATCCTGCCCGATGATCCTGAAGAGCGCGCCAAGATAGCAGCAGCTATGCCCGCAATGCGCATTGGCGAAGTCAACGATATGAAGGGCCCCGCCATCTTCCTGGCCTCCGCCGCCTCCGATTTTATCACCGGCTCCACAATCTACCCCGACGGCGGTCTGACTGCAATTGGCTAGTGGGTCATATTTTTCCCGCTAAAAAACTTTGCAGGAGACGTGTTTTACACGCCTCCTGCAAGGTATGTCTATCTACACCTTTAGAAGAAAGGATATTATTAAATGAGAGTTGAAGACATCAAAAAAATAGCTATGTACGGAGCGGGAACCATTGGTGGAGGCTTTGCCGCATACTTTGCCCTTAAAGGGTTGGAAGTAAACGTATATGTCCGCAGCGAAGCCTCAAAGGAAAGGGCTATCCCCAAAATTCAGGGGCCCATTGA
>DUOX01000036.1 GCA_012838665.1 Clostridiales bacterium
ATGCCGGGTTTTCCATTGCGGCATTCGCATTTTAATTTACCCAGTTCATTTGATAAACTGTTTATAGTGCTTCTATCCACCAAACTTTTGATGTATATATTTGCGCAAATTAAACCCCTATTGTTATTAAATTTAAAGTAATGAACTACAAGGTCGCTGTCATGGCCAAAATCATTTTCCAGCCTGGATATATTTTCTTTTATATCTCTACTTATACTTATTACAGGACCAGTTTCATTTATTTTATTGTTCTTCACAGCCGTTTTTTTAAAAAATTTCATTATAATTATATAATCTCCCTACTGTTGCCATATGTTTTCTTATAGTATTTTTACCAATACAAACAAATATATTTAAAACAACCTTAATTTTTTAAAATTTCATTTATTAAGCGACTTTTTGGGGAAATTTGTCAGTGTTCATTGGTTTTGCCGTTTTAAAAGCAAAAAACTGATTATTCTTAAAATAGCTGAGCGGCGTTACCAGAAAAATGCAACAATATGGATAACTGCGGCTGGAAAGTATACTCTTCCCCGGCGGAGATGCCGCCATTCGCGCTGTGTGCGCATAGCGCCGCCTCATGCCGGGGAGCAATGCTATCAAGGGATAATCCCAGGCAATGTCTCCGTAACTCGGAGGCCAATACCTTGACATTCTGTCTTACTGCATGTTTTAGATTTTACACAAAATTTTCCGCAGGGCCCCTCACCTCGAACCATCGGTTCTTAGTGAGCCAGTCCCTTTATTATTACCGATATTTTTTCAATTAATGGTAAAAAGCCTCATCCAACAACAACTGAAATACTTGCTTCGACGTTTCCCTGTCCCGGCAGGTCAGCGAGTACAGTAATTGGTTGGTCATCCCCTGAAGGAAAATATCCATTGTTTTAACAATCAGGAACTGCTGGCAAAACAGCAGGTTTAAATGCTCCATTTCCTTTTCCCCGCCGAGAACCTCACAAATTCTATTGTAGAGGTTATTTAGGTCTACGATGTCAAGGAAAGCTCTGGATATCGGCTACAAGCTCTGGACAGTGTGCTTGGTCGTATTGCCAACGAGCAGTTCCGGATGCTGTCCACCGACTACACCAATGAGCAGGACAGCCTGAAGGAACGTATTCCCCAGGCTGTGGAGCGAATAAACAAACTCCAGGTGTCTATCTCCAATGTCTCTCGGTTTGTTGAGAAAGCTAAACGCTATACCGAGATTCCGGAGCTGACCGGCGAGCTTCTGCACCTGTTTATCGAGCGCATTGAAGTGGGCGAACGCGGCGAGCGTTATTCCAGAACAGCGGAACAAAAGATTATAATTCACTATCGGGACATTGGCGTCCTCGGCGCATTTGCGGAAGAAGCACAGAAAATAGCAGGTTAACGGCAAAGGCAGACAGCGGAATCTGCTGTCTGCCTTTATAAAACCCACGGTTAAATATATGTCCCTACACGGGCATAAATGTCCGGGCCTTTTTCTTTTTGTATTATCTTACAAACATCCCCGCATCAAAGCCTTCCCGGACTGCGTTATAGATTTTTCTGGCCCTGAGGCAGTCTCCGATTCTGACGAAATCGTAGCTGCAATCCCGCAGAGACTCCGCCTCCTCTTCTTTCGCCTTCATGCCGGCGGCAAGAATAACCGTATCAGCCGTAAAAAAGGTTTCAGTGCCGTCGTTGGCTTTGGCTCTGACCCCGTCGGCTGTAACCTCGCAGACGGTGAGAGAGCGGGCGCAGTTTACCTTTTCCTCCAGCAGGGGCATCATAAAGCGCCTGTGGTCGTGGGTGGCATCAATAGCCACCTCATCGCGCATTTCGATAATTGTAACATCATGGTCCTCATTGGCCAGGTGCAGCCCCGACTCGCAGCCCACAAGCCCTCCTCCGATTATTACCACCTTTTTGCCGATTTTAACGTCAGCGTCAAACATGTCGGTGGCATATACCACGTTTTCGTTATCCAGGCCCTTAATAGGCGGTATAAGGGGGTCGGCGCCAATGGCGGCAATTACAAGGTCGGGCTTTTCCTTTTCTATCAGTTTCTTTGTAACAGGGGTGTTGAGATAAATCCTTACGTTTTTTTCGGCTCTAAGCTCTCGCTCCAGGGTTTCGGCATAGCATTGCACATCCTTTTTAAAGGGAATATGCCTGGCAAACTTTAAAGTCCCTCCAAGCTCCCCTGTTTTTTCATAGAGCGCAACCTCATGCCCTCTTCTGGCTGCGGTTATTGCCGCCTCCATGCCCGCAGGGCCGCCGCCTGCCACCAGAACCTTTCTCCTGGGCGCCGGAGGCGGGAACATTTTGGCCTCATACTCCCTGCCTGCCGTGGGGTTTATGGTACAATACAATGTGCGATTCTCATGATACTGAGCCTCGTTGCAGACGTAGCACCGCAGGCAGCGGTGAATTGTGGCCGCATTGTCCGTACGCGCTTTATGGGGCAGCATGGGGTCCGCCAAAATGCTACGGCCCAGGACAAAAGCGTCTGCCCTGCCCTCTTTCAGGTGCTTTTCCATAAGCTCCGGGTCTGTGTATCCTCCAACGGCAGTAACCGGTATCTTTGTAACCTGCTTTTTCACTGCCGCTGCGAATTCGGAGTTAATTCCCCGCTCCTCAAAGATTGAAATAGCCATGCGCTTTGTCCATGGTGCGCCGGCGGAGACGTTAATCATATCCACCTTGTTCTCAACCATTTTGCAGAATTTAACCACGTCATCAATTTCAAGGCCGCCCTCAATAAACTCACTGCCGGAGATGCGCATGTCCAGAGCGATGCCGCGTCCGACTCTTTCGCGAATGCGGTCTATGACCATAATGGGGAATTTGGCGCGCCCCTCTATGCTGCCGCCGTATTCATCGGTGCGTGTGTTGTAATAAGGCGAGAGAAACTGATGGAGCAGCCAGCCGTGCCCGCAGTGTATCATTGCCATATCAAAGCCGCAGTTGCGTACGGTCTCCACGGCTTCGGCAAAGGCATTTGCCACGTCGTCCATCATTTCCTCGTCCATGCCGACAATCTCATCGCCCCATTCATCTATAAAGCTCACGGGACCGATGGGTTTATTACCGTTATTGTACCTGGGGTCGGCCATACAGCCGCCGTGGCTGATTTCAATGTTAGCCAGGGCTCCGTGGGCATGGATGGCGTCGGCCACTTTTTGCAGGCAGTATTTCACTTCATCACGCCCCAGCATCAACTGCTGGGCATGAGTCTTCCCGTTCTCGGTGCGGACAATGCTCTCACCTATGGTTACAACGGCAGCGCCGCCCGCCGCAAGCCCCTCATAAAACGCTATGGCCTGATCCGTAAGGCATTCCTTTGCATCCATCTCAACTATGGACATGGGTCCGGTTTCTATTCTGTTCCTCATGATAACCGGCCCCACTCGCAATGGGGAGAAAAGTTTTGGAAATTGGCACATTCTTGTCTCCTCCTTATCCCAGGTAAAAATTCATTCCGGGGGTTTATCTTTTTTCAATATTATCACGAATCTTTTCCAATTTCCAATTTATATTTGGTTTTTTATACAAAATATCAGAAAAAAACTATCTATCCCTTTCCATGGTCTATTTCAAGAAAAATTGAGCAATAAATAGCAGAATATCGTTCAGCCTGTGATAGATAATAATATTGACTAAATCGACGGGATGACAGGTGTGTCTCCGAAAATAAAAAAAAGGATGTGTGATATTATGCCAGAGTGGAAAAAATATGGAAAGTACTATATTGATCAGGAGGGCGTGAAGCAATACAGGATTAAAAAAGGAAACTCCCTTTACGGGAAAAACGGTCAAATTAACAGCATTTCCGGTGAAGACAAAATATATAAAAAAGACTGGCTTAAAGACACCCCGGAGGATGGCACCATAAATCTCGACGGGGGTGTAATGCTGAAAACATCAGAAATACTTGATTTTGCGGAGGGGACAGATTCAACTCCTTAGCCTGATAAAATATAAAACACACCTGATGGCCTCAGGTGTGTTTTTATTACTCTTAATGAAACTTCATTACGACGGGCTCGGAATCAAGAATTACCATATAGTTTTCGGCATTGATTATATGAAAGGAGAGCTTAATTTCCTTTATTTCTTTTATTTTCGCCTTATCCAAATCTTCCTTGTATATGCTTATGGCATCAAAAGCCACTTTTCCCGACAGCACATCCTTTGAGAATGGCACCCGGATGGCAGTGCCGTTAATATACACATCCCTGACCTGAATAATCGAATCCATGTTGGATTTGTTCTCCATATATAAAACTAGATCTGCGCCCCAAAGGTTTTCTGCCCGTTCCAGCCTCTTTGCAACTATTTTATATCCTCGTGTCCTCAGCAGTACCTCACCGCTGCCGTCAAAGCTCTGCTTGAATGAAGGGTATGCCGTGGTTGTTAGGGCAACCGTATCCGATTGGATTATCGTATCCCAGCTCCGGGTATCAAAAACGCATACACGGAATTCAATGTTTATGATTGTTTTTATACCCGCTTTCTCTAAAGATTCGCTGACGAATACAATACGGTCCCGGGCCTTTTCACCCGCCGGCACATCACAGGAAAAAACCGCCTCAACCATAGCGCCGTTTACTGCGCAGCTTAATATTTGTACGGTGATGTCCAGCCCTGAATTGTTCTCTATAGTGACATTCAGTTCCGGCCCGTATAGGAAGTTTTCCGTGTTCAGGGAATTGACGGTAATTCTTATATTATTTTGGTCAAACACCAGCTTTTCCTCTACGTCAACGGCTAAATCATCGTTGTCATAGGAAGAAGGTGGCAGCGATTGCGCCCCGTCAGGTTCGGCGGGCCTGGCAGGTATACTGATTTTGCTTCCTGTGGCCGGAGAGACGATACAGACCGTAAAGCAAACAAATATAGAAAATGACATCAGCAGCGCAGTTAGATTTTTCACGACGCCAGCCTCCCCGGTACTATGACCTAGACAATTTCTAGTTTACCCTCGAAGCGGCGAATTATAATAAGCCGGTTGTGCAATAGAAATGCGGCGCCGTAACTGTTTCCGAAATATAAAATGTCTAAAGCACGAATTTAAAACAACCTCGTTTTTTGTCAAACCACTTGCGCAAATCCAGAATCAGTGATATAATTTACACAGTCCGCAGGCGTAGTTTAGTGGCAAAACTTGAGTTTCCCAAACTCACGTCGGGAGTTCGATTCTCCTCGCCTGCTCCAAGAATTTAATTTAATAATATATAACCGCCCTCACACTTGTGAGGGCGGTTTCATTTGGATTTTGCTGTAGGGCGCAAAATATTTACATCAGTTTTTTGGTTTAATCGTCACACAGGCCTTGGGCAAGAGCGCTCAGGACCGGTTTCGTGACTCTCAGTGCGTCAAACTCTCCTTCAAAATCTTTGCCTTCCACTATCATTCTATACTCGCAGCAGCCGGGGCAAACCCTGTCACAGAAGCTGACGCTAAAGGGTACGCTCATTTCCACTTCCAGCTCATCAATATCATTCTCTACATCCAGCTCATATAGGTATCTCCATGTCTGGATGCACTCGGATACGCCATTGCAGCTTCTTACCAGCTTGAAGAGCAAATCAACTTCGACCTCATGTTCTCTTCCACTTTCATCTTCTGCCTCAAAGAAAATAATGCTTGAAAAATCGATTTTTACCATTGCCCTGTCCAGACCGGTGGTGTTAACCAATACACGGTCAAGCACAAAACACTGATTGCGCTCGACTTTGCCATCGTCAATTTCGAATATGGCGTCCTGGGGACTGCATCCGCATTCCATTATTATCTTCTTGGGCCTCGAATGCTTTGGAACGCAGCAGCTGATAATGGCGGCTATCGCCGGGTCTATGCTGCCGCCATAGTAATTAAATACCTCTTTATTGAAATCCATTTAAAGGCACTCCTTATTAAGATATTCGGAAACGCTTTTTTCAAACTAAAGCTATCATATTATTTTATGAATAGGAGGCTGATGTTGTTCAGGCTTGCGGCAGGAAACAAAAAGACTGCCCGTCGGCAGTCAACCATGTCGCCGCTGTATACCGCTTTATGGCAGTTTTTTTAAAAACGTCTTTATTGCCATTTTTACATATGGCGGGACATCTCCCGGCGGAGGCGGACAATTATCCTTTTTTCAAGTCGGCTTATGTAGCTCTGGGAAATCCCCATCATATCCGCCACCTCTTTTTGAGTGTATTCGTTGTTGCCCAGAAGTCCAAATCGCATAATTATTATTTTCTTTTCGCGCTCTGCAAGCCTGTTTACCGCGTCCATGAGAATCTGGCGGTCAACATCGTCCTCCATGGGGCGCATTATCATATCCTCGTCGGTGCCCAGCACATCGGAGAGCAACAGCTCGTTGCCGTCCCAATCGGTGTTAAGAGGCTCGTCAAAACTGACTTCCGTACGTTGTGAGCTTATTTTCCGCAGGTGCATCAGGATTTCATTTTCAATACATCTGGAGGCATAGGTGGCCAGCTTTATGTTTTTTGACGGCTTAAAGGTGTTAATCGCTTTAATCAGGCCTATTGTGCCGATGCTTATCAGGTCTTCAATGCCGACGCCGGTATTTTCAAACCGGCGGGCAATATATACTACAAGCCGGAGATTGTGCTCTATAAGCTGCTGCTTTGCCCGCTTATCGCCACGCTCTAAAGCCGCTATTGCGGCTTCCTCCTCCTCCTTTGAGAGAGGGGGCGGAAGGGTGTCGCTGCCGCAAATATACATAACGGAAGGCGGAAGCGATAGTTTTAGCTTCATGAGTATGCGCTGTACCGCCAAATATATCCGCAACCGCAGGATATCAAGCTTTGAATATTTCATAACTTACCTCCTTCGGCAGGCTGCACAGCCAACCATTAAAACAGGGCTTGGTCTGCTTGTGCTTGTTTACTTATATAATTATTATGCACAAACACGTTCCACATGTCAGAAAATTGCAGCATATTCCCCGTCTTCACATATGCGAGTCGGAGAAAGAGCTATGAGGGTGTCAGGCATGTTTTTTCCATTCACGATTAGGCTGTCCGGCCTGAAAGCCAGAAGAAGGCTTCTTTCCATGCCCACAGAGGTAAAGGGTATGAGCCTGAACCTCCCCCGGCATTGTGGAATGTCCGCCAGGGCTTCCATGGCCTCCGCGGGGTCTCTCGTTTTAAGACGGGCGGCTATATCCTGCCTGAAAAGGGGCATAAGCGCCTTTTTTTCTGCCACCAAAACCGGAGCGCCGCTTATCGGATCATACAGGTCGTTCCCAGTATCCCTCAGGGCGGTCATGCTTAAGCTCCGGCCTTGAAAGGTGAGCTCCAGCTGCAGTATTTCCCGCTCTGAGCGCCTGGCCGCCCGTTTAAACACTAAAGAAATAGCCCCGTAGCACAGGGCAAAAGACAATACCAAAACCCGAAGGGAAACCGGCACATACAGCGTCCCCCCAGCAGGCAATCCTCCCAGCATGGAGGCGGCCCAGACCGCCCCTCCAAAGGCTGCAGACACGGCTAAAAAGGTGACCGCGCAGCGTATTAGCTTTCTTTCACCTCCGTATGCCACCAGCGCCATAAATCCGGCCAGGACCAGCTTCATGGGGGCAGTCGCAAGAAAAGCAAGGCCGGGTATAATCACCATTACCGAGTATGCCGCTCCCAGTGCTGCAGCCAGAGCGTATCTCCACCGGCGGAGTATCAGGGCGCATACTCTTCCGGTGGCCAGCAAAATGAAGTAGTTAATTATTAAATTAATAAAAAACAGACTGTCAACATAAATAATTTCCATACACAGATGTTAAACCCTGATACATGCGAAGTCTCACGAAAAGTGGTCTGTCCCAAAAAATCACTTTCGAGACAAACCACTTATATCTTTGGATATTCAACATAAATCTCTCATCGCATTAAAAATACCATCGAAGAAACAGAGCTTGTCGCCTTTTACAAGGCAAAACCGCCATCCGCCGTTATTACCTGGCCCGTAATATACTGCGCCTTATCCGAGGCCAGAAAAGCTATCAGCTCTGCCAAATCCCCGGCGGTTCCCAATCTTCCCAGCGGCGTTTCGCATGCAAGCCGTGCCTTATCCTCGGCCGTAAAACAGTTTAGCATGTCGGTTTCTACCACTCCCGGGGCAATGCAGTTGACCCGGACCCCCGACGGGCCCAATTCTTTCGCCAGGGCCTTTGTAAAACCGATAACCGCCGCCTTTGCCGCAGAGTAGGCAACTTCACAGGAGGCCCCTTTAATCCCCCAAATGGATGAAATATTTATTATGCAGCCCCGCTTCTCCCGAATCATATGGGGCAAGGCGCACCGGCAGCAGTTATAAATCCCGTCTACGTTCACGGCAAACAGCCTCCGCCAGGTTTCTTCCGAAGTTTCCGTAAAAAGCCCGTAGTGGGCTATGCCCGCATTGTTAACCAGTAAATCAACGGGGCCAGCCATTTCAAACATGTCCCGGACCTGCCCCGGGTCCGACACGTCAGCCCTGACTGCCACGGCATTTAATTCCCTTGCCAGCCCTAAAGCATCATTTTCGGAGTTTTTATAATTAATGATTACCGACCAGCCCTCCCTTGAAAGGACCCGGGTAGTTTCGGCCCCTATACCCCGGGAGGCTCCCGTTATAAGCGCAGTTTTCATAAATGCCTCTTTCTTGCGTATTCTTCCAGGAAACTTATCGACGTTCAATCATGTCTAAGTATAACACTTTCCAATATGGCAGTTCAAGTTGCTTAAATATGAAAGTTTTAATAGCAAGTGCTTAATTGTAAATATGTTGTATATATGATATAATTAAAAAAGTTTTAAATAGCGAGGTCTTAAAATGAAAATTACTTGCAAAAAATGTGGCGCATCCATAGATATAGATGTTTCCGGGGGCGAATGCCCCCGCTGCGGCGCCATTTATTACATATTACCCGGAGATGATTCCGACGATTTATCATTGACCCAACGCTGGGCAATCCCCGAAAACCAGGGTGGTACACGTGGCCGCAAGTCCTCCGATGACCTTGACGCTACACAGGTATGGCGGCCGGAGGATATCGCGGCCGCCGGGAACAGGAGTGGTCCAAAGAATCCGCCCCAGAAAAGGAAGCCCGGTCTGGCTCCGGCGACAGGCGATGGGGCGGCGCCTGCCAAGCCGCCGGTGAAAAAAACTCCGGACAGGCCGTCTTTTTCCGAAAAAGGGGGATACTCCGCCAAATCTGGAGAAAGAAACCGGGAAATGAGCAACAGGACCCGCGGTTTTATTGTTGGAGCGGTTGCCCTGCTGGCGGTGCTGGTTGTGGTACTTAGCCTGATGAGCGGCATGCTGGATTTTGATAAAAAGGATGAGACGCCCCTTAGCATGCCCAATACGGTTGGCATGGACAAAGAGCGCGCCGTCTCCCTTTTGGAGGGCATGGGCCTGAATGTAGAGGTTTCCACACAGCCCAGCGACCAGGATGAGGGCAGAGTCATCCGGCAGAGCGCCAAAGAGGGCAAGAAAGTCAAACCCGGCGACACGGTAATGCTGATTGTCTCCTCCGGCCCCGCAATAAAAGAGGAGGAACAGGATACCCCGGTTATCGTGCCTTCTCTCGTGGGCAGCACATTCGAAAAGGCGAAACTTGACCTTGAAGCCCTGGGGCTGAGGCTTATAAAATTTTCGGACGAATACAGTGATGCCTACCCGGAGGGGACTATTATATCCCAAGACCCCGTTGCCGGGGAGCAGCTCCGCCCCGGGGAGTATGTTAAGGTCATCCTTTCCAAAGGCCCGGAGCCCGATCCGGAATATATTATTTCGGTGACTGTGGGCAAGGGCGGTTCCGTTAGCCCCAGGGGACGGGTTTCGATTAAGGAGGGCAGCAGCGTCACCTTCACAATTACCCCTGACGAGGGCTATGAAATTCGTGAAGTAAAGGTAGACGGCCAAAATGTCGGAGTAGTGGAGAGCTACACCTTCTCGGATGTAAGAAGCGACCACACCATATACGCCATATTCCGGGTTGTTCAGAGCACTCCAGAACCCTCCCCTTCCCCCACTCAAGAGCCTGCACCACAGGTCACGGATAACGGTGCCGAGTCCGACTCCGGCAATTTTGCCGGCGAATAAAAAATGAAGGAGGAACCCATGAAAAAGTCAAGGTCTGAACGCTGGAAATTGGCTGTATATTTTGTCCTGAGGGTTTTGGTCGTTTTGCTCATGATCAGAGAACTTCTGCTGGCTCAATGGTATAATGCCCTTCTGTGCCTTCTGACCCTGGTGCTATTCATGGTACCCTCCATTGTTGAACACAGGCTGAAAATCGATCTTCCCAATACCATGGAAATAATCATTCTGCTGTTCATTTTTGCCGCGGAAATCCTGGGCGAAATCGGTTCGTTCTTTATTCGTGTGCCCCATTGGGACACCATGCTTCATGCCATCAACGGCTTTTTGATGGCGGCCATCGGCTTTGCCCTTGTGGACATATTTAACCGCAACCCAAAATTTCAGTTTAACCTGTCCCCCGCTTTTCTCTCCTTTGTGGCCTTTTGCTTTTCCATGACTGTGGGCGTACTGTGGGAGTTCTTTGAATTTTTTGCCGACCGTCTTCTCGGCTTTGATATGCAGAAAGACACACTGGTCAATACAATAATCTCTGCAAACCTCAGCGATCCAGGCAGCAGCAAGCTTTTCGTCATCAGGGACATCTCCCAGGTGGTTATTTCCGGCACGGTCAACGGTGAAATAACCGACACGGTTATTACAGGCGGCTACCTTGATATGGGCCTTTACGACACAATGTACGATATGATGGTAAACCTCATCGGAGCCGTGATGTTTTCAATAATTGGTTATTTCTACATCAAAGGTAGGAGTAAGGGGACAATGGCTAAGGCCTTTATTCCCCACGTCTTTACTGAAGATGAAATAGAAGAAAATGAAAAGCATGGAAAGAAGAAAAAACCCCTTATTAACCTGAAATAGCCATCTAGGTTACATAGGCACTATTTGGCAGTTTACGCTGCCATCTTCCCCTATTTCCAATCTGGCGTATGAAGGTTTAATCCCCTTCCCTGCGGATCCGGGATTAAGAACCAAAATCCCTCCTAGCCGCCGGCAATCGGCAACGTGGGTATGGCCGTAAAGCGCTACCCGGGCGCCGGAAAAATATGCGGCGTTCAATAATGCGTCAAGGCTCCGTTTAACGCCGTATATGTGGCCGTGGGTTATAAATACCTTTACCGGCCCGATAAAAAAACATTCCCTTTCCGGCTCGGATGATCCGATATCGCGATTTCCCCGGACTGCCCTAACAGGCGTCTGGGGAAATGCTTTTTTCAGATACTCCGCATCCCGAGCGTAATCTCCAAGATGAACTATTAAATCCGGCTGCCAGTTTTGCAGGGCATGAATCATTTTGTCGGTCCTGCCGTGAGAATCTGAAAAAACAGCTACTCTCATATGCACCTCCAAAATATAAGTGAATAATATGGAGTATAGCGAGAACAACGCCAAAGGAGGATCAGACAAATGAAGGATCTGAATGAAATTGGCAAAATGCTGATGAACAGCAGTAAGGCGGACAAGATTAAAGCCGCCGCAAATTCCCCCGAGGCCCAGAAACTGAGCAAAATTATCGACGCCCGATCGGTGGAACAGGCGGCCAAAAGCGGAGACATGGCCACGCTGCAGAAAGCTCTCGCTCAGGTTATGAGCACAGAAGAAGGTAAACGGCTGGCTGCCCGGCTATCCGAAGAATTCAATAAAGAATAAAGGGGGCTTACTGCCGTGAGTGAACTTGAGGATAAAATCAACAGTATTTTGAATAATCCACAGGAAATGAACAAGATTATGCAGATGGCAGCATCCATCATGAATGGCAGTAATGAAAAAGATACATCCGGTGCAGGAGGTCCCGATACGGGCAATGCTCTGGCTTCATTGGGCGGGATAGATCCGGCAATGCTGTCCTCTATAGGCCGACTAATATCAAGAGCGGAAAGCAGCTTTGATAAACACGACCTTCTCCAGGCAATGAAACCGTATCTTTCGGAAAAGCGCCGGGAAAAAATTGATAAGGCAATACAGGTTGCCAAAATGGCAAAGGTAGCGCAAATAGCGCTGGCGGAATATGGGGGAAAGAAGGATGGCTTATAAAAAGTATAAAGGAAACAGCGGGAATTTTATTAGAGTTATGGAGCCTAAAGACCATCAAAGAATCCCGGGGCCCCCGCCAATAAGCAAAAACCCAGGACAGCCGGTCCCGGTGCCCGGGCATAACCGGAATCCCCTGCCTTCAAAACATAAGCAAGGTATACATTTTCCGGGTTTCAAAATACCGGATATGTTTGGCGGCCTATTCAAGAATCTGGGCATAGGGAATCTGGAAAGCGAAGACATCCTTCTTATACTTATATTGCTTTTCCTCTATAAGGAGAGCGGTGACATTGAACTGCTAATAATTCTTGGAGTACTGTTATTTTTATAGGAGCGGCCAATGACCGGCACACCGGCGTCATCGGCCGCCCCTTATTTTCAAGAAGAAAAGCAGCTTAATCTTTTAATAACTATGCCGGCAAAGCGAAGACCTCATCCGGAGGGGTGGAAATATCGGGAATATCCGAGGTCATACGGTAAATGACGGTATTACCGTCATAGGACTCCGCCCCCATAAGCAGCCCGGTTTTCACAGACACATATATTCGGTATATATAGCCCAGAGTGCCGGCGCGGTACTCCGCAAATATGCAGGACTCCCCGCCGTATTCCGTATACCCGGCATCTGTTATCTGGTCAGGGTCAAGGGTCAGTATGTCCTCATATGTCAGGAGATGCTGGTATTTGTCCGCATCCCCACGGGACAGGCTTCCCACGTAGTGCTTTGAGCTGTCCTCATGCCATATGTAAACGTCATTATCCACAATGAGTATGTTCTTTGTTTCCCCCTGCCCCATCTCGGTTATTCTGACACTGTCGCCCCTTACCCACACATTTACCTCGGTTTTGCTGCCGCCGCCCTCGTAGAAGCTCTCCACGGTTATAGAGCGGGAATAGCTGTCCGCCCGGCTGAGAGTCGCCAGGACCGCCTGGACTGTCTTGGGAGTGACCTCCGCCTTCTGGGCACTGCCTTCCTGGTCGTCCGGCTCCTGGTCCATGTTTTCACCAACCACCGCCGAGGGCAGGACCACCGCAGGAGTATCCGAATCGATACTCCGTCCGTATCTTGAAACCAGCAACGCCAGGACCGCCACAGCCAGAACGGCGACGGCGATCAGAGGGAACTTCCTTTTCATACCACAAAATCCTCCGGTTTCCTCTGGCAGCAGCCAAAGCTGTAGAGTATGGCATCTGTTATCCTCTGGCAGGCTCTGCCGTCGCCATAAGGATTAACCGACCTTGCCATTTTCTTATATTTCTCACTGTCCGTAAGCAGTCGGGAGGCAAGCTCAAATATACGGCTACGTTCCACCCCGGCAAGCTCCACGGTTCCGGCAATTACTGCTTCGGGCCGCTCGGTTTCCTTCCGCAGAACCAACACCGGTTTTCCCAGAGCGGGGGCCTCCTCCTGTATTCCGCCGGAGTCAGTGAGCACCATATAGCTTTTATCCATGAGCCTGTGCATCTCCATTGCGTCCAGAGGTTCGATAAGGTGAATTCCGGGCACGTCTTTCAGGTTGCGCTCCGCCGCCTCCTGAACCACGGGACTGGGATGCACGGGATAGATAACCTCCACATCATCAAACTTATGGACAATATCACGCACCGCCGCAAAAATATCCTCCATAGGCTCTCCGTAATTCTCGCGGCGGTGGCAGGTCATGACAATAACCCGCCGGTTTATAAAGTCAACTTCCCGAAGCAGGGGATTGGAAAACTCCCTGTCCTCCCCGACGGTATAGCCCATGGCGTCAATTACCGTATTGCCTGTCACAAAGACGCCATCTGTGATGCCCTCCCGGCGGAGGTTCTCCGCATTTTGGGCGGTGGGGGCAAAGTGATATTCCGCAAGTCTGCCCACGAGGCAGCGGTTCATCTCCTCGGGATAGGGCGAATACTTATCATAAGTGCGCAGGCCAGCTTCCACATGGCCCACGGGAATCTGTGCGTAAAAGGCAGCCAAGGCTCCGGCAAAGGTTGTGGATGTGTCGCCGTGTACCAGGACCAGGTCGGGTTTCGCTTCATCGTAAACCTTGTGCAGGCCCTTCATTGCCCTTGTGGTAATGTCCACAAGAGTCTGGCCGTGTTCCATAATATCCAGGTCGTATTCGGGAGTTATTTTGAAGAAATTTAAGACCGAGTCAAGCATTTCCCTGTGCTGGGCAGTGACGCACACCAGGCTTTCAATTTCCTGCCTCCGCTGAAGTTCTAACACTAGCGGGGCCATTTTTATTGCCTCCGGCCTTGTGCCGAACACCGACATGACCTTAATTCTTCTCATTCTTGTCCTCCTGGCCGCCGTTCTTTTGTTCCGATGCCGCTTTATTATTCTCGCCATTAGACCTGCTTTTGGTAACAAACAGCCAAATAAACCCGGCTAATAAGAAAGCCAAAACAAAAATTATCAGCTTAAGCTCCTCCGTTGTGGCCATAACAACGGCGGCAAATCCTAAAACCGCGCTGATGGCGTATAAAATTGCCACCGCCTGCTTCTGGCTCAGCCCCATGTCTATCAGTTTGTGGTGGAAATGCCCTCTGTCCGGCTTCATTGGGTTTTGGCCTTTGAGAAGGCGCCTTGTAAAAGCAAAGACAGTGTCACACAGGGGAACGGCCAGGGCCAACACCGGAACTGCAAAGGAAACCACGGCATAAAATTTAAACATTCCCATTACGGACGCAGTGGCCAGCACGTAGCCCAAAAGCAGGGCCCCCGTATCCCCCATAAATATTTTGGCGGGGTTGAGATTGTAAGGCATAAACCCAATACAGGCTCCAGCCAGGGCCGCCAGCACCACAGCCACGTTCCCCTCGGAAACCACCAGGGCTATCACCAGCATGGTCACTGACCCGATGGCGGAAACACCCACGGCAAGCCCGTCAAGCCCGTCTATAAGATTAACGGAATTGGTTATTGCCACAATCCAGATTATGGTTATGGGCACAGACAGCATACCAAGCACCAGATGCTCGGTTTCACTGAAAATGTTGGGGTTCATTATAACTTCAATAACCACGCCGTGGAGCACCGCAACAACCGCGGCAATAATTTGAAATAAAAACTTAACCCAGGCCCTGAGGGAGATAATGTCGTCTATGGCGCCTACGGCAACAATGATAATAGCGCCCAGAAGCATGCCCTGCACCTGGCGGGTAATGTCAGCAAACAGCACAACACTGAGTATGAATCCAAGAAATATCGCAAGCCCGCCCATCCTGGGAATGGGATGGTCATGCACGCGCCTGGCGTCTCCCGGCACATCCATTGCGCCAATCTTTTGCGCAAAGGTTTTAGCAATAGGGGTGGCGGTAAAACTGATGGCCAAAGCGACCCCTAGCGCCAGCAACACCTTGGCCCAAAGCTCTATCTCCAAAAACATTTGATTCTTCTCCTGTGTTTATCTTGCGACAAATCCCAGTTTTTTGTACACCTTTCTAAGAGTTTTGCCGGCAACGTATTCTGCCCGCTGGGCTCCCTGCCTGTAGACCGCCTCCAGATAGGCTTTGTCCTTCATAATGCGCTGGGCTTCTTCCCTGATTGGGCACCACATTTCTACCACGGCTTCTCCAACGGCGGCCTTAAAGTCGCCGTATCCCCGTCCGGCAAACTCCTCCTCGATTTCCTTGAAGGTCTTTCCTGAAACGGCGGAATATATCTGAATCAGATTTGATATTCCCGGTTTATTCTCCGCATCGTAGCGGATGCTGGTCTCGCTGTCTGTTACCGCACGCTTGAAGTTGCGCATGATTTCCTCCGGGGACTGCATAAGGTACACGCAGCCGCCAGTGTCCTCGTCGGACTTGGACATTTTTTTCTCGGGATTGCTAAGGCTCATAATCCTGGCTCCCACTTTTGGAATATAGGGCTCCGGCATGGTGAACACATCGCCGTAAACGCCGTTAAAGCGGTTGGCAATATCCCTGGCCAGCTCCACATGCTGCTTCTGGTCACTGCCTACGGGCACAAGGTCGGCATTGTACAGCAGAATATCCGCTGCCATAAGAACGGGATAAGTAAACAGCCCGGCGTTTATGTTGTCGACGTTTTTTGCGCTCTTGTCCTTAAACTGGGTCATTCGGCTCAGTTCGCCGAACATGGCATAGCAGCTTAGAACCCAGCATAACTCGGCATGAGCAGAAACATGGCTTTGAATAAAGATTGTGTTTTTTTCCGGGTCAAGGCCGCAAGCAATATACTGGGCCAGCTGCTCAAGTGTCCGCCGGCGCAGCTCCGCGGGAGTATGCCGAACGGTTATGGCATGCATGTCCACTATGCAATAATAGCAGTTATAGTTTTTGGACATCTCCACCCAGTTTTTGATTGCCCCCAGATAAGAGCCCAGGGTCAGTGCGCCGCTGGGCTGGATTCCGGAGAAGATTGTTTTCTTATTATTCATAACGTCTCCGTCCTTTGTCAATTAAAGTCTGTATGTTCCAGCCAGCTTCTTAAAAGCGGGCAGGGATCTTATTATCATGTCCGGACTGACGCAATACGCCAGACGGACATAGCCCGGCCATGCGAAGGATGAGCCGGGAACCAGCAAGATGTTAAAGTTCTTGGCGTCGGCAACAAATTCTTTTTCATCGGCAACGGGGGATTTAAGCCATATATAGAACCCGCCGGAGGGATATACGCACTCAAATCCGGCGTCCGTCAGGCCGTTGAAAAGAAGCTGGCGGTTTGCGTCATAGGCCGCCACGTTGACCTGGGCATCCAGGCAACGGGCTACCGCCCTCTGTATCAGGGAGGGAGCGTTAATAAAGCCCAGCACCCTATTGGCAATGACAGCCGCTGCGAAAACAGTCTCATAGTCGTCAAGCTCTGAAGGTATCACCAGATAGCCTATACGCTCTCCCGGCAACGACAGGGATTTGGACCAGGAGTAGCAAACAATAGTGTTCTTATAAAACTTGGTCAGCCAGGGAACCTCCGCGCCGTCAAAGGCCAATTCCCTGTACGGCTCATCAGATATAATATAAATGGAGTTGCCGTATTCCTTCTGCTTGGCCTCCAATACGGCGGCCAGACTGCGGATGGTGCCTTCAGAATAGATTACACCGGTGGGGTTGTTGGGGGAATTGATGATTATGGCCTTGGTGCGGCGGGTAACAGCCTTTTCTATCGCGTCGGTATCCGGCTGGAAGGTATGGGGGTCCGCTTTTACCACCACCAGCTTGCCGTTATAGTTGTCCACATAGTTGCCGTAGTCGACAAAATAGGGAGCAATCACAATAACCTCGTCCCCGGGGTTTAATAGGGTTTTCAAGATAATATTCATTCCGCCGGCGGCACCTACGGTCATTATGATGTTGCCATGGCCGAAGTCTGTGCCATAGCGGCTGTTCAGGGACCGGGCAACGGCTTCCCGAACATCCTCATAACCGGCGTTGGACATATAGCCGTGCACCAAGGTGCTTTCCTCGTTTGTGATAATATCCATAATTGCGGCGTTAACCTCCGGCGGTGCGGGGAAGTTGGGGTTTCCAAGGGAAAAATCATAAACGTTTTCACTGCCGTGGATGGCGGCAAGGCGCCTGCCCTCTTCAAACATAACCCTGATGGCGGAGTTGGCTCCAACCAGTTTCATCATTTTTTCAGATATCATAACGGTTACCTCCCGTGTATCGAGTAGTCATATTTTTATCTGAATGTTTATTTTATCACCAAAATCCCGGTAATACAACCGAAAAAAACCATCTTTCCCCGTAAGAGGGTGCGCGCCGTTTAACTTGACAACGGCAATTTGCTAAAATAATATAGGGAAAGAAGATTAAACCTGCCGACTGGAGGAAAACTATATGGAAATAAAATGGTTTGAAGATATGGAAGCCCGAATCCCCCGCGGCGAAGTGCGCACCCGCTTCGCCCCAAGCCCTACGGGATACATGCATGTGGGAAATCTGCGCACGGCTCTTTACGCTTATCTTATCGCCCGAAATACGGGTGGAAAATTTATTTTGCGCATTGAGGACACCGACCAAAGCCGCTTTATCGAAGGGGCGACTGAGTTTATTTATTCCACTCTCGCTCAATGCGGGCTTAAACACGACGAAGGCCCCGATATCGGCGGCCCGGTGGGCCCCTATATCCAGACACAGCGGCGGGAAATCTATCATAAATATGCCGAACTGCTTATTGAAAAAGGCGGGGCATACCGCTGTTTCTGCAATAAAGACGAACAGAACGAACTGGAAGTTTCCGACGGACAGGTCATACACAAGTATGACGGCCGCTGCTTGAGACTTTCTCCTGAAGAGGTGGAACAAAAACTCCGGGAAAACGTCCCATATGTTGTCCGGCAAAAAATCCCCCGGGAAGGCGCCACCACTTTTACCGATGAGGTATTCGGCGAGATTACGGTTGCCAACGATACTCTTGACGATAACGTACTCATTAAGTCGGACGGGTTGCCTACCTATAATTTTGCCAACGTCATTGATGACCACCTGATGGGGATTACCCACGTTGTCAGGGGCAGCGAGTATTTATCCAGCACACCGAAATACAACCTGCTTTACGATAGCTTTGGCTGGGAAGTTCCCAAATATATACACTGCTCCCCCGTCATGCGTGATGCCAACAATAAAATGTCCAAACGTCACGGCGACCCCTCTTATGAGGATCTTGTCGCCCGGGGCTATCTTACTGAGGCGATTGTAAACTATGTGGCCCTCCTGGGATGGAGTCCCGGCGGCGAGCGGGAGATTTTCTCTCTGGACGAGCTTATCGGGATTTTCGACATTTCCGGTATTTCAAAGTCCCCGGCAATTTTTGATATTGAAAAGCTGACTTACTTTAACAGCGAATATATCCGTGCCATGCCGGCGGAAAAATTTGCCCTTCTGGCGGAGCCTTATATCCGTCAGGCGGTCAAAAACCCCGGCATATCCGCCTCAGATATTGCCACCCTGCTTCAGCCTCGCTGTGAAAAACTTGCCGACATACCGGAGAAACTGGACTTTTTCGACGAGCTGCCCGAATACGACAAGGCCCTTTACGTCCACAAGAAATCCAAAACCGACGAGGCCGTTTCTCTTGAAATGCTCAAAGCGGCGCTTCCGGCCTTGGAGGCTTTGGAGGACTGGAGTCAGGAATCCATTCATGACACCCTGACGGGTCTTGCCGTAAGCCTGGGGGTTAAAAACGCCACTCTGATGTGGCCGGTTCGCATTGCCGTAACAGGCAAGGCTGTCACCCCCGGTGGCGCAGTAGAGATTTGCCGGATACTTGGCAAGGCCGAGTGCCTTCGCCGCATAAGGCAAGGAATGGAAAAGCTTTCCGGCTGATTTATCCTATGCCTCTGCATTCCGACAAGATTTCAAAGGAGATGACCAACAAAATGAAAAGGACCAAATTTACTGCACTTCTCGCGCTAGTTTTGGCTTTGCTGCTTATTGCGGGTTGCGGCAAAAACAATGTCAGCCCGGAGCCGGATGACAATACAGGGGGAGAAACCGCCATCCCCACCGACATCATAGAGGAAACCGAAGCCCCCTCGGAGGAGGAAGTGGAGCCACCTGTCGCAACTGAGGGGACGCCCGGTAACGGTGAAAATAAACGCCCGGAAACCCAAATCTTTACAATCAGCATTGAGGGCACAGATGAAGAAGTGGAGATGAGCCTCTACTACGGTGATTTTACCGACGCAGGCGGCCCCAAATTTTCCATCTATGCTGACGACTCCCGTTATGAGCTCATAGAAGATGATGGTCGGTTTCGTTTTGTCTTACCTGATATGAAAGAAGATGTATTTCTAGATATCGCCTTTGTCTCAGGCAAGACCGCCAAAGAGCTTGCGCCGGGACTTCTGGACAGCTTTGAACCCATAAAATCCCTTAACGACGAAGGACTTGTGGAGTTGGGAGAAAATATAGCCAGACATGTCTATGGTCAGGGCGAAGAACACTTCTGGGAAGCCTATGTGATTGATGTGGGCACCGGTTGCGTTACCCTTGTATTGTCAGCCCCTTCAGGCTATACCGAGGGTCATATGGCCAGACTTTTCTACATGGCAGAAACCATTCTGTTCTCATAGAAAAACTTGTCAAAATAAAAAACGCCCTTTTGAGGAGAAAATATACTCAAAGGGGTGTTTTTTATGAGAAGAAAGACTGCTATTCTCACAATTTCTTATCTCAGCTGTGCGGTAATTGCCTTGGGTGTGTTTTCCTTTATACATTACGGGCGTGCCGAAAGATACGCACAGTTCATGAGGTCCAGATACCAGTATTCCTTTAACGAGCTTGTCAACAGCATGTCGGAAATTGACTTTGCCCTGCAAAAGAGCATTTACGCCACCTCGCCGTGCATGGCGGGTGCCATCTGCACCGAGGTCTTCGGAAAGGCGATGATGGCTCAAATGTCCCTGGGTTCCCTGCCTTTTTCCACCCAGGAGCTGGAGCAGACTGCCAGCTTTATAAGCCGTGTGGGTGACTACAGCTTTGCCCTTAGCCGCTCGGCGGCAAGGGGCAATACCTTCAGCGAAGAAGAATTGAACAATCTCATCAAGCTGTCCGACACCGCCTCCCTGCTGGCTCAAAACCTGCGGGATCTTCAAGTGGACATGGCGGACGGGCATCTTGGCGCGCAGGAAATAGAGGCCTCCCAGGACAGGATGGATAAGGTGGAGGCAGAATACCTGTCGGGGCAATTATCTGACAGCATGCGCAAGATAGAGCAGGAGTTCCCGGAAGTTCCGACTCTGATATATGACGGCCCCTATTCCCAGCATATTACGGGAATCAAGCCCCGTACTTTGGAAGGGCTGGAGGAAATAGACGAAAACAAGGCGAGAAAGGCAGCCGCAAACTTTTTGGGCATAAGTGAGGGAAGGGTCTATTTGACCAGCAAAAGCGAGGGAAGTATTCCCGCTTATCATTTTAACGCCAAGGTAAATGGCGGCGAGCTCAGCATAGTAATTACCAGAAAGGGCGGCAAAGTATTGAGCCTTCTCAACTCACGCCAGCCTAAGGATTCAAGCATTGACGCTAAAGAGGCCGTCGGAATTGCAAAGCGCTTTTTGGAACGCCGGGGTTTCAAGAACATGGCGGAAAGCTATTATATTACCCAAAACAATATCCTGACAGCCAACTTCGCGTATAAACAAGATGAAGTCACCTGTTATACAGACCTTGTTAAGGTCAGTGTAGCTTTAGATACCGGAGCTGTTATTGGGTTTGAGGCAAGGGGATATATCACCGCACATTATGAGCGGGATCTGCCGGAAACAAAGGTCAGCGTTGATGAAGCCCGCAAACTGGTGAGCAACAAGCTGGAGATACTGTCGGAAGGCTTGGCCCTGATACCAACAGACGGACAGTATGAGGTCCTATGCCATGAATTCAAGTGCCGCACGGAGGAAGACAAGCACTATATAGTTTATGTCAATGCGGTTACCGGCCTCCAGGAGCGCATACTCATCCTTCTGGAAGACGAAAGCGGCACATTGACCATATAGACGATTAAGGCCGATAATTTATGTGGTAAAATACCTTTTAAAAGGGTATTTTACCACATAATTGAGCCGATTAGGTTTACATAATTTATGTCTAGCTTAATTATGTTTATATGATTCTATAATTTCACTATATTTTTACAGTTATCTTGACGAATTGATTTAAAAAAGATAAAATTAAAACAAGTTGTAAATGACTACACACGAATTTAGGGTTTCGTTTATTAATGAAAAATTCTCAAACAGAAAGGTAGGAGCAGACATGGGTTTTATTCCAAAGATAACCTGCCGTAAATGCAAGCATAAGTTTTCAGCCATCTACAGCAGATGCCCCCGCTGCGGAACCAAGAGAGTGAAATACAGCACACGAACACCCGTTTCCAGTGCAGGCGTTACTCCGGGTACTCCGGCAAGAGAGAGAGTCAATAACAATACAAAGTGGCAGTTAATCTTTGGTATAATCTTGCTTGCCGCTGTGATTATCGCAGTTATTGTATTGATTACGGTTAGTCTAAAAGGCGGTGGCGAACCCGCTCCCAGCCCACCAGTAATAGTCGAACCTACTCCGACCCCCACCCCAACTCCCGCTCCCACCCCGACTCCCACTCCTACTCCCACGGTTACCGGTATAACCATCTCATACTATACCAGTGTTTTGGACCAGGGATTTGCCATGAGTGTGGGGGACCCGGACATTCCTCTTACTGCCACCGTTTATCCCCTGGATGTTGAAGCTACCGTCACGTGGTCTTCCTCCGACGAGAGCGTAGTTACCGTTGACCAGACCGGACTTGTCCACGCTGTTGCTAGCGGTAAGGCAGTAATATACGCAGAATGCGGCGGGGTGACCGCAAAGTGTGATGTTTGGGTTAGATAAAGCTGAAAATGTTTTTAATAATATGCATTTAACAGGGCTTCC
>DUOX01000037.1 GCA_012838665.1 Clostridiales bacterium
AAATACGGCTGCACGACTTCGTGCGTGCGCCTGTGCCGACCAGACTTTGTGAAGATAATCCCAAAATCTCCCCCCGCAGGAGCGTTTAGCGGAAACAGAGGTACGCACCTTTAAAGTCTGTTTTCCTTTACTACAGCACAGACCCTAAAAAAACACAGCAACCCCAACACACAGGGGGAGATTCACAAGAGGGGGCGGCTTTGTAAAAGCCCCCTCTTGTGCGGCCCTTTGGCTACTTTCTGGCCGAACAGAAAGTAGCCCCCCGGAGGGTAAACCGGCAATAAATAACCACCGGTCAAAAAAGCATCGGGTTATTATTGGCAACACGGGTATTATACATTATAATCGTTGAAACTTCCACCCGAAAATGATATTATGAAGCATGCGATAAAATTTTTAAGGATGTTAATATGGCATACAAACGCACCGAAATCAGCGAGCGGGACATTCAGCGCCAGCTCGACATTTGCAAGAGAATAAAAGAACGAAACGACGGGCTCTATTCTTCGCCCCTGGCCATGGTGGACACCTATGGCTGCCAGCAGAACGAGGCCGACAGCGAGAAGATAAGGGGCTACCTTCGGGAAATGGGCTACTCCTTCACCCAGAACGAGGAGGAAGCCGACGTTATAGTCATTAACACCTGCGCCGTCCGGGAGCATGCGGAAATGCGCATACTGGGCAACGTGGGGGCCCTTAACCACACCAAGAAGAAAAACCCAAACCAGATAATCGCCCTGTGCGGCTGCATGGTCCAGCAGGAGCACATGGCGGAGAAGATAAAGCGATCCTTCAGACTGGTGGACCTGGTCTTCGGCACCCATGAGCTCTGGCGTTTCCCGGAGCTTTTGGAACAGGTCATGTCCGACAGGAAAAAGAGAGTGTTTGCCATCCGGGACATGGAGGGCGTCATTGCCGAGGGCCTGCCCCACGCCCGGGACAGCGGCATAAAGGCATGGCTGTCCGTCATGTACGGTTGCAACAACTTCTGCACCTACTGCGTGGTGCCCTACGTCCGGGGCCGGGAGCGCTCAAGGCTGCCGGAGGACATACTGGCGGAGGCAAAGGCCCTGGTGGAGGGCGGCTGCAAAGACATCACCCTTCTTGGCCAGAACGTAAACTCCTACGGCCGGGATTTGGGCATGGGAATGGATTTTGCCGACCTTCTGCGTCAGATAAACGACATTCCGGGGGAATTTCTTATCAGATTTATGACCAGCCACCCCAAGGACGCAACGGAAAAGCTTTTCCGCACCATGGCGGAATGTGAAAAGTGTGCCCGGCACATACACCTGCCAGTCCAGTCCGGCAGCGCCGGGATACTCAAGGCCATGAACCGGGTATATACGCCGGAGCAGTATATGGCCCTGGTGGATTTGGCCCGGGAGCTCATGCCGGATTTGGTCATTACAACGGATATTATAGTAGGCTTCCCCGGCGAGACCCAGGAGGACTTTGAGGATACCCTCCGCCTGGTGGAACGGGTCAGATTTGATGCCGCCTTTACCTTTATCTACTCAAAGCGCAGCGGCACCCCCGCCGCCAAAATGCCGGACCCCGTCACCAGGGAGGAAAAACAGGAACGCTTCGACAGGCTGTTGGCCCTGCAAAACGCCATCTCCGGGGAAAAGCACGCCGCCTACGTGGGCAAGGTCATGAAAGTGCTGGTGGACGACGTGTCCGAAGACGAAAGATGTGATTTCAGGGGCCGCACCAACGGCGGGCGCCTGGTGCACATAAAGGGCGAAGATGCCGCCCTGGGCGAGTTCGCGGACGTTAAAATTACCGGCAGTAGCACCTGGGCCCTCTTTGGGGAGCTGGTTTAGCCCCTTTTGCCGCCCCGGTTTAAATAGTTAAGCACCCTTCATATATATAGAAACGGAGGTAAAAATGGCGGAACTGACTCCCATGAAAAGGCAATACTACGAAATAAAATCCCAGTACCAAAACTGCCTGCTGTTCTTCCGGTTGGGAGACTTCTACGAGATGTTCGACGAGGACGCAAAAATCGCCTCTAAGGAGCTGGACCTGACCCTTACCACCCGGGACAAGGGCAAGGACCCGGAGGAACAGACCCCCATGTGCGGCGTGCCCTACCATTCCGCGGAGGCGTATATAGCCCGGCTTATCCAAAAGGGCTACAAGGTGGCTATCTGCGAGCAGATGGAGGACCCCGCCCAGGCCAGGGGGCTGGTAAGCCGGGAGGTCATCCGGGTCATCACCCCCGGCACGGTGACGGACAGCTCCATGCTGGAGGAGGGCAGGTCCAACTACCTGTGCTCCGTATTTCTGGACTATACCTCCGGGGCCGTGGCTTTTTGCGACATTTCCACAGGGGAGTTTTGCCTGACATCCTTTAAAAAGGACGTCCCCACCCACATAATCAACGAGCTGGCCCGTTTTTCGCCCAGAGAGGCGGTTCTCAGCCCCGGGGCCTCGAAAAACAGGGAGATTTGCGAGTTCCTCACCAGGCGTCTGGGCTGCCTCATAGAAATGGGGGAAGATCGTTTTGACTTCATGCAGAGCGCGGCCCGGATATGTGAGCAGTTTTCCGTCTCCAGCCTTGATGAGGTGGGGCTTGGAGACTCCCCCGCCGGGGTATGCGCCGCCGGTGGGCTTTTAAGCTACATTAAAGAGACCCAAAAATGCGAGCTTGCCCATATCAGGACCCTGGACAGCTACTCCGGCTCCCGTTATATGGAGCTGGACTACACCACACGCCGGAATCTGGAGCTGACGGAAAACCTGCGCACCGGCGAAAAGCGGGGCAGCCTTCTCTGGGTGCTGGATAAGACCAAAACCCCCATGGGCGGTAGGCTTCTGCGCTCCTGGGTGGAGAGGCCCCTCCTCTCCCCGGTGGCCATCAAGCGCCGTCTGGCCGCCGTCCAGGAACTTGTGGCCGGCAATGTGACCCGCAGCGAAATCATGCAGCACATGAAGGAAATCGGGGACATACAGCGGCTGACGGGCCGGGTGGTGTACGGCACCGCCAACGGCCGGGACCTTCTTGCCCTGGGCAACTATTGCGCCAAGCTTCCGGCTCTGGTGGACGCCCTGAAGGGCGCCAAAAGCGCCATGCTCCGGGAGGTAGCCGCCATGGACGTGCTGGAGGACGTGAGCGCCCTGATTTTCCGGGCCATCTGTGACGAGCCCCCCTTCTCCGTCCGAGAGGGCGGCATACTCCGCACCGGCTACAGCGAGGAAGTGGACAGGCTGCGGGAAATCCGGGACAACGGCGCCCGGATGGTAAGGGAGCTGGAGCTGCGGGAGCGGGAGCGCACCGGCATAAAGAAGCTAAAAGTGGGCTATAACCGCGTGTTCGGCTACTACATAGACGTGCCCCGCAGCGCCTCAGACCAGGTCCCCGACGACTATATCCGCAAACAGACCCTGGTATCCAGCGAGCGCTACTTTACCCAGGAGCTTAAAGAGCTGGAAAACACCCTCCTCACCGCCAGGGAGCGGATTGCGGAGCTGGAATACCAGCGCTTTGTCCACGTCAGGGAATCCGTGGCAAAGCAGGTGGAGCGCCTGCAGGCAACGGCGGAGGCCGTTGCCCGGCTGGATGCCCTCTGTTCCCTGGCGGAGGTGGCGGTAAAGAACAACTACTGCATGCCGGAAGTGGACCTGGGCCGCGCCATACACATAATAGAGGGGCGCCATCCCGTGGTGGAGCTGACCCAAAAGGACGTGCTCTTCGTCCCAAATGACACCTTCTTAAACGATGCCGAGGACAGGGTGGCCATAGTCACCGGCCCCAACATGGCGGGAAAGTCCACATACATGCGGCAGACCGCCCTCATCGTGCTCATGGCCCAAATGGGCAGCTTCGTCCCGGCAAAAAGCGCCACCATAGGCATAGTGGACAGGGTCTTCACCCGTATAGGGGCCTCCGACGACCTGGCCTCCGGCCAGAGCACCTTCATGGTGGAGATGACGGAGATGGCGGACATAATAAGACACGCCACGCCCGCCAGCCTGCTGATTCTGGACGAAATCGGCCGGGGTACCTCCACCTACGACGGCATGGCCATAGCAAGGGCCGTGCTGGAATACTGCGCGGATAAGCGGAAGCTGGGGGCAAAGACAATGTTTGCCACCCACTACCACGAGCTTTCCACCCTTGAGGGGGAGCTGCCCGGCGTCCGCAATTACAGCATAACCGCCAAAAAACAGGGAGACACCCTGATTTTCCTGCGGAAAATAGTCCCCGGCGCCGCCGACGACAGCTACGGAATCGAAGTGGCAAAGCTGGCGGGCCTGCCGGCGAGCGTCATAAACAGGGCAAAATCCCACCTAAAAAAACTGGAATCCGACAGAGAAAAGGCCGAATCCCCCGCCCCCCAGCCCCAGGAGGGGCAGATAAGCCTCAGCGACGTGGGCACCGACCAGGTCATAAAGCGCCTGCAAAAGGCAAACCTGGACACCATCACCCCCATTGAGGCCATGAACCTCCTATATGAGCTTAAAAAGAAAGTAGATGCCTGATGTTTATTAAAACCCCTGAATTTCATAACGCCATGAAGCGCAGTGAGAAAATACTGGGCTGGATGTACCTGCCCCTTCATATATTCGTAATTCCGGTGCTTCTGGGCATATATTCCTACGTAGCCCCGGACCTGCCCAAGTCAACCACCCTTAACGTGGTTTACTACGTGCTGGGCATTGTCTATGTGCTGGTCTTCATGCGCGGCTTCCTGCGAAAGAACTTTGACATTATGCTGGACAATAAGCTAAATAGCCTTTTGTCCCTGGTCTCCGCCTATTTTCTCAACGCATTCCTGTCCTATATCGCCCTGCTCATCATACAGTTTTTCACCTCGGAGCTAGAAAACCCCAACAACGAGTTTGTAAACACCATGGCCAGGGAGGGCTACAACGCCGTTTTTGCAATAGCGGTATTTTTGGGCCCCATTGTGGAGGAGGTTTTATTCAGAGGAGTGGTGTTCGGCTCAATCAGGAGGAAAAGCCGCCTTTTGGCCTACGTCGTGTCCGTGGCCGTCTTTTCCCTGTACCATGTCTGGCAGTACGCCATAATATATATGGACCCCACCCTGCTCCTGTATGCCCTTCAGTACATCCCCGTCTCCATTGCCCTTGCCTGGAGCTACGAAAAAAGCGGCAGCATATGGGTGCCCATTTTCTTCCACATGGCCGTAAACGCGCTTTCACTGGCATATTTGAACATGTAGGCAGAAAACTGGAATAAATAAATCACCTCGGTAAAAACTAGTACCGAGGTGATTTTATGCCCAAAAAAAAGAACAGGCAGGGGGACGTCCCCCTGGGGCTGGGCATGGCCCTGGCCCAAAACACCACCGCGCTGGAGCGTTTTGCCTCCCTTTCCCCTTCTCAGAAGGAGGCAGTGCTGCGAAAAGCGGGCCAGGTGAATTCCAAGCAGGAGATGCAGTTCCTGGTCCAGGAGCTGGCAGAAGGGCAGCTGCCGGGAATCGGCGGCGCCGCCTCCTCAACGGAGTGCACCGGCCTGAAGCCCACCCCCGCGAAGGATTCCTATGAGGAAGATTCGTACAGAGACCTCTACTCCACGGAATTGCCGAAATAGGCGGCATAATAAGAGTAAAATCAGCAAATCCTTTGCGTCCTTTTCTAATACCCCGACAGTAGCCTTGCCCCCGACCGGAGGAAAGCCCCCCGCCGGGGGCATTGCTTATCCCCGCCAAAAAGCACCCAATCCTCCCCACGCACCAGCGTTCAGCGGAAATAGAGGTACGCACCTTTAGAGCCCACTTTCCCTATTCCCGCACAACCCCCAAAACAAACGCAGCAACCCCAACACACAGGGGGAGATTCACAAGAGGGGGCGGCTTTGTAAAAGCCCCCTCTTGTGCGGCCCTTTGGCTACTTTCTGGCCGAATAGAAAGTAGCCCCCCGGAGGGATGACCAGCTAAAGATTACTTCCGGAGATGAACTTTAAAATCCCATCCCCCTGCCGGGGGCAGTTTATCCTATTTGGATAGTTATTTAATTGTCTCTATCCCTCCAAGATACTTTCTCAGCGCCTCGGGAACCACAACAGAGCCATCCTTCAATTGGTTCTGCTCCACCAGGGCGGGCAGAATGCGGCTGGTGGCAAGGCCGCTGCCGTTAAGAGTGTGCATATATTCAATCTTGCCCGTGTCCTTGCGGCGGAAGCGCATATTCCCCCGCCGGGCCTGATAATCCCGGGCGTTGGACACGGAGGAAACCTCTTTATAACCGTTCATAGAGGGAATCTGTATCTCGATATCGTAGGTGCGGGCCATGGCGGCGGAGCAGTCCCCTGCCGCCAGCTTGACGGTGCGGAAGTGGAATCCCAGGCCCTTCACAAGGTTTTCCGCCTTGGTTACCAGCTCCTCAAAGGCCTCGTCGGAGCCCTCCGGCGTGGTGTACTGGACCATTTCCACCTTATTGAACTGGTGGCCCCGGACCATCCCCCTCTCGTCGGAGCGGTAGGAGCCCGCCTCCCTCCTGAAGCAGGGCGTGTACGAGATGAGCTTTTTGGGCAGGTCGGATTCGCTCAATATCTCGTTCCTGTACAGGCTCACCAGAGCCGCCTCCGCCGTGGGCAGCATATAGTGCATCCTTTCGTCGGGCGGGTTTGCAATTTTAAAGACCTCGTCCTCAAATTTGGGGAACTGCCCGGCGGTGAGGCCGCATTCGTACACCAGCATGTGGGGCACAAGCAGCAGCTCGTAGCCGTCGGCCAGGTGGGTGTCTATGAAATAATTCAGCAGGGCCCATTCCAACCTTGCGCCCGTGCCAGTATAAATCCAGAATCCGCTGCCGGCAAGTTTTGCTCCCCGTTCATAGTCTATTAGCCCCAGATTTGTGCACAGGTCCACATGGTGCTTCGGCTCAAAATCAAACTTGTGGGGCTCCCCGTAATATCGCAGGGGCTCGTTAAACTCCTTCCCCCCCGGCTTAAGGTCCGGGTCCGGCAGGTTGGGCAGCCCCAGCATGAGGCTCTCATACTCGGCCTCAACCTCCCTCAGAGCGGCGTCGTACTCCTTTATTTCCTCCTTGAGGGCGTTCATCCGGTTTAATATCTCGCTTATATCCTCCCCGGCTTTTTTCATGGCGGGTATCTGCTTTGAGACCTTGTTCTGCTCGCTTCTGGCGGTGTCGCTTTTTGATTTTAGCTGGTTTCTGGTGGCATAAAGCTCAAGAATCCGGTCTATGGTCTCATCGCAATCCGCGCCTTTTGCCCTCAGGCGCCCCTTTACCTCCTCTGGATTTTCGCGTATCAGCTTGATGTCCAACATGTTAATTACTCCCTGTCTTTTATTGTTATCTGGTATGTAAATCCCTAAGGTTCATTATAATAGTTTATATCACATATCTTCGCCATATAATGGCTCAAATAGTCGCCAATAATAAATGTATCCCCCTTGAGGGCACACATAATTATCTACATCGTTATTTGGCGTCAGCTTGTCTCTATCCAGGTATTTCCCATCCTGAACAGATTGTCCAGCAGCGTTTCCCGGTCCTTGCTTCCATAATATTCCAGCTCGATTTTCCCTTTCTTCTTCGACTCGTAAATGCGGACCCGCCGCCCCAGATTGCGCTCCAGGTCATGCTTTACCTCTTCCAGGTAGTCCACGATAACTCCCGCGGGCTCCGGCTTTTCTCTCACCTGGGCAACTTTTATTATTCGGCCGGCCAGTGATTCCGTCTGCCGGACGGAAAGCCTCTGCTCAATTACCTTTCTGGCAGCGGCAAGCTGCTCCTGGGGATTTTTTATGGCCAGCAGAGCCCTGGCATGCCCGGGGGACAGGCGTCCGTCCTCCACCATGGCCAGCACCTGGGGAGCAAGGCTTAAAAGCCGCAGGGCGTTTGCAACGGCAGGGCGGGATTTCCCAACGCTCCTGGCGGCCTCCTCCTGGGTGAGGCCGTATTCCTCCATGAGGGTCTGATAGCCCCGGGCCTCCTCAATGGGGTTTAAGTCTTCCCTTTGAAGGTTTTCCACCAGGGCCAGCTCCATGGCGCGGCGGTCGTCCGCCTCGATAATTCGGACTGGAACCTCCGTAAATCCCGCCTGGCGGGCTGCCCTCCACCGCCTTTCCCCGGCGATTATCTGATAAAAGCCGGAATCCAGCTTTCTTACGGTAATGGGCTGAATCATGCCGTGCTGCCGCAGGGATTCTGCTAGTTCTTCAAGAGATTCGTCGTCAAAAACGGTTCTGGGCTGGTCAGCTTTTGGCTCCACCTTGGAAATGGGCAGGCTTTGAAGCTCCGTTTCTTCCTTTTCCAGTATATCATCTCCGAAAAGCGCACCCAAACCTGTTCCCAATCCTTTTTTCGGGCCTTTTTCAGTCATATCTCTCCTCCTTGATTACCCCGTCATTTCGTTCTGGCGTTTCAGGAATTCATTTGCCAGCCGTAAATAAGCCCTGGACCCCTTTGACATCCGGTCATAGTAAATTGCGGGCTTGCCGTGGCTGGGCGCCTCCGACAGCCTGACATTCCTGGGTATTAATGTTTTGTATGTTTTCTCTTTGAAATAGTTTTCAACTTCGCTTTTAACCTGCTCCGAGAGCTTTGTACGGCTGTCGTACATGGTCATAACCAGGCCTTCAATCTCAAGGTCCGGGTTAAGCCTCTTTTTGGTCATCTTAATGCTGGTCATCAGATCCGTAAGGCCTTCCATGGCGAAATACTCGCACTGTACCGGAATTAAAACGCTGTCGGCAGCCACAAGGGCGTTTAAGGTCAGCAGCTCCAGAGAAGGCGGACAATCTATAAATATGTAGTCGAAGCTGTCTCGTATGGGCTCCAGGGCTTTTTTGAGCACGTACTCCCTGTCCTCCATACCTACCAGCTCGACTGTGGCACCCGACAGCTCCCTGTTGGAAGGTATAATGCTTCCGTATTTAGTTTTTACCATGGCCTCCGCTGCGGGCCTGCTCTTTACGAGCACGTCATATATGTTGGGCGAGGAGGACTTGTCCACTCCCATGCCCGAGGTGCAGTTCCCCTGAGGGTCCACGTCGCATATCAGCACTTTTCTGCCCCGCCCGGTCAGGGCGCTGCACAGGTTTATGCAGGTTGTAGTTTTACCCACCCCGCCTTTCTGGTTCGCCAGAGCGATTATTTTGCCCATATTCTCTCTCCCGACTTGTTTTTCTGTTGCATTATTATACCAGTCTTCTACATGCTTTTCAATGCCAATGTTTCACGTGAAACATTTTGTCGAGGAGAGAGCCGAAGTATAAATGTTTCACGTGAAACATTTTATCGCAAAGCGTCAAAAAATGAATTGTTTCACGTGAAACATCAGCTTAGAAACATGTCTATATCGGGAATTGTCAATCCGTTGTGTAGCGCAAGGTTGAGGCCGTAGCCGATAAGCTTTGAAATATCCTTAACACATCTGTCAATATCTCTGGGCGTGACTATCATGGTGCCATCGTCGCCGAATCTGGACGACTCAAGGGAGACGCCGGCTCTCTGGGCCATGTCGATGGTCAAGGTGGCGGCGTCAACAACAGTGGGCACTCCCACTGCGACAACCGGAATTCCCAGAGTCTCGGAATTGAGGGCCATGCGGCTGTTGCCCACGCCGGAGCCGGGCACAATGCCGGTATCCGCAATCTGAATTGTTCGGCACAGCCTGTCCATACGTCTGGAGGCCAGGGCGTCAACGGCAACGACACAGTCGGGGGAGAGGCGCTGGCATACGGCGGAAATTATGTCGGCGCTTTCTATGCCGGTGGTACCCAGGACGCCGGACTGGATAGCGGAAACCCGCCGGAAGGCGGCAAATTCCAGCGGCATGTGCTGCTTTAAGTGCCTAGTGACCATAACGCAGTCTACAGTCTCCGGACCGACGGCGTCGGGAGTGATAGCGTCGTTGCCCAGACCGACTACAAGAACGCTGGCATTTTCTTCCAGTTTTAGGATTTTTCTAAGCTCCTCCGCCAGGATGTTTGCTGCGTCCTCAAAGGCGTTTTCCTCCCGCCGGATAAGGCCGTCCAGCTCAATGGTAATATAAGTGCCCCGGGGCTTTCCCAGTTGCCTTTCGCCCTCCTCGTCCAGGATTTTTACGGTGCTGATTTTAAAACTGCCCCTGGTCTCGTCATACGCCTCGACACCGGACAGCTTGGTGGTCTCGTCGGCGCTTTCGCGCCACAGTTCTTTTGCTTCTAAAGCAAGGTCGGTTCTAATCCTGCTTATCACGACAGCTTTCCTCCAAAAAGTTAGTTTGCACTGTGTATTTTGCGCCGGCGGGGCGGCTATATGCAGATTAAAGGGGGAATAATGAAAATAATCCTTGATTTTTTGCCAGACCAGTGGTAGAATGACTATCTGCGGGTGTAGGCACTACACTGTTGACGCAACTACTATAGGAGGAGGTGGCGAAAGTAAATGCCCAATATTAAATCTTCAACCAAGAGAGCTAAAATTGAAAGGGTCAGAAGAGTAAAGAACAAGGCTGTCAAAACCGCTCTTAGGACAACAATAAAGAAGTTCAACGAAGCGGTGGCCGGGGGCGACCGTGAAGCAGCCGCAAACGCCTATAAGGTTGCTGTCAAGTGTGTCGATCAGGCTACTGCAAAGGGTATTATCCACAAGAATAATGCTGCGCGCAAAAAGTCAAAGATGGCCCTTAAATTCAACGCTATGGCTCAGTAAAACAACAATAAATAAAAGACGAGTACCGTCGTTTATATAAAGGGGCGGCGCAGAAAATGACCTGCGCTGCCCCTTTATTTTTTAGATTATTCGATTTTACCCCATAAAAACATGTTGCTTTTCATGCTCAACTCTGAGCGGTAATCTTTAGCTGGGTTACCCTCCGGGGGGCTACTTTCTATTCGGCCAGAAAGTAGCCAAAGGGCCGCACAAGAGGGGGCTTTTACAAAGCCGCCCCCTCTTGTGAATCTCCCCCTGTGTGTTGGGGTTGCTGC
>DUOX01000038.1 GCA_012838665.1 Clostridiales bacterium
AGTTTATTGCTGACAGTGGTGCTGACAGGCTGTGGTGAAAAAGACAGTAAGGTCCTTCGGGTAGCCATGGAGTGCGTTTATCCGCCCTATAACTGGACTCAGCCTGACGACTCAAACGGGGCTGTCAAAATTGCAGGTACCTCCGATTACGCCTATGGTTACGATGTAATGTGGGCCAAGATAGTCGCCGAGGAGCTGGGATACGACTTGGAAATTGTCAAGATGGACTGGGATTCCCTTGTTCCCGCTGTCATGACCGAGGATGTGGATCTTGTTATTGCCGGCCAGTCCATAACTTCTGACCGTCTGGAAAAAGTTGATTTTACGAAACCCTACTACTATGCAAGCATTGTGGTATTGACATCAAAGGACAGCCCGTATGCTTCCGCTAAGGGCGTCGCGGATTTAGCCGGCGCAACCTGCACCTCTCAGATAGGTACGGTCTGGTATGAAGTCTGCCTGCCTCAGATTCCCGATGCCAATATGCTGCCCGCACAGGAGTCCGCCACCACGATGCTTACGGCACTGGACTCCGGAGCTGTTGACCTAGTAGTGACAGACCAGCCCACGGCTCTTGCGGCCTGCGAGGTTTATCCCAATATGGTAATGCTTGACTTTACTGGCACAGAGGGCGAATTTGACGTAAGCGAAGAAGAGATTAATATTGGCATGTCTATGAAGAAAGGCAACACTGAGCTGCTCGATGCAATAAATAAAATTCTGGATAAATATACTCCTGAGGATTTCAAAAACATGATGAACGAGGCCATTGAGCTTCAGCCCATGAATCAGGACTAGGCTGATTAAGACTTCGCAGGGCGCAATGTTTCTGCGCCCTGCTTGATTTTACCCGAGAGAGCGAGTGACTGCGAAACTGTGAAATTTATTAATGAAGTAATACGAATACTGGAGATTTACGGCACTTCGTATCTGCGGGGAGCGGGCTATACCCTTGTGTTCGCCCTTTTAGGCACAATAGCTGGCTGCCTGATTGGGTTTGCTGTGGGCATAGTGCAGACCATCCCCACTTCCGAGCGGGACCCGAAAATAAAAAGATATATAGTTGGGTTTGTGAAAACCATACTCCGGGCCTATGTGGAGGTATTCCGCGGCACCCCCATGATAGTACAGGCGGTTTTTATATACTACGGCGGACGCTATCTGGGCGTAACTATGGACGTGTATACCGCCTCGTTTTTTGTAGTGTCCATTAATACCGGAGCCTATATGGCCGAGACAGTCAGGGGAGGAATCCTTTCTATTGACCCGGGCCAGACGGAAGGCTGCATGGCAATCGGTATGACTCATTTCCAGACTATGCTGTATGTAATTTTCCCCCAGACCCTACGGAACATTATCCCCCAGATAGGCAATAACTTTATAATAAACATTAAGGACACCTCTGTCCTGTCTATAATCAGTTTTCCCGATTTGTTCTATGTCCATAAGAGCGTGGCGGGCAACATGTACACATATTTTGAGTCGGCAACGGTTGTCATGGCAATCTATCTGACCATGACCTTAATTTCCGCCAAGCTGTTGCGCCTGTGGGAGAGCAAGCTGGACGGGCCGGATACCTTTGACCTGGCGACAACGGATACCCTGGCTCATACCAGCGGGCTCTACAGGTTTACCCACAAAAGAAGGGGGTGGACAAATGAGCGCCATACTTGAGATAAGACATCTTTCCAAAGCTTTTGGAACCAATAAGGTTCTGAAGGACATAGATTTTACCGTACGCAGCGGTGACGTTACCAGCATTATCGGCGCTTCAGGCTCAGGAAAATCCACCCTGCTGCGTTGCATTAACTTTTTGGAAACACCCACAAGCGGAGAGATACTTTTTCACGGAGAGGATATAACGGGAAAGAATGTCAACGCCTCTGCCTACCGGGCCAAGGTTGGCATGGTGTTTCAGAGCTTTAACCTTTTCAATAACATGAATGTGTTGGGCAACTGCGTGATTGGCCAGACCAAGGTGCTGAAAAAATCACCTGAAGAAGCCAGAGAGAATGCCCTGAAATATCTTGACAAGGTGGGTATGGCTCCCTATATCAATGCCAAACCCCGGCAGTTATCGGGAGGCCAAAAGCAGCGCGTTGCCATTGCCAGAGCCCTGGCCATGGAGCCGGAGGTGCTGCTTTTCGACGAGCCCACAAGTTCTCTGGATCCCGAACTGGTGGGGGAGGTTCTTGATGTTATGAAGACCCTGGCCTCGGAGGGGATGACCATGATAGTGGTTACCCACGAGATGGATTTTGCCAGGGATATTTCAAGCCATGTGGTATTTATGGAAGATGGCGTTATCTGCGAAGAGGGCAGCCCCGCTGACATATTCGGGAATCCCAAGAATGCAAGGACTAAAGAGTTCCTTGCCCGCTTCATGTCCAGGTAACACATGATATATGTTTTATAAAGGCCGGGGGCTGCGGCAAATTTTGCCTGCAGCCCCTAAAAAGTGCCCCGGACCGACCCCTGCGGGAATGGCACGGCGTATTATCAAATATACCAAAAAACAGAGCCGAAGTAGCTGCGGAAAGCAGGCATTCGGCTCTGTTTTTTAGGCTCTACGTCAATAGTTGGGGTAAAGCAAAATTAAAAAGCGATTATGAAGGAGAGCAGAAATGTTCTCCTTCAATTAATGTTAGGCAGAAGAATTCATAATATGTAAAATACGGTTACGAAACCTGTTAAAGTTTCTTACACCGTATGAAATACGTTTAATGACCTTAATCTTATTGTTGCAGTCTTCAGTATAGCCATTTGTGTAGGAGCAATCGAATGAATTCAGGATGTACTTGTCCCAGTTGTGTACAGCTCGCAGGCACGGCCAGAATTCTGGCAGGTCGCAGAATTCAGCTATCAGGATCCAACGCTTTAGAGCTTCAGTAGCGGCAGCTTTATCTTTTGAGCGCATAAACTCTTGGAATTTGTTCTTGAGGTTATATGCCTTCTGTAGCCGATCAGAAGTTAAAAGCATAATGGATACCTGGTCTCGCTCATCATCGGTTAGGGTATCAGGATGTTTAAGAAGCAGCTTTTGGCTTCGCTTGAAATACCTGCGCCGCCCGTCTGAGAATTTGCTTTGCTCCGCTTTCCGTACATTCTCAAATGCCCATATAGCCTGCCGTACAACGTGGTATTTATCAATTACTACAGTAGCCTGCGGGAAACAAGTACGTGCTAATTCAAGATAGGCCTTGTTCATATCCATAACGAAATACTTGACGCTTTTTCGTGTGCTGAAGGTCCTGAAATAGACTGAAAGCGTATTGGATGAACGGTTTGGTAATATGTCCAGAACTTTGTGGTGCTTCGCGTCGGTTATGATGACCTGAAAGCGCTGGCCGCCGGCATTACCCTTGAATTCGTCAATGGAAAGCACCTCCGGGAGGCTTTTACACTTGTATTCAACCATACTGAAGTACCTAATAGCCGTAGCCGGAGAAACGTTGTTTTGTCTGCTGATGTCCTTAATAGAAGCCATTCCTCTAAAGTCTGAAATAATCTTAGCTATTAACCTGTTCGTACTTCGATGATATTTAGGTAAAAATGGTATGTCTTCTCTGAAACGCTTACCGCAGACAGGACACACATAACGACGTCTGTTATACACGAGATAAACCATATGTCCGCTGCAGCTTAGGTCTTTTACCAATTGACGGCGATAGTCATGTATTCTATCTGTTTCTTCCGTACAAACAGGACATCGATGTTTTCTGCGTTTCATAGTTATATAGATAAACATCTAGAATTGTGTCTTCCAACCCGAGAATATCTGTATTATTTTAAAGGCTTTTTCGTTATGCTCTACCTCTTTTTAACTATTTAACGAAAATGTTGGGATGCGGCTGCTCCGCACCCCAACATTTATTATAGAACCGTTTTTTTAGCTGTTTTGATACAACCCTGTTTATTAATTGAAGTGACAGTAGTTTCCAGATTTGTGTCAACTAAGGCTATATACCCAAATAAGCTTTCTTGACATGCTCGTTATCAAGGAGCTCTTCGCCAGTGCCCTCAAGAACGATGCTGCCGTTTTCCAGGACATACGCACGTTCAGCCAATTTCAACGCATGGTTAACGTTCTGTTCTACTAGGAATATGGTTGTGCCTTCTTTGCTTATTGAGCGTATAGCTTCCATCATTTCATTGACAATAATGGGTGCCAGACCAAGCGAGGGCTCGTCCAGCATCAGCAGTATTGGCTCTGCCATCAATCCCCTGCCTATTGCGACCATTTGTTGTTCACCGCCGCTTAAGGAGCCTGCCATCTGCCTGCGCCTTTCCTTGAGCCGGGGATAGAGAGCGTAGACTCTTTCCAGGTTGGCCTTGTAGTTAACCCGTCTTTCCTTAACAAAGGCGCCCATTAGAAGGTTATCATCCACCGTCATCTGGGGGAAGAGCTTTCTGCCTTCAGGTATCTGCACAATTCCCATGGCCACCCTGTCTTTGGGATCCAAATTGTCAATTCTGGTATCCTGGAAGGAAATCACGCCTTCGCTTTGCATTAAGAGACCTGAGATAGTATTTATCAGGGTTGTCTTGCCGGCGGCGTTTGCTCCTACCAACGAAACGATTTCTCCCTCATTAATTTCAAGGGATATCCCGTTTAATACGGTTATATCGCCATAACCTGCTTTCAAATTTTCAATTTTAAGCATAGAAGGACGTCTCCTTTCCGAGGTAGGACTCAATAACTACCGGGTTATTTGCGACCTCAACCGGAGTTCCACTGGCTATCAGCACACCGTGGTCCAAAACAAGTATTCTTTCACTGATTTGCATTATGGCGCGCATTATATGCTCAACAACTATAATTGTTACGCCGGAATCTCTGACTTTTCTTATCAAATCCAGTGCTTCTTCCAGTTCGCTTGGCCTCAAGCCGGCCATTACCTCGTCGAGCAGCAGAACCTTAGGCTCTGTTGCCAGGGCACGGGCCATCTCCAATCTTTTGCGTTCGGCTATTGTAAGGCTTTTGGCAACCATATCGGTGTAGTGGCCCAGTCCCACATAGTTTATGGCCTCCATGGCTTTTTCCCTGGCGATTTGAGGATTCTTGTAGCGGCAAAAGGCGCCGACCATGACGTTTTCAACGGCAGTCATTTCTCCAAAGGGCTTTACCACCTGGAAGGTCCTGGCAATCCCCAGCTTGCAGATTTTGTCGGGCAGCATCCCGCTGATTTTATTGCCCTTGAAAAAAATGTCGCCTTTCGTTATGGTGTGGTAACCTGAAATCAGGTTGAAAAGTGTCGTTTTGCCCGCGCCGTTGGGACCGATAAGGCCGAGTATTTCGTTTTCCGCAACTTCAAATGAGACATTATTTACAGCGGGGAGTCCGCCGAATAACTTGGTGAGATTCTTAACTTCAAGTATATTACTCATTTGTCAGCTCCCCCGCTTTCACTTTGTCTTGTTTCATTTTTTCATGCTTCTTTACCCAGTCAACCAGTGTCGGATATATGCCTCTGGGTATTATAAGTATTACTATAATGAGCAACACCGAATATATCAGCAGGTTAAGACCGTGCACGGCACCGCCGAAGTAGGCTCTGATTAACTCGTTCATAGGAACCATTAGCAGGGCGCCCAGCATTGGTCCCCACATTGTGCCCAGGCCGCCGATAACTGACATTACGACCATCTGCAAGGATATATTGGAGGCGAACACGCTGGCAGGGTCTATGTAGAGGATAAACTGGGCGTAGATTGAACCGCTTATTGCAGTAAAAACAGCGCTTATGGCGAAGCTGGTAATCTTGGAGCTTCTTTCGTTAACGCCCAGACTGGCTGCGGCATCCTGGTCTTCCCTGATGGCTACAAGATAGTAGCCCAGCCTTGACCTTTCCAACCTGTATGTGACATACAGCACCAACGCCAATACAATAGCTGCGATTATCATATATACCCATTTGCCGCTGAAGAGCATATTGGAAAAGCTGTATTCAGTCATGGGTACGCTGACTCCCACAGCACCGTAGGTCAGGCCCGTAAGGTTTATTGCCAGCACTCTCAAAACCTCGCCAA
>DUOX01000039.1 GCA_012838665.1 Clostridiales bacterium
CCTTCTGTGCAATGAAGCACGTTGGCCTGAACGTGGCTGCCGACCCCCTCTTTACCGCATCGTATACCGGCGTAAACGGGGGGCTGGTCATTGCCGTGGCCGACGACCCGGGCATGCACTCCAGCCAGAATGAGCAGGACTCCCGCCACTATGCCGTGGCCGCCAAGCTCCCCATGCTGGAGCCGTCCGATTCGGCGGAATGCCTGAACTTTATAAAGACCGCCTTCGAGCTCTCCGAAGAATATGACACCCCCGTAATCTTCCGCACCTGCACCAGGGTTGCCCACTCCCAGAGCATAGTGGAACTGGGACAGCGTCAGGAAACAGAGCTTAAGCCTTACATAAAGGACCCATCCAAATACGTTATGATGCCGGCCGCCGCCATCGGCCGCCATGTGGTGGTGGAACAGCGCATGAAAAAGCTGGCGGAGCTGGCGGAAACCTCTCCCTTAAACCTGGTGGAGATGGGCGATACCAAAATCGGCTTCATCACAGTCGGAATCTGCTACCAGTACGTCCGGGAGCTTTTCCCCGAGGCCAGCGTGCTTAAGCTTGGAATGGTAAACCCCCTGCCTGTACGGCTTATCCGTGATTTTGCCGCAAAAGTGGACAGGCTTATAGTGGTGGAGGAGCTGGACCCCGTCATTGAAACCCACTGCAGGGCCCTCGGTATCCGCGTCGACGGCGGAAAGAACCTTTTCGGCCCCCTGGGCGAACTGTCTCAAAGGAAAATAGCCGACGCTCTGGACCTTTCCGCGCCCAAAATTCTGGATTTTGGCGAGCCTGTGCCCGGCCGTCCCCCGGTACTCTGCCCGGGCTGTCCTCACAGGGGAACCTTCTACACCCTCAACAAGATGAAACTCACGGTAATGGGAGACATAGGCTGCTACACCCTGGGCGCTTTGCCTCCTCTAAACGCCATCGATACCACCATATGCATGGGAGCCTCCGTTTCCGGTATACACGGCTTTAACACCGCCCGGGGGAAAGACAGCGCAAAGAAGACCGTGGCCGTTATAGGTGACAGCACTTTTATGCATTCCGGCATTACCGGTCTTATTAACATTGCCTATAACAAGGGAATTTCCACCGTCATTATATTGGACAACTCCATCACTGGCATGACCGGCCACCAGCAAAACCCCACCACGGGCAGAACCCTTAAGGGAGACCCCGCGCCGGCCATCAGCATCGAGAAAATCTGCCAGGCCGCCGGAATCAACCGGGTCCGTGTGGTTGACCCCTATAACATGACGGAACTGGAGTCAACACTCAAGGAGGAGCTGGCCGCTGAAGAGCCCTCGGTTATAATAGCCAGGCGCCCCTGCGCCCTGCTGCCGAAGGTGGAGGTACTGCCGGCCCTGTACGTGGACAACTGCAAGAGCTGCAGAGCCTGTATGAAGATAGGCTGCCCCGCCATCAGCTTTGACGGAACGGCATCTATCGACCCCACCCTCTGTGTGGGCTGCAAGCTTTGCGTGCAGATGTGCAGGTTTGGCGCTATTAGGAACCCGGGAGGTAATGTAAAATGAACGATACGAAGGCCATTATGATAGTAGGCGTGGGCGGACAGGGCACTCTTCTGGCTTCGCGCATTTTGGGCAATGTGCTCTTGTTCCAGGGTTATGACGTAAAGGTGTCCGAGGTGCACGGCATGTCCCAGCGGGGCGGAAGCGTTGTCACCTATGTTAAATTCGGCAAAAAGGTGTATTCCCCCATCATAGACAGAGGCGAGGCGGATTATATCCTCTCCTTTGAGCGGCTTGAGGCCGCCCGCTGGCTCCCCTACCTGAAAGAAGGGGGCAAAATAATCGTCAACGACCAGCGCATATCCCCTATGCCCGTGATTACCGGGGCTATGGGATATCCACAGGACATTCTGGCTAAAATTAAATCCACAGGCGCGAACCTTATCACCGTGGACGCCCTGAGCCTGGCGGAGGAGGCTGGCAACAGCAAGTCCGTAAACGTGGTGCTTATGGGACTTCTCTCCTCCATGATGGATATTCCCACCCAGGCCTGGCAGGAGGTTCTGGAGGCCACAATAAAACCCAAGTTCCTTGATGTAAACAAAAAGGCCTTTGAGCTGGGCCGCAGCGCCGCAAACGCCGTATAGCGAATAAATTCGCCGAAAGGATGTCCTATGACCTTATCCTCATCAGTAGTTAGGGCCAACCTGAGGATTCTCTCGCCCCTTTTAAAGCGGGGCGACCTTCAGGCTTCCCGGGATTTACAAAACAAAATAGGCGATATGCTGGCCCTCATGCGGGCTCATGAGATAGACATCTCCGAGCCCCTCTGCATAGGTGGGGAATATGAGGTGTGCTGGGCATCACCCAAATATCCGCCCGGTCCGGGAATCATCGTATACCTCCACGGCGGCGGCTATACCGCCGGGGACCTGCCCTATGCCGCGGGCTTTGGCAGCGCCCTTGCCCAGGCTGCTTGCCGACGGGTCCTTTGCGTTGGCTACCGTCTGGCCCCGGAGCACCCTTTCCCCGCCGCTCTGGAGGATGCCCTCAGCGCTTACCGCCATCTTTTGGATACCGGCTACGCTCCTGAAGATATAATCCTCTGCGGCGAATCCGCCGGGGGAGGGCTGATTTTCAGCCTATGTCTCAAGCTAAAGGAGCTGAATCTTCCAATGCCGGCAGGGCTTATCCCCATATCCCCCTGGACGGATCTGACCCTCTCCGGGGAGTCCTATACGACGAATCTGGATAAGGACATCACTCTTTCAAGGCCCATGCTGGACTACTACGTCCGGTCATATGTGGGAAAGGCATGCGACGCCGCAAATCCCCTTATTTCGCCCCTTTTTGGCGATTTTGCCGGTTTTCCCCCCTGCCTCATCTTTGCCGGCGGAGACGAGTTGCTCCTCAGCGATGCGGTAGCCATTGCCGGAAAACTGGAAAAGCAGGGAGTGGATGTTCGTCTCCATGTAGAGGAAAACATGTGGCACGCCTATGTCCTCTACGGCACCCATGAATCCGTAGCTGCCATGAATAAAATTGCAGCCTTTATTGAGGAGCGCATAAAATGACCCACAACCACCCCAGATGGATGCGGCTGGACAACGCAGCCAAGATATACCCCGCCGTAAAAAAGCGGAACTGGTCCTCCCTTTTTCGCCTTAGCGCCACCTTGTCGGAGCCGGTGGACGTTGATATTCTGAAAAAGGCCCTTGCCCGCATGGTTCCCCGCTTTCCGTCTTTCCATGTTCATATTCGCCGGGGGATTTTCTGGTATTTTTTTGAGGGGAAGGACGGCTCGCCCGAACCCCTGCCCGACAGCTGCTGCCCCTGCGAGCCCCTGCGCCCCGAGGAGAACGACGGCTTTGCTTTCCGGGTGCGCTATTACGAAAACCGTATTGCCGTGGAGTTTTTTCATGCCCTTACCGACGGCACCGGCGGGCTGTGTTTCCTTAAAACCCTCCTTGCGGAATACCTTACCATTAAATACGGAGTCTCCATACCCAGGGACAGCGCAATTTTGGACTGCGACGCCCCTGTCGACCCCGCCGAGCTGGAGGACAGCTTTCTAAAATACGAGGGGATTGCCGCCAGAGGCCGCTGGGAAAAAGATTCCTACCTTGTAAGGGGCACCAGGGAGCCCGACGGTTTTGTTCATCTCACCTGCGGAGCCGTCCCGGTGGAGGTGGTGAGCAGTCTGGCCAAGGAAAAGGGCGTCACAGTAACACAATATCTGGTGGCCGTTCTCATCATGGCCATTGACACCATGCAGTGCCGTGAAGTCAGGCTTCAGATGCGACGCAAACCCGTCAAGGTCAGCGTCCCCATAAATCTCCGCCGGTTTTTTCCCAGCACCACCTTTCGCAACTTCTCCAGCTACGTGAACCCCGGGATTGAGCCCCATATGGGCGAGCACAGTTTTGACGAAGTGTTAAAGGCCGTTTATCATACCATGGGTTTTGAAATAACCGAGAAAAACCTCCAGGCCAAGTTTACCGCCAATGTCCGTTCCGAAAAGAATTTATTCCTGCGGGTAACGCCCCTGTTCATTAAAACCCCCCTGCTCAAGCTTGCCTTTCGCCTTTTTGGGGACCGGAAGTCCTCCTGCACCTTCACAAACCTTGGCGAGGTGGCACTTCCGGAGGAGATGAAGCCATATATACGCCGTATGGAGCTGATTTTAGGCCCCCTCAGCCGCAATCCCGTGGGATGCGCCGTCATGTCCTACGAGGGGAATATCTATCTCAACTTTACACGCGTAATAACCGAGCCCAAAGTGGAGCGGGAATTCTTTACCCAGCTGGTAAAACTGGGCATTCCCGTTACAATAGAAAGCAATCAGCGTTGTTAAATGCGGTATAAACCGATAAAAGCAAAATAGAGGTACCAAGAATATGTCCTACTGTGTCAACTGCGGTGTAAAACTGTCAGAAACCGAAAAAACCTGCCCCCTCTGTGGAGTAGAAGTCATAAACCCCAGGCAGCCTATCCAGGGCCCCCGCCGCCGCAACTACCCTGACGCGCCTGTAAGCGGATATAAGGGCGGATACCGGGACCTTGTCCTGCCCGTAGCCCTGCTAATGCTGATTCCCGTCCTTATTACCCTGGCCTGCGATTGGCTGACCTCAGGGGCTCTGAGCTGGTCCATATTTGTGGCAGCCTCCATAGGGCTGGCCGCCGTTTTCATCCTGCCTCCCCTGGCCCTTAAACGCCCCCGGGTGCTCCTGTGCCTTTTTGGGGATTTGGTGGCTATCATAGGTTTTCTCTATGTTCTTGACCAAATGACGGCCCCCGGCTGGTTTTTGCCAGTGGGCCTGCCTCTCACCCTTATCGCCGGAGTCATGGTTCTGGGGCTTGCGGCCATGTTCACATGGATGGACCTGCGAAAACTTGTGAAGCTTGCCTTGGTGCTTTTCACAGCGGGGCTTATATGTGTCTGCGTAGATTTGTTCACCAGCAGTGAACCCAGTTCCAAAATTATCATAAGCTGGTCAGTGTATCCCCTTGTGCCCTGCGTGATACTTGGCATCGTAGCCCTTCTAATCAACAGGAACCACTACCTCAGGGAGAAAATCAAGCAGCGCTTCTTTATCTGACTTGGAGGCAGAAATGGCGGGATATCTTAAGGAAGTAAATATTAAATCGGACCTGCCCACAGCCGCCGAGGCCATCAAGCGCATCACCTACAATATCCGCAATGGCAAAGCCTGGGGCTGCGGCGCAATCAAAATAATCCACGGCTACGGCAGCACCGGCAAGGGCGGCCGAATTCGCACCGAAACCCGTCGTTACCTGGCCGACCAGAAACGAAAGGGAATGATACGCGATTTTATATGCGGGGAGAATTTTTCGATTTTTGACGAATCCACCAGAATAGCTTTTGAATTTTGCGACGAACTCCGGCGCGACAGCGATTTGGAACGCCACAACAACGGCATCACGATAGTGATACTTTGATAAAGAAAGATGTTGACAGGAAGGAGCCGAAATGTTATTATCATAGGGCTGATTACCGTCAGCTAGGGATTGCGGGTGTAGTTCAATGGTAGAACACCAGCCTTCCAAGCTGGATACGTGGGTTCGATTCCCATCACCCGCTCCATCGTCCGCTTATATACCCACACTCCAGACAGACAGGTCTTCGGTATATCAGGCTGCCGAAATATGCGCCAGTAGCTCAGTTGGATAGAGCAACTGCCTTCTAAGCAGTAGGCCAGGGGTTCGAGTCCCTTCTGGCGTACCAGTAACTCAAAAACATATAATATTTGATTTGGTGGGTGTAGCTCAGTTGGTTAGAGCATCGGATTGTGGTTCCGAGGGTCGAGGGTTCGAATCCCTTCACCCACCCCACGCATTAGACTGTCCTCGGACGGTCTAATGCGAATTTTAATCCCCCTATTGGGGTGTAGCCAAGCGGTAAGGCACGGGACTTTGACTCCCGCATTCGCAGGTTCAAATCCTGCCATCCCAGCCAAGGCGGGCAGAGCCAAGCTCCCGCCATTTTTGACCCAGTAGCTCAGTAGGCAGAGCACCTGCCTTTTAAGCAGGGTGTCCGGAGTTCGAATCTCCGCTGGGTCACCAA
>DUOX01000007.1 GCA_012838665.1 Clostridiales bacterium
ATCTCCGGAAGTAATCTTTAGCTGGGTTACCCTCCGGGGGGCTACTTTCTATTCGGCCAGAAAGTAGCCAAAGGGCCGCACAAGAGGGGGCTTTTACAAAGCCGCCCCCTCTTGCGAATCTCCCCCTGTGTGTTGGGGTTGCTGTGTTTTTTTAGGGTCTGTGCTGTAGTAAAGGAAAACAGACTTTAAAGGTGCGTACTTCTATTTTCGCTGAACGCTGGTGCGTGGGAGTTTCGAATTAATTCTTATAAGCTTGGTCGGCACAGGCGCACGCACGAAGTCGTGCAGCCGTATTTTCCGGCGCTTGCGCCGGCGGGAGGCAAAGCGAAGCGTCTTTTTTCAAAGGATTCTTAAGGGCCGAAGCCCTTAAGTGTCTTTTGGGTACTTTTCCACAGGGAAAAGTAACGCCCCTGGCAGGGGGAGGTTTTTATTTTCATCTTTTCATGCTCAACTCTGAGCGGTAATCCTTAGCTGGGTTTCCCTGTCGGATAATCCCACGTATGGACAAACCCCTTTAATTAAGACTCCCCGCTGGCGGGAGGCTCATTCTTTTCAAAGTAGATATCCAAATCCACATCCCCCTGGATGCCCGAAACCTGGCCGGTGATGGAGTACTGCCAGATATGATGCTGGTAATAGAAGTCCGGGCTGTCCCCCAGAGCGCCTACCCAGAATTTCAGCCCGTTAAGGCGCTCCAGGTCGTATTCAAAGTACCCCAGCCGCCTGTAAAAATATACAGCCGGCTCATACCCTGCTTCCTCCACCGCCCGGCAAAAGGCCTGACAGCAGTCGGTGATAGTTTTGCCGTCAACTCCGTCGGTTCTGGCCGTTTCGTCTATTTCCTCCCAGTCAAAGGCCACCGGCAGGCTGACGTCGTAACCCTCAATCAAATCCAGGACAAACTGGGCCTCCTCAAGGGCCTCCGTCTCGTTTACGGCCTGGGAGAAAAAGTAGACCCCAACCCGAAGCCCGGCGGTGAGGGCACCCTGAACGTTCTCATGAAACTTCTCGTCCTCGTACAGGCCTCCTTCGGTATACCCCCTGTAGCCAGCCCGTATCATGGCGAATTCAACCCCGTCGCCGGCCACCATCTCCCAGTCTATGTCCCCCTGATGGCTGGACACGTCTATTCCGCGGATTGCGGTGTAATCGTTTCCCGTATAATTTATGAAATTTCCCGCATTGGAAAAATCCCCGGCGTCAAAGTCGGATGCTTCCAGCCCCTCCCGCAGCTTCACCCACATCATGCCCCCGGCGCCGTTGGAGACCTGCACCATGCCCTCATAGGGATTGGGGGCCATCTCCCTCTGTCCGCCGCAGGCGGCAAGAAAGAGCAGCGCAGCCACCGTTAAGAGTAAGAGAACAAATCTATTTAGTTTCAGGATATGTAATGGTCTTTTCATATGCGGTACCTTTTTCGACAAAACTCGATATAAAGATACCACAAACCGGCCTTTGTGTAAACCTCAGTCCCGTTTCATTCTTCCAGCGCGGCATTCAATAGGGCCTGTCCCCCATATTTCAAACAACGTTTGAGCCTGGTTCTGCCCCGCTGTATGGTCCGGCTCACTGTTGATACAGTTACTCCCAAAGTGTCGGCTATGTCCTGCATTCGCATCTGTCTGATATAATACATGTGCACCATCTGCCTTTGCCTTTCTGTCAACTCGTTTTGAATCGCCATAGAGAGGTTTTTCGAGAGTCTCCCCTCCGGCTCCTCAATGGACTTTAAGAACTTCCTTAGAACCTGATATTCCAACTCCCTGTCGTTTCTCATCATCATATTTACACGCTCCTTGATAATAATGCTTCAAGTAATTTGATATGGCGATAGTCTCCCTGGCCATATCTGACAGAATGGTCAGCTTCCGGCGCAGAATCAGGCGCTGGGATTCCGTCAGCTTATCGCTGACAATCTCTTGTTCCAGCTGCTTCAGCTTTGCCCTGCATTTTTCTCCACACTCCCTATACTCTTTTGACAACATATCAAGGTTCATGCCATTACCGCCTCTCTACTTTTTCTGCTTGAATAATTTTTGCTATTGACAAATTGCGTCGGCTTTGTTATGATATCCTTCGCTGGTCGTGCTGGTGTAGCTCAGTCGGTAGAGCAGCTGATTTGTAATCAGCAGGTCGGGGGTTCAAGTCCGTCCACCAGCTCCACCTCTACCACTACGGTGGCACACAATTTTATATGGAGGAGTTCCCGAGTGGCCAAAGGGGGCAGACTGTAAATCTGTTGTCAGTGACTTCGATGGTTCGAATCCATCCTCCTCCACCAGAAATAATCCTTGTGTTTTCAACAGACACAGGGATTTTTCTTTTTTGCCAGTACACACTAAGGTACACATTTTTGCCCCTGTTTTATGTCAGATTTGTGTCAGTTAATGGGTTGCGCCTTTTGGCGCGGCTCATTTTCACTTTTTTCCTTGTCTTTCTGCCAAAAATAATTTATATTTAAGACTTGGAAAATCTTGAACAAATCGGAGGTAAAAATTTGAAAAAAACGCATTCTTTCAATTTGTTTTGATGCGCAAATAATATATGCAATTGCATACTATTTATCTTTATTTTATATGCGATTTAATAATTTGTCAATGATTTTTATGCTAACGCATAAATTTTGTTTGACATTATTATGAAATGATGTTACATTGTAATGGGAGGCGATAGCTTTGATAGGCACAACATTAAAAAGTTTATTGGAAGGGCGGGGCATGAATGTCAGCGAGCTGTCCCGGCTGACGGGGATACCCGCCCAGACTCTTTACAGCATCATAAAGCGGGACAACATGAAGATAGACTTCGAGGTCCTTTTGAAAATCTGCAATGCCCTCTATGTGCCTGTTGAGCTTTTCTATAAAGATTACCTGGACCCGGAGCTTTCGCCTTCGCTGCCCAGCGCCGCGGAATGGGACCTCCTGCGCAAATACCGGAGCCTCGACGCCCACGGGCAGGAAATGACCCGCATGGTCATGGAGGCGGAGGCCCGCCGCATGTCGGAGGAAACCCTGAAAGAAGAATCTGAGTACCGTACAATCCCCCTGTTCTACACGCCTGCCGCCGCCGGATATGCCTCCCCCGCTTTGGGAGAAGACTATGAAGAGTACACTGTCCCCGCCTCCTGCAAGGCGGACTTTGCAGCCCGCATAGAAGGCGACAGCATGGAACCCTATATCATGGACGGTTCCATTGTCCTTGTCTCCAGAGGCTCGGAACTTTCTGACGGAGATGTGGGCATGTTCTTTGTGGACGGGGACATGAAGTGCAAACAGTATTGCGAAGACAGCTTTGGAAATATCTATCTGTTCTCCCTCAACCGCAAACGCAGGGACGCGGATGTGATGATTCCCGCCTCCTCCGGCATAACGGTGTGCTGCTTCGGCAAGGTGCTGCTGAACTGCCGCCCCCCTCTCCCTGCAGATTGAGCCGGTTATAAAAGGGCGGCCTGACCCGGCTTTCGTAAATAGCAACAAATATGCTCCTTTTACAAATCATGAGTTTTACTAAGTTTACACTTGCAAAAAACGCCGGAAACGTGTATATTTCATTGTGCGCTGTATTATTTTGCAATTTACTTAATATAAGCGAATCAATTTGTAAGGAAATGGGGCATACAGATGTTAAAAAACAAATATCTACAGGGGGTCTATGATACCGTTTTAATCCGCAATCCGGGAGAATCAGAATTTCATCAGGCAGTTTTTGAGGTTTTGGAAAGCCTGGAACCTTTTATAAACCGCAACCCTGAATTTGAAACCAACGGCGTTATTGAAGCCTTTGTGGAGCCTGAACGCCTTCTTATATTCCGCGTGCCGTGGATTGACGATAGCGGCCGCATGCGGGTGAACCGGGGATTCCGTGTCCAATTCAACTCCGCCATTGGCCCCTATAAAGGCGGCATACGCTTTCATCCCTCCGTCAACGTTTCGGTTATTAAATTTCTCGGCTTTGAGCAGGTCTTGAAAAACAGCCTCACCACCCTGCCCATGGGCGGCGGAAAGGGCGGCTCCGACTTTGACCCTAAAGGAAAGTCGGAGGCGGAAATCATGCGCTTCTGCCAAAGCTTTATGACCGAGCTGTGGCGCCATATCGGCGCAAATACGGACGTTCCCGCGGGAGACATCGGCGTTGGCGCCCGCGAAGTCGGTTATATGTTCGGCCAATACAAGCGCCTGGCCAACAGCTTCGAAGGGGGCGTCATAACCGGAAAGGGAATCAGCTACGGCGGCTCTCTGGGACGTACCGAGGCCACCGGCTATGGCCTGTGCTATTTCACCCAGGAAATGCTGTCCCAAATGAAGGGAGACAGCTTTGAAGGCAAGACGGTAGTAATCTCCGGCAGCGGCAACGTGGCCGTCCACGCCTGCGAAAAAGCCCGGCAGCTGGGGGCAAAGGTTGTGGCCATGAGCGATTCCGGCGGATATGTATACGACCCCAACGGCATAAATGTTGACATTATGAAGGACATTAAGCTAAAGCGCCGGGCCCGCATCACCACTTATGCCGACGAGGTAAAAACCGCAACCTATACTCCCGACTGCAGGAAAATCTGGTCGGTTAAGTGCGATATTGCCCTGCCCTGCGCCACGCAGAACGAGATTGACCGGGACAGCGCCGAACAGCTCATTGCCAACGGCGTCAAGGTGGTCAGCGAGGGGGCAAACATGCCCTGCAATATGGAGGCCACAAAGGCCTTCCTGAACGCCGGCGTCCTTTTCGGCCCCGCCAAGGCCGCCAACGCAGGCGGCGTTGCCGTCAGCGGCCTGGAAATGACTCAGAACAGCATGCGCCTGAGCTGGACTTTCGAGGATGTTGACGCGAACCTTCATGGAATTATGAAGAGTATCTTCAATAACATCAGCTCCGCCGCCAGGGAATACTCCGCCGAAACGGACCTTGTCACCGGCGCGAACATAGCCGGTTTCCTTAAGGTTTCCGAGGCCATGCTGGCCCAGGGAGTTGTGTAATTCCGCCCGGAATTAAGGGGCTAAAGCCTGCGCTCCACAATCTGGAGCCTTGTCTCATGTTGGTTTAGCTTTATATCCTGTTCCTCGTTTTTTCTCCAGAGTTTTTCGTGGGTCTCATCGTTTTTGCTGGTGAGGCCCGCGATATTTTTTTGCAGTGTGTTTACGGTCTCCGTCAGGCGTATTATTGAGCCGTTGAGGTTGATTATGGGTTTTATAACCGACGTCATCAGCCCCGCCAAAACAGCAATTACGGTTACTACAGTCCACTCGTCCATCATTCTCACCTCGTGCCACCGCCTTTTACTGGCCGGGCCGCAGCCGGAAGCCTACTCATACTTTTCCAGCTCCACCCATGTAAGGCCCAAAGCCTCCAATGCCTGCCAGCTCTCCAGCAGAGCCTCCAGTTCCTGCCACAGGATGTAAACATAGAAGTATTCAATCTCCAGATGGCAGGGCAAAATCATCTCAATGCGCCTCTTCAGTTCGTCCATGCCGTCGGGAATCCCCCGGGTTCCCGGAAAGCTGACCTCTACCGTGGCCGGCTTACCCGTTTCGCTGACAGCGGCCGGTATCCCGCAGCCCCTGAGGGTATCCCTTAGGGCATCAATGGTAAAGCTGCGCCCGTCAATGCGCATCAGCGCGGCTATCGCGCTCCGCCTGTCCTCTGTGCTCCGGGACACCGGAGGATAGGGCAGCAGCACCTCGTAGTTTTCAAGCCCCGGGCCTTCTGCCGTCATGAGTACGGACTCCCGCTCCACTCTCTCCAGTTCGCTAAAGAGCCGGTCCATATGTTCCCCCAGGACCTGCAGCTCGGCGGCGCCGAAGCCCATGTCCACATTGTATATTCCCAGGGGCCGGAGCAGTTCTTTCAAGTATTCCGGATACATGCTCATTCCCCCATCTCGGTGACGGTCAGAGAGCCCAGCACCGGAAGCTGATGGGGGCTCACCGCCAAATCCGACGAGGGGCTGGAAAAACGGTAGTTTTCCACGCCCCGGGCCTGATAAACCAGATTCCCCAGCTTTGCCAGCAGCAGATCCTTTCCCAGCAGCTTTCCGCTGAAATACTCCTCAAGTGCGCTCCTGACCGCCGCCTCCGCCTCCTGAAAGCTGTGCTCCCCGTCCGCCTTTATTTCCAAGGCGATGTCAACGGTTACCAGCTCCGGCCCCGACACTTCAATATCCACGCAGATTTCCCGCTGGGCCTCCAATTGGGTTTTCACCCGTTCCAGCAACTCAAAGGAGGGCGTTCCTTCCTCGGACGAAATAATTATGTCAACCGTACCCAGCCCCCGCCTCTTGGGCAGGACCATTACCGCGGCCACCCCGTCCATGTTCAGCACCTGCGTCTCATAATAGGCGGCATTGGCGCCGTTGGGCAGTTTTTTATAGCTGGCAAGGACCCGCTTTCGCAGCTCCTCATCCCCTTCTTCGTCCATGCCGCCAAAAAAGCCGTTTAAGTTGCGGCAGCTTACGATTCCGGCGGGTGCCTGGGCCATCCTCACAATACTGCCCGCGGGTATATTGCCGCTCAGGCCGGGCAACCTTGCCTCTGCTCCCACGTCGCAGAAAAGGCTTCCCGCCGGTATGACTCCCTTTTCCGTGGTAATAAACTCAGCACCCGCCGCCGTAAGGCATACGGCGCCCGACTCTACGGTTAAATCCTCTCCCAGCGCCTCGGCTATCTCAAAACGGATAATGCCCCTAGCCCGGGTTGCCCCTCTCCGCTCCAGCCCCCGAAGTTGGGCGTGGTAGCCCAGGAACTTGCCCTCCGCCGTCTGGGGAAAGGCCTGCCGGTTTACATAATCTGCCTGCGCCCACAGGGAAAAGAGCTGGGCTGCGACGGCGTAAAGCCTTACGGCCATGTCCCCGCCGTCATTTATGGACAGCCCGGTTTTGCGGGAGTATTCCTCTTTCATCTCTCTGTAAATCTCGTCTATAGACTTCATGGGCCACCTCAAATCCTTGTTGTGATGGTCAGAGCCTCTTTTCCGTAGTCAAAGACAAGCTCAAGCTCCATCCAGTCGACCTTCAGATACCTGATGTCAAGGCTCCGGAGATGGAGGTCTTCCTCCCCCTCAAGCGCTTCAATGACATACTGCTGAGCCGCCAGCAGCCTTTGGGAGGGCTTTATGGCGGGCAGCTTATAGAGCCTGCTGCCGTAATCCGGCATAAGGGGAAAGCCTCCCCTCCTGGCGGTAAGCTTCATAACAACGCGCTGGGCCAGTTCCTCTATGCCCTCCGCCCGGGCCAGCTCTCCGGAGGCGTCCGCCACGTAATCCCCGTCTTTCAGTTTAAGTTCCATGCCCGCCCCCCTAAGAACATTGACAGGGAGAATAGTCCTGGCCGTTAATTTTGAGGCTGCCGGTGATGTTCACATTACCGTTAATGTTAATCTCCCCGCCCATCTCTAAATCTCCCAGCAGCTCTATCTTGCCGTTGTTTTTCAGGCGCAGCCCCGTTCCGGCTTTTGACATTATGTAAACCTCCCCGTTTTCCATGCCGGGAGGGCTTTGCCCTGTTACCGCCCCTATGGCCAGACTTTCACCGTCTCCCGATTTAAGGACCAGAACGCTGTCCCCGGCCTGGGGGCGCCAGATATAGCCTCCGGGTGATACCAGGGCCAGCTCCCTCAGCTCCCCCTCCGTGAGCACGGCCAGGTTGTCGCCGCCTATGGTGACGGCTCCGATATCCGCTCCTGCGCTCTGCCTTTCTCCGCTTTTTGCCGCCCTTTCAGAAAGCCACATATCCATCCTCCTGTCTCACCAAGCTTATTTCCGTGCCGGCGTCCCTGGCGTTTGCCCAGCACCTGCTCTCAAATACGCTAAACTCCCTGGAAATCCCCAGGGGGCTGTCCTTTATCCTGACCACGTCCCCGGGAAAGGCCGCAAACAGCGAGGGCAGGGTCAGACGACAGAGGACGCTGTCTAGCTCCGACTGCCGGATTTGGTATTCCCCCGCATAGCCCATCGCATCATAACCTGTATTCCGGGGCACGTTCAAGACCCGGCGGCAGTTTCCGCCCCTGGCCAGAAAATCGCCGTTTTCCACAAGCCTGCTGGCCCAACCTCCCCTGTTTTTCACCAGCACACTGGAGATTACCCCGTAGCGCCGCTGCCGGTACATCTGGGAGATTATGGCGGTGTGTCCGTCTATGGAGCGGATATCCCCCGGCTCCCTGGTGAGCATCAGCACTCCGTCCTTTGAAAATCTGGGCCTGACCCGGCAGCAGAGCCGGGCATAATCCCTTAAAACCTTCCACTGGCTGTCGCCGCTTTCCACCTTGAAAGCCGCCGCCCCGGTAAAGCCGTCTGCCTTAACCCGGGTGATTCCCCAGGGATAGACGTGCCTGTCCAGTATAAAATCCAAACTTGCCCAGCCGTACTGGGCAGCCTCCGCCTCGTTGTCCATGAGCAGGGCCGCCAGGCCCCGGCCCCGGAGGAAGGCCAGCATGCCCTCTTTGCCGGCCCTGACCTCAAATTCATCCACCACGCCGTAAAAGACCCGCTCTCCCTCATGCTCCGCCCAGAACCGGACCGACCGGGAGAGCATGTCAAGCTGCTCCGGTTCATAGAGAAACACCACCCGGAAGGCATCGCAGGGCTCCCCCCAGCCGTAGCACAGCTCCCAGTCCAGAAGGGCAGGCAGTTTATAAACATTATTCTCGCAATCCGATACGTACCCCGTCATTTATATCCTCCTAAGCGATTCTCACCTTGTCCCCCGGATATATGAGATTGGGGTTTTTCATCTGGGGGTTAAGAGCCAAAAGCTCCTGAAGGCTCATGCCGTTTTTCGCGGCGATGCCCCACATAGTGTCGCCGGAGACTACGGTGTGCCATTTCTCAGTGCTTTTCTCCTCTTTCTCATGGGCGGCGGGCCTCACCAGTTTTGCCTTCGTGTCGTAAATGTCGCTGCACTCCCAGAACTCAAAAGCATATTTTACATAGTCCTCCCTGGGTTCCTGTTTCAGGCTCAGGGCGACGAAATACGCGTGCGCGCTCTGCCATATGGGATGAATCAGAAGGCCAGGGCTGTTGCTGCTGCTGAATACGGAGGCCAGCTTCTTAAACTCCTCGTACGCCCCCGGCCCCACAAACTCCCCCTCACCCTTCAGCACCCGGTTGGTCCTGCCCAGGGACTGCAGTACGTAGGTCCCGAAGGGCACCTTGTGGCTTACTACCTGATGCCTGAACTCGATCTCGTACACCCTGGGGTTGTGGGGCCAGGTGTAGTCCTTAAACCTCATGGGTGAAAGTCTCATGAAATCCTCCCTTTCCGCCCCTAATACCTCTCAAAGCCCGAATCATATCTCCGGCTGTCCCGCTGGAAAAAGTCCGATATCTCCCGCATGCTGTAGTTATGTAAACTTCCCTCCGCTCCGGCGGCGGGAGCGCTGCCCTCCTCTGTGAGGGCTTTTTCAATCTGTAGAAAGGAGGGTTTCCCCCTGCCGCCGCCAGCGGTATCCCATATCTGTTCCCGCTTCTTTTCCAAAAGGGTGATTACCTCCCCCGCAGCCGCCTCCCGGAGAGTTTTCAGCCCCTCCCCCTCCTCCGCTGACGCCTCCCGGATAATTTTCAGGATTTCTTTCTCCGGCGGCGGCTGGGGAGGGGCAGTTTTTTTGCCCCTCAATTCCTCAAAACGCTCCATGGAAAAAGAGGGATTGGCCACTGCGTCCCCGGCGGGGTCCGCCTCCCCTTTTCCCGCTTTTAACAGTTCCACCGCGCAGAGGATAATCCCTGCCAAAGCCTGCTCCGGTCTCATACGGTAGTCTCCACCCGGTGGCTTGCGATTACCGAAATCTTCTCCGCCACCATCTCAGAAAGCTCGCCGCTCTCGGCAATTTCACTCCATTGGCAGCCGGTGTAAACTATGCGCCTGTCGGGCTTTACGATGACCAGGGAAAAGTTGTCCAAATCGTGGAAGTTGATGCCGTCGGATATGGCCTCGTCCGTGGCGTAAAGCCGGGTGAGCTCCACCCTATACGTTACCTGGTCGGCTACGGTGGCCACGGGCTCCTTCTCACCGAAGGCTTCCACCACCTGCTCCGACCGCCTTGCGGTGGCCTTATAGCTTTGGACTACGGCAATCTTCCTGCCCTCCGCCTCCAGATAGATGTCACTGCTGGTGGGAAATCCTTTAACTCCCATTTCTTACCTCCCGTTAAACCGTAATATGCGCCGTCAGCCGTATGTGGTTCAGCCCGTGGGCAACGGTAAAATCAAAGCTGACCTCACATGTGGTGGGGTCCGTTTCCGAGGCCTTCACCGTCACGTTGTCATAGCTGTCGATAATCTCCCTGGCCAGCTTGTTTTCCAGCTCTATGATAACCTGGGTGCGTATCGCCCCTCTGGTCTGGGCGGTGTTTTTTGCCCTGGAAAATCTGCTCTGGAGGGAGTTTTTAATCGTGGGTATCACATCATCAATTATGAGAATGGTGGTGAGTTCCCGCCATGTGGAGTCCGGCGCCCCAGCCGTGGCGGTGCGGGTGGTGATGCCCCGTATTACGGATATCCTCCCGCCAACGTTTTCAACGGGCGTGATTCCCCCCTGGACCAGAGCGTTTATGTCGGCGTCCGCAAAGCCGGAAGAAAGCCCCGACAGGCCGTAAAGGGCGGCGCCGTTCAGCGGCAGGGCCGGGTCCGAGCCGGAGGCGATAAGTCCCGCCAGAGCCGCCGCTACCGCACCGGGCAAAGCCGTATCCGCCGGCCCTTCGGCGGGGGCGCACAGCACCATCCGCTCGCAGTTTAAGTCACCGGCAGCCGCCACAAGCTCCTGTACTGCGCCGGCCCCTTCCACCACGCCTATCCTGTACTTGCTGTGCTCCGAGGCCGTCTCAATAGCATTTTTCATGGCCTCGTGAACTGATGGTTCATGGCTGTCGCATACCATCACCTTTACCTGTACATAATCCATGAGCGTTCCGAAGGCCGCTTCGTATTGGGCCGTACTGGGCTCCGAGCCCACGGATACCGGCACCGCCCTGACGGAGGAGGCCCCGTTTAAAAACAGTATTTTTATCAGCCTTGCCATACTGCTGTCCGGCCCGAAGGCGGCAGCGGCCTCGGCGTAGGAATTTATGACATAACCGGTACCTTCCGTACCCTGGGATGCCACAGCCGCAATCCCCACCACGCCGCCGCCGCCCCTGCCGCTGACGGCGCTGGAGACCTCATAAGCGCTATATACTCCCGGTCTTTCATTTATTGCCATTTATAACCGTCCCTTTCAACTCAAAATCTGTAAACTCCCCCGTCTCCTCCCGGGCGCCGCATATGAGGTAGGCCATGCAGTGCAGCTCACAGGGGCAGCGGAACATCTCCGTAACCCTGTCCGGAGCGGTAACCCCGCAGACCAGTTTCCGGATTTTCAGGCCGGAGGGCATTCTGCCCAGGGCCGCGCTGATTTCCCCGAAACAGCCGAGACAGCCCCCGGGCTCCCCGTCATAGGGGGAGTATATATCCAGCCCCAAAACCAACTCCAGCCGGAATCCGTAGGCCTCCGTGAAGCTTCCATCCTCGCTCCTGCGCAGCCCCAGATATTCTCCGGCGCCGGAGGTGACAAGTTTACTGCTTTTTACGCCCACGCAGACCAGGGGCCCCTTCCTGTTGTCAAGGGGGGCGGGGTGGTATTGGCAAACCGCCTCTATACCCGCCTGTCTCAAGGTGTCCGCCAGGGCGGAAACCACCGTGTTAAGCATGGGCGCCACCCCCGCCCTTCGGCCTGAGTACCCCTTCCCAATGGGAGAGCCTGCCTCCAACGTATATGGGCTGGGCCCGGAGCAGGCTGTATTCCCAGTCCCGGGAGCTGACACTCACGTTCTTTTCCCCGGGCAGAAGGGCCCCCGCCTCCGCTATCAGCAGGTATTTGCACCTGTTTACGCTCCCCGCCTGCGACCTTACATCCAGTTTCTCGGTGTCGGAAAAGACTATGGGCTGTATAAAACCCCTGGCCTTGCGCCCCTCCGGGCAGGCATCGCTGTAAAGGGTAAGGGCGCTGCCGTATTTCCTGATTCCAACCAAATCCCTCAAGCCCTTACCCCCCTGAAATCAAATCCCCTGTCTTCCAGATATGCCGCAAGCATGGCCTCAGCCTGTTTTCTCAGGGCGGAGGCGGAAATCTTAACGGAGCCCGCCCCCCTGCGGCTAACACTTACGTTTCCCGCCTTAAAGGAGCTTGTATCGTCGCAGGCGCCGAAAAGCTGTATGTACATGGACAGGGCCAGCAC
>DUOX01000040.1 GCA_012838665.1 Clostridiales bacterium
ACGCACTCAACGTGGTAGGAACAAGGGAACTGGTGGCTGCAATACAGGGGTAATCCGTCTCTGTATTTTTTGCTTTTCTGGCAGAAAAGGGTATAAAAATGCCGAAAAGTCCGCGATTTGCGGACTTTTCAGACAATTGTGGTGGACGATAGGGGGATCGAACCCCTGACCTCCGCATTGCGAACGCGGCGCTCTCCCAGCTGAGCTAATCGCCCATATATGAACTTTGAACATTATAGCATAATTTTTGCAGTTGTAAAGAGAAAAAATATTTTTGTGCTCCTTGATAAACAGCCGGAAATGTAGTAAAATACATAAGCGGCTTATGGCAAGGCTGCACTAGTCGGGGAGCTAGCGGTGCCCTGTACCTGCAATCCGCTACAGCAGGGATGAACTCCCGCCCCCGGAGGTACGATGTGCTGTCTGACCGTGGTAAGTGGCGATGACGTTCCGGTCTTGCGCAACAGCAGCCCGTGAACCATGTCAGGCGGGGAACCGAGCAGCATTAAGCGGGTGTCGCTGTGTGCCGCGAGGGCGCCGGGACTGAGTTAACTGCCCCGGTAACGGGCATATCGTAGTTTCAAAGGCGGGTGTGCAGTCTTGCCATGAGCCGCTACGGCTATATACTGTCCGTGGGGCACCTTGCGGCTTCCGGAAAACCAAACGTCCCGCGATTTGTACCAGGCTGGTGCGGTGTGCGGGGGCTTTTCGGCGCAATGTGTAACTCAGGGGCAAGTATATGCCGACCAATCGAAACTATTTGCTAAAAAAGAATGGGGGAGCGTTGTGATGTATCAGGCCTTATATAGAAAATGGCGACCCCGAACCTTCGACGAAGTGGCTGGCCAGCAGCATATAACCGAAACGCTGAAAAATCAGGTCAAAACCGGCAGGCTGAGCCACGCTTATTTGTTTATCGGAACCAGAGGCACGGGAAAGACAAGCTGTGCCAAGATTTTGTCCAAAGCAGTTAACTGCGAGGACCCCGTGGATGGGAACCCCTGCAATAAATGCCGCCCCTGCCTTGGAATAGAAAGCGGCGCGATAATGGACGTGGTCGAGCTGGACGCCGCCTCGAACAACAGCGTGGACAATGTCCGTGCCCTGCGGGATGAGGCCGTGTTTACCCCCGCTTTGGCAAAAAAGCGCATCTACATTGTCGACGAGGTGCATATGCTATCCATGTCGGCTTTTAATGCCCTTCTAAAAATACTGGAGGAACCCCCTGAGCACCTCATGTTTATACTGGCTACTACCGAGCTTCACAAGGTGCCGGCCACAGTACTGTCCCGGTGCCAGAGGCACAGCTTTAAGCGCTTGGGTGCGGATATTATTGCAAAGCAGCTGATGTATGTGGCCGGACAAGAGAATATGGAACTTGAGGAAGACGCGGCTGAGCTTTTAGGCAGATTGGCCGAGGGCTCCATGCGTGACGGCCTGTCCCTTCTGGACCAGTGCGCCGGTGAAACCACTATTACCACGGATACTGTCCTCTCAGCCATGGGACTGGCCGGCAATCATCGCATCATGCGCATGATGGAGCTTATAACGGAGAGGGATACGGCACAGGTCCTGACCATGTTTCAGGAAATGTGGAGGGACGGCAAGGCCCCGGCGACTCTCCTGAATGAACTGGGTATCCTCCATAGGGACATAATTATGAACATAGTGGCGCCGAAAAGCGGCAGCAGGCTTCTCTCCGGAGGGTATGACCTTAAAACGCTGGAATCCTTTGCCGGGAAACTGGCTGCTGCTGAATACATGAGCAATCTTACGTCAATACAGGATTCCATAGGGCGTATGCGCTATAGCCAAAGCCCCAAAACCATTGCCGAACTGTGTCTTATCGGGCTGTGCGAACCGGACCTGGGGGACAGCCTGCCCAACCTGCGGGACCGGGTGTCAAGGCTTGAAGCTTTGATTGGAGCCGGAGCCCCGGCGTCCGGGGCAGCCGGTCCGCCTTCCAATCCGGTAGCCGAGCCAGAAAACTCTCTGTCTCAGCCTGAGGCTGATGAGGAGCCTTACATGGCGGAGACGCCGGGTAAGGACGAAGGGCCTATGAGTGAAGTTTCTGAGGAGAAAACTTCGCCTCCCCAGAGGGAACTTTCTGAGACTGTAGGGGAAGAGCGCATTCACGCCCCGGAAAACCAAGACAGGGCGGAGGTTTCCGAAAATAATCGGGCAGAGCCTTGGAAGCGCATACTGGAGCTTCTAAATAATAAAATCCCTATAGGCACCTACAACATTTTAAGTGATGAACTCCATGTCAATGCCGAGTTTTCCCATGGGGCTTTGACACTTAAAGTGAAAAACGGTTTTGCCATGGGATTGTTGAACAAGCCTGAAATTACCGACAGGATACAGGAAGCGGCGCGGGAAGTTTGCAAAACAGCAGTTCCTGTTACGCTGGAAGAGGAAGCATCCCAAAAGGGGATAAATATGGAAAAGATTGCCCAGTTAAAAAAATTTGGCAACGTTAAGTTTGAATAGGAGGATTGATTATGGCCAAAGGCGGTTTTCGCGGCTCCATGCCCCGCGGTGGAATGAATATGAACATGTTGAAACAGGCCCAAAAAATGCAGCAGGATTTACTGAAAATCCAGGAAGAGCTGGAGAACAAGGAATATACCGCCTCCGCCGGAGGCGGCGTTGTCACCGCAACAGTCAGCGGCAAACGTGAATTGATGGCTTTTGAGATAGATCCCGATGTTGTGGACCCCGAGGATGTTGAGATGCTGCAGGACATGGTAATCGCCGCCGTTAATGAGGCTCTGCGGAAGGCGGAGAGCGCCATGGCTGAGGGAATGTCTAAAATTACCGGAGGCATTAATTTAGGGTTTTGATGCCTGTAGGAAACAATAAGAAATTCCTGACTATTAATGGAGACTGATATGCAAGTTACTGTTATCGGATGTGGCCGCTGGGGTTCTTTTGTCGCCTGGTATCTGGACAGGGTAGGGCATACGGTTGCACTGTACGGGCGGAAGGGTTCCCGGAACATGAGCCGCTTTATGGCTACCAGACAGAACGAGTATCTGACCTTGCCGGAGTCTGTTTCCCTGACCTGTGATTTGACGGAAGCCAAGGCGTCAGACATTATTGTTATTTCCATAAACTCTCAGGGCCTGTCTGCCCTTATGGAAGAATTGAAGGCCATCGGACTCCGGGATAAGATTGTTGTCCTGTGCATGAAGGGCATTGAAATCGAAACCGGGCGCCGCCTGTCACAGATTGCCGGGGATGCTCTGGACGACTCCAATAAGATAGCTGTCTGGCTGGGGCCGGGGCATGTGCAGGAATTTGTCCGGGGAGTGCCCAACTGCATGGTAATTGACAGCGAGAGTGAGGAAGTAAAACGAACTTTGGCGGAGGCCTTTTCCAGCGAGCTGATACGCTTTTACTATGGCAATGACCTGATTGGAAACGAGATAGGAGCGGCGGCAAAGAATGTCATTGGCATAGCCGCCGGCCTGCTGGACGGCCTTGGGCTCTCAACCCTTAAGGGGGCTCTGATGTCCAGGGGGGCCAGGGAGGTTGCACGGCTTATATCCGCCATGGGAGGCAACGAGCTGACAGCCTACGGCCTGTGCCATCTTGGCGACTACGAGGCCACCATCTTTTCCGAGCACAGCCATAACCGGAACTTCGGAGAGCTGTTTGCCAAGGGGCAAAAATTCAATAAAATGGCCGAGGGCTACTATACTGCCCGCGCAATAGTAAAATTGGCCAGGGAGTACCAGGTGGAACTGCCCATATGTAGCTCGGTGTACGCAATATTGTACGAAAGCGCCGACCCCAGGGAAGTATTGGAGTCGCTGTTTACCCGGAGCATAAAAAAGGAGTTTTAAGAGCCTCTATGTGATGGAAACAGAGTTCAATCATTGATAAATGAGAAACTACAATAAATGAAAATCTACGCCGACGATTATATGTTAAAGCGAAAAAGCGAAAGAGCCGGGCTCTTTCGCTTTTTTTATTTCATTGCGATTTGCCCACAACCTTGCCCAGAACTCTAAGCTCCATGGGGTCTGTAACCACAATGTCAGGGTAGTTGGGGTTTAATGACTGAAGCCTGACTCCGCTTACCCGGGCCCGGAGGCGCTTGAGGTAGGCGTTTCCGTCGTAGAGAAAGACGCCAATCTCTCCATGGTTAAGCGTATTTTGCTGGTGCACCCAGGCTATCTGCCCGTCTTTGAATTCCGGCTCCATACTGTCCCCGGACACCTGGACGCCGTAATTTGCGCTAAGGGGCACATCGTCTCCCACGGCAACCAGTTCATAGTCGCTGCTGTCCAGAAACTGGCCGGTGCCGGCGGATACGGCCATGCTGTACAGGGGCAGGCTCCTGATGTCGGTAAGGTGCACCGGCACGTCTTCACCGGAATAGAGCCCGCTGGCACGAAGCAGGTCGGCGTATTCGTATACTTTCTTCCGCCCCTTGTTGTTGAGGCCCGCCAAAAAGCCCGTATCAGTTTTGCCCATAAATACCCCGGGAATATCCACCACGTCCAGCAGGTCGCAAAGGACCAAAAACTGCCTGGCGTTGGGCAGGGAAGAACCGCTCTCCCACTTGGAGATTGCCTGATTCGTGACTGCAATCCCCTTTTTGGCCAGCATATCGGCCAGTTCTTTTTGTGAAAGTTTTTTCTTTTTTCTCAGCGCGGCTAACGTTTCACCCAAGGTATTGTTCACAGCTATCACCTCAAACCACAGTATATAGTACGCGGCACGAAAAAGCAAGAAAAATATTACATATATTATCCAAACAAGATAACAATCATGCTTTACATATCTTAAAAGCAGATATATAATATACATATTATCTCATTAGGAGAATAATATGGACAGAGTTATCCTGCATTCAGATATAAACTCATGTTATGCCAGTATAGAGCTGCTGTATCATCCGCATCTGCGGGGCCGCCCCCTGGCGGTGGGGGGCAGCCAGGAGGACAGGCACGGCATTATTTTGGCCAAGGAAGAACTGGCTAAAAGATGCGGTGTAAGGACCGGCATGACCATATGGCAGGCCAAAAGGCTCTGTCCGGAACTGGTAGTCCTGCCGCCCAGGATGGATTTGTATATAAAATTTTCTCAAGATGTACAGAAGATTTACGCCGAGTACACCGATTTAAAGGAGCCCTTTGGAATAGACGAGTGCTGGCTGGACCTGACGGGCTGCGTGGCCCCGGAGAAGGGGGAGGCGGTAGCAATAGAAATCGGCAATCGGGTAAAAAAAGATATGGGGGTTACCGTCAGCATCGGCGTCAGTTGGAACAAAGTGTTTGCAAAGCTTGGCTCCGACTACAAAAAGCCTGATGCCGTTACGGTGATAGACAGAGCCGGATATAAAAATATTGTCTGGCCTCTGCCCGTGAAGGAGCTGCTTTATGTAGGGCCCAGTACCTCAAAGAAGTTGCGGGCCATGGGAATAGACACCATTGGCCGCCTGGCGGCGGCGGACCCGGAAGCCCTCCGGCTGCGGTTGGGCAAAATGGGCCTGGTTATCCACTCCTTTGCCAACGGCCTGGACGATTCTCCGGTACTTCGGGAGGACCTGGTGCCACCCATTAAGTCCATAGGAAACAGCACCACCACGCCCCGGGACCTTGTAAACGACAGGGAGGTACAGGTGACCCTGACCGCCCTTGCCGAAAGCGTGGGCATGCGCCTTCGTGAAAACGGTTTTATGGGCCGGACGGTGGAGATATCCGTAAGGGACAGCAGCCTGCACTGGCGCAGCCGTCAGTCAAAGCTGCCTTATGCCACTGACATAACCAGGGAGATAGCCGATATAAGCTTTGGGCTGTTTAAAAGCCTCCATGTGTGGCCCACCCCCGTCCGAAGCCTTGGAATCAGGTGCACCGAGCTGGTGTCGGCAAATTTCCCCGAGCAGCTGAGCCTTTTTTCCGACCATGGAAAGCGCGACAGGCAGCGCCAGCTGGACAGGGTTATGGACGATATACGGCGCAGGCACGGTTTTGAGGTAATACAGCGCGCCGCCGTTTTCCAGAACGGCGGCGCATATAAGGGGGCTTGCAGTCTTCCGGGAGCACTGTGACTACCGGATTTGACCGCTGCCGTATATGATGTATTTGCTGCTGGTCAGCTCCCTAAGGCCCATGGGACCCCGGGCGTGCATTTTTTGGGTGGATATGCCTATTTCCGCCCCAAGGCCGAATTCCCCGCCATCGGTAAAGCGGGTGGAGGCGTTGACGTACACCGCCGCCGCGGCCACCTCCTGCAGGAACCGCTGGGAGTTGGCGTAATCGGATGTGATTATGGCCTCGGAATGGCCTGTGCCGTATTTGGCAATATGCTCCATGGCCTCGTCTATTCCCGAGACAATCTTGATGGCCAGAATATAATCGCCATATTCAGTATCCCAGTCCTCCTCCGAGGCGGGTACTACAACGGAACCCAGTATGGCCGCCGTCTCGTCATCTCCCCGCAGCTCCACGTTGTATTCGTCAAGGCGGGGCTTTAACATGGGCAGGAAGCTACCCGCAACGGAGCGGGATACCAGCAGGGTCTCCACCGCGTTACAAACCGAAGGCCGGCTGCATTTGGCGTTGCGAACTATATTGACGGCCATATCCAGGTCGGCGCTGTCGTCCACGTAGATATGGCAGTTGCCCACGCCCGTTTCAATTACCGGAACGGTGGCGTTTTCCACAACGGAGCGTATCAGCCCGGCTCCGCCCCGGGGAATGAGCAGGTCCACATACTGGTGCAGCCTCATGAGCTCGGTGGCGCTTTCGCGGCTGGTGTCCTGCACAAGGGAAATGCAGTCTGCGGGCAGGCCGGATTCCGCTATGGCTTCCCGCATTATGTCAACCAACACTTTATTGGATTCAAAGGCCTCCTTGCCGCCCCGGAGTATGACCGCGTTGCCGGATTTAAGGCAGAGTACGGCGGAATCCACGGTTACGTTGGGCCTGGATTCATAAATCATGGCGATGACACCCAGGGGCACCCGTACCTGTGCAATGGTGAGCCCGTTGGGGCGCTTTAACATGGAAACGGCCTCGCCTATGGGGTCGGGGAGGGCGACCACCTGCCTTACTCCCTCCACAATTCCGTCAATGCGCTCAGGCGTCAGGGCAAGGCGGTCCTGCATGGCGCGGCTCATGCCGCTGTCTACGGCGTTTTTCATATCCCGGTCATTTGCGGCCAGGATTCTGTCTTTTTGGGAATTAAGAGCCCGGGCAATTGCTAAAAGGGCGGCGTTTTTTTCCTGGGTACTGCAGACGGCAAGGCGCCGGGATGCGGCCCTGGCGGCTTTGCCCTGAATTTCTAAAGCAGTCATGGATTTTACCTCCTTTGAGGCGGGAGGTCCCCCGCCGTACTTTGCTTACTTTCTTCCAACGAACAGCGTGCCTACGGGTTTTCCTTCTATTATATCCGCAAGCCGCTCCGGGTATTGGCCGTTGGTTATTACCATGTCAATTCCCCGAACCATGGCTATCTCCGCGGCCTGCAGCTTTGTAATCATGCCGCCGGTACCCCTGGTTGAGCCTGAGCCCCCCGCCAGGGAGCGGATTTCATCGTCAATCTTCCTGATTTCCCGGATAAGCCGGGCATCGGGGTTTTCCCGGGGGTCGCTTTCATAAAGGCCTTCAATATCCGAGAGCAGAACCAGAGTTTTTGCCCTGCACAGGACTGCAACAATGGCGGAAAGGGTGTCGTTGTCGCCGAACACCTTGTGCTCGGATTCAATTTCCACATAGCTTACGGAGTCGTTTTCGTTAACGATGGGGATAATGCCCATTTCCAGAAGGGAATCAAAGGTGTTGATAAGGTTTTGTTTTCTTTCCTCATGCTCGATATCTTCCGCAGTGAGGAGAATCTGTCCCACCGTCTTTCCGTATTCGCTGAAGAATTTGTCGTAAAGGTGCATAAGCTCGCACTGGCCTACGGCAGCGGCGGCCTGTTTGTAGCGCAGCTCCTTGGGACGCTCGGGCATGCGCATTTTATGAGCGCCCACGGCAATGGCTCCGGAAGAAACCAGTATAACTTCCCAGCCCCGGTTTTGAATATCGGACAGAGCTACTGCCAGCTTGTCAAAGCTGCGGAAATTAAGTTCTCCGCCCGAATGGGTGAGAGTGGAGGTGCCTACCTTAACAACTATACGGTTTTCAATAAGCTCGTTCATGATTTTACCTCTGCATTATTATTCTAACGTAATAAAATGTGTATAAGTAATTAAAAAATTATAGCACAATATTCCATTTATTGAAATACCCATTTATATGCCACGGCAAAACCTTCCCGTATAAAATAATTGAGCTTTAAAACGGGATAGCTGGTTTTTCCCGCCACGCCCACCGGGGCGGCCCCCAACTCCTTAGCCATGAGCTTTGCCCGATAAAGGTGGTATTCGCTGCTTACTATTGCCACGCGTCCCGTAGGGTCGCCCCCAAGGGATTCAATGATTTCAAGGGAATATTTGAGGTTTTCCAGAGTAGAGGTGGATTTCTCCTCCCTGATTATCCTCTCCGGGGAGATGCCCCTTGCCACAAGCCAATTCTCCATGGCCTGCGCTTCGGTCATTTCCTCGCCCTGGCCCTGGCCTCCCGAAACGATGGCAACAGTGTCGGGATATTTCTCCAGATAGTCCAGAGCGGCGGTAAGCCTGTTTACCATGGAAAGAGAAGGGGTGCTGCCGTTAAGACCGGCGCCCAGGACTATGAGATAGTCCGCCCTGGGATCTTTTGTGGTCCGGGCGGAGGCTATTATGGGAACCTCTATGGCTATAAAACAGATAAGTCCTATAACAATAATGGCGGCCAGCACCCGCCGCAGCTTGTAAGCCCCCAGATGGCGGAGAAGCCTGAACACAAGGACTAATGTTCCCACGCCGGCGAGCACATAGGCGATAAAGCCGTAGCCTATAAGGGCAAAGCGGAAAAATAAGGCCGCTCCGAAACACATGGCTGCCGCGATAACCCACAGCCGGTCTTTCAGCTTATTGGTGACAGGGTCCATAATATATCTTCCTTTTTATACAAGTCGCAGAGACCCGCCCTTAGGTTACGGAGTCGGATAATTGGTCCCACTGCATGTAAAGCTCGTCCAGCTCCGCCTCAATAATAGCGCGGCGGTCGCCGATTTCTAGCAGCCGCTGGTAATCCGAGGCGTGTTCCTGAGCAATTTCGTCTAGCTGGACTATTTCGGCCTCCAGCCTTTCTATCTCCCGCTCAAGCTTTGCCATCTGTTTTTCAAGGTTTTGGGGCTTTTTCCTGGGCCCTTTCTTTTTTGGCTCGGCTTTTACGGTCTGCTGTATTGCGGCCTGGCGTTCCTTGAATTGGCGGTACTCCGTAAACCCGCCCTGGAAATCCGAAAACTTGCCGTCGGACAGTTCCCATATGCGGGTGGCAAAGCGGTCTATAAAATAGCGGTCGTGGGAAACAAAAAGCAGCGTCTCGCTATAATCGTACAGGGCCTCTTCTATCCATTCCCGGCTGGCAAGATCCAGATGGTTTGTGGGCTCATCAAGTATCAGGAAATTTATCTCTTCCCGCATGAGTATGCAAAGGCGCAGGCGGCTCAGTTCGCCTCCGGAAAGGGCGGATATGGGTTTGAATACGTCCTCACCGGAAAACTTAAACGCCCCAAGGCGGTTTCTTGCACTCTGATGGGAGCAGTTTTCCTCGTATATCAGCGTATCCAGTACGGTGCGGTGCGGGTTTTCAAATCTGACTACCTGAGGCAGGTAGGCCTTTTTTATTGCGGGACCCAGGCGCAGCCAGCCGGAATCCGGCTCCTCCTCGCCCATGATTATTCTAATGAGCGTTGACTTGCCCGTGCCGTTGTCGCCAATGAGGGCAATCCGCTCTCCGGGGCTTATTATAAGGCTGACGTCCGAAAAAAGCGCCCTGTCCACGAAACTTTTGGATATGCCCTCCATGACCAGCACCTCATCGCCGTAAAACTCGCGCTGGCTGAATTTTACCCGCAGTTTTTTCTCGGCGGTTGGCCTTTCCGTTTTCTGCATGCGCTCCATTCTTGTGCGTATGGCCATGGATTTTTTCATCAGGGCTTCATTGCCGATACCCCATTGATAAAGCCGGCGAGCGGCTTCGTCCAGACGCCTTATTTCTTTTTGCTCTTTTTCGTACTGTTTTAGCTGCTCCTCATAGCGCCTTTGCTTTTCAACGACGTAAAAGCTGTAATTACCGCTGTAAAACTCCGCCTTACCGTCCGCAATCTCAATGCAGCGCTGGACAATACGGTCAAGAAAATACCTGTCATGGGAAATGGCCAAAACCGTACCCTTAAACTTTAACAGATACTCCTCCAGCCATTCCGTTGCCCGCATATCCAGGTGGTTTGTAGGCTCGTCCAGCAGGAGGATGTCCGTATCCTCCAAAATCAGCCGGGCCAGGTTTACCCGTGTTTTTTCGCCGCCGGATAGGCTGTTAAAGGGCTGTGAGCGCATTTCCGACGGGATGTCCAGACCATTCGCCACCCGGTTACGTTCCACATCAATGTTGTAGCCTCCCAGACCCTCAAACTCCGCTATGAGGCGGTCATACTCCCTCATGATTTCCGGGGAGGGCTCGGCGGCCATTTTCTCCGCAAGCTCCGCAAGCCGCCGGCTCATGGCGTATTGGCGACGGTGGGCAGCTTTCAAAACATCTTCGGTGGTGAAATGTTTGGGATACACGGGTATCTGGGAGATAAGGCCTATTCGCTTGCCTGCGGCGATGAAGATATTTCCCTGGTCCTCCGTGTATTCGCCTGCCAGCAGCCGGAAAAGCGTGGTCTTGCCGGCGCCGTTTTTTCCCAGAATGCCTATGCGCTCACCAGCGTGCACATCAAAAGAGAGGCCGTCCAGTATGTTTTTGCCATTTTCAAAAGCCTTGACGAGGTTTTTGACAGATATGTCTATCATTACTAGCTCCTATTTTCTCTTTACGTCGGCGGGCGCCAACAGGATGCTGCGGTTTGTCCACCTGTCCGTAAGGAATCGTCCAACATAGAACAGGGTCCGGAATACCCAGTCGGCCACCATGGCATACCATATCCCTATGACGCCAAGTTTGCAGACCGTGCTCAATACATATCCAAGCCCTACACGGAAGGCCCACATGGAGAAAACCGCCACAAACATGGTGTATTTAGCATCGCCGGCGGCCCTCAGGGCGTTTGGCAGCGTAAATCCCAAAGGCCATATTACGGAAGTGCCGAGTAAAGTGCACAAAATCAGGCTTCTGGCCAAAAGGGCGGTGTCATCGGGTACGCCGTATGCGGAAATTATCGGCCTCATAAACAGGAATATGAAAATATTTATAAAGGTGATAGAGGCCATGGAAAGGCCGGTAAAGCCAACGGCATAGCGTCTGGCCTGGTCATATTTTCCGGCTCCCACGCATTGGCCGGCAACGGCGACGAGGCCTATGCCTATCGCCATGCCGGGCATTATGGCAATGGATGAAAGGCTGTGAGCCACGGCGGCGGCGGCAATGCCGATGGTGCCAAAGCTGGATACGATGCTTTGAACCAGCACCTTGCCAATTTGAAAGATGCCGTTTTCGATACCGTTGGGTATTCCAATGGACAGAATATTCTTTATCATTTTTATATCTAGCTTAATTGGCCAAATGCCCGCCAGATTTACCTGCAAATCGGGGTCCAGTAGCCTGAAGGTCAGCAGCATGCCGCCGAAAATGCGGGAAATTAGTGTGGACAGAGCGGCACCTGCCGCTCCCATGTTGAAGACAAAGATAAAGATGGCATTGCCCACCACGTTAATAAGGTTCATGACTATGGATACCCTCATGGGCAGCCTGGCGTTGCCCATAACCCTGAACAGCGCGGAACAGGTGACGAACTGGGCGATAAAGGGATAGGAAATGGCCGTGAAAAGAAAATAACTGACGGCGCTGTCCATTACGTCTTTGTCTATACTGCCGTAAATGGCGCTAAGTATGCCCCGCCTGAAGCCCAGGCACAGGCCCATTATGGCAGCGGCCAGGGCCACGCATATCAAGTAGGCCTGCTGGGCGGAAAACCTGGCGTTTTTGATTCTTTGCCCGCCTAAATATTGGGAGGTGACAATGGTGCCTCCGGTGGCCAGGGCGGCGAAGACGTTAATCAAAAGCATGTTTATTGAATCTACCAGGGACACGCCGGACATGGCGTGTTCTCCTACTTGGGCCACCATTATTGTGTCGATAATTCCTATGGTGGCGGAGAGGACTTGCTCGATTATAAGGGGGATCAAAAGTGCCTTAATCTGTTTTGACGTAAACAGGGGCTCCCCCATACGCGGTGGGAATACTGTCATTTACTCAGAACCTTTGCATAGTAGTCGTTGTCAAGTATGGCGGCGGAATATTGGAACATGCTGCTTATCCTGTTTAGCATGTTTCGGGCATAACCGTCCTTTTCCTCCTGGGACCATTCAAGGCCCTCGTTTGGCGTAAACACGTCAGTGGTGGCATCGTAGCGGCCCATCTCGGAAATAAAGCTGTGATTGTAGAAAATTACCAGGCCTTCCGAATCGGACAGTATGTCCCTGCCCATTACTAGTCGGGAATCATAATTCAGCCCGAAAAGGTTTGCCAGGGTGGGCATGATGTCAAGGCTGGAGCAGGGCTTGGTTACCCTGACCGGCTCCTCCATGTCGGCACACCAAATTATAAGCGTGCTGCGGTAAAGCTCGAAACCCGTATCTATGGCGCCGCCGTAGATTTCCTCGATCTCGGAAATCTCCAAACCATAGGGGTAGTGGTCGCCGGAAATGACGATAACAGTGTCTTCCAGCATTCCCGCCTCATCAAGACTTATTATCAGCTCCTCCACAGCCAAATCGAATTCAATGTTGCAGGCAATATATGCCCGGGGACCCTCGGAATAGGGCAGGTCAGCCACCTTATCCATGTGTTTGTAGGACATGGAATTGCCGGAAAATGTGTAGTAAAGGTGGCCGCTGACAGTCATGTAATAGACGTGGAAAGGGGGGGCTTTTATATACTCATCGACAGTTTTCTGTACCATTTCCAGGTCTGAAGCAGGCCATGTGCCGGTAATTTCAAGGCCGTTTCCCACGCCCTTATAGTCATAGCCCAAATTGGGATGGCTCAGGTGCCTGTCATAATAGGTGTAGCTGTGGTTGTGATATGCATAGCATTTGTAGCCGCAGTTGGACAACAGGTTACCAAAACCAAAGGGCATGTAATTACCGGAGGATTTGGAGAAGCTCCAGACGCCAACTTTCGGTATAAGTCCCGTTAGTGTTACATATTCGCCGTCAGTGGTGGAAACGCCCCATATGGGGTTGTAAAAATTCTCGAAGGCAAAGCCGGAGTTTGCCAGTTTCCAAAGGGTAGGGGCATGTTTTTCACTCAGGGCGAAGGAGGAGAAGCCCTCCGCCACTATCCAGACCAGATTTTTCCCGCTGAACATGCCGGTGTACTCGTTTTTAAGAGTAGGCTCCACAGAGGAGAAGTATTGGTGCATATCCCGGATAACCTCGTCCGTTTCGTTTTCTATCAGGGCGTCAAAGTCAATCTGCAACACGTTGGACTCGTACAAGGAGGGGCCGGTGGAATCGGGCGCCAGCTCCTCCGGGGTAAAAAGCTCTTCCGGCTCCGGGGATTTGTTTTCCTCCTCCCCGGAAATCAAGGTATCGGCCGCTTTCGCCTCAGAACTTAAAAACTCCTGCAGGTCCATTCTGAAAGTGGTGAGAGCCCCGAAATAGATGACTGAAAGCTCAGGGACAAAACTTTCGCTGTATAAATACTTGGCGGACATGACGCCGGCGGATGTTCCCATTATGGCAGTATTCGCCAGGATTTGCAAACTGATAAAGGCAAAGCAGAGGCCTGCCCTGTATTTGTCGTGCATGGGCTGTGTGGGAATCAGCTTTTTCTTAAAAACCAGCCACAGGATAAGGGGGATAAATACGAGGATAAGTCCGGGCATAGCGCGCCATATGCCCTGGAGGGCCTCCCGCCAGAAGTTTCCGATAACGTTTCCCGCCTCCGATACGGAGTAGACGGTAAGGAATGTTTTGAATATGCCGTAGTACACCGTTTGCGTTCCAAAAAGCAGTGTGGCCGCCAAAAGCAGGACAAAAAATAATTTGGAAGAAAACTTTGTATTAGACAGGCAGCATATAAATGTTGCAAGGGTTCCCGCCGCCGCGGCCAGGAGAACGGTAAAAATAAACCCTCTCAATGTCACGGTGCCGAGGCACCAGAGCTTTAGCAGCAGTTCCAGGTATATGAAGCTCAAAGGCATATATATCAGCCAAATTCTATTACGCAGGATTCTTCTCATTGCTGATGCTCCTTCAGAGAAATCATGATACCGCCGCCTGGAGTACGGAATTTGCCACAGGGCCGGCGGCAGCCAGCCCCCCGCCGCCGTTTTCCACCAAGACCACAAAAGCCAGAGGAAATTCCTCGCTGTCCAAAAAGCCTGCAAACCAGGCGTGGGAGCTTCCGTTTCCCACCTCCGCAGTTCCGGTTTTTGCACAAAGCTTAAGTCCTGGGAAGCGCCATTCCCCGTAGGAATACACAACGTTATAGGACATCATTTCGGCCAGAGTCCTGGCAGTGTCTGCCCTTAAAATGCGGCTTTCCGCACCGTGCTTATTCTCCATAAGCAGAGTGGGTTCCTTCACAATGCCGCCGTTGGCTACCGCCGCCACAAGCCGAAGCATGGAGTAGGGGGATATCAGGTCGTTATGCTGGCCTATGCCCGCCCAAGCCAGGGCGGTTTCAGAATCGGCGGCCTTTTCAAAGTTGCCCGCCGCCGTGGAAATCCCGTCCAAATCAAGGGACGCCGTCAGGCCCAACTCCCGGCAGTATTGCTCCAGGCAGTCCGGCCCCAGCTCTACGGCAAGCTCCGCAAAGGCGCAGTTGCAGGAGTTGGCAAAGGCCAGTTCTATGGTCTGGCTGCCATGGACTCCGGAGCAGGTTACAATGCCATCCGACAGCGCGATGCTGCCGGAGCAGTAGAAGCTGCGCTCCGTAAGGTCCCGGATATTATCTACGGCCGCAGCCAGGGTTACCAGCTTAAACACGGAACCAGGAGTGAAGGCAGAACTTATGGCCCTGTTTAGAAAAACTCCCTCGTAAGCGCTGCTGGTCAAATCGGGGCTGGTGTTGGGGTCATAGCTGGGGGAACTGACCATGCACAGGATTTCCCCCGTGAGATAGTCTATTACCAGCACGGCCCCTTTTCTGCCGGCCAACGCCTCATAGGCGGCTATATTCAGCCGGGCGTCTATGGTCAGGGCCAGGGTCACCCCGTCTCCGCAGGTGCCGTTTATTGCGCTGTAGCCCGCCAGTTTGGATGCAAAGGCCGTAACAGCGCCGGTGCCGATGTTCCCCCTGTAATCTCCTGCCACGTGGAGGCAGGCTATCCGGGTAGCTGGGTCGTCCGAGTAGTAATATACTCCGTTCCCGGCTGCGGCCAGCAGCATGCCGTTCCTGTCGGTGAGGGTGCCGGTGTTCAAAACGCCGCCGCTGTACACGCTCTGATTGGCGGGGAACATGGCCCAGTCCTTACCATGGTCAATGAATTCGAGAATATAAGCGCAAAGCCCCGCAATTATCAGGGCAGCAATAAGAAGGGCGGCGTTTGCCCGGCGTTTGACTTTTTTCATTCGGGCTCCTCCTCCCAAGAAGGCCCCATCCCGTATTCCTCATCTTCATATTCGCATTGGTCGTATTCTTCCTCCATATAGCCGGCATTGCTGCGGTATTTGGAAGGGGGCTTCACTACGAAACTGGCATTTTGCCGGGTGTCCCCCGCCTTTATAAAGGCCAGCAGGGCCCAGCAGGAAATAAGGCTACTGCCGCCCCGGGAGACAAAGGGGAAGGTAACTCCCGTAAAGGGCAAAATGTCCAGGGAGCCGAAGACATTCAGCGCCATCTGTACCATCATCATGCTGACGGCTGCGCAGGAAGCGATAACGTAAAAGGAGGAGCGACCGTGGGCGGAGCTTTTAACGGCAAAGGCCGCCAGAAGGATAACACCGGATACGGCGCAGAGGGCCACAATAAGCCCCATCTCCTCGCAGAGGAGGGCAAATACCATGTCCGTATCCGCGGCCACAATTCCGCTCAGCCAGCCCCGTCCCGCACCTTGGCCGAACAACCCTCCGGAGGCGGCTGCGGACAGGGCCCTTGTCTGCTGGTAACCCGCATCGTTGGCATATTCCCAGACATGGCCCCAGGTGGCAAAGCGCTGGGCGATGTGGGGCTTTACGGTGAGGGCCAGAAAGCCCGCCAGACCGGCTCCGGTCACGGCAAGAAAGATAGTGGCAATGTTACCCGATCGCATAAAGGATATAACGAGAAAGGTGGCAAAAAATATCAAAGCCGAGCCAAAATCACCCATGATTGCCAATGCGCCGACGCAGACGGCAGAGAAAGCAATGAACAGAAAGAGATTTCGACCCATAAACAGCCTGTCGAGGGAGGCAGTCCCGGCATAGATGTACGCTATTTTAACAAACTCAGAGGGCTGCAGGGAGAAACCTTCAATGTATATCCAGTTTTTTGCCCCAAAAACTTCCTCGCTGGCCAGCAGGTTCAAAGCCAGCAGGGCGAGGGCGGCAAAACCCACAGGCCAGCGGAGGGCCTTTGCCCTGCCCAGCTCTCTGAGCCACCAGCCCAGGGCAATAAACAGCCCTATACCCATAAGCAGCAGAATTATCTGCTTAACCATGTCTCCGGGGACGGAGGTGGCGGCCACCGACAGCCCCAGGGTACTGAGCAGAAAGGCGATCGTCTCTACCTCAAAGCCCGTGCGGCGGATGGAGCGCATAATAAGATAGTAACACCACATGGCGATGGAAAGGGCAAAGAAGGCCAGAAGGATGCTCCGGGTATATTCGGGCTCGGAAGAAATTCCATGCTGTAAGGCTAAAAGCAGCTGAAATATGGTAAGAATAAAAAAGCTTATGCCCGGCCGTATTAGCCTGCCCGGCTCCCTCCGCTGGCGGGAGAGGGAAAGGCGTTCCTCCTCGTTCAGGTCCATAAAATCAAGATGGACTCCGGCCAGAGTAAGCCTATCGCCGTCTTCCAGCTCCGCCGCTTCCACACTTTCCCCATTGACCCGGGTGCCCCCTTTGGAGCCCAAGTCGTATACTGTCCATAAGCCTTTGCCGCTGCGGATAAGGGCGGCGTGGCTGCGGGAAACCGTGGGATAGGCTACTACAATATCTGAAAGGCGGGAGCGGCCTATAATACACTCCCAGTGCCGTACAGGTACGGCGGTTCCGTCTGGCAGGCGCAGATATGCCCACACTTCCGGCTCGTAGCGCTCGCGAAGCATTGAGCGCCCGCAGCGGAAAAGCAGCCAGGCAGCCAGAAAGGGCAGCAGGTACCGGGAGAAATACATGATGGATTGGAGTATAGCTTCCACCGGGAACCTCCTTTAAACTGGTGAAAAACCGGGCAAGTCAGTCATAAAAACATTATATTATATCACTACTTGCCCGCTGTTGACAAGCCGAGGCGATTTATGTAAGATGTCTCTATGAATAATAAGACTAAAAACTGGATAATTTTGTTTTCCGTGTTATTTATCGCCGGATGCGGAGTTTTTTTGCTCCTGAAAAGCCGGGGCTCCGGCGCTTATGCGAAAGTCTACCTGGACGGCGAACTGGTACGCAGCATAGACTTGAATGCGGTGGCGCTGCCCTATGAGTTTACAGTGGAAAGCTCAAGAGGGTATAACAGGGTATTGGCGGAGCATGGCAGGATATCCGTAATCGAGGCCGATTGCCCGGACCATCTTTGCATCAAACAGGGTGCCATTGAAAACGACGCCATACCCATAGTCTGCCTGCCTCACCGCCTGGTAATTAGGATAGAGGGGGCCGGCCCATGAGAACCCGGCGTTTGACCCTCATGGCGTCCCTGGCTGCCATAGCCCTGACCATTTTCATAGCGGAATCACAAATTCCTCCCATAGTGCCCCTGCCCGGCATAAAGCTGGGGCTTGCCAATATAATTACTCTTGTGGCAATGTCCGTTCTAAGCCGAAGGGATGCGGGGCTTATTTTAGCCGTGCGAATTATTCTGGGCAGCATTATTACCGGGAGCGTGTCCTCCCTTATTTTCAGTCTGTCCGGGGGAATACTGGCCTATGCCGTCATGGCCGCAATTATCGGGCTTTTCCCGGAAGAGCTAATTTGGGTCGTCAGCACTCTGGGCGCCATGGCCCATAATGCCGGGCAGCTCATTGCCGCCGTTTTTATAACCAAAACCCCGGGCATATTGGTATATGCCCCGGCCCTTCTGGCCTCGTCTATAGTCACCGGCGTTTTTACCGGCCTTGCGTCGATGCTACTAATCCAGAGTTTCAAAAGAATAAGCAAGAAATAAGCGGTCTCGGTACCGCTTTTATATATACTAGGCAAAATAGCGCACGCAGAAGAACGCATCTTAGGGTTGCCGAAGGCTCCAAACCGGATGTCGGGGGCTTTTACGTTTTTAGGAACAATCCCGGTGGAGATAATAAGTTATAATTACCTACATAAACAATTATAATAACACATTTATTTAATTTTTGTAATTATTTGTTCATTGCAAAAAGAAATAACAGGAGTAAAATGGCTTTACTCCTTGTTCATGCGGAGGTAAATAAAAAATGAAGATAGTCATTGTCGGCGCGGGCAAGGTGGGGTCCACCCTTGCCGACCAGCTCACCAGGGAAGGCCATGATATTATCCTTATAGATAATGACAGGGATGTGGTCAGGCGCATATCTGATGAGCTGGATGTGCTGACTGTTTACGGCAACGGTGCCAGCTTGGATGTGCAGAAAGATGCGGACGTGGAGCACAGCGGTTTGCTCATTGCGGTCACGCCCCAGGATGAACTGAATTTAATGTGCTGCATCCTTGCCAGGAAGCTGGGCTGCCAGAACACAATAGCCCGGGTACGTAATCCTGAATATGCCCGGCAGAGTTATTTTCTCAAGGACGAGCTGGGGCTGTCCATGATTGTAAACCCGGAATGGACCACCGCTCGGGAAATATTTCGGCTTATGCAGTTCCCGGCATTCATGAAAAGGGACTCCTTTGCCAAGGGGCGGGCGGATATAGTCGAGATACTCATAAAAGAAGGCAGCTTCCTGGACGGAGTCGTCCTCAGGGAGCTGCATAAGAAGATGAGCATAAGAGTTCTTGTCTGCGCCGTTCAGAGGGAGTCGGAGGTTATTATTCCCGATGGCAGTTTCAGGCTTGAAGCCGGAGATAAAATATATGTAACTGCCCCCACTACGGACCTGGTGGAGTTGACCAGAATAATAGGCGCAAAAAACCATAAGGCAAAAAACGTTTTGATAATAGGTGGCAGCCGAATAGCCGAGTATCTGACCGATATGCTTATCAAAACGGGCGCCCGGGTGAAGATAATTGAAAAAGACTACGAACGCAGCCTGTTTCTGGCGGAAACGTTTCCGGAAGCTATCATTATCAATGCCGACGGCTCCAGCCAGGGGGTACTTCGGGCGGAAAACGCCGCTCAGGTCGACACCTTGATAACGCTGACCAATATGGACGAGGAGAATCTTATCATCTCCTTTTACGCCAATCACATCGGCGTTCCCCAGGTTATCACAAAAGTGAACCGCACGGAATACACAGAGCTGTTTCGGGACAAGGGCATATATCGCGCCTTCAGCCCAAAGCTGATGTGCGCCGATAATATTATACGCTATGTCAGGGCCATGCAAAACACCGAAGGGAGCGCCATTTTATCTCTGCACCATCTGGTAAATGACCAGGTGCATGCCCTGGAATGCAATGTCACCGAGAAAACCCTCCACCTGGGAAAGACTTTGGCGGAAATACAGCTAAAGCCCAACCTCCTTGTGGCCTGTATAAACCGTATGGGCAGGGTGATAATCCCCAGCGGAAAGGATACCCTTCGCGTTGGGGACACCGTGGTAGTGGTCACCACCACAGACAGGGTGATTTTGGATCTCAACGACATATTTGTCCAGGAAGTATAGGCCATGAATTACAGGATGATAAGAAATGTAATCGGGCGCATCATGTGCGTGGAAGCCGCGTTTATGGTGCCCGCTCTCCTGATTTCGCTGTATGATAAAGAGAGCGGAGCTGTAACAGGTTTCCTAGTCACCATAGCCCTTTTGCTTGCCGCAGGGCTGCCCATGGCGCTTATTCGTACGGTAAGGCGGGGCTTTTACGCCAGGGAGGGGTTTGTAATCGTTGGTTTGGCCTGGCTGGTGGTGTCCCTGTTCGGGGGATTGCCCTTTTTTATCAGCGGGGACATTCCGAATTTCGTAGACTGCATTTTTGAATCCGTATCCGGTTTTACCACCACCGGCTCAAGCATATTGACGGATGTTGAGTCCCTGCCCCGGGGGCTTTTGTACTGGCGCAGCTTTGCCCACTGGCTGGGGGGAATGGGAGTCCTTGTGTTCATTTTGGCACTCAGCCCCCTGACCCGGGGCAAGGGTGATGAGATGCACCTGCTCAGGGCGGAAAGTCCTGGCGTAATTAAAGGCAAGCTGGTCCCCCACATGCACCAATCGGCCATGCTGCTGTATAAAATCTACATTGGTCTCACGGTTGTACAGATTATTTTTCTGGCCTTCGGGCGAATACCGCTGTTTGATGCCGTTACAATAACCTTTGGTACTGCCGGAACCGGCGGCTTTGCCATAAAAAACGACAGCATGATGTCGTACAGCCCTTATATTCAGGTGGTTACTACTGTTTTTATGATAATTTTCGCCACTAACTTTAATATTTTTTATTTTATTCTTATTAGAGAATTCAAAAAATGCCTGAAAAACGAAGAGCTTAGGGCATATTTGGCCATTATTCTCGTTTCAATTGCTGCCATTACAATTAATATATCCTCTCGATACGCAAGCGTAGGGGAGACTATCAGGCATTCAGCTTTCCAGGTGGCCTCTATTATCAGCACCTCAGGCTATGCCTCTACGGATTTTGACCTGTGGCCTGAATTTTCCAAGGGAATATTGGTGCTGCTCATGTTCATAGGCGCTTCTGCGGGCTCTACCGGCGGAGGCATAAAGGTGATACGCATACTGGTTATGTTTAAGGCGGGCAAAAGGGCCATATACAAGGCCATCCATCCAAGAGGCGTGAAACTGGTACATTTGGACGGTGAGGTGATGGAAGAAGAGATCGTCAGCTCCGTCCAGAGCTACATGATGATATACTTCTTAATCTTCTTTGCCAGCCTGCTGCTTGTCACTGTAGACGGCTTTTCCTTTGAGACAAACTTTACAGCGGTGGCTGCATGCTTTAACAACGTTGGACCCGGCCTGGCCGGGGTTGGGCCGACCATGAATTATTCGCAGTTTTCCATGTTCAGCAAAATAGTGCTATGTCTCGATATGCTTTTTGGACGCCTTGAGCTTTTTCCCATGCTGATACTGTTTTACCCGTCTACTTGGAAAAAATGAATTTGCTTAATCAGGTAATAAAATGCCCCTTCATTTTTAAAAATGAAGGGGCATTTTTCCAAGACGTAGGGGCGAAACAAAACCTTACCTGCTTTTTGGATTGGCGCTTTCTTTTTCAGGGTCCACAAGGCTTTCTTTTAAGGCAGTGGCAAGGCCCGCCAGACCCTGTATTTCTGAGGGGATAATAATCTTTGTGGCCCTGCCGTTGGCGGCGGCGGCAAAGGCCTCCAGGGCCTTTATCTTTATAACCTCGTCGGAGGGGAAGCTTTCGTTTATCAGGCGGATACCCTCGGCGGTGGCGGTCTGGACCTTGAGGATGGCTTCCGCCTGGCCTTCAGCCTCCAGAATGGCGGCCTGCTTTTTGGCGTCTGCCCGGAGAATGGCGCTCTCCCTTTCACCCTCGGCAATAAGGATGGCAGAGGTCTTTTCACCTTCGGCTTTTAATATGGCCTCTCTCCGCTCCCGCTCGGCCTTCATTTGCTTTTCCATGGCGTTTTGAATTTCTTTGGGCGGGAGTATGTTCTTTAGCTCCACGCGGTTTATTCTAATACCCCAGGGGTCGGTGGCCTCGTCAAGGATTGTGCGCATCTCGGCGTTGATAATATCCCTGGAGGTCAGAGTTTCGTCCAGCTCCAGGTCTCCGATGATGTTACGCAGGGTGGTTGCGGTGAGGTTTTCAATGGCCAGTATGGGGTTTTCAACGCCGTAGGTGAAAAGTTTAGGGTCGGTTATCTCGAAATACAGAACCGTGTCAATCTGCATGGTGACATTGTCTTTAGTGATTACGGGCTGGGGCGGGAAATCGGCTACCTGCTCTTTAAGGGAGACTACCTTTGCAATCCTTTCAATAAAGGGGATTTTAAAGTGAATACCTACAGTCCAGGTGGCGCTGTATGCGCCCAAACGCTCTATGACGTAAGCCCTGGCCTGTTGAACCACGATAATATTCTTAACAAGGATAACTATCAGAATTATGATGATTACCAAAGGGGCAACAAAAGACGGCATAGCTCTACCTCCATTCAATTTACGGTGCCTGCGCCTGCTTCTTCCTTATCCGGGCTGCTCTCGGCTTTGGACGGATATACCATAAGTTTTACGCCCTCTATCCTCTCCACGGTGACAAGAGAGCCCTCTTCAATGACGGTTCCTGTTACGCTTCTCGCCATCCACTGCTTGCCGTTTAGTACGACGGTGCCGGTACCGGAAAGGTTATCTATGGTTTCCGTGACAATGCCGGATGCGCCAATGGCTCTGTCCGCGTTGGTAGGCTGGCTTCTGGAGTTAATATACTTTTTAAACAGGGGACGGGCAAACCATAAAGTAATCAAAGAGAAGACAATAAACAATACTACCTGCAGCCATATGGAAGCCCCCAAAGCTGTTCCTATCAGGGCGGCCAGCGAGCCCACGGCAAACCATATGGATGTCAGGCCAAGGGTAACTCCCTCAATAATAAGAAAAACTATAATTGCGGCCGTCCAAAAAATGGTCATTAATTACCTCCTTTCTCAGATTAAATGGGTTATTAAGACAGAAAGCGCAAGTTTTTTCTGCTTTGATACAAAAACCGGACATGAGTCAAATTATGAGGTCTTTTATATCTTATCTCGTTTAATGCCTATTTAATACGTACGGCTATGTCTTCCCTTTTGGGGCCGGTGGACACGATGCGTATTGGGACGCCTATATGTTCCTCCACAAAATCCACGTAAGCTTTTGCCTGAGAAGGAAGGCTGTCGTAATCCTTGCAGCCACGGATGTCCGTTTTCCAGCCGGGAAGAATCTCGTAAACAGGCTTTGCCTTTGCCAGCAGAGGAGTTACAGGGAACTTGGTGGTGACCTCGCCGTCGATTTCGTATCCCACGCAGACTTTTATCTCGTCAAGGTAGCCCAAAACGTCGATGGCGGTAAGAATCGCTTCGGTAGCGCCCTGAATGCGGCAACCGTAGGCAGTGGCGACGGCGTCAAACCATCCAACACGTCTGGGCCGGCCGGTGGTGGCGCCGTATTCGCCCTTGTCCCCGCCAAGCCGGCGCAGAGTCTCGGCCTCATCGCCGAAAAGCTCCGTGACGAAAGCACCGGCCCCTACTGCGCTGGAATAGGCTTTTGTTACTGCTATAACTTCTGTTATCTCGTGAGGCGGCACACCGGCGCCTATGCAGCCGTAAGCCGCCAGTGTGTTGCTGGAGGTGACAAAGGGATAAATGCCCAGGTCCGTATCCTTAAGAGTGCCCAGTTGTCCTTCCAAAAGCACCTGCTTGCCCTCCCCAAGGGCAGACTGGACAATCTCAACAGCATCGCCTATATACGGACGTATCAGTTCCCGCTGGCGCACCATTTCCTCAAAGAGTTCCCGGGGATTAAGAAGAGGCTTGTGGTACAGGTGTTCCAACAGGGTATTTTTAAGTGTACACACATTTTCAAGCCGGCACATCAGAAGCTCGTCATCATATAATTCGCAAACCTGAAAGCCAATTTTTGCAAATTTATCGGAATAAAAGGGAGCAATGCCGGACTTTGTGGAACCAAAGGATTTGGAACCCAGACGCTCTTCCTCGTAGGTGTCAAAGAGAATATGGTAGGGCATAACTACCTGAGCGCGCTCTGAAACCACAATATGCGGCTTGGGCACTCCCTGCTTAAGCAGGGAGTTTAATTCGTTAATAAAAACGGGAATGTTTAACGCCACGCCATTGCCTATGACGTTCGTAATAAGGGGATAGAAAACTCCGGAGGGGAGGCTGTGCAGGGCAAATCTCCCATAATTATTTATGATTGTGTGGCCGGCGTTGGCGCCGCCCTGAAAACGGATTACCATATCGGAGGTTTCGGCCAGCATGTCTGTAATCTTGCCTTTGCCCTCGTCGCCCCAGTTGGCCCCCACTATTGCCTTTACCATAATTTCACCTCTAGGAAGATTATATGCGCTTGCCATAAAGCACAACATTATTTGCCGCACCGTAAAGTCAATTGCTCAATTACTCTGTATCATAATTATCATATAACACCACTACATATTTTGCAAGCAAAAACAGGTCTTTACTTTCATGCTTTAGTGTTATAAAATATGGAAGCAGGCAAATGCGGAAAAAAGCGTAAAGTTAGACGCAATAAAACGGAGGTGACCTCTAATGAATAAGCACAATAAAAAACCCAGAAATCTTGATATGTATCGTGCCATTCTCACCCTGGAAACTGTAGAGGAGTGCATGATTTTTTTTGACGACCTCTGTACTGTGACGGAGATTCGAGCCATGGAGCAGCGCTACCAGGTGGCCGCGCTCCTGCATAAGGGGCTAATATATAACGACATTTTGGAACAGACAGGGGCCAGCAGCGCGACTATCAGCCGAGTCAACCGCAGCCTCCAGTACGGAGCCGACGGCTACGCCCTGGTCTTCAAACGCTTGGAGGAGCAAGAAAAACCGGAGAATGAGAATAAATGAGCGCATATGGGCCTCTGGCCAAATGGTATGACCTGCTTACGCGGGATGTCCCATATACCGAATTTGCCGATTATTATGAAGGCATATTTAAAGCCCGGACGGCGGCGGTCGACACTATCCTGGACCTGGCCTGCGGAACCGGCACGCTCACATATATTCTGGCGGAGCGGGGCTATGAGCTGATTGGAGTGGACGCCTCACCGGATATGCTGTCCCTTGCCGCCGAAAAGGCGGGGGAGCTGGAAAAGGGGATAAAACCCCTTTTTCTGTGTCAAGAGCTGGCGGAGCTGGACCTGTACGGCACGGTGGACGCCGCAGTTTCCTGCCTTGACGGGATGAATTATCTTCCCCCAAATCAGCTTCCCCGGGTATTTCACAGATTAAAGCTGTTCATCAGACCCGGAGGACTTTTTATTTTTGATGTACACTCCCCCGAGCGGCTGCGCTCCCTTGACGGTGGCACCTTTGTGGACGAGTCCCGGGATGTGCTCTGCCTTTGGCGGGCGGAGTATGACCGCAAGGAAAACTATCTTGTGTACGGTATGGATATTTTCACGCGCAGCGGCAATCTCTGGAGCAGGGAGAGGGAGGAGCATATAGAATATGCCCACGAGCCGGATATGCTGGCGGAGCTTCTGAAAAACGCGGGTTTTGGCAATATCGAGATGGGGGCTCCCGGCCCTCATCGGGAGCTGGGGCGCATCTTTATAGTTGCCGAGCGAAAATAGCAACTTTTCACATTTTACTGTATAATATGAGCAGAACATTTCAGCAAAAAAACAGAGGGAAAGGTATGGATAAGATAATCCGGGCCGTTTCATCAGACGGCTTTATAAAAATATCCGCCATTACCGCCCGGGTAGCGGTGCAGCGGGCAAGGGAAATACACGATACCAGCCCCGTGGCCACGGCAGCTCTGGGCCGCGCCCTTTGTGCCGCATCCATGATGGGAGAAATGCTGAAGGAGGAAAAGGCCAGCCTGACCCTCAGGATAAACGGCGGCGGGCCCTTAGGCAGCATTATGGCCGTATCCGACAGCGGCGGAAACGTGAGGGGCTATGTGCAGCATCCCCATGTGGACCTGCCCCTGCGCCCGGACGGAAAATTGGATGTAGGCGGAGCGGTGGGGAGAGACGGAATGATTACGGTAAGCCGCGACCTGGGACTGAAAGAGCCGTATATCGGTAGCACGAATCTCGTCAGCGGCGAAATTGCCGAGGATGTTACCGCATATTTTGTCGAGAGTGAGCAGGTGGGGGCAGCCTGCGGTTTCGGTGTGCTGGTAGATACGGATTTATCCGTTCTTGCGGCCGGGGGCTTCATAGTCCAGCTTTTGCCCGGCGCGCAGGATGAGCTTATAGGCCGCTTGGAAGGGAACATTCACAGGGCGGGTACAGTGACGGAAATGCTGACTGAAGGCGGGGCGGAGGCTATAATCCGCCGGATACTTGACGGTTTGGAACCACGAATACTTGCCGAATTACCAATAGAATACAGGTGCTATTGCAGCCGCGAACGTGTTCTGGAGGCAGTGTCCGTAATTGGCAGGGACGAGTTGGAGAAAATCGTTGAGGAAGGGGAGGAAACCACCGTAAGCTGCCAGTTTTGCGATACGGTTTACCGCTTTTCTGCGGAGGAGATAAGAAAGCTGCTGTGAATAAAAGTCCCTTTAGCCGTTTAATAAAAAACTAAAATCTGCGTCTTGACAAGATAGTTCTACTTTAGTATAATGTCATAGCGTTGTGAAAATGACGGCTCGGGGAGCATAGCTCAGCTGGGAGAGCACATGCCTTACAAGCATGGGGTCACAGGTTCAAGTCCTGTTGTTCCCACCACTTTTTTCGCCTTTACGGCGGCTGTATCCGGAACGGCGGTATCAGCATGGCCCAGTAGTTCAGTTGGTTAGAACGCCAGCCTGTCACGCTGGAGGTCGACGGTTCGAGCCCGTTCTGGGTCGCCAGGGATGTTTTTCATCCCTAACTATGCCTCTGTAGCTCAGTAGGTAGAGCAGCGGACTGAAAATCCGCGTGTCGTTGGTTCGATTCCGACCGGAGGCACCAAGCCCATTGGATGCGTCAAGCATCCAATGGGGTGAAATTTGCGGGCGTAGCTCATTTGGCAGAGCGCCACCTTGCCAAGGTGGAGGTAGCGAGTTCGAATCTCGTCGCCCGCTCCATTTTTTCATCAACACGTTTACTTTCGGGAATATAATATCTGACGAGTGGCGCCATAGCCAAGTGGTAAGGCAGTGGACTGCAAATCCGCGATTCCCCAGTTCGAATCTGGGTGGCGCCTCCAAATTGCGCAGGCGGTTGCTTAAAAACATCACCGATAAAAGGACAAAAGCCTTCCATCGGTGATGTTTTTGTCTCTGCCTGTATATTCGCCGAGCGGGGAAAGCAGGTTGGGAATATTATTGTTCCATTAAATCGGCGTATTCCGGATGGGATGAAAACCATGTTTTGGCGTAGGGGCAGGAGGTGCGTATCTTATATTCCTTTGGCTGGATTTCGGCAATAACGGCCCTCACCAGTTTATCCGCGATGCCCTGGCCCCGGAGGCTCTCGTCGACAAAGGTATGGCAGATGTCCACCACCTTGTCAGACACCTGTTGCTTATGCTGTATTCCTCATCGCTGTATATTAAATCGTCTATGTCTTGTTCCCGTTTGATTATTATCATATTTCCCCTCCCTTTTGTGATAGGATAATTATAATCCTTTACCCAAAGGGTATTTGCCAGGTTTTGCGAATCTGCCGTATTTGACCCCATATCTCAAAAGCAGCCGAAAAGACCGGCTACCTGAGATGGAATAGTCTTGACATGAATTAATCCTCTACCATTTATCGGGTTGTTTATGTACAGGGATTTGAATTCAGCAGACTTTTTTAGGGTTTCGCTTGCACGTTCTTCTGGCTAATAGTAGCTTTATCGACAACATTTGCAAGAGTTTTGTTTTATAATGAGGCTTGCATAGAAATATAAAAAATGCCATAAGCACATAAGTACAAATACAACTAAGGATGTGGTTATATGAAAACTGTTCAGATTCCTATATCTGACTTATTGCGTGTACTTGAGAAAATGTCAAATGATAATATGAAAACGGTCATGATTACTGTTAATGAAGAAGTTTTTGACCAGCACTTGGAAGCCTATACGAAAGACGGACAGGGCAAGGATTATGAGTCTATCGATTCCATGTAAGAAATTTAATATTTTTTTCTTCATTTTTTCCAGGTTGTAACCGATATATACCAAAAGAGGGTAATTCTGGGAATTGGGGGGACTGAGCTTTTATCTTTTGTAAAGGAGATGCTGACATTGGGTGAAAAAACTTCCGCGGAAAACCTGTTGCCTGTAAACATCATGGAGGAATTTGTCAGGGAAAAGGTAAGAGAGGCCATTAGAAATTTCGGTAGCTGCGACTGCGACGTCTGCTTCTTAAACGCCTGCGCAATTGCTCTTAATGCTTTGGAACCAAAGTATGTTACAACCACAAAAGGGGCCCTGCTGTCACAAATCACGGAAATGGAGCTTGGCAACCAGACGAATATTCTGGTTGAGTGCACGAAGGCCGTTATGAAAGTGATGAAAAACCCTCACCATAACTGACATCCTATAAAAGAACAGCGAAACGGAGGGAGAGACACTCCGTTTCGCTGTTCTTTTTATATAGGATGAGGACAAAATGAAAAAGATGAAACTGACTCTTGCAATTATAGGTTAACATTAAGTTATTAATAAATAAAGCTATAGCATATTTCAAATATATTAAATTTTATTAAATTTACGAAAATTTGATTAATTTTTTTTACTGGCCCAAAAAAATTAATCAAAAGCGAGGCCCCAGTAAGCGTCTTTACTGACGGGCAACTGCCTTCCCGGAGAGGAAACGGCTACAACGTGCTCCCTTATGTTCCCTCCCTGGTCCGTGCCCCAAAATACAGGGCTGCGAACTATAAAACTCCCGGCGGGGTGCAGGGAGGATAAAGCGGCGGCAGCCTGAAGCACAGACCCGAGAGGCAGCAGCAGCTCGCATATTGTGAGGCTGTCCCCTTCCGGAACGACCGTGGCGCAGCCTTCAACGCCTTCATGCCGCAGGCGGTACAGCCCGCCCCCGAAATATTTGCAAATTGCCTCCTGCCACATTAGAAGTTTATTACCGAAATGCACATGGGGCCTGCTGGCCAGGAGTTTTTCCCGGAGAATTCCATATTCGGCGGAATCTATGACTTCCGCCTGGACCAGCGGCGGGCCTGCAGGAAGTTCCCGGAGGCGGAACCTGTGCTCCCTTATCCGGAAGCAGGCGTGTGGGCGGAGGGTATCCTCATACCAGCGGTACAGGCTGTCGCTGGCAGGCAGGACACAGACGAAATCACTGCCCGTGGAAAAAGCCCTGCGGGCGCATTCCCGCACAACTTTGGCGCCGTAGCCCCGATTGCGGTATTCCGGAAGCGTACCCAGGGAATAGACATAGGCGCAGTTAAGCTCAGGCTCCCCCGGAAAGGAGACCCGGGCGCCCTCAAGCGTATAAACGGAGGACACGGGAAAACTGTCAAATTCCACGACGGTTGCCATGCCCTGAATGTAAAAGTCCCGGAAAAACATATTTATAAAGCTATCCTCATCATTAAAGGATAGCTTCCAAATGCGTTTTAAGGCTTCCTCGTCACCGGGCTGCGAGGGGCGAAGACGGGGAGCAGCAGACATCCTAGGACCTCCATATAGCGGTGTATTTTTCGATAAGAAATTCCGGATAATAGGATAATTTGGCCCGTCGCAGATTTTCATGCCCCATGTCATCCTCCCGGTTGATATAGATAATCTCCGGGTGGAGCGCCCTAATGAGCCGGACAAACTCCCGGTTTACCATGGGGTAGGCCCCTTGAATATCGGAGTACGCTTTCTCAAAATGGATATCATAGGTATCGCCGGAAATCTTCTCGCCTACGGTAAACGCGATTATCCTGCCGCCGGAGCGGAGAATGCCGCCCTCCAGCCCCAGGTACCGGTAATTTTCAAAGGCGCGGATTATCGCATCGTGCTCGTCTAATAGTCCCTGATCCAGCTTATCCCTGTTCATTTCCGTCCAGTTTTCCAGCATGGCCATGCACTCGGGAATTTGTTTAGGCGTCAGGGGCTCAAAGCTCCAGTCGTTGCTTTCCAAAAACCGGTTAATATGGTTTCGCTTTCCGTGGAGCTTTTTGCCCGAGAGTGTGGCAAGCTTTTCCGCGGTGTAAATATAGTCGTAGTAATCACGGTTCTCAAAGAAGTCAAATTTTTTAGGAAAGAGATTGTTAAGCTCTCCCATATGCCTTACTGTAACGCCCCGCATGGTAAACGGAAATCCATGGGCTTCGGCGTAAAGACGCATTTCATTAATAACGGGGGCCAAATCCCCGGAGCCCACCGGATACACAAAAAAGGGCTTTTCAGCGTACATGGGCATAACAATAAATCTTTCATTGCATTTGGCGACCTGTTGATTGAAACGTTTATTCCAAATATAAATATTTGCGAAGCTATAATCGGCACTGCGGGAATTCTCGGCCTTAACTATAGGGTCAATCCAGAATTTGTCGCTAAGTTTAATAGGTTCAAATTCTAACATTTAATACGGTTCACCTTCCAGAGGTTTTATTGGCCCTGATAAGTATTGTTGCAGCTTTCCATAATAGCGTGTTGAAGTTTCTTCAGGTCCACAAAGGTTTCAGGGCGGCGCCTGGGGTCCCTGAGCAGGGCAGCAGGGTGGTAAATTGCCATGCAGCGTCTTCCGCCCACATCAAACCACTGGCCGTGCTCCTGAGTAATCTTAAAGTCTTCCTTAATCAGGTATTTGGCGGATATTCGCCCCAGGCAGACAATAATTTTTGGGTTTATCAGCTCTATCTGCCTGCGGAGCCAGGCAGAACAGGCCTCCTGTTCGGAGTTCAGGGGGTCGCGGTTACCGGGGGTACGGCATTTTACTATGTTTGCAATATATATATTGCTGCGGTCCAGGCCTATCAGGGACAGCATATCGTCCAGTAGCTGACCGGCTCGTCCGACAAAGGCCTGTCCGGTCTTGTCTTCCTGCTCGCCCGGCCCCTCGCCAATAAACATGACCTCCGCCTTTGGATTGCCCGAGCCGAAAACCACGTTGCGCCTGGTTTCCCAAAGAGCGCATTTTTTACAGTTCATACAGTCTGAATGCAGGTCTTCCCAAGCTGACAAATTAAATAGCTCCTTAAAATTATTGTTCGCACCTGCCTTCAAAAGTGCGATATTGTTGTCATTTTATCACAAATACTGGACTAATGGAAGAAAAACTGTAAAATAACTGTAAAATAATATGAAAGTTGTTAAATTTATGGTAAAATAAGCAGCGTGTCGACATACAGACGGCATAAAACGACTTTTGGAGATGTGTTTAGTGAAGGAACTGACAAAGAAACTGGCTTGGCTCAGCAGAATAGATATATCTGAGGACGAAACAGATTATCTTGCCGATGAGCTGAAAAAGCAGATTGAATACCTTTCCATCCTTGACGATTTGGAATCGGGCCCGGCACTGCCGGACGGGGAGCCGGCAGCCCTGAGGGAGGATAAGGTCCAACCCTCTGTGGACAGGAAGGTTTTATTTATGAATACGCCCCATCATAACAGCGATTATTTTATTCTGCCCGATAGCAGCCGCAAATAATTAACCCGTTTTTTCAGTTTTAGAGATATATAAGCGAAAGGATAATCAATAAACATGGACGAGCTTAAGACTTTTACCGCTTTGGAGCTGGCCCGGCTGATGCGGAAAGGCCGGCTCTCCCCGGTGGAACTTGCCCGAGCCTCATTGGATGCCATCGAGAGGGAAAACAAAGAAATAAACGCGGTCATAACCATTACCGGAGAGCGGGCAATGGATCAGGCCAGACGTGTTGAAAAACGGCTCCTAGCGGGGGAGGAAATATCGCCCCTGGCGGGAGTGCCAATTATAATAAAGGATAATATTCTGGTCGAGGGCGTTAGGATGACCTGCGCGTCACGGATGCTTGAAAATTATATTGCCCCCTATGACGCGGGCGTAGTTGAGATGCTGGAAAAAGCAGGACTTGTCATAGTGGGCAAGGCCAATATGGACGAATTTGCCATGGGTAGCACCGGGGAGACCTCTATTTTCGGCCCGGCTTTGTTGCCCGGTAACAAAGACTACTGTGCAGGCGGGTCTTCTTCGGGAAGTGCGGCGGCAGTTGCCGCGGGAATGGCGCTCCTGTCCCTGGGCAGCGATACCGGCGGCTCTGTCCGGGTGCCTGCGTCTTATTGCGGAATATGGGGCATAAAACCCACCTATGGCGCGGTGTCCAGATATGGCATGGTTACCCATGCCTCCTCCCTTGAGCAAATCGGGCCCATGGCCAAAAGCGGGGCGGATTTGGTTGCCCTTCTGGAGCTGTGCGCCGGCGCGGACTGGCGGAACGCCACCAGCGTCGGGCTGCCCTCTTCAGGTTCTTATGATGAGCCGCCCCAGATTAATATCCTGAAAATTGCCGTACCTCAGGAGTTAACTGAGGGCTGCACTTCCGGAGTGCATGATGTGTTTTGGGGCTGCGTGGAAAAGCTAAAGGCTTTGGGAGCCCGGGTGGATACGATATCCATTCCGGAGCTACGCTATACCCTTGCGGCCTATAATGTGATATCCTGCGCCGAGGCCAGCTCAAATTTGAGCCGGTTCGACGGTATCCGTTTTGGCCTGCCGGGCGTGGGCGCCGATTTCGAGGAGCGCATAAGAAACAGCCGGGGGCAGGGCTTTGGCAGGGAGGTCAAGCGCCGCATACTTCTTGGAACATACGTTTTGAGCGAGAAGCAGTACGAGTCCAGATTCCTTAAAGCCCGCGAGGCCGCAAGGCGCATTAAAGAGGCCCTCGAAGCGGTGATGTCGGAATATTTCCTGATTTTATGCCCCACCACAAAGACTACGGCACCTTGTCTGGGGCAGGACTTGGAACCCGAAACCGGAGTCTGTAACTTTGATACCAATACGGCGGCGGCAAATCTGACGGGTTTACCTGCAGTGAGTTTTCCCTTTGGCGCCGACGAAAAGGGCCTGCCGGTGGGCCTGCACCTTATGGGCAGTGCCTTCCAGGACCGTTTTGTCATCTCGGCAGCAGAGACGATTTGCCATGAGGTGAGCCTATGAGTTGGCAGATAGATGTTGGTCTCGAGGTGCATGTGGAGCTGAATACAGCCTCCAAGATTTTTTGTTCCTGCTCTACGGCTTTCGGAGCGGGGCCCAATAGCCTGTGCTGCCCGGTTTGCACAGGCCATCCGGGGGCGCTGCCTGTTTTCAACAAAAAAGTATTGGAGTATGCTGTCCGCACGGGCCTTGCCCTGGGCTGCGAAATTGCAGACATAACTTTTTTCGACAGAAAAAACTATTTTTATCCCGATCAGCCCCGGGGCTATCAAATTAGCCAGCTATATGCCACCGTCTGCAGGGGCGGGGGGCTGGAAATCGACGGGCCTGGGGGTTCCAGACTTATACCCTTAATTGAGCTCCATATGGAAGACGATGCGGGAAAACTGGTGTATGGAGAAAATGGGGAACTTTACATCGACTACAACCGCAGCGGCGTGCCCCTGTTGGAAATCGTCACGGCTCCGGAACTCCACAGTGACTGGGAGGTTTCCGCCTTTCTGGAAGAACTGATTGGTGTTCTGCGCGCCATCGGCGTGTCAGACTGCCGCATGCAGGAAGGCTCCATGCGCGTGGATGTGAACCTTTCCGTGCGCCGGAAGGGTGAAAGCCTTGGAACGCGGACGGAAATGAAAAACCTCAGTTCCCTACGGTCAGTCCGGCAGGCCATAAGATATGAGTCCAAAAGGCAGATAGAAATATTGGAATCGGGGGGGAACATAGAAAACGAGACCCGGCGCTGGGACGAGGATAGGGGTATTAGCCTTCCCATGCGGGCGAAGGAGGAAAAGGAGGATTACCGATATTTCCCCGACCCCGACCTGCCTCCGGTGAAAATAAGCAGGGAGCTGCTTGAGACCCAGAGGGGTCTTATTCCTGAGCTGCCCCGGGCAAAACGCAGACGTTATATGCGGGACTTTATGCTTCCGGAGCAGGACTGCCGTACCCTGACCGCGGATATTTCCGTGGCAAAACTCTTTGAAGAGACAGTGTCCCTGGGTATCCCGCCCCTGGAGGCTTCCAAATGGATATGCGGCGATTATCTCCGCCTGATGAAGGAGGGGGCAGGGGAGCATATGACGGCCGAAAAGCTGGCCCGCATAATCACTATGGTCTCTGAAGGCATGCTCACAAGGGCAAACGGCCGCCAGGTGCTGGAGGCTTTGTTTTATACACAGGGAGACCCGGATAAATACGCCGAGGAAAAGGGCCTGTTCAGGATAGATGACAGAAACGCGGTGGAGAAGGCAGTCAGGGAGATAATGGAAAATTTCCCCGTGCAGGTTGAGGAATGTCGGGCGGGCAAACAAAAGCTGATGGACTTTTTAATGGGACAGGTTATGCGTAAACTTGAAGGCAGGGGCGACCCTTCCCTGATTATGAGTTTATTAAATAATGCTATTTTTCAAGACAAGCAATAAGCATAAAATGAATTCACAAATATCCGGCAGCAATTTCTGGCCTACGCAGGTTTGCTGGGATTTAAAAAAAGCTGGTCCGGCCTAATTGCCCTTTTGTTAACCGCCGCGTTTCCTTTCATCGGCTTGTTCTCGGCCTTTGGTTTTTTTATGGATGGGGCACGGCTCATCTTCTGTCGATGCTCACCGTTTTTAATCTGCATACCGCGGCCCGTGAGGTTCAGTTACTAATATTCGCCCTAGTTTTTGTTATTTACGCAGCCATTTGGTGCATATTTCGCTACGTAAGAAAAACACGACAAAAACAATCCCTGGTAAATAGCGCACAAAAACATAAAAAACACCTGCGTACGCAGGTGTTTTTTGCTTTATTGCAAGTATTCCAATACGATTTGCGACCAGGTCTCCATTTCCGGGGAAAGCTGCGGTAATTTGCTAATGTCCACCCATTCTCCGGTCAGCTTTTCGGTTTCCCTGACCCTGACCTCGCCGTCAGTTTCCAGTATGTAGCACAGCCCCAAATGGACGCTGCCGACGCCGTTGGTGTCGTCGTTAATGAGCCCTTTAAACTGCAGGTTTATGGAGCCCTGAAGGGCCACTTCTTCCGTCAGTTCCCGCATGAGGCCGTTCATGAGCGCATCTTCGCCGCCGTCAGCCTGGCAGTTGATGTGTCCGCCAACACCCAGGGACAGCAGACCGTGAAGGCGGGACTCACCCCCTTTTTTAAGGCGGCGGAGCAAATAGGCCTGCTCCCCCCAGCGAATCACTACATAGGGGATAATCTGCTTGTATGCTGGGTCCTCCTCGGCTTCCGGCCGGGGCAAAAACTCGTGGTATTGGGAAATAATACTCAAAACTTTATCGGTATTGTCAGTTATAAGTCCTTTTTCAGCCAAATACGGGGACAGGTGCTCGGTTTTTACCACCAGCACCATTTCTGTCGTTTTCGTTTTACTCAAAGCCAATCCAAGCCTCCGTTTTACTCTTTTGTGCCTCATATTATGAAACAGACTGCGATTAAAACATAATTGCCGCTGCGGGACTATTATATCATTTTATCCGCTCTTTTTCATCTAAAATATATAAATTCGGCAACTTTTTGCTTAAAGAAGTTAGTTTCCTTTTAGCTTGCGCGGGCCTTCCCCGTATGGTAATATTATCAAAGCGCCTTTTAAGAGACATAAATTTGCGAGACTAAGGAGCGTTCCAATGACAGAGAGAGTTTTCCTGCCCGGCGATATAATGCTGCCCAAGGGGGCGGATTTGGAACTGTGGAGCGTCATTGCCTGCGATCAATTCACCTCGGAGCCCGAATACTGGGAGGCTGTGGAGGCCAGGGTGGGGGATGCTCCCTCGACTTTGCGCCTAATGCTGCCCGAGGCATATTTAGGATTTCGGGATACCCAGGCAGAAATGAAAAAGATTGAAGCCACAATGGAGGAATACCTGAGCAGAGGTATATTCCAGACGATTTGCAACTCATACATTTACACGGAGCGGCAGCTTTCCGATGGGAATACCCGCCGGGGGCTTCTGGGGATTTTGGACCTGGAGCAGTACGATTACAGGGAAAATGCCTGCTGCCTTGTGCATCCGACGGAAGGGATTGTTGAAGACCGGCTCCCGCCCCGGATAGAAGTAAGAAAAAAGGCCCGGTTGGAGATGCCCCATATTGTGGTTTTTATCGACGACCCTGACTGTTCTGTAATTGACCCCATAGTTTACTCTCTCGAGTCCCCGGAGCTGTTGTATGACTTCGACCTCATGGACGGGGGCGGCCACATTATGGGCTGGTATGTCGGTGGCCAAAAGGCTCTGGACGTGGAGAAGGCGTTGCAGAGACTCGCCGACCCCCGGGTGCTGAAGGAAAAATATCATATGTCGGATGATAAGCCCCCGGTGGTCTTTGCGGTAGGGGACGGCAACCACAGCCTGGCTGCGGCAAAACTGTACTGGGAAGGCCTGAAGAGCACTCTTACCGATGAAGATAAGGAAAATCACCCCGCCCGGTACAGCATGGTGGAGCTTGTGAACATCCACGACAGCTCCGTAAACTTTGAGCCGATTCACAGGGTTATTTTTGGCACGGACTCAGGCCGCTTTATGGAAGAGGCACGAAAATTCTGGGCCAAGGCGGGAGAAAAAGGGGAGAGGAGCCACAGTATAAGTCTGGCGGCCGACTCCGAAACCGGGGACATAGAGGCGTCCTTTTCCACAATTGGCGAGCTTATTGAAGCCGCCGATAGATTCTGCGGAGATTATATTTCCGCCTTTGGCGGCAGGCTGGACTATATACACGGGGATGAAACGGCCCTTTCCATGGCTTTGCGCCCCGGCTGTGCCGGCATGCTGCTTCCCAGAATGGACAAGAAGGAGCTGTTCCCCAGTATTATAAAAAACGGCGCCTTCCCCAGAAAAAGCTTTTCCATAGGCCATGCCCGGGATAAGAGATATTATCTTGAGTGCAGATTGATTAAGTGAATATAGCCAGGGCCGGCTGAAAGCCGGCCCTGGAAATTTTTGTGTAGCAAACTAATTTTTTGAAGGCACTATTTCCAGCCAGTAACCGTCCGGGTCAGTAATGAAATAGATTCCCATTTCAGGATTTTCCATTTCAATGCAGCCCATCTTCTCATGGTGGGCGTGAGCCGCCTCATAATCCTCCGTCACAAAAGCCAAATGGAATTCGCAGTCACCCAGGTCATACGGCCTGTCGTACTGTTTCATCCAAGTAAGCTCTAGCCTGAATTGGCTCTCATCATTTCCAAGGTAGCAGATTTCCCAACTGCCGTCTTCGGCTTTTTTACGGCTCAGTACGTCCAACCCCAGCGCTTCCGTATAAAACTTTATCGAACGCTCCAAGTCAAACACATTAAAATTCTGGTGATCCATTTTGAATTTCATGCATTTATACCTCCGTTTGTAAGTTTAAAACATAATAGCATACAAAGCTGTAGGATGATAGTATCAACCTGACATCAAAAAATAAAAATGAAAATCGCAGGGCCGGCAAGAGCCGGCCCTGTTTTGTTTGTCTGGACAGGTGGCTAGGAATGGCCTCCCTTCATGGATATAACTATAAAAATGCCTAATCCAATTGATGCTGGCCCGTGTAAAGCATATAATACCTGCCCTTGTTTGCAAGCAGCTCTTCATGGCTGCCTTTTTCAATAATCTCCCCGTGCTCGACAACGGCGATTACTTTGGAATTTCGGACGGTAGAGAGGCGGTGTGCGATGACAAAGACAGTTTTGCCTTCCATCAAAGCGTCCATGCCCCGCTCGATAAGTTTTTCCGTGCGGGTGTCGATGGAGCTGGTAGCCTCGTCCAGTATCATTACCGGGTGCTTTGCCACCGCCGTGCGGGCTATGGCCAGAAGCTGGCGCTGGCCCTGGGATAGGTTTTGGCCGTTACCCGTAATCATGGTTTGATAACCGTCGGGAAGCCTACTGATAAAACCGTGGGCGTTGGCGCTTTTGGCGGCCTCAATGCATTCCTCGTCCGTAGCGTCCAGCTTGCCGTAGCGGATGTTGTCCATGACGGTGCCCGTGAAAAGGTTTGTATCCTGCAACACAATGCCTAGGCTACGCCGCAGGGATTTTTTCTCAATGTCCCGAATGTCAATGCCGTCGAAGGTAATCCGGCCGTCCTCAATTTCGTAAAACCGGTTAATAAGGTTTGTGATGGTAGTTTTTCCGGCTCCGGTGGAGCCTACGAAGGCTATCTTCTGACCGGGCTTGGCGTATACCGAAATTCCTTTCAGAACAGGCTCTCCCGGAACATAACTGAAGTAAACTTCCTTAAAGCGTACGTCGCCCTTGACCTCCCTATATTCATAGCTGCCATCCTCTTTGGGGATTTTCCATGCCCAGAAGCCGGTGCGGCGGCCGTCTGCGGTCTCCGTAAGCTTGCCCTCGGGGGAGCGCTCCACCGTCACAAGGGAGACCCTGCCCTCGTCGATTTCGGGAGCAGCGTCCATGGTCGCAAAGATGCGCTCGGCACCGGCAATGGCGGACAGCACGTTCACCAGCTGGTTGGACATCATGTTTATGGGCATTGATATATTCTTCGTATAGTTGAGATAAACACCCAGGGAGCCTATTGTGAAACTGCTGCTGCTTATCACCCATATGCCCCCCATCACGGCGATGACCGCGTAGCAGATATTCATCACCGCCGCCAGAACCGGCATTACTATCTGACCCAGGAAGTTTGCCAGTATGGCATTTTCCCGGTAATCGTCGTTCAGCTTGGCAAACTCCTCCTTGCTTCGGGTTTCGTAGGTGAAGGCTTTTACCACCTTGAGGCCGTCTATCATTTCCTCAATGTAACCGTTAAGCCGGCCCAGGGCAGCCTGCTGCTTTTTGAACATGACCTTACTGAGGCCTCCCACCTTCTGCACTATGAGAAGGGAAAGGAAGATGACCACAAGGGTAATGATGAACATCTTCCAACTGATTTTTATCATCAGGATTATGGTGCCCGTAAAGGTTATTATTCCAGAGATAAACTGGATAAGGCCCTGGTCCAGCATCATCTGGACCTGTTCCGCGTCGTTGGTGAAGCGGCTCATAAGCTCGCCGTGGGAATGGGCGTCGAAAAAGCTGAGGGGCAAGTCCTGGAGCTTTGAAAAGAGATCCGCGCGTATGCGGTTTATCGCCGACTGGGCCAGGCGCACCATAATCTGTCCCTGGGACAGTGTGGCCAGGACGCCCACCAGATATATGCCGGCCAGAATCATAAGCTGCCTCGCAAGGCCGGAAAAGTCCTTTTCCACGGCGGTGATATTGGGAACTATGTAATCGTCAATAAGGGGCTTCAGGTAATATGACGCCGCCAGATTGCAGCCTGTGGACAACAGAAGAAGAATTAATATGCCTACCAGGTATACTTTTTTCTGAACCGCATAGCCCAAAATACGCAGGAGAGTGCCCTTGGCGTCCTTAGGCTTGCGGAAGTCCCTGCCGCCGCCGGGGCCGCGAACCCTGGGCATGTCCTTATATATTTTATCGTCGTCGGGGACGGTGTCCTCCATCTGTGCCTTAATCTGCTGAAAGATATTGGGCCGTTTCTTCGCTTCCTGTTGGACATTGGAGTTCCTGTTATTATTCTTAATATCTTTATGCATTTCCCAGAACTCCTTCCTGCTGTGATGTATAGATTTCCTGATAAATAGGGCTGCGCTCTATCAGGTCCCGGTGAGTGCCTATGGATTCAATTTCGCCCTCGTCCAGGAGGATAATTTTGTCCGCCTCCATCACGGAACTTATGCGCTGGGCTATGATAAATACAGTGCAGCCTTTCAGTTCCCTGCGGAAACTCTCCCTTATTCTTGATTCCGTGTCCGAGTCCACGGCGCTAGTGGAGTCGTCCAAAATCAATATGGAGGGCTTCTTCAAAATGGCCCTGGCTATACACAGGCGCTGTCTTTGGCCGCCGGATACGTTGGTGCCGCCCTGATGAAGCTGCGTGTCAAGCCCGTCCGGGAAGGACATGACAAAGTCATAGGCCTGGGCGCTTTTCAGCGCCTGAATAATCTCCTCATCGGTGGCGTCTTCCTTGCCCCAGCGGATGTTGTCCCTTATGCTGCCGCTGAAAAGCACGTTTTTCTGAAGCACCATGCCTATTTTCCTGCGGAGGTCGGTTATTTTATAGTCCCTGACGTCTATGCCGTTTACCAGTACCCGACCCTGAGTGACGTCATAAAAACGGGGTATAAGGTTGACGAGAGAGGATTTTCCGGAGCCGGTGCCGCCTATTATTGCAACAATTTCACCGGGCTCCACTTTGAAGCTTAAGTTTTTCAAAACCTCCTCGCCGCTTCCCGTCAGTGAGTATTTGAAACTAACGTTCTCAAACTCAACAGAACTTCCCTGAAACAAATCCGTTTCCGGAGCAGCCGGTTCCGCATGTTCCGAATCCTGAATATCGGGCACGGTTTCCAGAACCTCGTTAATTCGGGTGACGCATGCCTGGGCTCTGGTATATTGCATGAGGATAAAGGAGAACATCATGACGCTCATCATAATCTGTTGGAGATAGGTGATAATGGCCAGCAGCTCGCCGGAGAGAAACTCTCCGTTGCCCACCATCTTTCCACCGAACCAGTATATGAGAAGCGTGACCATGTTCAGTATCAGCGTGGAGGTGGGGTTCATGAGTATTATGCGGGATATGGCCCTTATATTGGCCCGGGTCAGCTCGTCGTTGGCATTTTTGAATTTTTGCCGTTCGTAGTTTGCCCGGACAAAGGACTTGACAACTCTGATTGCAATAAGGTTTTCCTGTATGGTAGCATTCAGGTTGTCCAGTTTCTGCTGGTTGGCCATAAACAGGTGATGGGCAGAGCGCATGAGCAGTGTTATAACGAAAAACAGGATTGGAACGGCAAACAGATATATGATTGACAGCTTAAAGCTGTAGCCTATGACAATAATCAGGGCCACAATTAACTGGAAGGGTGCCTGGAGCAGGACCCGCAGGCTCATCTGAAGGGACGTCTGCAGTATGCGCACATCCGAGGTTGTGCGGGTGATTAAAGACGCAGTGCTGAATTTATCCACATCTGCGAAAGAAAAGTCCTGTATGTGGTTATAGAGGGACACCCGGAGATTGGAGCCGAAACCTTGAGCCGCCAGAGACGAATTTCTTGCGGAGAGAATACCGGCAACCGCTCCTATTAAAGAGAGCAGCACCATTATGCCTCCGCATTTCAAAATATAAGGTATGTTTGAGTTCTTAATGCCCACATCCACAATGTCCGACATCAGAGTGGGCAGGATTAGCATTATGATTGTTTCGACAAGAACAAACATCGGGGCGATAAAGGCGGATTTCTTATATTCGCCCAGGTGCCTAGTCAGAATTTTTATCATCAAGTTCATTCCTTTCGCCAAGAGACCATGAGAGCTTGGCGGCATTGATAAGATTGTTGGTCATACGGATAAAAAAGGAGTTTATAAGTTCCCTCTCCTCCGGGGCAAAGCCCTGATACATGGCCTTATTCAGGTCTTCAAATGCCTTGCGGCACTGCTTCGCCACCATTTTTCCCTTTTCAGTAATTTCTATCTGGTTTCTGCGCATGTCTTTCTTGTCATTTATTTTTCTTATGCAGCCCAGCCGCTCCAAAGACTTGAGAGAGATGGTTATGGTGGTGGGGGAAACCCTCATGCGCTGGGCCAGTTCCTTTTGGGTGGCTATGACCCCGTCCTTCCCATAACGCTCAAGCATAAACAGGATTATCGGCTGGCCGAATTCCCTTACTCCAAACTTGGCAAATGCGGCGTCCGACGCCAATCTGCAGGCCGTATTCAGGTCCCGGAACAGCCATTCCGTACTGTGTTTGTTGCCATTTTCATTTTGGTGCACGGCTATCCTCCTTTTCGTATATGATTATTGCGACAAATATGCCTGATAAAATGATTTGCATGCAAATATTTTGCATGCAAACTATTTTCATATGGTAACACCGAACAGCGCTAATGTCAATGTTTTTTAAAATATAAAATTTCGGTGAAACAGGAATGTTTTTCAATTCGGCGAGATTAGGAGAGCAGAGTAGGTATAAAGTGGACGGGCCTAAAATATAATGTCCACAAGACGGGAGGTGACGGCTATGGACGGGTTTGGCCGGGCGCTGGCTCTCTTGCCTTCTGAACTTCGCCGGGCGGCGATGAGCCTTGGCCCGGCAGAGCAGAAAGCCGCCGAGGAGCTGCGCCTGCGTGCGGGATACGAACCCACATTTTTAACTCCTGAGGGAGAGAGAAGCTTTTGTCCGGGTATGAAACTCACAGTAAAAGATCTTGAATCCGTGCTGGAGATTGCCACCGGCGCCTCCGTGCATTCCTCGGCGGACAGCGTGCGTCGAGGCTTTATAACAGTGAAAGGGGGGTGCCGAATCGGACTTTGCGGTACCGCGGTAATGGGGGAAAGGGGGATTGCCGGCATTAAAGAGCTGTCCTCCGTAGCCATCCGCATACCACGGGAGATGCCCGGCTGTGCAAATGGGATTTATCATGAGCTAATAAGAGGCGGTTTTTTGTCCACAATCATTATTTCTCCGCCTGGAGCGGGAAAAACCACCCTGCTCCGGGAACTGGTCCGTCTGCTCTCCCTGCAGGGTATCCGCGTATCCCTGGCGGACGAAAGGGGGGAGGTGGCCGCCGTATGGAAAGGAATGCCCCAGTTTGACGTGGGGCCACATACGGATATTCTGACGGGCGCCCCCAAGGCGGAGAGTGCAATACTGCTCCTCCGGGCCATGAATCCGCAGATTATCGCTTTGGACGAGATAACCGCTCCGGAGGATGTTCTGGCCTGCGGTAGCGCCGCCAACTGCGGGGTGAAACTGCTGGCCACCGCCCACTGCGATAGCGTGGCGGATCTCCGCAACAGGGCTTTATACAGGGAGCTGCTGGATGCCGGGGTATTTAGCCGGGCGATATTGATAAGGAAGGAAAATGGCAAACGGATATATGAAATTGAGGGATTGACATGACGAAGTTTATCGGCGCCCTGCTGCTGATAGCGGCGGGGGCCGGGATGGGCGTTGCTAAAACAAGACAGCTTCATTTCCGGGTGCGGAGCCTGTCGTCAATTCTTGGCTCGTTGGAGATTATGAGAGGCGAAATCTGCACTCGCCTTACCCCTTTGCCGGAGCTTTTTTTACAGCTTGCGGCAGAAGCTCCCGGCCCAGCAGACGAATTTTTCTCTGCCCTGAAAACCGGCCTTACGGGTTTGGGCGAGCGCAGTCTCGGTGAGATATGGTATCAGGCCTTGGAGGACACGCCCTCCCTGGTCCTTAAGCCCGAGGAAGAAAGGGCGCTGTATCTTTTTGGCATGTCCCTTGGGCGCTTTGATGTTGCAGAGCAGAAACAGGCCATCGACAGGTGCATGGAGAGCATGGGCAGATTTCTGGAGACGGCCAGAGGGGAAGCGCAGGCCCGGGGGCGGCTGTATACGGGGCTGGGGCTGGCTCTGGGCATGATGCTGGCCGTGGTGCTCCTTTAATGGAATCTAGCGGAAACATATTTGAAATAGGTATGTAAGCTGTTTGTGAAAAGGACAAAGGAGATACATATGAACGTAGATCTTGTGTTTAAAATAGCCGCCGTCGGGATTATCGTGGCGGTTTTGAATCTTCTTCTGACACATTCCGGACGGGGAGAGCAGGCTCTCATGACCACCATTGCCGGCCTTCTTGTAGTTTTGGTCCTTATTCTCCGGGAAATCCATGAACTCTTCAACCTGATTAAGAGCCTGTTTGGATTTTAGCCATGGAGCTTTTGATTAAAGCTGCCGTTATCGGAACTGCGGGGGCGCTTTTGTCGCTCCTGATTAAAAAGAGCAACCCGGAGATGTCCCTGGTTTTGGCTATGGCCGCAGGGGTGATGGTTATCGGCATGGCGCTGGAGCTGGTAACGGGGATAATGGAGGTGATAAATCTGGCCACGGAAACCTCCGGACTGTCTCCCGCCATATTAAAGCCGGTGCTGAAAGGTGTCGGAATAGGTGTTATTACCAGGCTGGCGGCTGACCTGTGCAAGGACGCCGGTCAAAGCTCAATTGCCTCCTCCGTGGAATTGATGGGGGCGGTTTGCGCTCTATACGTCTCCCTGCCGCTGATAAAAACCCTGCTGATAATGATAGGTGAATTTTTATGAAGAAGTCACTCCTGACCATGTCAATATGCCTGCTCATGGGCGTACTTATGGCCACGGCTACCATGGCCGCAGACGTTGCCGGAGAGCAGAGGGATTCCTTTGGAGTTGACAGGGTTGAGAGCGCCCTGCCCGGGGAGGCGGCGGAGATTTTGGACGGCCTTGGCGTGGAGGATAGCCTTGACGTGGACTCCGGTCTGCAAAAGCTTCTTTCCTATGCCCGGGAGAAGCTAGGGGGCATAATCCGGAGGGCAGTCAAAAGCGGGGCCCTCATGGTTACTGTGGTTCTGCTCTGCTCCATGGCAGGCTCGGTATATGACAGCGGGGCCGTTCCCAACTTTGTCCCGTTGGGGGGAGCCCTGGCTATTTCCGCCATGGCGGCGGGGGACATAAGCTCTTTTATCGGCATGGGCAAGGAAACACTCCAAACCCTATCGGATTTTTCCAAGATGCTACTTCCCAGCCTCTGCGCCGCCGCCACCGCCAGCGGGGCCATTACCGCTGGAGCCGCCAAATATGCGGCAACGGCCCTGTTTATGGACATACTCATGACCGCCGCCACCAATATTGTACTGCCGGTAATTTATTGCTACATAGCCACAGTGATAGCCAACGCCGCCGTAGGAGGAAATTCTCTGGCGGGGGCCGCAAACCTGATGAAATGGCTGTGCACTTCACTGATGACAGTTTTGGTGATTGCCTTTACAGCCTATCTGAGCCTTACGGAAATCATTTCCGGAAGCACCGATGTGGTGTCCACAAGGATTGCCAAGACAACCCTGTCCACCACCCTCCCGGTAGTGGGGAGCATTATTTCCGATGCGGCAAGCACCGTTGTGGCGGGGGCTTCCATATTGCGCAATGCCATTGGCGTATTCGGCCTGCTTGCCGTGGCGGGAGTGTGCCTTACGCCCTTTTTGACCCTGGGGGCGCAATACCTGATATACAAGGCTGCCGCAGGAATGGCGGGGGCACTGTCCGACAGCCGCCTTTCCGGCCTGATAAGCAGCATAGGCGGCGCTTTTGGAATGGTCCTGTCCCTCACAGGGGTGGGGGCACTCATGCTCTTCTTTTCCATTATTTCCAGCATAAGGGCGGTGAGTGGTCTGTGATGGAGCTGATTCGCACGTGGATTCTGGGCCTGACAGGAGCGGCGGTAATCACGGGGCTGGCATTAAGCCTTACGCCAAAGAGCAGGGTGCGCAGCGTGATGCGCCTGGTTTGCGGGGCGGTAATGATAATTGCTCTTATTAAGCCAGTGCTGGAGTTTGATTTCGAAACTTATTCCGTGGGACTGGCCCAGTACAGAGCGGATATGGACCGGATAACCGCGGCGGCCAGAGAAACCTCAGACAGGTTGCAGCGAACTATCATAGAAGAGGAATGTTCGGCATATATATTGGACAAAGCACGGATTTTAGGACTTGACTGCACCGTGGCGGCGGTAACGGTAAAGTGGGGTGATGAGGGGTATTGGTATCCGTATGAAGCTCATCTCCAGATAAAAGGCCCGGACCAGCAGAAGAACAATCTGGCCGGGCTGATTGAGGCGGAATTAGGCATACCACGAGGAAGGCAGTATTGGAGCAATGATGAAAACCAAGGAAATTAAGAATATAAAAGAGACAGCAGGCAAGCTGCTCAAAAACAAGTATATGTTATTGGTGCTTCTGCTGGGCCTGGTATTAATACTATTGCCCACCGGCAGCAGCAATAAGAAGGAACCCACCCAGGATGTACGGGACCTCGAAGTCCCTGCGTTTTCCTTAGCTGAAGAGGAGAACCGGCTGAAGGAGGCCCTGGCGCAAATTCGGGGCGTAGGGAAGGTGAAAGTGCTGTTGTCCCTTAAGTCCACCGCCACCCGGGAGCTGGCCGAATCCGAGAACAAGGCGATTATAGTATCCAAAGGCTCAGGAAACCAGTCGGCAGTCGAGCTTCGGTACGAATACCCGGAATATCTGGGCGCGGTAATTATCTGTCAGGGAGCCGGTTCCGCCCGGGTGCGGTTGGACGTGACGGAAGCAGTGTCGGCCTTTACCGGCCTGAGCAGCGATCAAATTACAGTAATTGAAATGAATAATAACTAGGAGGTAGGGGCTTTGAGAAATAATGTTAAGCGGAACATAGTGATTATAACGGTGCTGCTGTTTGTATGTGTGGCAGTCTATCTGAACTGGTCGTACAACAACAAATGGGGCACGGCGGACAGCGACTTGGTAAATGCGGAAGATATGGCAATGTCGGGAGCCGAGGATGAGTATATGTCTGCTCTGGAGGGTGAGGAAGAGGGAACGGCCACCATCGAAACAGACCCCGTTTCCGACTATTTTGCCGAAGCGCGACTGACCAGACAGCAGTCCAGAGATGAAGCTCTGAAGCTGTTGGAAATCGCCGCCGGAAACGAGAACGCCTCACAGGAGGTCATTGACAGCGCCATGGATGAGATTGCCGTCATGGCAACCTGGTCAATGCAGGAGAGCCAGGTTGAAAACCTGCTTTTAGCAAAGGGGTTCGCTGATTGCGTAGCCTTCATCAACGATGACCGGATTACCATTGCCGTACCGGCGCCCATGGAAGGCCTCAGCGAGGTGGAAGTTGCCCGTATAACCGACACCGTCACCAGCGAGACGGATTTTACCCTTGCGCAGATAAATATAATAGAAGTTAAGAACGAAGAATAAGATGCTTTATTTTTCCTTCCTTTTGTGGTAAAATAATAAAGACACAAAAGGAGGGCGAAAATATGGCCGATAACTACATCACTATCCAGGATGAAAAGGGCAGTATCAATATCTCCGATGAAGTAATTTCCGTTATGGTGGCCGCTGCCGTTTCAGAGGTGGAGGGCGTTGCCGGACTTGCCAATACCGTTGGTACGGAGCTGGCGGAATTGCTGGGCAAGAAGAGTATTGCCAAAGGCATTAAGGTCCAGTTTGAGGAAGACCGGATTACTGTCGACGTGTTGGTAATGGTCCGGTTCGGCTGCAGCATAACCAACGTGGCTGAAAAAGTACAGGAGGCGGTCTACGCCGCTGTGGAATCCATGACGGGTTTTGCTGCCACAGTTAATGTCCACATTTCCGGCGTGGCTTTTAATAAGCAATAACAATATCTTTGCGGCGGGGCGTAGGGTGACCTATGCCCTCGCCTGCGTACGGAGGAAAAACCATGACCAGAACAGCCGCCAGGGAAATTGCCGTCAGGCTGTGCTTTGCCCTGGCCATCACAAAGGCCGATCCCCGGGAAGCTGTGGAGTATTTCTTCGAAAGAGAGTATTTTGACGGATTGGCCAAGGAGGACAAGCTCTTTTCCGAATTCCCCGACGAGAAACAGATGAGCTACATCAGGCGCATCATCGAAGGGGTGACCCGGCACAGGGAGGAGCTTGACAACTATATTCAAAAATACTCAAAAGGGTGGAAGCTGGGGCGCATCTCAAAGATTGCCGCAGCGATTTTACGCTGTGCCATGTACGAGATACTCTATATGGAGGACGTCCCCAGCGCCGCTGCCATCAATGAGGCTGTGGAACTGGCCAAAGCTTACGAGGAGCAGGAAACGGTATCCTTTATAAACGGAGTTTTGGGGGGCTTTGTCCGGGGCGAGCTTGAAGGCCGCAAAGAGTTTCAGTCCGGCGGGGAAAGCCCTTTCACAGAGGATATTTAGCGATAAATCCGGAGGCATTAATGGAACAACAAATATTTACGGTAACAGAGCTGAATGACCGGATAAAGGGCCTTTTTGAGCTGGACCCGGTACTGGCCGGGGTCTGCGTACGGGGCGAGTTGTCAAATTATAAGATTTACCCGTCGGGGCATCACTACTTTACGCTGAAGGACGCAAACAGCTCCGTGCGTTGCGTCATGTTTAGGGGCAACGCCTCAAAGCTCCGGTTCCGGCCGGAAAACGGCATGGGGGTTTTAGCCTATGGCCGCGTGGACGTCTACAGCCGGGACGGCGCGTACCAGCTCTACTGCGGCAACCTGACGCCGGAGGGCATGGGGGACCTCTATGTGGCCTATGAGCAGCTTAAAGCAAAGCTGCATGCCGAGGGCCTGTTTGATAAGGCGCTGAAAAAATCCCTGCCGAGATATCCTGACCGCATCGCCGTTATTACCTCCGGGGCAGGAGCGGCCGTACGGGATATTATTCGGGTTCTGGGAGTTCGCTGGCCCATGTCCAAGGTCATTATCCTGCCGGTGCGCGTCCAGGGGGCCGAGGCTCCGCCGGAAATCGTAGGGGCCCTGAAATACGCAAATAAACATAAAGTAGCGGATCTCATCATTACCGGACGGGGCGGCGGGAGCATAGAGGACCTCTGGGCCTTTAACGATGAAAGGGTGGCCAGGGCCATAGCCGCCTCCCAAATACCCGTTATCTCCGCAGTGGGGCATGAGCCTGACGTGACAATTTCCGATTATGTGGCGGACCTGCGGGCTGCCACCCCCTCAAACGCCGCGGAATTGGCGGTTCCGGACCAAAGTGAAATGCGCGAGAATATTCTTGCCGCGGAAATAAGGCTCAACCAGGCCATGCGCAAGAAGCTCATGGAGCTTAAAAACCACCTGGAGCAGATAAAAAACACGCGGGTCATGCAGACCCCTACGGGATATATAGACCAGAAGCGCATGGAACTGGATTTTATTCGCAACCGTCTTGTGTCCGCCTCGGAGCGGATAGTATCCGGACACCGGCATGAATTTGTCCGGTTGGCGGCTTCTTTGGACGCCCTGAGCCCTCTTAAGGTGTTGTCAAGGGGCTATTCCATAGCCACGGACGAGGAGAACAATATTATACGCGATTCAGCTCAGGTGAAGGTAGGCGGCAGGCTCAACCTGAGTCTCCATAAGGGCAGGCTGAAATGCCTGGTTGAAGAAAAAACATAACTTGCCGTCTTTCCAAAATAACAGGAGGAAACTAAATGAGCGATAAAACGTTATCCTTTGAAGAGGCCCTTGCCCGGCTGGACAGCATTGTCAGGCAGCTGGAAAAAGGCGACGCCCCTTTGGATCAGGCTCTTGCGCTTTTTGAAGAAGGCACCAGCCTCATAGGCAGTTGCACTAAAATGCTGGACGAGGCGGAACAAAAGGTAGTCCGTCTGAAAAAAGGCTCGGACGGGGAACCGGTTGAGCTGCCCTTCGATTCCGAGGACTGATATGATGGATTTCAGCCGGGAATACCGCCGCTGCCAACGGCTGGTGGAGGACGGTTTAAAAGAATACTTTATTGGGAATGCTCCCTACGGGGAATTGTTGGAGGCCATGCGCTACAGCCTACTGGCAGGAGGCAAGCGGATACGGCCCGTTTTGCTTCTGCAGTTCTGCCGGGCGGCCGGGGGAGATATGGGGTTTGCCCTGCCCCTGGCCTGCGCTGTGGAAATGCTGCACACCTATTCCCTTATACATGACGACCTGCCGTGCATGGACAACGACTGCCTGCGCAGGGGCAAACCTACAAACCACATCATATACGGGGAGTGCACCGCCACCCTTGCCGGGGACGCTCTGCAGGCGGCGGCTTTCCGGACTCTGCTGGCGGCAGAACTGCCGCCGGAAACTGTGGTGGCGGCGGGGAAAACCCTTGCCGAAGCGGCGGGGGAAGACGGCATATGCGCCGGCCAGTACCTGGACATGAAAGGCCAGGGCATGGATTTGAGCCTGGAGCAGGCAACACTCCTCCACGATTTGAAGACCGCGGCGCTTTTACGGGCGGCGGCGCTGATGGGAGTGGAGGCGGCGGGGGGAACACAGGAGCAGAAAACTGCCGCCGGGGATTATGCCACAGCCATAGGCTTGGCCTTCCAGATACGGGATGATATTCTCGACTGCACCTCCACTACGGAGGTACTGGGCAAGCCCGCAGGCTCCGATAAGGCAAACTGCAAGACCACCTTCGTTGACCTGCTGGGAGTGGAAGGCTGCGAGGCGCTGATTCGACAAAAAACCGAAGAAGCCAAGGCAGCTATTAGAGGAAAGTTTTCAGATACGGACTTCCTTGAACAGCTGGCCGATTACCTGGCGGAAAGAAAAAGTTAGTAGCTTTTATTCATTTGCCAATGAATATTAATAAACCGATTAATGAATATTTTTTTGAGAACCGCCTGCAAACTATTGTCATAACGGGCGGTTTTTGCTAGAATAATAGAACTGACAAAAATGCATATTCGTAAAGAGGTCAAGGTTTTGAATATATTAAACTCAATTAATTCCCCGAAAGATATCAAAGCGTTGGATAAGGCATTGTTATCCCAGCTCTGCCGTGAGATAAGGGATTTTCTGATAAAAAGCATTTCCAGGACCGGCGGGCATCTATCCTCCAACCTGGGCGCTGTCGAGTTGACGGTGGCCGTACACCGGGTATACGACACTGCCTGCGACCGGCTGGTTTTTGACGTGGGACATCAAAGTTATGTCCATAAGCTGATCACCGGGCGTCGGGAGGGTTTCGATTCCCTCCGATGCCTGGGCGGCATAGCCGGTTTTCCCAAGCCTGCTGAGAGCGCCCACGACGCCTTTATAGCCGGCCATGCCTCAAATTCCGTTTCAGTGGCGCTGGGGATGGCCAGGGCGAGGACCCGCCTGGGACGGGATTACGATGTGATGGCCCTGATTGGCGACGGAGCCCTTACAGGTGGACTGGCCTATGAGGGATTATCCGATGCAGGTGAGAGCGGGGAGCCTCTGGTTGTCATTCTCAATGACAACGGCATGTCAATTAACCAAAACGTTGGCGGCATATCGAAGCTTCTCGCCCGGCAGAGGGTAAAGCCGGGCTATTTGAGTTTCAAAAGAGCTTATCGCCGGATAGTTGGCAGGGCCCCCGCCCTGTACGGCTTTCTCCATAAGATTAAAGAACGGATAAAGGACATACTTCTGACTGAAACCATGTTTGAGCAAATGGGCTTTATATATTTGGGGCCTGTGGACGGGCATGATATACCGCAAATGGAATCTGTCCTTCGCTGGGCAAGGGAATTGAGATGTCCTGTGCTGGTACATGTAATTACTCAAAAAGGCAGGGGCTACAGCTTTGCCGAGGCAAATCCTGAGGCCTGTCACGGAGTCTCCCCCTTTGATCCGGAAAAGGGGATACCCAAAAACGGGGATGAGTGCTTTTCAACGGTATTCGGAGACGCTCTTAAATCCCTGGCGGAAAAAGATGAGAGCATATGCGCCATTACCGCTGCCATGGAGAGCGGTACCGGCCTTACTTCCTATGCGAGAGAGTTTCCCGACAGGTTTTTTGACGTGGGCATCGCCGAGGAACATGCCGTTTCCATGGCTGCCGGCATGGCAAAGCAGGGAGTAAAGCCGGTTGTCGCCGTCTACTCCAGCTTTTTGCAGCGTAGCTATGACATGCTCATACATGACGTAGCCCTTCAAAAACTTCATGTGGTGCTGGCGGTGGACAGGGCCGGACTGGTAGGCCAGGACGGGGAAACCCACCATGGGGTCTTTGACGTGAATTACCTTTGCTCCGTGCCCAATATGGCCATCCTCTGTCCCGCCAGCTTTGCAGAGCTTCGCGAGATGCTGGAGCTTGCCCTGTACCGTATATCTGGCCCTGCTGCCGTACGGTATCCCCGTGGCGTCGAGGGCATATATAAAAAATCCACTGCGAGCCTCCCTGCGGTGAGACTCCGGCAGGGTACCGATATTACAATAGTCAGCTATGGAATCATGATAAATCAGGCTATAGCGGCGGCGGAAATGCTGGCGGAAAAGGGATGCTTTGCCGAGGTGATTAAGCTCAACCTGATTAATCCCCTGGATGAAAAGACAGTCCTTGCTTCCCTTGCACGCACTGGCCGGCTGCTTGTGGCCGAGGACGTGTGTAGCGCGGGCAGCGTGGGCAGCCGTATTTTGGCTTCAGTTGCAGCCTCCGGCATGGTTTTGAAAGGAGCAAGGCTGCTTAATCTTGGAAACGGCGTTGTCACCCACGGAACTATAGATGAACTTCTGGCTCTCAAAGGCCTTGACGCCCGGGGAATACTGGTTGCGGCATTGGAACTCGTGGGCGGAAACGGGGTGCGGGATGAAGAAAGTCAGGCTTGACCAGCTGGTATTCGACTTAGGCCTGACCCCCAGCCGTGAGCGGGCCAGGACCACTATTATGAGCGGCCTTGTCTTTGTGGACGGGCAGCGGGTGGATAAGCCCGGAACCATGGTATCCCCGGATTGCAGTGTAGAGATTCATGGCGAAGCGCTTCCCTATGTCAGCCGGGGCGGGCTGAAACTTGAAAAGGCCTTGAAAGCTTTTGATTTTAACCCTGCCGGTATGATTTGCGTTGACTGCGGCGCATCCACTGGAGGTTTTACGGACGTGCTCCTTCAAAACGGGGCGGCCAAGGTCTATGCGGTGGACGTGGGCTACGGTCAGCTTGCCTGGAGCATACGAAACGACCCCAGGGTAGTTACCATGGAGCGGACAAACATCCGGTATGTCACCTCTGAGCAGATACCCGAAAAGCTGGATTTGGCGGTTATGGACCTGAGCTTTATATCCCTGAGAGTGGTATTACCCGTGGTAGGGGAGCTCCTTCGGGAGGATGGGGACTGCATCTGCCTTATTAAACCCCAGTTTGAGGCCGGTAGGGAAAAGGTAGGCAAAAAGGGAGTTGTCCGGGACAGGCAGACCCACCTGGAGGTTGTTGAGGGCTTTATGGCCTTTGCAAAGGAAGCGAGCTTTACTGTCCTGGGGCTGGATTTTTCCCCAATAAGGGGGCCAGAGGGGAATATTGAATACCTGGCCCACCTGAAAAAGGGTGTACACCCGTCTTCCGGGCTGGATACCGCCTCCCTGGTTGCAGCTTCGCATGAACACTTCAAGTCTCGGCAGCAGTGAAGCGGGTTCCTGCGGCTCATGCGCATAGCCAAAGCAGCATATCTCTTCAAGAAAGAAAGGAAAAACCCTATGTCCAATCATGTGGTTCTCTGCCCAAATCCATACAGAGACAATGGCCTACGTCTGACCCTGGAGGCCAAGGAACTCCTGGAAAAATCGGGCCTCAAGGTGCTTATAAGCCCGATATTTTATGCGGGCAAGGATGTGGAATTGCCGCATGGGGTACCGGTAACCCCCATAGAGGAGGCAATTCACGGGGCGCGGCTGATGGTGTCCTTCGGCGGGGACGGGACCATACTTCATACAGCCCGGGCGGCGTTGCCGGAGCAGGTTCCAATTTTGGGAGTAAACCTTGGAAATAAAGGCTTTATGGCTGAACTGGAGCCTCAGGAGGTCGACAGATTGGTGGACGCCGCCCTGGGGAATTATATCCCCGACCGCCGCATGATGTTAGAGGTCCAGCTCATCCGGAACCGACAGGTGGTATTTTCCGATAACGCCCTTAATGATGCGGTAGTGAGAGGTATAGTTCATGCCATTGAACTGGAGGCGCGGGGTGACGGGCAGACAATATCCGCCTTCAAGGGAGACGGCATAATTATTGCCACGCCCACGGGTTCTACCGCATATTCCATGTCTGCCGGGGGCCCCCTGGTGGAGCCCTCTGCCCGAAACATTATAATGACGCCTATATGCGCCCATGTACTGGCTGCCAAATCCTTTGTGCTGGCTCCCGAGCGGGAGGTAACTGTATATACCGGCGATCTCACCGGCAAGAGTACAGTTTTGTCGGTAGACGGTTTCAGCACCATAGAACTGCAAAACGGCGACGAGCTGGTAATAAAGAAATCAAAGTTCGAAACAGTTCTTGCCCATTTGGGAAAAAAGAGCTTTTATGATATAGCATATGAAAAATTGGGGGAACGAAAATGAAGTCATCCAGACAGGCAAAGATTTTGGAGATCATAGCCGAAAAGGACATAGAGACCCAGAACCAGCTTATGGAAGCTTTGTTGGAAAAAGGCATAAAAAGCACTCAAGCCACCCTCTCACGGGATATCAAGGAACTGAGACTGGTAAAAGAACTTTCTCCCGACGGCCACTACCGGTATGTGCAGTCTAACAGGGATGAGATAAGCGACTACGCTGCGCGCCTGAGGAAAATATTCCGGGAGAGCGTGACTTCATATGCCGTCGCTCAGAATATTATTGTGATTAAAACATTGCCCGGACTTGCCGATGCTGCCTGTTCTACGCTGGACAATATGAGCATTCCTAATTTGATTGGCACTTTAGCAGGTGATGACACGGCCTTTTTGGCCATGAAGGATAATGAATCGGCAGAGCAGCTATGCAGAGAAATAGAGGTCATGCTCTGAGTTTGCGGGGCGGGCGATTTTGGACGGAATGACCAGATGCCGATTAAATCGGAGGTGATTGCATATGCTCCGAGAACTCCATATTGAGAATATTGCGGTTATCGAACTGGCGGATATAGAATTTTCCCAGGGGCTTAACGTCTTGACCGGAGAGACGGGCGCCGGAAAATCCATTATCATCGACGCGATTGACGCCGTTCTCGGCGGGCGCGCCAGCCGCGAACTGGTGCGGGCAGGTGCGGACAAATGCATGGTCAGTGCCGTGTTCTCTATTGATGAGGGCGTATCCGCATGGTGCCAGGAAAACGGCGTGGATTTGGAAGATGATTTTCTTGTGCTCCAACGCCGGGTTTCCGCCGACGGCAAATCCACTTGCCGGGTTAACGGGGTGCCGGTGTCGGTATCCCAGCTCCGCAGCCTTGGCTCCCTTCTGCTGGACATTCACGGACAGAATGACGGACGCCAGCTTATGGACGAGACGAGGCACAGGGATTATCTGGACCGCTTTGGCGGGTTGTCCGGCAGGCTGGAGGAATATCGGAAGGTTTATGAGCGATACCGGGCCGCGGTCCGGGAAATAGAGAGGTTAACAATTGACGAGATGGAAAAGGAAAGGCTTATCGAAAGCCTGGACTACCAGATAGACGAGCTTGAAAGGGCTGCCCTCCGCCCCGGTGAGGAGGAGGAGCTTTCCGCCCGACGGGAGCTTCTGAAAAACGCCGGAAAGCTTACGGAGGCGGTGGATGCCGCTTACAGCGCCCTTTACGCGGGTGACAGCTCCGCCGTTTCACTGGCCCAGGAGGCCTCATATATGATAGGCAGGGCAGCCGAAATCAGCAGTGAGCTGGACAAGGCCGGAAAAACCGTGGACGAGGCAATGTACCTCTTAGAGGACGCCGCCGAGCTCCTTCGGGACTTTCGCGACAGATTGGATTTTTCTCCCGAGGAATATGATGCCCTGGAGAGCCGGCTTGCGCTTCTGAGGCGATTGTCCAGAAAATACGGAGGCGGGGAAGAGGAGATGCTGGCACATCTGGAAGAATGCCACCGAAAAAGGGACGAAATCGAATATGCGGATGACCGTTTGGAAAAACTGCACAGGGAGCTTGAAGAACTAACCAGGGCCGCGCTGAAAGCGGCCGGGGAACTGACGGAGTGCCGGAAGAAAGCCGCTGAAAAGCTGGAGACGCGTATTGTCCGGGAGCTGAGGGAGCTGAACATGCCCTCCGTCCGCTTCAAGGTTGAGATAAGGCCCCAGAGCGGGGAGCCGGGTTTTGATTCAAATGGCGGCGATGAAGTCCGGTTTCTGATGTCTGCCAACGCAGGGGAGGAGCCGGGCCGCATCAGCCGCATTGCCTCCGGCGGTGAGCTCAGCAGAATAATGCTGGCCATGAAAAACGTTTTCGCGGAAAACGACCAGGTTAATACAATGGTGTTTGACGAGATTGACGCCGGAGTATCCGGCATTGCTGCTCAGCGGGTGGCGGAAAAGCTGGCCAATCTCGGCCGCAGCAAGCAGGTTCTGTGCGTCACTCACCTGCCCCAGATAGCCGCGATGGCGGACGCCCACTTTTCCATTGAAAAAACAGAGCGGAACGGCCGTACATATACAAGTGTTACCCTGCTGGACAGGGAAGGGCGAAGGCAGGAGCTTGCCCGTCTCCACGGAGGGGACAACATTACGCTGACAACACTTGCCAGTGCGGAGGAACAGCTTTCCGCCGCGGAGAGATATAAGAAAAGCAAATGAGTTAAAGGAGATAATGGCAATGACACTGTATGAAGAACTGCAGGCCCGGGGACTTATTGCCCAGGTGACCGACGAAGAGCAAATAAAGGAACTTATAAATAACGGCAAAGCCAACTTCTATATAGGCTTTGACCCCACGGCGGACAGCCTTCATGTAGGGCATTTTATGGCTCTGAGCCTGATGCGCCGCCTTCAGTTTGCCGGCAACAAACCCATTGTGCTTCTGGGTGGAGGCACGGCCATGATAGGAGACCCTTCCGGGCGCACCGATATGCGCAACATGATGACTTTTGAAACCATTCAGCAGAACGCTGAAAACTTCAAAAAGCAGATGAGCAAGTTCATTGACTTCTCGGAGGACAAGGCTCTCATGGTTAATAACGCGGATTGGCTCATGGACATGAATTATGTCCAGATGCTTAGGGAAGTAGGAGCTCACTTCTCCGTTAACAATATGCTGAGAGCCGAGTGCTACAAGCAGCGCATGGAGCGTGGGCTCTCTTTCCTGGAGTTCAACTACATGATTATGCAGAGCTACGACTTCTATCATCTCTACAAGGAATACGGCTGCGTTATGCAGTGCGGAGGAGACGACCAGTGGTCCAATATTCTGGGCGGCACGGAGCTAATCCGCAGGAAACTGGGCAAGGACGCATACGGCATGACCATCACTCTGCTCCTTACTTCCGACGGCAGGAAAATGGGCAAAACACAGGCGGGTGCAGTCTGGCTTGACCCCAACAAGACCAGCCCCTTTGAGTTCTACCAGTACTGGCGCAACGTTGAAGACGCCGACGTAATTAATTGTCTTAAGAAGCTCACTTCTGTCCCTCTGGAAGAGATTGCGGAGATGGAAAAGTGGCAGGGAAGCCAGCTTAACCAGGCCAAGGAACTTCTGGCATTTGAGCTTACCAAACTCATTCACAGCGAGGAGGAAGCGATAAAGGCCAGGGATACTGCCAGGGCTTTGTTTTCCAGAGGGGATGCGTCCAATATGCCCACCACTGAGTTGTCTGCCGGGGATTTGGCGGACGGCGCCATCGATATACTTACTCTTCTGCAGAAGAGCGGACTGTGCCCCAGCAAATCCGAGGCCCGCAGGGCAATAACCCAGGGCGGTATTGAGGCAAACGGCGAAAAAGTTACGGAGTTCGGCCTGACATTTACTGCCCAGGAACTTTCGGGTGAGGGTGTCGTTCTGAAAAGAGGAAAGAAGAACTTTAATCGCGTGGTTTTGAAATAAGATATTTTCAAATGAAACCGCCCTATATGCTTAATCAGCAAATAGGGCGATATTCTGTGCATCTGAAAAACAACATCCCATATGGTACCTTCTGGGAGCTACTTTCTGTTCGGCCAGAAAGTAGCTAAAGAGCCGCACAAGAGGGGGCTTTTAAAAAGCCGCCTCCTCTTGTGAATCTCCCCCTGTGTATTTGGACCGCTACGTTTGTTTTAGGGTTTGTGCGGGATTCTTAAGGGCCGCAGCCCTTAAGTGTCTTTTGGGTACTTTTCCACAGGGAAAAGTGCCGCTCCCGGCAGGGGGGAGGGTTTATTATTTTTCGCTGATTGTTAATTTGCAGCTGAGTTCCTAGGATGTCGTTTTCACTTGATAAAAAGCAGAATATTTTGCCACAGCGAGCACAAAGCCGTGCGGCATGGTTAAAAAAGACCAGTCCCAAGACTGGTCTTTTCATTGAATTTAGGTATTTAAATCCTGAGTACGGCGGTCAGCACATTTCCAGGACGCCGGCTGCGCCCATACCGCCGCCTATGCACATGGTGATAAGGGCGAATTTTCCGCCCGTATCGGTCAGGTAGTCGATGGCCTTTCCGGCGAGGATAGCGCCGGTACAGCCCAGAGGATGACCCAGAGCTATAGCGCCGCCGTAGGGATTTACTTTCTCCATTGGGAGGCCAAGCTCGCGGATGCAGGGGATTGACTGGGCGGCAAAGGCCTCGTTGAGTTCGATGACATCCAGCTCGTCAATAGTGATGCCGGCACGCTCTAAAGCCTTGGGAGCGGCGTAGATGGGGCCGAGACCCATGAGGGTCGCGTCGCAGCCGGCAACGGCAAAGCTCTTGAGTCTGGCCAGAGGCTTGACGCCCAGCTCGGCAGCCTTCTCGGCGGACATCAGAACTACGAAAGCGGCGCAGTCGTTGGTCTGGGAGGAAGTACCAGCGGTTACAAGGCCGGTGCCGTCAGTGATGAAGCAGGGCTTCAGGTTGGCCAGGATCTCCATGCTGGTGTTGGGGCGGATTCCTTCATCCTTGGTGACAACTATCTGGTTGCCGTTCTCGTCCAGAACAGGGTTGCCGTGGTGGTCGGTTACAACAACGGGGATGATGCTGGGAGCCAGCTTGCCCTCGGCCTGGGCCTTGGCGGCCTTGGCGTGGGAAGCAACAGCGAAAGCGTCCATCTCCTCGCGGGTGATGCTGTATTTTTTGGCAACGTTCTCGGCGGTGATTCCCATACTCATGTATGCGCCGGGATAATGCTCATCCAGCCAGAGGTCGTTGTGTATGCTGTCGTACTTGCCGAAGGTATAGGACATGGACTCTACGCCGCCGGCAACATAAACATCACCCTCGCCGCAAGCGATAGCGTTTGCGGCAATTGAAATGCTCTGAAGGCCGGAGGAGCAGAAGCGGTTGATGGTCATGCCGCTTACGCTGTCGGGTAGCTCCGCGCGGTTGACAATTAGCCGGGCAATATTCATGGAAGTCTCACCAAACTGCATAGCGCAGCCAACTATTACGTCCTCGATGTCGGCGGGATCCAGCTGGGGAATACGAGCCAGAACGCCCTTGAGAACCTGGGCACTGTACTCGATGGGGTGCATTTTGGCAAAGCTGCCTTTGAAAGCACGGGCAGCCGCACTGCGGCCGTATGCTACTATTACTACGTCTCTCATTTCCATTAGAAGAATACCTCCTGTTAGATTATCATACAGTGAATTAATATCGAGGCTGATAAGAAAGAGGAAACCAAGGGTTTATTTGTTATAGGTGTACCAGCCTTCGCCGGTTTTCATGCCGTACTTGCCTTCGGCAGCCAGCTTTTTGACGCTTTTGGGACAGGCAAAGCGGTCCTTGTCAATGGCCTGAAGAGTTTCACAGACGTGGGGGAATGTATCAAGGCCGCCCATATCCATAAGATTAAAGGGGCCCATGGGGTGGTTCAGGCCGTTTTTAATAGCCAAATCAATATCTTCCTTGGAGGCAATGCCTTCCTCATAAATATGGATGCACTCGAGGAAATATGCGAAGAGTACGCGATTCACGATAAAGCCGGGCGTATCTTTGAGTATCTTGACGGAGACTTTCTTAAGACCGTCGCACAGCTCGCGGACAGTTTCATAGGTGGCATCGGAGGTGCTGGGGCACAGGATGATTTCAACCAGTTTCATGATGGGCACGGGGCTGAAAAAGTGCATGCCGATAATCTTGTCACCGCGGTTGGTGGCCTCAGCAATGGCTGAGATGCTCATGGAAGAAGTGTTGGTGGCAAGGATGGTTTCGGGTTTGCAGATTTTGTCCAACTGCCTGAAGAAATCCTTCTTAAGCTCAAGGTCCTCGGCAACGGCCTCGATGACAATGTCGCAGCCCTTTACGTCCTCAAGCCTGCTAGTGGTCCTGATGTTGGCCATGGCGGCAGCCTTGTCTTCCTCGGTCATACGGCCTTTCTCCACGTTTCTTCCATAGGACTTTTCAATCCGGTTAACAGCTTTGGCGACCTTTTCGGGGTTGCGTCCGTACAGCAAAACCTCATAGCCGCAGGCGGCGGCGTGCTGGGTAATCCCGGAGCCCATCTGGCCTTGTCCCAAAACAGCAATCGTTTTAATTGACATAGTTGTTCCTCCTATAACTCAATTTTTGACTGATATTATTAGCATTAGCTGTTGGTAAACTTAGGCTCTCTGTTTTCCAGCATAGCCTTCATGCCCTCTTTTTGGTCATGTGTGTCAAAAAGGAGGGCAAATTCGTTGCACTCAATTTTCTTGCCTTCCTCAATGGTTCCATAAGCGCCGGCGTTGATAGCGGTTTTTGCGGCTGCCAGGGCCAAAGCGGGCTTGGCCATAAGCTCTTTGGCCAACCTGACGGCTTCGTCATAGACTTCGGCATCGTCAACCAGGCGGTTTACAAGACCAATGGCAAGAGCCTCCTCACCCTTAATGATAGTGTTAAGCATAACCACCTCACGGGTTTTGGCAAGTCCCACTAGGGGAATAAGGCGCTGGGTTCCGCAGGCGCCGGGGATAATGCCCAGGCTTACCTCAGGAAGACCGAATCTTGACTTATACCCGGCAACCCTAAAGTCGCAGGCCAGGGCCAATTCACATCCGCCGCCCAGCGCAAAGCCGTTTACGGCAGCGATGGTGGGAATGGGAAGGCTCTCCAGCGTGTTATTAATATCTATTGCTGCACTGCAGAAGGAGCGGGCATAGCTGGGAGTGGCGTCGCACATTTCTTTAATGTCCGCACCGGCGGCGAAAGCCTTTTCATTTCCGGTGATGATAAGAACACGAATGCTCCTGTCCGCTTTTACAAGCTCCAAAGCGGCAAGAATGTCATTGTTAATGCCGCTGTTTAAGGCGTTGAGAGCCTTTGGGCGGTTTAGCTGTATGGTGGCTATATTGTCCTCAACCTTGTAAATAATGTTTTTGAATTCCATTTCAACCCGTCCTTATCTTCCGATAGTCTGTCCGCCGTCAATTACGATGTAAGTGCCGGTCATGTAGCTGAAACAGTCGGAGCAGAGAGCGCATACGGGCCCTGCAATTTCTTCAATTTCTCCCAAACGGCGAACAGCAGTATTTTTGGCCGACAATTCATAAATCTTAGTGGGGGTTCCGTCCTCGTTAAGGAATATGTCCTCGTTAAGAGGGGTTACCACATAACCGGGACATACGGCGATTACATTAATGCCCTCGCGGCCAAATTCATTACCCATGGTTTTAGTTAGGCTGATAACGCCGGCCTTGGAGGCGCCGTAGGCCACAACGCCGGGGCCGCCTACCAGGCCGCCAACGGAAGCGATGTTGATGATTTTGCCGCCTTTACCCTGGGTCACCATCTGCTTTGCAGCAGCTTTTGCAAACAGGAAAACACCCTTAAGGTTAACGGCTATAACCTTATCAAAGTTTTCCTCATCACACTCGTCGGTGAGGATTTTAGCGGTTTTTCCGGAAATTCCGGCATTGTTGACAAGAATATTGAGCTCGCCAAAGTTTTCAATGGTTTTGGCTATGACGTTGTCGATGTCGGCTTGTTTGCTGGAGTCTGCGGGAACGCCGATTACCCTGTTGTTTCCGCGGACATATTTTTCGTTCAGTTCGGCGGCTACTGTCTCGCAGTCCTTCACGGTACGCGCTGTAATGACCACATTCGCGCCATAATGAGCAAGGGTAGCAGCAATGCCGTGACCCAGACCCTTTGTCCCGCCGGTGACAATTATTGTTTTGCCAGTGAGGTCAAAACTAGGCATGGCTATGTCTCTAGCCATGAAAATCACTCCTTTAGTTTGCTGGTATCTGGGCGACAAAATTTTTTGTCGCCCAGATATTAGACTTAGTTTTCACCTTGCAAGAATACTTATTTCTTTTCGGCAGCCTTTTCCTTGTGGAGTGCGTCAAAACGCTCCAGCATCTTGCGCGGTGTCTGTACCTCACGCTCGTAGCGGGGGCACTCGGGATGATCCTCAAAGCCGGCCAGGTACTTGGCAATCTTCTTCAGTTCTTCAACATCGTAACGGCTCATGAGGGTTATCTCTTCCATCAGGGGGCTTCCGCCGCCGTGGACGCCGGCCACAGCCTGGGCTGCGTCAAAGGAGTCGCAGAGGCGGTCTTCCATCATGCGCAAGACGCGGTGGGTCTCCTCGGCAGTGTACTTGGGATTGCGCATGATGTACTTGTTGACCAGATGGGCAGTCACGGGATCATAGAAGCTCTCCTCGGTGGGGAGGCTGGCGCAGATTCCGCCGGTGAGGTCTGCCAGAATCTCGTACTCACGATAAATGTTCTGTCCGGCAAGGCGGCGTCCGGAGTTGGTGAGAACCTCGTCGGGCACCCACTGGCCGCTGGGGAACTCTACTGCCCGGTGGGCGCTCATCTGGCCGGCGGCGAATACCAGCTCGGCAGTCTGGATGATGTCGCAGAGCTTGCCCCGGACATGGGATTCCCTGGCGATGTCGTTCACATCGGCAATAAGAGCGGCCTGGGAGGCAATAACCTCGGAAACGGCGGCCTTGCAGCCGGTGTAGCTATGGCGGTGATAGTGGGCAAACATCAGAGCCAGATAACCGGCAAAGCGGGCCACGCCGGGATTGTCGCGGCCGCACATGAACACCCGGTCATAGGGGACGAAAGTGTCGTCAAAGATGGTCATGGATTCAACGTCGCCAACCTTGGCGTAGGGAGCCTCCAGCTTGATGCGCTTGTGGTGCTGGCCGGGCAGGGCCATAATCTTAATGCCGTCCCAGTCGGCGGGCAGGGCGAAAGCAACAGCATAGTCGCTGTCTTCCTGGCTCATGAACTTGGTGGGAAGGGCTATAATCTCGTCCACATAGGGGGCGTTGGAGTTACAGACCTTGGCGCCGCGGACAATAATGCCCTTGCAGGGCTTGCCGTCAACACCGATGCCGTCCACGTCAGTGGCAACTACGTGTACGAAGGAATCGGGGTCGGGCTGCATATGGGGCCTCTTATACTTGGGATTACGGCTGCCCTTAACGTCTGTCTGGGCGCAGTTGCATATCAGATCATTTTTCTGGCAGTAAGCTATGTACTTCAGAAGGCGCTGGTGATATTCGGTGCCGTTTGCCTGGTCGCAGTCGTAGGTGACGCTAAATAAGGCGTTCAGGGCGTCGGTGCCCATGCAGCGCTGCATGCAGCCGCCAACACGGTGGCAGATGAGCCTGGTCATGAGCTGCTTCTTCAGCAGGTCATCCTTGCTGCCGTGGATATGGGTGGCTCTGTTAATGATTTTGCCCTCCATACCGGGGATGTTGGATTCAACGAGGCAAACGTCCTCATATTTGGGGTCGTTGGCCGCGTCATAGCACTGCTTCATGACGTAGGTGCCGCCCTGAATCCAGTCGGCCAGGTCGCGCTCTGCACCCTGCTTTCCGTTGGAACGGTCAATTTTCTTGCCTTTGTAGTACACGTTGGGCTTCATCTTGAGAAGTCTTTCACGGTACTGTTCGTAGGTTCCAATATAATGCATAATAGTCCCCCTCAATCTGTTGCAATAATGCAACTCATATTTTTCTTGATATCCTATAAATATTGATATTTGGCGAATTCACGGGGATTGTTGCAGATTAGCAATATAGTTGCAGTTCTGCAACGCCTTATCCAATAGTCATACCTCCATCGACCGGGATTAGAACTCCTGTGATATATTTGCTTGCATCCGTACAGAGGAATAATGCTACGCCGGCAACGTCATCCACCTCGCCGAAACGGCGCATTGCTATCATCTTCATGACAGCAACGGCATTTTTCTCGTTTGCCATGACATCCTTGGTCATGTCGGTAATTATATAACCCGGGGCGACCGAATTGACATTTATGCCGTATCTTGCCCATTCATTGGCCATAACTTTGGTAAGGTGAATGACTGCCGCCTTTGCGCAGGCGTAGGCGCTGGTATATTTGGCCGCCTTAATGCCTGCGGCGGAGGCCATGTTGACAATACGTCCTCCCGTTCCTTGTTCCTTTACCTGGGCTGCAAAGAGCTTGGAGAGAAAAAAGAGAGATTTCAGGTCCGTGTCCATGGTTGTATCCCATTCGTTTTCTTCCGTTTCCAGTATGGGGCCCTCTTTTCCGCCCACGCCGGCATTGTTGATGAGTATGTCCACTTTTCCAAACTTTTCAACAGTTTTATTAATGAGGTTTTCCCGGTGCTCACTGTTCGTGATTTCAGTCGCTACTCCAATGGCCTTGCCTCCCGCCGCCACAATTTCCGCGGCGGCTTTGTCGCAGGTTTCCTGCTTGCGTCCCGTAATAACCACTGCACAGCCATAGGCCGCAAAAACTTTTGCGATGGCGTTGCCTATGCCGCGGGTTGAACCGGTGATAATAGCTACCTTGCCGCTTAAATCATAGGTAGGAATCTTAATACCAGCACTCATTTCATTCAATCCCTTCAAACGTGAATACAAGACACCGGAGGTTGGTTGTAAGGCTTAGATATTGTCCTTCCACTAAACTAATAGTAGCAAATTTGATGCCAACTTTTTTATTTCGGGGGTCGTATTCCGTGCTTTTTCATTTTCCGGGATATGGTGGAGGGGTCGACTCCCAGATATGACGCCGCCTTCCGGACGCCGCCGGTATGCTTTAAAGCATTTTCGATAAGCTGTTTTTCAAAGCGGTCTACGGCATCATGAAGGTTGACAGGCTGTGCGTTTTCCGCGGAGGGGAGACCCAGTATTTCAGCCAGCTTGTTTACATTAAAATACTGGTCCTCGGAGCAAATAACAATGTATTCAATCACATTTTGAAGCTCCCGGACATTTCCGGGCCAATCATAGCTTTCAAAGCTGACGTAGGCGCTTTCCGGCATGATAAGCGAGCGATTGTGTTTTTTGCAATATTCGTTGAAATAGTGTTTTACGATGGGTATAATATCGCCCTTGCGCTCCCGGAGGGGCGGTATATGGATAGGTATTACAGACAGGCGGTAGAATAGGTCCTCGCGGAATTTGCCCTCTTGTATTTTTTGACGCAAATTTGCGTTGGTGGCGGCTATTACGCGGACATCCAGAGATATGGGCTTTGTGCCGCCCAGACGGATAACCTCCTTTTCCTGCAGCACCCGCAGCAGCTTTGTCTGCAGCTCGATGGGCAGGTCTCCGATTTCGTCCAGCAGTATTGTCCCGTGGTTTGCGATTTCAAAGAGTCCAGCCTTGCCGGTGGATCTGGCGCCGGTAAAGGCGCCTTTTTCGTAGCCGAAAAGCTCGGATTCCAAAAGATTTGCGGGGATAGCGGTGCAGTTAACCTTTACATAGGGCTTGTCCCTGCGCTTACTGAGGTGCTGTATTCTATCTGCAACGACTTCCTTGCCCACTCCGGATTCGCCAGTTATGAGAATGGTAACATCCGTAGGCGCGGCCATGGCTATTATCCGCATTATTTTTATAATCGCCGGATCCTCGCCCAGCAAGGGCCTGCCGGAGTCGCCGCCGAAGTTCTCATAGATTTGTATCGCGTCGTTTTCCGCGCTTGAATTGCGGAATTCGTCAAAGCGGGTTTTTAGCTCATCAATGTCCATTACCGAGCTGACCACAAGCCGGATATTCCCGTCCTTGTCAAATAGGGGGACGCCGGAGGCGTATCCGTTAATGTTTTTCCCGTTAATCGTGCGCATGAAGCCAGTGCCTGAAACCTTGCGTTTGGAGCGGATAACGTCCGCAGAAACTGAATGTTTGAACAGAACACCCTCACGGGCGATGTCAAACACGGAGCGCCCTAAAATCTCTTCGGGTTGTATGTCTGAGTGGCGGCAATAGGAGGGATTTACATAGAGAGTTGTTCCTTCACCGTTGGTTACCAGAACGCCGTCAAGAAGATTGTCCACGACCTCCCTGAAATCAATGTCTTTAGATAAATCGTTGGTAATATTTTTGCTTTCAAGTTTAGCCATCAGTGTCCTCCGAAAGAGATTTAATACTTGTTTTTTACAGTTCACATTGTATCATAAGTGTGGCAAATATGCAACACTATGTTGCTGATTTGCCAGTAAAAACCATATAACTTGTATTTGCCAAAAAACTATAATTAACTTCAAGCGCCGGCCGGGCATAATGCCAAAAAAACCGGAAGGTCTGGTTTGATGAACAGAGAACGCATGCTTTCTTTAAAAAGAAAACTCAACTGGGTTACTGCCGGCTTGATTCTGCTCCTGCTTGTTTGTTTTGCTTTCCCCTACTTCAATTATCTCGGTGGGGTAAAAAGTGCCACATTGTTGTGATAGCCATTACCTTACTGGTGGTGATGGCAAATATAGCTCTGTATACAAGGGAACTGAAATCCCGTACCGGGGCTGACTATATGGACATGGATGCCTGGACCACTTGATTTTCCGGTTTCTAATAAAAAATGACGGCCAATTTTGCCGTCATTTTTTATGTTCATTATTCACCGGGCAGCTTACACACATCCACCCACTCTATGGCGTTGGAGTATTTGAAAAGCTCCTCATTTGTCAACTCAATGGCGCTGTTGGCGCTGCCCACGGCGGGGAATACGCTCTTGAAGCGGATCATACTCTTATCCAGGTATACGGGGATGTCCGGGTCAATTCCAAAGGGGCAGACTCCGCCCACAGGATGGCCGACAAGCTCCAATACCTCATCGGGTGTGAGCATTTTGGCTTTAAACCCGAATCTTTCCTTGAACTTTTTGTTATCTATTCTCGAATCCCCGGCCGTCACTATCAGCATGCAGCTCTCCGGTGTCTTAAAGGACAGGGTCTTGGCTATTCTGGCGGGGATGACCCCCACTGCCTGAGCGGCCAGCTCCACTGTGGCGCTGGACACGTCAAATTCCATAATTCTGTCTTCTATTCCGAACTCTCTGAAATATTCTCTGCATCTCTCTATGGACATTCTTTTCGTACCTCTTTTATGCTGTAATAAATCAGACTTATTCTAGCAAATTATGGCCGGGAAGTCAATCTGCATAATATTCATTGTTTTTCGAATAATTTATGGAAATTATAAATAATATTCATAAAATCATTAATAATTTTGCATTATTACTATTGCAATTGCCGCTGGGGAGTGATATACTTTTTCACAATCAGCGCAAATTGGAGGCTTTAATATGAAGGACATAAAAAAGTGCGTACTGGCTTATTCCGGGGGGCTTGACACGTCCATAATAATTCCCTGGCTGAAGGAAAACTACGGCTGTGAGGTTATTGCGGTCTGCGCCAACGTGGGGCAGGGGGATGACGAGCTTGAGGGCCTGGAGGAAAAGGCAATAAAGACCGGGGCATCCAAGCTGTATGTTTTGGATTTGGTTGACGAGTTCGTGGACGATTTTATCATCCCCACCATGAAGGCTGGAGCAAAGTATGAAGGTTATCTTCTGGGTACCAGCACCGCAAGGCCCGTTATAGCCAAAGGGCTTGTGGAGGTGGCCCTGAAAGAGGGGGCCGATGCCATTTGCCACGGCTGCACCGGCAAGGGCAATGACCAGGTGCGTTTTGAGCTGACCATAAAGGCCCTGGCTCCCCAGATGAATGTCATAGCTCCCTGGAGGGAGTGGGACATTAAGAGCAGGGACGATGAAATTGACTATGCCGAGGCCCATAATATACCCCTGAAAATAAACCGGGAGACAAACTATTCCAAGGATAAGAACATATGGCACCTGAGCCATGAGGGGCTTGACTTGGAGAATCCGGAAAATGAGCCCCAGTACAATAAGCCCGGATTTTTGGAGATGGGCGTTTCACCCGAGATGGCGCCGGATAAGCCCACATACGTTGAGCTGAAATTTGAAAAGGGCGTGCCGGTAGCTCTGGACAGAGTTAAAATGAAGGCCAGCGAAATAATTTTCAAGCTTAATGAGATTGGCGGGCAAAACGGAATAGGCATCCTTGACCTGGTTGAAAACCGCCTTGTGGGCATGAAGAGTAGGGGAGTTTATGAAACGCCCGGCGGCACCATCCTCTATAAGGCCCATGAAATCCTGGAAACCCTGTGCCTGGACAAGGATACAGCCCACCTGAAGGCCCAGCTTGCCGTAAAATATGCCGAATTGGTGTACAACGGCCAGTGGTACACCCCGCTGAGGGAGGCCCTTGCGGCCTTTGTGGATAAGACCCAGGAAACAGTCACGGGAAAGGTAAGGCTCAAGCTCTATAAGGGCAATATTATCAACGCAGGAGTTTCCTCACCCTACAGCCTCTATTCCGAGGAAATAGCCACCTTTGGCGAGAGCGACTACAACCAAAAGGACGCAGAGGGCTTTATAAATCTGTTCGGCCTGCCTATAAAGATAAGGGCAATGCGGGAACAGGGCCTGCTGTAATAGAGCAAAACATAAAAGCTGCTATCCATAGGGTAGCAGCTTTTTTTGTTGCCCGGACAACGGCGTCAAGCGCTTCCTCCTATCAGTTCTTTCAGATATCTTGCCGCCATCACATATCCCTCGAAACCGAAGCCGGCAAAGGTCTTGACGCAGGCCATGCCGGCGTAGGAAATCCACCGGAACTCTTCCCTTACGGAAATGTCGGAGATATGCACCTCCACGGCGGGAATGGACACCGCCTTCAGGGCGTCCAGTATCGCAATGCTGGTGTGGGTGTAGGCGGCGGGATTAATGATTATGCCCTGATACTTTCCGTATGCCTCCTGAATGGCGTCCACAATTGCCCCTTCGTGGTTGGACTGGAAGAATTCAGTCTCAATGCCCATTTCTGCGCATTCTTTCTTGACATAGTTTATCAGGTCCGAATAGGTTTTGGAGCCGTATATATCCTTTTCCCTTATACCCAGCATGTTGATATTAGGGCCGTTTATCACCAATATTTTCATAATACACCTCTATTGCTTTATCGACTGTTTGAGCCAAATCGCCGCAGTTATCTACAGCAGCGTCCGCAAACAACTCGTATCGGGGCCGCCTTGCCTTAAACATTTCCTCCAAGCTGCCGGCCTGGGAGAGGGGCCTTCCATCGGTGGGCAGCTCCTTTAAGGGCCGTGTAATATATATCACCATGCCGTTTTGACGCAGGGGAAGGTAGTTCTCGTCCCGAAGGACGCACCCGCCGCCCGTGGCGATTACGTACCCGGTTTCCTTCCCGAAATCCGAAATGACCTCAGATTCCAATTGCCTGAAATGCTCCTCCCCATGTCGGGTGAAAACCTCCGGGATGGACATGCCGGCCCTGGCGGCAATTTCCTCGTCCGTGTCCACAAATTTCTTCCCCAGCTCTTGCGCCAGCGTTTTGCCTAGGGTGCTTTTCCCGGAGCCGGGCATGCCGATTAAGACTATGTTGCTCATCAGCCGGCGCAGGGCGGAAATGACTTCTTCTATCTTCGCGTCGGTTATTTTTTCACCGGTGAAAAGCTCGGCGCTGGCCTTTGCCTGCACCACCAGCATGGGCAGGCCCCCGGAACAGGGGAGGCCAAGCCTTTCCGCCTCCAACAGCAGGGCGGTTTTAAGCGGGTTATAAATTACGTCCAAAACCCCGGAAAGTTTGGGAAAGAGGCGTAAATCCACGGGGGACTTGCCGCAATTGGGGTACATTCCCATCGGCGTTGTGTTCACCAGAACGTCGGCGTCCGCATAGCGGGAAAGGTTGGAATAGTTGTTTTCACCGGTTCGGGAGATTAGGACTATTTCTCCTGCCCCCAGTTTTTTTGCCGCCGCCTGGGCCGTCATGGCTGTGCCGCCGGTGCCCAGGATTATTATTTTTTTGCCTTCGAAGGGAATGCCGCTTCTCTCGACCATGCAGATAAAGCCCTGTATGTCCGTGTTGTAGCCGTAAAGCCTGCCGTTTTTCACCACAAGGGTGTTGACGCTGCCTATCTCGACCGCGTCCGGGTCAATGTGGTCGCAAAAGGGCATAACCGCTTTTTTATAGGGTATGGTTACATTGAGGCCGCAGAAATCACGGCTGTTGATAAAATGCTCCAAGCCGTCCCTCGGGACAGGACGAAGCTGGTATTCGTAAGAAGCCAGCATGCGGTGTATCTGAGGGGAAAAGCTGTGTCCGATTTTTTCGCCTATAAGTCCGTATTTCATACCCAACCATCCTTAGAAAACTTCCGTATAGCCGCCCAGGAAAACGAAAAAGGGGTCGCTTTCCAGAAGGGAGAGGACGTCCAGGGTTTCCTCCGAATCCACCGGGGCTTCCACGTCAAAATAGAAAACGAATTCAAAGTCTTTTCCGGGTATTGGCCGGCTCTCTATTTTACACAGGTTCAATCCCCTGGTGGAAAACTTGGAAAGCAGGCTGTACAGAGAGCCCGGCTTATGGGGCACCGAGGACATGAAGGAGATCTTGTTGGAGCCGGGGTATATCTCCATCTTCTTTGAAATGCAGATAAAGCGGGTATAATTGTGGTCACTGTTTTGAACGTTATCGGAGATGATGGAAAGCCCGTATATGTCCGCGCAGTTAGCCGAGGAAATCGCGGCTATATCCGAGCGGCCCGACTGGGCAACGTATTGGGCGGCCGCAGCGGTGTTTAAAAAGACCGTTGCCTTAATATGGGGATGTGCCCTTAAAAAGTCGCTGCACTGGTCCAGGGCCTGCTCGTGGGATACTATTTCAGTTATATCCTCCAGCTTGACGCCGGGCTTTGCCAGAAGCACATGCTCTATCTTCAGCTTAAGGCTCCTGACGATATAGAATTTGTATTTTACCATCAGGTCGTAGACCTCGGTTACGGAACCGGCGGAGCTGTTTTCAATGGGCAGTATGCCATATCTGCACATGCCGCTTTCTACTGCCTGGAATACTCCCTCAAATCGGCTGAAGTACATAATCTGGGGAAGGGAGAAGAGCCTGTCGCAGACCTGCTGAGAGTATGCGCCCTCCACCCCCTGACATGCCACCACGGCTTTGGAGGGAAAGCTCTTGTCGGTTTCCTCCGCCGCCTTTTCAATCTGCTTACGCAGAGCCGACTTGCCGCCCCGGAGCCTATATTCCTGATAATTGCGGCTCAAGTCGAAAATCGTGCTAAACAAAGTCTTAGTATAGTTTTCAAGCTCGCTGCCGGTAATGCCCGTAACCCTGTGGAGTATTTCCCTCTCCCTGCCCGCCGATTTAACAGGGAGGACGGTTTTGGCTTTTTCATCGGCAATTTGGGAGACTATTTCCATTCTCCGCTTAAAAAGCCGGGCAAGTTCATCGTCAATACTGTCTATTCTGGTTCTCAATTCTTCCAGCATCATTTTCCACATCCTTTCAGATAAGCATATCAAGTAATGTTATGGCCACAGCCGCCTCCACGCAGGGAACGGCCCTTGGCACTATGCAGGGGTCATGCCTCCCGCCAATTGTTACCACGGTGTTTTCCATAGTATTTAAATCAACGGTATTCTGCGGAATCCCAATGGAGGCTGTGGGCTTGATGGCCACATCCATGACAACGGGCATTCCGGAACTGATACCTCCCAGAATTCCGCCGTGGTTGTTGGTTTTAGTGCGGACTTTCCCATCATTGATTTCAAAAGGGTCGTTGTGCTCCGAACCCCGCATCCTGGCGGCGGCAAAGCCCGCCCCAAAGGAGACGCCCCGCACGCCCGGAATTCCGAACACTGCCGAGGCCAGCCTGTTTTCCAGGCCGTGGAACATAGGCTCACCCAGCCCGGGCAGTAGCCCAATGGCGTAGCATCGGATTATGCCGCCTACGGAATCCATGTCCTGCTTTGCCTTCAAAATTTCCTCCCGCATCTTCTCTCCGGCGGTGTCATCGTTTACGGGGAAGGTTTTGGAGCGAATTGCATACAGGCCCTCCGGGCTCACGCGGACCGGGTCCAGCGGCAGGTCGCCAACTCCCCCAATCTCCAGAATCTGTGCCCCCACCGTTATTCCGCACTCGGCTAGAAGCTGCAGGCAGAGGGCCCCGGCAAAGCACAATGGAGCTGTGAGCCTGCCGGAAAACTGGCCGCCCCCTCGGATGTCGTTATAGCCGCTGTATTTAATCATGGCGGTGTAATCCGCATGGGAGGGGCGCGGGACGGTTTTAAGTTTGCCATAGTCCCCGGAGCGGACATCGGAATTATTTATAACGGTACAGACCGGGGCGCCACAGGTGGCGCCGTCCACAAGGCCGGATATGATTTGGGGCTTATCCTCCTCCCGGCGGGAAGTGGAAAGCTCGCTCAAGCCGGGGGCGCGGCGGGCCATAAAGGCTGCTACTTCCTCCATATCCGGGCGAAAGCCTGACGGGAGTCCGTCAATTACGACCCCTATGGCCTCGGAATGGGACTGGCCGAAAATTGTTACCTTTATCTTCTCTCCTAATGTATTAGACATTTGCTATTCCCCCCAATGTTATAAAATCCTCAAAAAAGCCTGGATAGGACTTTTCTACCGCCCTCCAGCCGCTTATGGTTACGGGTTCATCTGAAAACAGGGCAGCTACGGCGGCGCTCATAACCATTCTGTGGTCGTTGAAGCCTAAAACCCTGCCTCCGATAAATCTCTTTCCACCACAAATAATCAGTTCGTCTTCCTTTTCTGAAACCTTCGCCCCCAGCCTTGCAAGGGTATCCGCAATGGCGGAGAGCCTGTCGCTTTCCTTGAGCCTGAGCCTTCTGGCGTTGTATATCCTTGTGGTACCCCCGGCGGCTGCGGCTACCACCGAGAGGACCGGAATCAGGTCGGGGATTTCGCCCGCGTCAATTTCGATGCCCCTTAAGGGAGCGGAAGAGACGGTGACAGCGCCGGGAGAGACTTTCACGTCTGCCCCGAAGTCTCGTAAAATGTCCGCAACCGCTCTGTCTCCTTGGGTAGAGTCCATATCAAGGCCCTCTACAGTGACGGGGCCGGACAGGGCTCCGGCACAGAGCCAGAAGGCTGAATTTGACCAGTCACCCTCGGCCGTCAGCTCTTTTGTGGATGTATATTTAGATTCGGGAGGTATTATATACATGTCTTTTTCCTCTATCACTGTTACCCCGAACCTGCTCATTACGGAAAGGGTCATATCCACATAGCCCTTGGACTGCAGGGGCGTGAGAAGCCTGACCTGCCCGCCGCCTATCAGAGGGAGGGTTAAAAGTATGCCTGTCAGGTACTGGGAACTGATATCCCCCGGCAGGGAAAAGACTCCGCCTTTCAGCCTGCCGGATACGTTAAAGGGCAGGCGCCGGGAGCTGAAGACCGCCCCGTGCTCCTCAAGCTGCGTAAGGAGAGGTTCGAGGGGCCGCTGGGGCAGCCTGCCGGAGCCCGTAAACCTTGCCCCGCAGCCCAGGGCCGCGGCAACGGGTATCAGAAAGCGAAGGGTTGAGCCGCTTTCGCCGCAGTCCAGAAGGGGAGGGGCGGAAATGTCGGGCACAATGGGCTCTATGTTAAGAGATGTTGCGTAGCGGTTAATCTTTGCCCCAAGAGCCGAAAGGCATCTTATTGTGGCCTCAATATCCTCCGATGTACCCTTTAAATTCAGGGTAACGGGCTTGTCGCCCAAGGCTGCGCATATCAGCATCCTGTGGACATGGGATTTGGAGGGTATGGCGGAAATAACGCCGGAAAGGGGAGAGGGGATTACCGTAACATCCATATCAATCACCTAGGCCCGCGGCAATAAAGCCCGGTAGTTGCGAAACGTCAATTTTGTGTATATGGCACTGGCCTATTTTGCGGGGAATAATCAGGTTAATACGGCCTCCGCTACGCTTTTTGTCGGACAAGGCAGCTCCTGTCAGCTCCTCCGCTGAATAGGGGCAGGAAACGGGAAGCCCGTTATTGTTTAGAGCCTTTAAAATTGGGGATAGGCAGTCTTCATTTGACAAGCCAAGGCTGAGGGCGGCACGGGCGGCAATAACCATGCCCATGGAAACGGCGTGGCCGTGGCTCACAGTGAAATTGCTGCACTTCTCAATGGCATGACCCGCGGTGTGGCCGAAATTCAATAGCTGCCGCAGCCCCCCGTCAAATTCGTCCTTTCCAACTATTTCCGCCTTTGAAAGAACGCAGCGGTAAATGGAGTCTTCCAGTTCCTGTCTGGGACTACCGGCGGAGAGCCTCTCAAATAGTATGGGGTCGGAGATGAAACCGTACTTTATGGCCTCCGCCAGGCCGTTGGAAAACAGGCCGGGCGGGAGGGCAGAGATTATATCTGTATCGCATATTACAAGTTTTGGCTGGTAAAAGGCGCCGGCCAGGTTTTTTCCCGCCGCCAGGTTTACGGCGGTTTTGCCACCTACGGAAGAATCTATGGCGGCCAGAAAAGTGGTGGGAATCTGAACGAAGGGTATCCCGCGCTTGAAACACGCTGCGGCAAAGCCCGCCAAATCCCCCACAACGCCGCCTCCCAGGGCCACCACCAGATCGGATTTTGTCAGCTCCTCTCCGGCAAGGAATTCCAAAATCTCATTTAATACAGCCATGTTCTTGGATTTTTCCCCGCTGGAAAAGACGAATTTCACAACCCGGAAGCCTGCGTCCGTCAGAGACATTTCCGTTATCCCGGCGTATAGCGCATAGACTATGTCGTCGGTAATAATTGCCGCAGTGCCGGGACTGCATACCTGGGATATAAGCTCTCCGCAGCGGTTTAAAAGGCCGTGGCCGATTAGAACGTTGTAGCTTTTTGAGGTTTTTACATGCACTGTTTTCATCCGCTTTTCTCCTGTTTCGCATCCAGATTTTCTTTAATTTCCCTGCATTTACGCAGCAGCCTGCAGAGTCCTCGGCGATCCTGACTGCGCACCAACTCCATAAGCTCCCGGAGCCGCAGGATGAACTCGTCTGCTTCCCTGCAGAGGTGCTCCCTGTTTTCAATTAACAGCTCCGACCACATGGTCTCGTTAATCCTGGCGATTCTTGTCATGTCCCTGAAACTGCCTGCGGTGAAGCCCTCATATTCCGGAGCCAGAGGGCTGCTGATGTAGGCACAGGACAAGAGGTGGCACAGGTGGGAGGTGTATGAGACAATCTCGTCGTGCCGCTCCGGCGTTACGATTTGAAGTCTTCCAAAGCCCAGTTTCAACGCCAGCTTCCACACCGTTTTTACGGCTTTTCTGGGCGTGTTTTCATAGGGCGTCAGGATAAGGGAGGCGTTGAGAAACAGCTCCGGGAAGGAGTTTTCAAAACCGCCCCGGGCGGCTCCCGCCATGGGATGGGCTCCGATAAATATGAACTGGGCATTTTCAGCAACACTTTTCAGGGCTGAACAGACGAAGCTTTTTACGCCGCAGCAGTCCATGACAATGGCGCCCTTTTTGAACAGCCGGGCATGTTTTTTTACATACTCAACTGTCTCGGCGGGATACAGGGTAACAACAACCATATCGCATTTGGAAAGGCAGTTTTGGGATAGTCTGCCGTCAATTACCCCCAGGTCCAGGGCAGCGCTTATGACATTCTGGGAGATGTCGCCGCCCCAGACCACCGTATCCGTGTAGGCCTTAAGGGCCTTTGCCAGGCTGCCCCCTATAAGGCCGAGACCCACAATGCCAATAGTCATGACATCACCCTCCCGTCTACCTGTCCGCAAAAGGACGGATGGCATTTACTTTCTTCATGAGCTCGGAGAAGGCTTCGGGGGTCAGGGACTGGGGGCCGTCGCAAAGGGCGTTGGCCGGGTCGTTGTGTACCTCGATTATGAGTCCGTCAGCCCCTGCGGCAGTGGCGGCCAGAGCCATTGGCCGCACAAGACGGGCATAGCCTGTGGAATGGCTGGGGTCAACGATAACGGGCAGGTGGCTGAGCCCGTGAAGAATGGGGATTGCAGAGAGATCAAGAGTATTTCTGGTGTAGGTTTCAAAGGTCCTGATGCCCCGTTCGCAAAGAATCACCTCTCTGTTGCCGCCGGCCAGTATATATTCGGCGCTCATAAGCAGCTCCTGCAGGGTGTTGGCCAGGCCCCGTTTAAGGAGTATGGGTTTTCTAAGCTGGCCAAGCTGTTTCAACAGCTCAAAGTTCTGCATATTTCTGGCGCCCACTTGAATAATATCAATGTATTCAAACATGGGAATGTGAGAGGCGTCCATAATTTCGCTGACCACGGGAAGGCCTGTTTCTTTTTTGGCTTCCATCAGCAGCTTGATGCCAAGCTCCTGTAGGCCCTGGAAGGAGTAGGGGGAGGTGCGGGGTTTAAAGGCTCCCCCCCGTAAAAGGGTCGCTCCCGCGGCCTTTACGGCTTTTGCAACAGAAATTATCTGCTTCTCGGACTCAACGGAGCAGGGACCTGCAATTACCTGGAAGTGTCCGCCGCCTATTTTAACCCCACAGGGCAGGGTTATAACCGTGTCTTCCCCGTGGAACTTCCTGCTTGCGTTTTTGAAAGGGTCCTGTATGCGCTTTACATCCTCGACAATTTCCAAAGCCCTTATGACTTCGATATCAAGAGAAGAAGTGTCACCCACAATACCCAATATAGTATGGTTGGTGCCAATAGAGAGGTGGATATCGAAGCCCATGGCTTTGAGCCAGGAGCTGAAGTTATCGATTTGAGATTTGTTTGCGTTTTTCTTCATTATTACTATCATATTTAATCCCTCCAAGGTGTTTTATATAAAAAACGGGTTCCGCAGTGAGTAATACTGCGGAACCCAATTGATGTTAATTAAGATGAAATTATGCTAAGTTTTGCCAATTTTACATCAACTGTAACCTGTTTGCAGCATACTCAAATTAGCCTTATCCAAAAAATAGATAAAGCTAAAGTAAAAGTAATAGTATGCTGCTGTGAATGTGCGAATTGACATGATTACATTCTCCATAGCGTCCGCCGGAAGGCGGCATAAATTTTCACCATTATAGGCAGTTGCGGTGCCGATGTCAAGGTTTTTTTTATTATAATATGCAAATTATATGGTTTTATAGAAATCGGGCAGAAAAACTTTAACCGCCTGTTAAATATGCTTATATATATAATTTTATATAATTTCTAACGGCGTCCGGCGCCGCCGCCGCCGGAGAATCCTCCGCCTCCGGAACCACGCCCTCCGCCGAAGCCTCCAAAGCCTCCGCCGCGTCCGCCGCCGAAACCTCCGCTGCGCCCGCCGCCTCCAAAGCCGCTGCCGCCTCCAAAACCGCCGCCGCCCCATCGGTTATTTCTGGTGTTATTCCTGGCTGAACCGCTTCCGGGAGGCGGCGGAGGGGGAGGGGGATTCCATGGACCGGGACGATAACGCCTGCCAAAGAAAAATGGGAAAAAGGGAAAGAAGAAAGTATTCCTGTATCCCCCGTAGCCTCCATAATAACGCCTGCGCCTAGAGCTTGTAGAAACAAGCACAATTAACACTACAACGATTATCAAAAACACGAAAACCACATTAACAAAGTTCCAGGCAGAGTAAGAGCCATCATAATGCGGCTCGCCTTCATAGTAGTATTCCTGATACGGTGTCTGAGATGGCGCCTCCTGCTGGTAATCGGGATTCGAGGCCACTACGGAGGAACCGTAGTAGTCGTCAAACCAGTACAATAGCTGCATAAACAGGGTATTGACGGCCACGTCGTATTCTCCGGCATCAAAATCCGGCCAGAAGAATCGGTCCAGCATGTCGCTTATCCTGGAATCCGTAAGGCTTCCGGAAAGTCCCGAACCCACGGTGAGCCAGGCCTTGTTTTCGCCTACGGCAAGCAACAGCAGAACGCCGTTGTTTTCCTCCGCGCTGCCTACACCCCAGTCGTTAAAGAGCTGGTTTGCATATTCGTCGGAATACATGCCGTCCAAATAGTTTACCGTTACCACAACCACTTGAGCACCCTTGCACTGCTGCTCCAGGGCATCGTTGTAGTTTATGATAAGCTCTTCCGTAACGTTGGAGAGAACATCCGCATAGTCAGCCACATAGAACTCCTCGCTGGCAGGCACCACCGCAAGGGCGGGCACGCACAGGAGGGACAATATAAGCATGAAGGCTAAAAGTAAAGTAATTGACTTTTTCATATTGACATCCTATTCATACAATTCCGGGGGGTCGACCCAGGATATTCTCCAAAGGAAATTTGTGGGATAAACGTTCAGGGTTGTGCGGTAAAACTCACGTACGGCCTCGTTATAGCCGGATTTTTCAATGGCCGCCTGGGCGCCGTAAAAATTGCTTCGGCATTTTTCATAGTTTTTCGCCTCGCGCTGAGAAAGCTCTATGCCTTCCATGCCCTTTTCCAGGTCTTCAAAGGCAGACTGAAGCTCCTCATTTGCATTATATACTTCTTCAACAGAAGTTTTGCCACGCTCGGCGTCATTAAGAGTATCTATAAGCCTGTTTCTTGCAGCCCGGAGGTTCTGCGTTTCGCTTTCCAGCTGGCTGTAATTGGCGGTTATGGTCGCCGCCGCGTTTGCAGCATCAATGCGGACCTTCAGATGAGTAGCGACACTCTTGCGGGCGTAGCCGTCATATACAACGCCGGTAAAGAAACTGTCCCTGACCCTCTGGCACTCGGCACCCAAAGTGCGGTGGACGCTGAAAATGGTGGAAAGGATAATAACCACAGCGGTTATAATGAAAGCCACATGGCGTTTTTTTAATAGTTCCATAGACATACGTCCTTTCAATAGCAGCTGCAGGAGGCGAGATTAGCCTCTCAGCTCCAACAGTTTTTGCTTGAGTTCGCCCTCAATGCGTCCAAGCTCGACCTCGGCCTCGGCACGGCGGACGCGTCCTTCTTCCTGAATCTGTCGTACTTCTTCTAAGGTTTTAATAAGCTCCTCATTTGTGTGTTTGAGGGTTTCAAGGTCGACAATGCCCCGCTCGGCCTCCCTGGCCACGTCGATACTGCCCTGGCGCAAAGCCTCGGCATTCCGGCGGAGCAGCTCGTTTGTAAGATTGGACACTTCCCGCTGGGCGCTCATGGCCTGCTGGGAGTGATGCATGGAAAGCGCCAGCACCATCTGGGATTTCCACAGGGGAATGGTGTTTATAATGGATGTCTGTATTTTTTCCGCCATAAGGCTGTCGTTGTTCTGAATCATACGAATCTGGGGTGACATCTGAATTGAAATCATTCGGGTCAGCTCCAGGTCGTGAAGCCGCTTTTCAAAACGTCCCAACATATTGGCAAAATCGTTGGCAGCCTGGGCGTCCTCGGGCAGGCCGGACTGTTTTGCCTTCTCCTGAAGTTTGGGCAGTTCGGTCTTCCTCAGTTCCTCCAACCGGAGTTTGCCTGCAATGATATACATGGAGAGCTCCTTGTTGTAGGCCAGGTTCATCTCGTACATCTTGTCCAGCATGGCAATGTCCTTGGTAAGAACTCTCCAATGGTTGTCCAAAGCTTCGGTGATTTTGTCAACATTCACTTGGGCCTTGTCATATTGGGCTTTCAGAACGGCAATTTTATTTTTTGCCTTTCTGAAGAGCCCCATAAAGCCCTTTTTCTCATCCTCGGAAAAGTTGAAACCCTGAAGCTCTACCACCAGGGACGACAGCATATCGCCCACCTGACCCAGGTCCTTACTCCTTACGTTGCCCAAAGCGGCGCTGGAGAATTCAGCAACATTTTTCTGGGCGGCGGAGCCGTAGTTTAAAACCATATTGGTGTCGGTAACATCAATTTGCCTGGCAAACTCCCGAACGGCGGCCTGCTCCTCAGGGGAGAGACGGTTAATATCAAGTTTTTCCACAGGGATGTCCGCCTCGGGCTTTGGAGCCTCGGCGGCGGAGGGAGAGGGTGCGGCCGGCGCATTTTTGTCCTGGGGGTGCAATGTCAAGGAGGGGATGTATTCTTTGTTATCCATATGCATTGTCCTTTCATATTCCTTTAGTAAGGTTAACCGCTAGTTTTCTTGCCGAAATCGTTGCCGGCCAGGCCCTCCCGGGCCAGCATGGCGTTCATGACCTCAATGTCGGTTTCAATGTCCAGAGCCTGGTTTGCGAAGAGGGAGTCCAATTGCTTTTTAAAAGCCTCCACTGCCGTGTCCAGCATGGCTTCGATACGGCTCATGGAGCCGGATATGTGAACGCCCTCGATACCCTGATCGCTCATGCGGTCATAGGCGTTTAACAGTTTAATGGTGGTAGGCAGGTAGTAGTTCAAAAATTTTTTAATCTGAGGTACGTTGCCGGGGTTGTCAATGGCGTTTTGCACTATTTTATCCGAAATCTGCATTAGCTGGTTGATTTTCAAACGGATAGAATTGTCTTTGATGGAGGCATAGAGCCTGCCCATCTCGGACTGGGCAATTTTGCCCTCGGCTATAATTGCGTCCACCTCGGGGCCGTAGCTGACTGGCTCAGGCTCCGGTTCCGGCTCTTCAACGTAAACAATTTTAGTTTTAAAGATTTTCTTGGATATGCTCCAGGTTAACAGCGTAACCAGAATTGCGACGATAAAATGCCATAGCTTGTACAAGGGAAATAAAAGCGCGTATAGCAGCCAGGTTAACGCCACGGTATAAATGGGCCCCACAGGTTTTTTCTTGACTTCCCGCAATTACTTCGCCTCCTTGACGGCTGCTGTCAATTTGTTCTTTTTTGTAATAATTGTATATTCAAACTATAAAAACGTCAAGGAAAAAACTTGCGCAACAACATATTGTATTATATAACATTAATTTTGCTGTGTACTTTTGAAAGTCTTGCTCAAGGTGAAGTGACAACTGAACAAAGAGCCGAAAAAATGTCTGGCACATATAATGGCGTCTCGGGCATCTAAGCCCTTGTCCGTTGAAAAGCTTTTCACACCGAAAGAAAGGGACTATATAGCAAGTAGCCCCGCTTTTAAGGCTTCCGCCGTTGCCGGGGCGGCTCCCTTTTCTTATACTGATAAAAGCGGGTGAAATCCAGGGCATTTTTAAGCAGGTGCTGAACAGACAGGGAAAAGCCGATTATGGTTATGGCAACATATATTCGGTACTGTATTATACCGCTCTGCACATTATAAAAATGTTGTCATCGTTCCTATTGAGAAAGAAACAAGAAAAGTAATTGGCGGCATTGGGATAGCAATGGTTAATGAAAAAGAGGCATATGAATCCGTATTTAAAAAAGCGGATGCCGCCCTATATAAGGCAAAGGGCTATAATAAACCCCATGTCATTATTTATGATGAGGCAAAAAATGGCTTATAATCATTAACGAATGAGCCTAGAATATCGAAAATTTAATTAGGAGAATATTTAAATCAGATGCCAGGGAAATCGCTCTAAGTCTGGGGGTATAATATCACGGCTGAGGAGACAGTTTTCTACTGTTATCACGAATAATTTATGATTGACCGGGATTATTTTAAATATTCTGTTCAATTCTTTGTACAGTTTAACTTATCTTATTAAATTTTATTGGACAAAAGGCTTAAAGACCCCTATAATAAATACAATACTTATTGTATTTCCCATTTCGGATTATTAAAACTAATCGCCAAAGCTGCTTTCATTGTCATTTTTGGGAGGGAGGCCAAGTGGTTAATAATTGGAAACACAAATGTATAACATTTTTGTTTGCCCACATCATCGCGCTTCTGATAATATTATCTGACCTTCCCTGCGCTTTGGCCATGCAAGATGAAATAAATATTCTTGTCTTACACCAATACGATGTGGATTATACCGCCCATCAGGTCTTTAATAATGGATTGATTGAACAACTTCAAAAAGACGAATACTACAAATTCAACTTTACATATGAATATTTGAAAATGGATCAGTTCCCAAATAATGAGGTTTATCTGGCAGCCACGGCAAACTATTTTAAACTGAAACAGGAATACTCTAACCGCAGCCCCGACGTAATAATATCATCGCACGGCATGGCGAATTTTCTCGCCAGATATGGAAATACGATATTCGGAGATGTGCCCATCATTTCCATTTGGGACGGAAACGATAAAGACCTTATAAACTTGAAGGAATCATATTCACAATGTGTCACCGTCTCTGCCCTTGTAAATTTCGACAAAAATATTGAACTTATTCTCAATACCCAGCAGAATATAGAAAACATATATGTTGTAATTGGAAATTCCCCATACGAAATAAACATGCTTGAACAAATTAAAAAAGCGGCGGAGCCATATAAAGAAGAGGTTAATTTTATATATTTGAATAATCTCTCCTATGACAATATGTTGGCTTCCCTCAGGAGCCCAAAAGCTAATTCCGCGGTTTTGTTTGTACGATACATGGTTGATGCTGAGGGTAATGCCTTTGTGCCCGTCCGTGTCCTGGACAGTATAATTAAAGACGTTAATACGCCTGTTTATGGTACCTACTCCCAATACCTGGGTTCGGGTATAGTAGGCGGCTATTTATACGATTTTTATAGAATAGCTCAGCTTTCCGCCGAATTAGCCATTGACGTTATCGAAGGCAGCAGCCCGGAGGAATTAACGCTGGCAGATGAAAAATATCAAGACTACGTTTTTGACTGGCAGGCCATGAAACGCTGGGGCATTGATACTTCCGTATTGCCTGACAACAGCAGAATTGAATATTCCGATGAAAATCCCTGGGAACAATATGCCGGATATATCGTCGCAGGATGTATTGTTATAGGGATTGAGACTCTGCTAATTCTGGATCTCATCAAAAACCGCAAGAAACGTCTGCAGGCTGAAGCAGACCTGCTTGTAATCAATAATTTGCTGGAAAAGCTGGTAGATGAGCGTACAGTGGAGCTGCGGGAGACCCAGGCAAGGCTTATGGCTTTAAACAAGCAACTAGACCTCGCCTCAAGGATTGACCCGCTGACTCAATTATATAACCGACGTCATATAGAGGAGCGACTTAAGGAGGAATACGAGGTATTCTTAAGGACCGGTCAGGTTTTTTCTATTATGCTCATGGATGTTGACGATTTTAAGAAGGTAAATGACCAATACGGCCATGACGTTGGGGACATGGTGCTGAAGAAGTTGTCAGAGACCATACTAAAATCCGTGAGAAACTATGACGTTGTGGCAAGATGGGGCGGCGAAGAGTTCTTAGTGCTTTTCCCCAGATTGACAAGCGACCATACCGAAGACCGGGCCTATGCCATTCTTAAGGCCGCAGAGGAAAACCCCTTTTATTATAAGGAAACCCCAATTCCCGTTACGCTGTCAATTGGCGTTGCCACTATAAAGAGCAATGAAACAATTAGGCAGGTAATAAAAAGGGCCGACGATGCTCTCTATAAGGGAAAAAGTACGGGAAAAAACAGGGTGATTATGACATAGTGAGTATTGATATGTGATTTTATGTTTTATTCTTAGTCCGCCTCGCCGGACTATTTCAATTACAGCACGTGAAATCGAGGATTATTATGGATATTGTAATAAAAGAGACTTATTTGGAAATGAGTAAATACGCGGCAAGTATAGTTGCCGAAACTATTATTAAAAAGCCCGACTGTGTTATCGGGCTTGCCACTGGTAGCACTCCTATCGGGACGTATCGGGAATTAATAAGGCTACATAGGGAGGGTTTTGATTTCTCCAGAGTCAGGACTTTCAACCTTGATGAATACCTGGGTGTGGGAATGGATTTGTCAAAACCCTACCACATGGATCAAAGCTATGCCAGATTCATGTATGAGGAGCTTTTCAGGCATATAAACATAAAACCCGAAAACGTTCACGTACCCGACGGGCTGGCAAAGGACCCGGAAAGCTTTTGCAGGGCTTACGAAGAAAAGATTGCCAAAGCAGGCGGGATAGATCTTCAGCTCCTCGGAATAGGCATGGACGGACACTGGGCATTTAATGAGCCCGGCTCTTCCTTTAATTCAAGAACCAGGGTGGAGAAGCTGACAAAACAAACCCTGAACGATAATTATGAGGCCTTCTATAAAAAGGCCGGCATCTCCAGAGAGGAAATGCCCCATTATGCCATTACCATGGGCATTGGCACCATACTGGAGGCCAAAGCCATCCTTATGATGGCAAACGGCAGCAAAAAAGCTGAGATTATAGCCAAAGCCCTGGAAGGCCCCGTGACAAATGAGGTTACGGCTTCTGCAATTCAAATATATCAGGGCGAGGCTACGGTTGTCCTGGACAGGGAAGCCGCCGCCGGACTCAAGCAATTGGCTCCTAGTTCGCACTGTACGTAATCCCTGGCATTAAAAATGGGACCACATATGGTTTTGCCTTAAATCCATGATAATTTTGTATTGAAATTTTTATAAAAACTCATAATAAGTGCTTGAATTGCTGTCTTAACTATGATATCATAGCAAGCACGACTATGAGCTTCACTGAAAGGATAGATATATATGTCCCTGTTTCTTACCATTATACAGCTTCTCTCCGCCCTGTTTCTTATTGTTGTGGTTCTTTTGCAATCAGGCAAGAGAAGCGGGCTTTCAGGAGCCATTGCCGGCGGTGCCGAAACTTTTTTGTCCAAGACCAAAGCCAAGTCTATTGACTCCAAGCTGGCTAAGATGACAAAGTGGATAGCCCTTCTCTTTGCCGTTCTCACCCTCATTTTGAATCTTATCTAATACTCTAAATAGTTGAAACGTTAAAAGGCCGCCATGGGCGGCCTTTTAACGTTATGGAAATAATGTTACAGCTGTAATTAAGATTGTTTCAACGCTTTGGGTTTATACCGGCGCCAGGCCCCGCTGTAATAGTATGTACCAAGTATCAAACCTGCGCTGATGGGCGCTAAGGCGTTGGCCCCAAAAATGCCTATAAGGCCCCAACCCAAAATATTTGCAAAAAGCAGACAGAGGGAAACTCGCACTATCACGCCGTCCGTAATGAAGGCCAGCGTGGACAGCAGAGAATTGCCTGCTCCCAGGCAGGCGGCATTATATGCGCAGAACATGCCCCAAAACACTGAACATATGGATTTTCAAATAAAAAGTGCAAAGCTCCACAACCTCGGGATCCTTATCAAAAACTCTGATAAGGGGCTCCGGAAGCATGAAAACAATTATAGCGGATAATGCCATTACCCCCAGGTTTATGGCCAATGTCATATCAACGATGGTTTTTACCCTATTTAGCTTGCCGTCCCCTATATTTTGACCTGCCATGGCAGTTGAGGCTGTGGACATTGCCTGCTGCGGCATTATGAATAGACGCAGGAGCTTCCCTCCGATTCCTACTGCAGCGGAAGCGGTTACTCCGTAGACATTTACAAGCGAAAACACATAGGAAAGGGATAGGTTTATAGCCGACATCTGTATCATCATGGGTATGCCAATTCTGAACAGTTCCTTTACCCAGCGCTTTTGGGGCATAAAGCTGCCGGGCTTAAAATCAAATATAAAATTTTCGCGCCGCCGATAAAGGTAAACAATCCCGAACAGGACCGATATGGCCTGGGCTATTATTGTTGCAATTGCCGCTCCGCCGGCCCCCATATTCAGGGGCCCGACAAAAATAATGTCCAGAATAATGTTGGTCACAGCCGCAATACCGATAAAAACGAGAGGACGGGTGGAATCCCCAAGACCCCGCATCACCGAGCTAATGGCATTATACAGAAACACAATACCATGCCCAGGCAGCAGATAAGGGCATAATCCCCCGCCTGATCCCAGGCCTCCGCCGGTGTATTCAAAAGGCTAAGGGCCGCGGGGTATAAAAGCGCGCCGGCAATCCCGACTATCAGACCGCATACGACCGAAATAGTAATAAGCACTCCTATAACGCTGTTTAGCCCCTTTTCGTCCCTGGCTCCCTTTAGCTGGGCAATAATTATCTGCCCTCCATTGGCCAGGCCCATGCCTACGGTAGTCAGAAAAAACGTAAGCTGGGTTCCTGTGGTCACGGCGGAAATGCCGGAGCTGCCCACATATTGACCCACCACCAACGTATCCACAACCGCATACAGAGTTTGCAACGCATTAGCAAAAATATGGGCAACGCAAAGCTAACAAGCTTATTTAATACCTTGCCATCCGTAAGATCGTTGCTAGACATGTGGGCCATAAGAATACCTCATCAATTAAAATATGTCTGAAATTATAGCTAAATAATGGAAACATGTCAATCAATATTAATGCCGGAGTTAAAATAAAATTCCTGCCGTACGGCAGGAAATACGGGCAATACGCAAGATTAATTATAAACGGCCCTGGCCCCGCCAATTAATTTGGGACGGGTTCGGGCAGCGTTAACCGGCGCCCTGCCTATTGTTTTTACCTTAAGGCGTAGGGGTACGGCAACCTCTTTCAGATGCATTCCGATCAGCGTGTTGCCTATGTCCAGTCCCGCGGCGGCGCGGATGTGTTCAACCACAACAGGTTCGGACATGGCCTCATATGTGGCAGAGGCAAAGGAGCCTCCCGCCTCCGGCACCGGCCTGACACACACAGGGTCATAGCCGTATTTTTCCGCCGCCTCCCTCTCGATAATGAGAGCCCGGTTTAAATGTTCGCAGCATTGGGCGGCCAGAAACAGGCCGCGTTCTTTGAGCGGCGGCAACAGCCCTTCCAAAACAGCGGCGGCAACCTGCGGAGCCCGGCCCTTGCCTATGGGTTCACCCACTATTTCACTGGAGGAGCACCCCACTACCACCAGGTCTCCGGGTCGGCAGTTAGCTTTTTTAAGCAGTTCCTCCATGGCGGTCCGGGCAGATGCGGTTATGTTTTCATACATTTCCATCGTCTCCCTCTGTTACCAAGTATTTTTATTGTATCACTGCAATATCAGATTGACAACAGTTGCCTAAAATAGTATCATCTGAGAGAACGTATTTTATCGCATTCTAGCAAATAATGAGGTATTAGCGTATGAAACGAACAGTATTTGCTCTCTTATTGGCAATTCTCCTCCTGCTTTCCGGATGCGGTGGGAAGAAAAACGATGTGGATGCAGAGACTCCTGTAACCTCTCCCCCTGATATAACAACCAATATCCCCGACGATATCGAAGATGAGGTTGAGGTAACGGAGGAGCCAAGCGCTCCCCCCTACACAAACGGCCTTACCGGCGAAGCTATTGATGAGCCCTCGAACCTGCGTCCATACGCGGTGATGATAAACAACATAAAAGTCGCCCTGCCCCATTGCGGCGTTTCGAAAGCTGACATAATATACGAGGTTCTCGTGGAGGGTACAACCCGGATGATGGCCATATTTTCCGACATCACCGACGCCGGGGCCCTGGGCAGCATGAGAAGCATACGTCCATATTTCATAGAACTGGCAAGAAGTTATGACGCCATTGTGGTTCATGCCGGCGGCAGCGAGCAGGCATATTCCGATATCTCCACCAAAGGTATCGATAATATGGACGGAGTGCGTGGCGCCTACGGGTCCTCCATATTTTACCGGGATCCCAGCCGTGCACACGCGGGATACGAGCACAGCCTGTTTACTACCGGTGAAAAATTGCTTAAATACACCTCCATACTTGGTTTCAGGGAAGAACATACTGAAGAAGGCTATGACTATGGCCTGAATTTCACCGAGGACGGCACGCCCGAGGGCGGCTACGCTGCCGAAAGCATGGTTGTAAACTTTGGTTCTTACGGCAAAACCACCACTTTCGCCTATGACGAGACCTCCGGCCAATACTCTGTTTCCCAATACGGGGGAAGCTATATTGACGGCAACACAGGAGAAGCCCTGAGTTTTGAAAACGTGCTGGTGCTCTACGCTGACACCAGGGTTCTGGACAACGCCGGCCGCCTGGCGGTAAATCTTACCGGAACCGGTGACGGTCATTTCATCTGTGGCGGTAAGGCTGCGGACATTACCTGGAGCCGGGATGGGGACGGTGAAAAATTCAGATATTCCCTTTCCGACGGGTCCGAGCTCCTGCTGGGCGTTGGCAAGACATATATCTGTATTGTTCCCACCGGCAGC
>DUOX01000041.1 GCA_012838665.1 Clostridiales bacterium
TCAGGACGACGTGGAGGAGGCCAGGGCGGAGTTATACAGGGCCCAGGCGGAGAAAATCCGGGGGCAGAACCCCCGGAATGAATAGCTGGAAAATGAGGGGAGGAAAGGGCTTGAAGATAATCAAGGCAGGCAGCGCCCAGGGGGCGGCCTCCGATATAGCCGGCGAGCTGGAGGCAATCAGGGCTTTTGCAAAGGCGGAGCTTACGGAAGACGAGGTTTACACCTTTGGGGTGCTTCTCTGCGACAACGAAATTGACCGGGACTTTGAGAGGTTTTCCGAAAAGACGCTGGAGGAGCTTAGGGAGCTTTTTATGGGCAAGACCGGCATCAGCGACCACAGATGGAGCAGCGATAACCAGAAAGCCCGCATTTACCGGACGGAGCTGATTCGGGACGAGACGAAAAAGAACAGCCTGGGCATGCCCTACGTGTATTTGAAAGGCTATGCCTACATGCTGCGGACGGAGAGCAACGCGGATCTCATAGCGGAAATAGAGGGCGGAATTAAAAAGGAAACCAGCATAGGCTGCGCCGTGGCCAGAATCCTTTGCTCCGTCTGCGGCGAGGATATGGGCGGCTCCAAATGCAGCCACATCCGGGGAAGAACTTACGGAGGGAAGCTGTGCTACGCGGAGCTGGTGGGGGCCGTGGACGCCTATGAGTGGAGCTTCGTGGCGGTCCCCGCCCAGAGAAACGCAGGAGTCATGAAGAAGTTTGCCCTCCATGGCGGCCTCAAAGGCTTTGTGGAGAGCGACGAGGGCAGGTATTTTTACGCCGAGTACAGGGAGCTGGAGAAGAGTGCGAAGCTGGGCAAACGATATTTGCAGGAACTGAGAAAAGAGGTGCTCCGGCTGGGCCTTCTCTGCGACAGGGAGCTTCACGGCGCCCTGAGGGGCGTTATCGGCCAGATGGAGGACGAAGAGCTGCTTGAGCTGAAGCGGGTTTTTGAGGAGAGGCTGGAGGACAGGTTTCCGCTGGTAACCCAACTGCCCGGCAGGGATGAGACCGTTGCATTTGACGGGGGCGAATACCTGGTTTAGCTGCTCCGGCTGTTATGGGATAGAGAGAGGCATATTAACATACATAGGAGGGACAAAATGAAAGTCAGTTTTGAGGGAATTGGCGAGACCGTCGCAACCTTTTACAACAGCGGTGCAAGCGGGGCGGAAAAGGGCGCCCCGGTAAAGCTGTCCGCAAATGGGGAGGTCTGCAAGTGCGCCGCCGGCGAAAATTTCGCGGGGGTGGCAATTTCGGTAAACGGCGGTTTTGCCGCAGTCCAGACCGCCGGCTATGTAAGGCTGCCCTACAGCGGGGACGTGGCGCCCCAGGTGGGCAGGCAGCACCTGGTGACCGACGGCCTGGGCGGAGTGATGGTGGACGCCGGAACCGCCGACAAGGTAAGCATAGGCGACACCGATTACCCAACCGGCACGATCAGCTATACGGGGGAGAGCTATCTGGTGCTGGATGTGGACACTTCGGACCGCCTTGTGGGATTTATGATGTAAGTCGCAGGGATTCGAGATAAAAAATGACTGGGAGGAAAGTTGCATGGCATACCGTTTTAACGAGATAAAACTGGACAAGGGCATGTACAGCGAGGCGGGAAAGGGCTTTTCACAGGTGCTGGAGGAGCTGGACCCCAGCGAGAACTATAAGGGCACGCCCCTGGAGGGGCTGGACGCCTTCCAAAGGCAGCTTAAGCGCTTTGACATAAAGGTGCGGGGCACCGGCAGCGACGTGGTGGAAAAGTTCTTCCGCACCAGCGAATCCGCCGTCCTGTTCCCCGAATACGTGGCCCGCAGCGTCCGCCAGGGGATGGAGGAGGGGAACATCCTGCCCTCCATCACCGCCAGCGTGACTAAGATTAACGGCATGGACTACCGCAGCATTTACTCAGTGCCGTCCGAAGACGACAAGAGCCTGCGCCGGGTGGAGGAGGGGGCGGCCATCCCCCAGACGGAGATAAAGACCCAGGAAAACCTGGTGAAGCTCCACAAGCGGGGAAGAATGCTGGTAGCCTCCTACGAGGCCATACGCTTCCAGCGTCTGGACCTGTTTTCCGTCATGCTCCGGCAGATTGGAAAGCAGATAATGCGTATGCACCTGGACGACGCCATAAACGTCCTCATTAACGGGGACGGAAATAACAATGCGGCGGAAATTCTCACGGTGGGGGCCCAGCCCATAGGCGGGACGGCGGGCAAGTTGACCTACAGCGAGCTTTTGAACTTCTGGAACCTTTTCGACCCCTACAACATGAACACCCTCCTGGTGGGAAGCTCCGCCATGCTCCAGATACTGGGCTGCGAGGAGTTTAAAAACCCCCTGACGGGGCTGAACTTCCAGGGTACAGGGGAGCTGACAAACCCCCTGGGGGCAAAGCTTATTAAGACCACGGCGGTAGAGCCCGACACCATCATCGGCCTTGACAGAAACTACGCCCTGGAGATGATACAGGCCTCCAACGTATGTGTGGAATACGACAGGCTGATAGACAGGCAGCTTGAAAGGGCGGCCATCACCAGCATTTCCGGCTTTGCAAAGCTGTATGCTGACGCGGCCAAGGTGCTGAAAATCTAGCGGGTTTTTGTTGGAGCGGAAGGCAGTAAAGGCATTACGGGGTAAGGGGGGTAATTTATGGCGTATACCGATGAAATTTATGCCCGTGCCTGCAGCCTTTTGGGGGGCGAGGCGGGACCGGAAAATACGGCGGCCCTTACCGCCATGTGCGAGGCCGCCGGAGCGGAGCTTGAGGCCCGGCTGCGCCAGGGCGTATCAGCTCAGGAAATTAAAAAGCTCTTTGTAGGGGCTGCGGGGGTGCTGGCCCTGTCCATGTACATACAGCTTTTCGGCGCCTGCGACGATACAAGCTCCTTTAAGGCGGGAAACGTAAGTGTTAGCCGCAGGGGGGCGGGCTCCGTTAAGATTTCCGCCTCCGCCCTGA
>DUOX01000042.1 GCA_012838665.1 Clostridiales bacterium
TCCAGATAGTCGAGAGCGGCGCCGACTGCTTCATGGGCAACGGTTCCCCCGACGCTTACGGCGCCATTCTCAAGGAAGTCCGCGCTCTTGGCAGTGACCAGGTTTGCGCCTGCGTCCAGGGCAAGCCAGCCACCGTACTGATGGAGTATGCCGGACCTGACGCTTGCTACAACGCATTCACTGTCGCGGCCTCCACTGCTGAGGTTGACCGCGTAATGAACAATGAAATTTTCAACGGTGTCGTTGACAAGGTCCGCGAGTTGTACGGTGATGAGACCGCCGCCAGCTTCGACGGCGCCGCATGCAACAACCTGTATGTCATTCTTCAGGCCATTCAGAAGGCCGGCTCCATCGATCCCGAGAAAGTTGCCGAAACATGGGAGAGCATGGGAACCGTTGATACCATCTTCGGTACCGGTAAACTTGGCGGAGAAGAGACCTACGGCATTGCCAACCATGCCGTCGCCCATCCGAAGCCGATTTCAGTAATCGACCCAGAGGCCGAGGGCGGCTGGTATTTCTGGGGCTGGGTGCCTGTAGAGATTCCCTAAACCGAAATACCATACCATTTGATTTGTCAGGCGGAGGGATGTTCCCAAGCGTCGGGAACATCCCCTCTGTTCTATAAACGGCCAATCCAAGAGAAAAAAAAGGGGAAATCTGAATGTTCTCAATTAACCTGATGCCAAACATTCTAATAAATACATGTGTACTTGGCGTCATGTATATTCTGACATCCCTGGGCTTTGCATTCATTTTTAATATGCTGAGTTCAATAAACCTGGCTCACGGAGCCTTATACATGATAGCCGCGTACGCATGTTATTACATATCAATGCTATTCGGCGCGAGCAACTGGGTAGCCATGATTATATCGGCTGTTATTCTGGCCGCTGTAGGTCTGGTGCTCGAACGCTTTATGTTTAGGCTTTTCTTTAACGATTTCGATAAGATAATAATGGTGGGCGTCGCTATTATGACCATACTTCAGACGGCGGCAACCATAGCTTCCGGCACAAAGACTCTGGTCATTACAAGCTATGCCACCGGCAGCACCATTATCGGCAAGATATCCATCAGCAATGAAAAGCTGCTCACCTTCGGCATAGGGTTGGTCCTTCTTCTGGCATCACTGTACCTGGTGAACAGAACCGCTTTGGGCAGGCAGATGCAGGCCGTATCCCAGGACAGGCTTGGAGCCGCTCTTCAGGGCATAAACATCAACAAGGTTTCAGCCTTAATTTGCGCCATCGGCTGCGCCCTTGCGGCTATTGCCGGTTGCCTTATGGGCGCTTATCAGGGGCTTTCCTCTACTATGGGGGACACGATGAACCTGCGCATTCTGATGCTTGTTATGCTGGCGGGGGCCGGCAGCATGAACGGCATTCTTATTACCGGTATTGTCATGGGCTTTTTGGATTCACTTTTCCCCGTGATTATCCAGGGTAACGCCGCCAGCGCCGCAGCCATTGCCATAGTTGTGGTACTGCTGCTTATAAAACCCAAAGGATTCTTTGGGCACGAAATGTGAATGGGGAGGATAAAGATATGAAGAACACGAAAAAAATCTCCCGCACATCCGCAGCGGTATACATTATTTTAACCCTGTTTTTCTTGCTGGCGCCCATATTCTTCAAAAGCCGCACCTGGCTGAATTCATTTGTTATGATTTTCGTCAGCGTGGTTGGCACCACAAGCCTGCGCACCATTGCCCTGTCCGGCAATATGTCCTTTGCCCACTCTGCCTTTATCGGCGTAGGGGCCTACACGGCAGGCATCCTTGGAAAGGAACTTGGACTTTCCATATTCCTGTCCATACCCTTAGGTGCCCTTGCGGCCATGCTGCTGGGCCTCATAACCGGCTGGCCCTTTGCAAGGCTCCGCTCCATCTATTTCTGTATGGGCAGCATGTTTATGGGCGTAGCCATAATTCAATTTATTTCTGCCATGAAGATAACTGGTGGCGCTATCGGCCTCCAGAAAATACCTTCAATGAGCAAAGCTCTCACTGGGCTGTTCAAGGGGGAGGTCGCGTCAGCCTTTCTTGATAAACTCGGTTTAGGCGGTGTACAGTTATCCTATTATTTCTTCCTGTTGATAACATTGCTGTGCATGGTCATACTTTACCGCTTTGAGCATTCCCGCATCGGCTGGACTCTCAGGGCCCTGTCCCAGTCTCCGGAAGTGGCGGCCAGCATTGGAATTAACGAGAGGTTTTACCGCCAGATGTCCGTTGGCATCGGTACCTTCTGTGCCGGAATTATCGGAGCTACCTATGCTCACTACAGCACAACCCTGTCTCCAAACGGATACAGCATGGGCAATACCCTCTGGCTCATCATGTACATGATGATAGGCGGCCAGGGCAACTTTATCGGGCCCATAATAGGCGCGATACTTCTGGAGTTAATAAACCAGATACCTTCGCTGCTTACCGCCATGAGCGGAAGACCCGGCGTTTCTGTCGAATTTATAGCTTTCTCCCGTTTTGTGGGCAGGTATTCGGCATACACGCCCTTCCTTACGGCCGTAGCCCTGCTTATTGTGGCTTATATCTTCCCCGGAGGACTGGTATCCATACCTTCGCTTATCAGGGAGTCTTCAAAAAGGAGAAAAGAAAGGAAAGCCGTAGTTCTTGCTGAGGGAGGTGAAGACGATGCTGCTTGAGACAAAAAACCTGACAAAGCGCTTCGGCGGCCTCACCGTTATGAATAATATCAACCTTACCCTAAATAAGGGGGAGATTCTGGGGCTCATCGGACCCAACGGAGCCGGAAAGTCCACATTTTTCAACCTGGTTACCGGTGTGCTTTCCCCCACCTCAGGAAAGATTTATTACGACGGGAAGGATATTACACGCCTTAAGCCCCATAGGGTTGCCGCTCTGGGCATAGGACGCACTTTCCAGCTAAATCCCCTGTTCGGTGAATTTACGGTTTTTGAAAACGTCGTTGCGGCCCATCATCTTCATCCTCACTCTTCCGTCATAGATGTGTATTTCAACACCAAGAAATACAGGGAAAACGAGAAAAAGGTTGTGGAATCCACCGAGCATATTTTAGAGCTGTTGGGGCTTTCCCATGTGAAAGACGAACTGGCGAAAAACCTCCCCCATGGTTATCAAAAGTTATTGGGAGTTGCCAGGGCCGTGGCCACCCAGCCCAGGCTGCTGCTGTTGGATGAGCCCCTGGGCGGCATGAACCCTGAGGAAATTATCTTCTCCATCGAGGTGATAAGCAAACTTCAGGACAGCGGCATGACCGTTTTGATAGTCGAGCACAATATGCAGATACTCGATCTTTGTGATAGAGTATTCGTCATCAGCTTCGGGGAAAAGATTTTTGAGGGCACGCCCGCGGAAGTCAGAAACGACGAAACCGTCATAGAGACTTATTTTGGGGGTGTGGCGGTATGAGCAATATCCTTGAGATTAAAGATATTACCGTCATGTACGGTAAATCCGTGGCCATACATGACATCAGCCTGAATGTTCCTGAGGGCAAGATTGTTACTATGGTGGGCGCCAACGGCGCCGGAAAGAGTACTACCCTTAAGGCTTTGGCCGGCATAGTTCCCGTAACTCAGGGCAGCATTTGCTTCCGGGGCGAGGAACTTGTGGGACAGTCCACTCAGGAAATTGTCAGAAAGGGAATTGTCCTGGTACCCGAGGGGCGGCATCTGTTCCCCCACCTGAGCGTGTATAAAAACCTCCAGTTGGGCGCTACCCTGCGTACCGACAAAATCGGCATACAGGAAGATTTGGAGTACATATATGATTTATTCCCCAAACTGAAGGAAAGGCGCAAGCAAAAGGCCGGGACCCTTTCCGGCGGAGAGCAGCAGATGCTGGCCATCGCCAGGGGTATCATGGCCTCCCCCAAGCTTTTATGCCTAGACGAGCCGTCACTGGGCCTTGCCCCTGTTGTCATAGAACAGCTCGGCCAGTCCATCAATGACATCAATAAGACTAGGGGCGTCAGCATTCTTCTTGTCGAACAAAACGTCCACCTGGCCTTTGGCGTGGCCGATTATTGTTATGCCATGTCCGTAGGCGCCATGGTTGCGCAAGGCGACGTGGATTGTATCTCCAGCACCGATGCCGTACGCAAGGCCTACTTTGGAGGTTGACACCAAGCATATTCAGATAAAATCGCAAGAGCGCAGCCGTGAGGCTGCGCTCTTTATTTGGCGGTGTTGGACACGATATTTACGGCATCCCAGACAGTGGAAAAGGGAGGGGCGTAGCAAAAATCCTGAAACCCCAACTGTTCGGCGGTGAGCTTGCCGGAGATGGCGCAGGCTATGACATTTATCCTCAGAACCACTCCGGATTTTTCAATCCCCTGGGCGCCAAGCATCCTCTTTGTGCCCTTTTCGTAAATCAGCTTTAAACGTATTTCATCAGAGCCGGGATAGTAGAAGGGTTTATTATCTGTTAAAATCATTGTGGTTTTGTAGTCAAAACCAAGCTTGGCCGCTTCGGCTTCCGACAGGCCTGTCCGGGCCAGCTCCAGCTCCCCTACTTTGACGGCCGCAGACCCGAGAGTGCCCGGAAATTCTATTTGCCTGCCTCCCAGGTTTTCCCCCGCAATCCTGCCGCATTTGTTGGCCGTGGTGGCAAGGGGGATGTAATCGTTGGTTTTCTTTACAAGGTGGTAAATCTCCGCGCAGTCTCCGGCGGCATAAATGTCCGGCAGATTGGTGCGAAGCTGCCTGTCAATGACGATGGCGCCGTTCTTCAACAGGGCTATTCCGGAATTTTCAAGGAAAGCGGTGGCGGGTTTAACGCCAATGGCCAAAAGAACCATATCTGCCTTATAGGCGCCCCTGTCAGTGATGACCTTCTCTACTTTTGTGCTTCCTTTGATGGCGGAGATGTTTTCGTTTGTACCTATCTCCACGCCCAGCCGTTCAAGTTCCTGGCGGGCAAGGGCGGCAATTTCCGGGTCAAAGGTCTTTAAAAGATTACCGGACCTGTGAATGATGCGGACCTTTTTCCCGGCTTCGGCAAGGGTTTCGGCCATTTCAAATCCTATATAGCCCCCGCCGATTATCACTATGTCCCTGGTTTCAGGCTTGGAAACCCAGTTTTTTACGGCAACTCCATCGTTTATGGTTTTCAGGGTGAATACACCATCAAGCTCTGTTCCGGGAATTTGGGGTTTCATGGAGTAGGCTCCCGCGGAAATAAAGAGCTTGTCATATATGTCCTCAAATTCCTCTCCCGTATCCAGGTTTTTTACCAAAACCTTCTTGTCCCGGGGCATGACCGCCAGCACTTCATGTCTGATTTCTCTGGATAAGATGATCCACAGTTATGTCGGCGCCTGTTATAAAAAAGGGAAGACCGCAGGAGGCATAGGAGAGATAGCTGCCCTTTTCATAAACGACTATCTCGCTGTCTTTATAGGTTCGGCGGTGCTTGGAGGCCGCCGACATTCCCGCCGATAATTATCACTTTCTCCATCTTTGTTGCCTCCCTTTTCATAGTGATAGTGGCGTAATCAGCCAGAATATAAGCCGGGGGAATCGCGCTGATAATTAATTATCGCGCTTTCAATTTCTTTAATCCTACATTATATCAGAAAGATGGACATAAAGTATAATTTTACTAATTGAATAATAAATCCGCCCAAAATGGGTAATGGCACTTTTAACAAATTATTTATGGACTTGGAGTATAAAAAAGGGTATCATTGGTTTATCATGAACTTGAAAGGGGGCTCCCTGTGAGAAAAATAATGAATGCGGTGGACAGGTTCTGCTATAAGCATCCCCGGTTTGGAGTGCGGAACCTGATGCTTTATATAGTCATAGGCAACGCCATTGTCTGGTTTTTCAGCATGATGGATACCACGGGGCTGTTTCTGTCAGCACTGTATTTTAATCCGGCCATGATAATGAAAGGACAGGTCTGGCGGCTTGTTACCTTTGTTCTTATCCCAGATAGCAGCGGCCTGTTTCTGCTCATTTTCCTTTATTTTTATTACTTCATAGGCAGTGCTCTGGAGCGCCAGTGGGGGGCTGCCAAATTCACAATATATTATTTGTCCGGAATCCTGTTTACAATCATATTTGGCTTTGTTTTTTGGGGGATTACAGGCTACAGTTTCAACCTCAGCGCTTCTTATATCAACCTTTCCATGTTCTTTTCCTTTGCCACTCTTTATCCCGACACAAGGGTACTGCTGTTTTTTATCATTCCCATTAAGATTAAATGGCTAGCCTTGCTTAACGCAGCCTATTTTATTATTGGGATTATACGGCTTCCCTTCCCCGCGAATCTGCTGCCCATTGTGGCGACACTCAATTACCTGCTGTTCTGCGGCGGATACCTGCTTGAATATATAAGGCCCTATAAAACTCGAACCAACAAAAACACCATTAATTTTCGCAGGGAGGCCAGGAGGATAAACTGGGAGCGGGCCAAAAAACCCTATTCCCGGAAATGCGCCGTCTGCGGCAGGACTGATACGGACTACCCCGGCCTTGAATTTCGCTATTGCTCAAGGTGCCAGGGCTACCACTGCTTTTGCCAGGACCACATAAATAACCACGTTCATTTCAAGGAATAATAAGCAATGTTGCCATTTTTATTGATTTTGTCAATGAGGTAAAGTATAATCGTTAATTGTCAAATCAATTTGCATCATAGGTGGTAGTGTAATGGCGAAGGGGAAAAACAGAAATACCCTGGGGAAAAAGTCGCCCTGGTTCGGATTCGGGGCGGCAGTGCTTATTGTGTTGCTGTGCGTATTAAGCGTTTTGATTTATAAAAGCGCAACATTGGACATGACTAATGCCCCCGCACCGGAACCGACAGACGTTGCGGCGTCTTCACCCCCGCCCGCGGTTTCAGAAGGGGTGGAGATTCCGGAACCGGAGGAAACCCCGGAGCCTGTTGAGCCCACACCCGAGCCGATGCCGGAGTTTTCCCCCGTTGCGGTGGCCGGCACCGAGCCTTCCAAATTAATAACCAAAACCGCCGTTGAAGTTAACGGAGAGGTGGTTGAGGGGTATGCCCCAAGTGAACAAATCGATTTTGGCTACGGCGCTGATTACACCGGGATGGAGGGTATAATCACCTTCCGGGGCAACAATTTCCGCGACAGCGCCGCCTTCGGCTTTGCAAATCTGTCCAAGGAACGCTTTGGCAGCTACTGGACGAAGGGCACCGCCTCCCTTCAGGCCCCCGATGGCGCAGTCTGGACCGGAAACGGCTGGACGGGGCAGCCTTTGATTGCCAGATGGCCCAGGGAGACCAGGGCCGTCATGAAGAATATGCATGACTGGGCAAGGCAGCAGGAAGAGCTGACAGAGGTCATATATGCCGCCATGGACGGATATATTTATTTTCTGGAGCTGGGCACAGGAAAGGCCACCCGGGACACCCTGTATATAGGCTACACTTTCAAGGGGGCCGGTTCCCTGGACCCCCGGGGCTATCCGCTCCTCTATGTGGGCGCAGGATATGACAGCAACAGGGGAAGAAGCCGGGCTTTTATTATCAGCCTTATTGACGGCAGCATATTGCATGAATTTGGCGGCAACGACGGCTTTGCCCTCCGGGCCTGGCATATGTTCGACAGCTCTCCTCTGGTGGATGCTGAGACCGACCAGCTTATTTATCCCGGCGAGAGCGGCATACTCTATATAATCAAACTAAACACCGATTATGACAGTCAGGCGGGGACTATATCCGTAAACCCCGACAATGTCGTTAAATGGCGTTACATGGGGGCCCGAACCGGCGACAAATACTGGCTGGGCATGGAGGCCAGCGCCGCCATCTGGCGCGGCCACATTATAATGCCTGATAACGGCGGCAATCTGATGTGTTTAAACCTCAACACTCTTGAGCTGGTTTGGGTGCAGGACGTTCTGGACGATACCAACTGCACGCCGGTGCTTGAATTGGAGGACGGTCACCCCTACGTATATATTAGCCCCTCTTTCCACGCCGGATGGAGGGCCTATGAGGGGCAGACGGCCAGCATACCTATTTTTAAGATAGACGCCGTCACCGGGGAGATTGTTTGGCAGGTTGATTACAAGTGCCACACTGTTTCCGGTACCTCCGGGGGCGTGCAGGGCTCCCCCGCCCTGGGAAAAAACGGTCTTAGCGATTTGATTTTCTTCCCGGTGGCCCGCACTCCCGGTCCCGCCGAGGGCAAGCTGGTGGCGCTGAATAAGAGCACCGGGCAGGTGGTATGGGAATTCAAAACCCTGATATACAGCTGGAGCTCCCCGGTGGCGATTTATAACGAGGATGGAAAGGGATACATTGTATACTGTACCTCCGGCGGATACATATATTTGCTGGACGGTCTTACCGGAGAGGTGTTGGATTCCAGAGACTTGGGCGGCAATATAGAGGCCTCCCCGGCGGTTTTTGAAAATACCGTGGTGGTAGGAACAAGGGCCCAGCTCATTTGGGGAATCAGCCTGGATTAATTAAAGCGGCCCGTCAGCCTTTTGACGGGCCGCCTTCTATCTGAGGGTGCAGTAAACGGCGCTAAAAAACAAAAAATTACTCTTGCAATTTGGTGTCACATATGGTATCATAATTTGGCCCAAAAGAAAGGCTATATGTCCGGGTGTGGCGCAGTTTGGTAGCGCGCTTGAATGGGGTTCAAGAGGCCCAGAGTTCGAATCTCTGCACTCGGACCAAAATTAAATCCCGCAAACCTAGTAAAATCAAGGGTTTGCGGGATTTTTCCTTTTTCTAACAGTTGCCTAAAATGGTTAGAAAAAACCTGCTACTACATACCCTGTTACATACTGTTATAATAACAAAAACAGCCCAAAAAAGTCGGAGACGATTAAGCCTCCGACTTATTCTTTAAAGCATCGTGCCGATATCGGCCTGAAAACGACCGAGCGGCAACCTCCGTTTCGCTACCCTCCACTTCGGTTGCCGCTCAGGGATGGGTTCCGCACTAACATTGTGATTGGTACAAAAACCGGGGGCAGCTCAATCAGGACACATTTAACACTGCCGAGGCGGAACGAATTATGCGGGCGGAAAGACTCGGCCGTACCAAAAAGTTTAAACAAGAAAAAGAGGTCGTCTATCCTACCACCTTTCGCATGAAAGAGGGAACAGAAGAATTCGACGACCCATTCGGGCAGGCGGAATACGCCTACAGTTTAATCGAAACGGAGGTGAAA
>DUOX01000043.1 GCA_012838665.1 Clostridiales bacterium
CCAGTCCATAATCGAAACCGTGGAAGACGAAGGAGTAATTGATGAGGAGCGGTCCGAACTTCTGCAGGCTGCCCTGGATTTCTCCAATATATCCGCCAGCGAGGTTATGACCGCCAGAGTGGACATGGAGGCTCTGGATATTGAGGACGACTGGGAAGATATCTTGGAGGCTATAAATAATTCCCATTATTCCCGACTGCCGGTGTACGAGGGCAGTATTGACAACATAATAGGCATACTGTACCTGAACCACTTCTTCAAAGCGCTGCTGGACAATGAAGTGGTGGATATACGCAGCCTTTTGATGGAGCCCTGCTATGTCTATAAAACCATGAAGCTGCCGGGAGTATTAAACGAGCTCCGCAAGTGCAAAATGCACCTTGCCATAGTTACCGACGAATACGGCGGTTCCATGGGCCTTATTACCATGGAGGACGTAATGGAACAGATTGTCGGGGAGATATGGGACGAGAGCGACGAGATTTTTTCCGATGTTATCGAGCGCGAAGAAGGCCTGTACGAGATAGACGGCGATATGAGCATATCGGATTTCTTGGAGCTTCTCGATTGGGACGAGGACAGTTTCGATTCTGAGAGCTCCACCGTGGGCGGCTGGACCATAGAAATGTTCGGGGCATTCCCGGAGCCCGGCCAGAGCTTCACCTATGAAAATATCACCGTCACTGTTCTAAGTATGGATAATCTCCGGGTCGAGAAAGTGCTTGTCGAGGTGCATCCAACGGAGGATGAAGAGGATTAAGAGGCAGAATTAAAACGAGAAAAGCCCGCCGGAAGGCGGGCTTTGATTTCAGAATCATTAGACTGCGCGGGCAACCTTGCCGCTGCGGAGGCAACGGGTGCATACGTAGACGCGCCTCGGGGACCCGTCCACTATGGCTTTGACGCGTTTTACGTTTGGCTTCCATGTCCGATTGGAACGACGATGAGAGTGACTTACCTTGATGCCAAAAGAAACGCCCTTATTGCAAATTTCACACTTTGCCATCTTTTGCTGCACCTCCTTGCAATTAAACTAAATAAACAGCTTTATTATAATAGCAGACTGTGGGAAGAAATGCAAGTTATTTTTTATTTGGCGGATGTCTTCCTTATGATTTCAAAAAACATTGCCAAATACGGGTGGATTGTTTAAAATAGGAGAAGAATACAATTATATATATGTGAGGAACCTTAAATGAGCAATGCCTATTCCGTAAAACTGAAAACGATTGTGGAAGAGCATCGGTTGGAAATAGTTCACGCATCAAAGGATTACGACAGCGCGCGCATATATACTGCTGATGTAAACAGGCCGGGGCTGCAGCTTACCGGCTTCTATGACTATTTCGACCCTCAGCGCATTCAGATAATAGGTAAGGTGGAAAATACCTATCTTGAGGGCCGGACTCCCGCCCAGCGCAGGGAAAGCTTTGAGAACCTTATGTCCCGGAAAATTGCCGCCCTTATCGTCTGCCACGGCATTGACCCCATGCCAGAGTGTGTAGAAATGGCGGAAAAATACGATATTAACCTGCTTAAGACCGATTTGGACACCTCAGAGTTTATGGCCCAGCTTATTGGCACCTTGCGGCTCCATCTGGCCCCCCGGGAAACCCGTCATGGGGTGCTTGTGGAGGTCCACGGCGAGGGCATGCTTCTGGTGGGGGAAAGCGGCATAGGAAAGAGTGAAACCGCCCTGGAGCTGATTAAAAGGGGCCACAGGCTCATTGCGGATGATGCGGTGGAAATAAAGAGAACCTCCCGCACCACCCTGATGGGCGAGGCTCCGGAAATGATACGCTACTACATGGAACTTAGGGGGATTGGCCTCATTGATGCCCGGCATATATATGGCGTTGGCGCCGTTAAACCTTCAGTGCGTATTGACATGGTTGTGAACCTGAAGATTTGGGACGAGAATAAGGCCTACGACAGATTGGGAATTGAAACCGAATACACTGAAATCCTGGGCGTAAAGGTGCCCTATATGATCATTCCCGTCCGCCCGGGACGTAATCTCGCGGTTATTTTGGAACTTGCGGCAATGAATAACCGCCAGAAGAAGATGGGATACAATGCAGCCCTGGATTTGGCCCTGCGGCATGATAAGGCAATAAGTGAAAACAAATTCTAACAGTGAGGGGAATATGGAACACCTTCAACTTGCCATAAATGAAATACGGTCACGGATTCCCCGGCTGGAGCTGAGGCTGGAGGAACCAATGAAAAACCACTGCTCCTTCCGTATCGGGGGGCCGGCGGCGGCCATGGCCCTGCCCGGCAGCCAAGAGGAAACGGAGGAGCTGTGCCGCCTGCTGCGAAACATGGGGATACGTCCCTTTATCATGGGCAACGGCACGAATCTGCTTGTGACTGATGGGCCGCTAAGGCGGATTGTGATAAAGATGGGCGAGAAAATGGGCGGTATAAACCCCCGGGGAGAAACCGGCCTTGCCGCCGGCTGCGGCGCAACTCTGGCAAGGCTGGCCACCGTTGCCCAGGGTATGGGTTTAAGCGGCCTGGAATTTGCCCACGGCATACCCGGCACCCTGGGAGGGGCCGTTGTTATGAATGCAGGCGCCTATGGCGGCGAGATGTGTAATGTCGTAAAGACCACCACATTTTTGGACGAGTATCTGCGTGTTAGCCGGTTTGCAGGGCAGGAGCATGTTTTTTCTTACCGGCACAGTGCCTTTTCGGATAGAAACTGTGTAATCTTGTCCTGCGATTTGGAACTAAAGCGGGGGGACCCCCGGGAGATACGCAAGTGTATGAGAGACTTGGCGGAAAGGCGCCGCGGCAGCCAGCCTTTGGATATGCCTTCGGCAGGCAGTACCTTTAAGCGGCCTGAGAGGAGCTATGCGGCCGCCCTGATAGACCAGGCCGGGCTGAAAGGCTATACGGTTGGCGGCGCCCAGGTTTCCGAAAAGCACGCCGGTTTCGTGGTAAACCGAGGGGGCGCAAGCTTTGAGGAGGTAATCAGGGTAATGGAGCATGTCAGAGAGACGGTCTATAAAACTGCCGGGATTATGCTGGAACCGGAAATCAGGATTATAACCTGACAGTTGCCCTCTGGCATTTGAAGGCACTTAGGAGGGATAAAAATGGAGTTTTTGATTATCTCCGGCCTGTCCGGAGCAGGAAAAAGCCGTTCGGCGGATATTTTGGAGGATCTGGACTTTTATTGCGTTGACAATATGCCCGTGGCCCTGATACCAAAGTTTGCGGAGCTTTGCCTTGCCACAAGGGGCAGATATGAAAGGGTGGCTTTGGTCACGGACATACGGGAGCGGGCAAACTTCTCCGAATTGTTTAAGGCCCTGGACGCCCTGTGGGAGCTTGGCTGCGACTATAAAATCCTTTTCGTAGAAGCCGATGTGGAGACAATAGTAAAACGCTATAAGGAAACCCGCCGCCGCCATCCTTTGGCCCCGGAAGGGGGTTCCATCGAGGAAGCCGTAAAGCGGGAAATAAGAATGCTGGAGGCCGTGCGGGAGCGGGCCGATTATGTGATTAACACTTCAGGCATGACACTGGGCATGCTCCAGAGCGAAATCTACCGTATTTTTGTGGGAGAAAGCTCCAACAGGCCCCTGGCCGTAAACGTCATGTCCTTCGGTTTCAAATACGGCATCCCTATTGAAGCGGACCTGGTCTTTGACGTACGGTTTTTGCCCAATCCCTTCTATGTGTCAGAGCTGCGCTCTCTTTCCGGTATGGACAGCGAGGTGGCGGATTTTATTTTCAAGCATGGGGATACAAAAGAGTTCATGCGCCATTTGCAGGACATGGTAAGCTTTTTACTGCCCATGTATATAGAGGAAGGCAAGCACGGGCTTACCATAGCCATCGGCTGCACCGGGGGTAGGCATCGCTCTGTGGCCATGGCAAAGGCCCTTACCGAGTTTATCCAGGCGCAAGGCTACAGCGCGCAGAATATTAACCGGGATTTGGAAAAGGGCTAATCCTCCGGCCCCATGTACTTCACCATTAATCCCCCTGCCAAGCCGCAGCGGGGAAGAGAGAGCCAAAACTACAGGAGGCTGGACATGTCAGCTATTAATTATCATTATGCAGGCGCCGAGCCCGCCATAGTCGCGATTGGCGGGGGCACGGGCCTATCAACCATGCTGCGCGGACTCAAACATTATACAAGGAATATTACCGCAATAGTCACCGTTGCGGATGACGGGGGCGGTTCCGGGGTACTCAGGGACGAACTGCACATGCCGCCGCCCGGAGACATCCGAAACTGTATTCAGGCCCTGGCCGACACCGAGCCTGCAATGGAGGCCCTGCTTGGCTACCGCTTTACCGACGGCCGCCTTAAAGGGCAGAGCTTCGGCAACCTCTTTCTGGCGGCCTTAAACGGCATGAGCAAGAGTTTTGACGAGGCCGTTCAAAAGATGAGTGAGGTTTTGGCGGTCAAGGGCCGCGTTCTGCCGGTGACAAATGAAAACATACATCTCATGGCCGAGTTTGACGACGGGTGCGAGATTTTGGGGGAATCCAAGATTGCCATGTACAAAAAATACTCCAAGGCCCGTATACGCAGGGTACGGCTGTTGCCGGAAAAACCGCCCGCGCTTTCCGCAAGTATTGAGGCAATAAAAAGGGCAGAAATGATAATCATCGGACCCGGAAGCCTCTATACCAGCCTGATACCTAACCTCCTTACCGGCGGCAGTGTTCAGGCCATTGTCAATTCAAACGCCCTGCGGGTCTATGTTCTCAATGTGATGACTCAGGACGGTGAGACCGAGGGCTATACGGCCTCCGACCACATCAAGGCTCTTTTTGCCCATTCAAACGCAAAGCTGTTCGATTATTGCCTGGCCAACAATCTGCCGGTACCCGGAGACATTCTGGAACGCTACAGGCAGGAGGATGCGGAGCCCACAGTGCTGGACAAAAATGAAATTAAGCGTCTGGGGGTTGAACTTGTCTGTGCCCCCGTGGCTGACTGGAGGGGAGGCTTTGCCCGCCACGACCCCGACGCTCTGGCCCGGGAACTCATTAGATTATTCCACGAAAAATCTCCCACAAGAGTATACTCATGATAAAGGAGGGGAAGTTTACAAGGTGGACAGGCAACACGTGGACCAAATGTCTTTTTCATCAAGAGCAAAGGCTGAATTGTGCAGGGTTCCCCTTGTCAAACGCTGCTGTGCTGCCGCCGAGGCTTACGGCGTCCTGCTTTACGGCAATACCTTTACGGCCCGTGAGATAAAAATAATAACCGGCAGCCGTCAGTTTGCCGAGCGGCTGCCCAGGCTGTTTGCCCGCGCCTTTAAACTGAACTTCGACCAGCTGCCGGGGGCGGGGAAAGGGGGTAAGCAGACTTTTGTAATCCAGGACACGGAAAAGATTAACCGCATTTTCGATACTTGCGGGTATGATGCTGCTAGCACTCTGGCCCACTATATCAACCTGGGGGTGCTAGAGGAAGACTGCTGCAGGGCCTCCTTTTTGCGGGGTGTCTTTTTGGCGGGAGGCAGCATTACCGACCCGAAAAAACGCTATCACCTTGAACTGGTCACGGATCACTATAATGTCAGCCGGCAGATTTATTCCGTCCTGCTGGACATGGGTTTTTCGCCCAAGGAGACTTCCCGCAACGGCAACTACATAACCTATTTCAAGCAGTCCGAGGCCATCGAGGATTTTTTGACCACCATCGGGGCCCCGGTATCTGCCATGGAGATAATGTCCACCAAGGTGGAAAAGGATATGCGTAACGCCATAAACCGCAGGGTGAACTGCGACAGCGCCAACGCCGACAAGATAGTCAGCGCCTCACAAAAACAGCTTGAAGCCATACGCAGGCTGGACAGGACTGTGGGCATCCACAATCTGCCTGAAAAACTCCAGCAGACGGCGCTGCTGCGCATAGCAAACCCCGAGGCCAGCCTTGCGGAACTGGCCATGCTCTCGGACCCCCCCGTCACAAAGAGCTGTCTAAGCCACCGAATCCGCAAGCTGATGAATTACGTGCCAGAGGATTGAACAGCCCGGATCGCAAGTTGGCGAAATCCCTATAAACTTTTTGTCGAGCACTGCTTATCCAGGCCACAGGAGGTAACTACATGTCTTTTGTCCATCTGCATGTCCACAGTGAATACAGCCTGCTTGACGGCGCCTGCCGTGTTGAGGAGCTGATCCAGCGCGCCCGTGACCTGGGCCAGACTGCGGTGGCTATAACCGATCACGGCGTTATGTACGGCGCTGTGGCTTTTTATAAGGCGGCTGTGGCGGCGGGGATAAAGCCTATTATCGGCTGCGAGGTCTATGTGGCCCCCAGGAGCCGCATGGACAAGGAGTATGAACAGGATAAAGACTACAGCCACCTTATACTGCTGTGCAAGGACGAAGTTGGATACAAAAACCTCTGTTATCTTGTAAGCGCAAGTTTTATAGAGGGTTTTTACATAAAGCCCCGGATAGACTGGGAGCTGCTAAAGCAGTATTCCCAGGGACTTATCTGCCTTTCCGGCTGCATTGCCGGGGCCATCCCAAGACTTATTCTACAGGACAATTATGCCGCAGCCAGGGAAAAGGCGCTAGAGCTTTATGATACCTTTGGAGAAGGCAATTTTTATCTGGAACTCCAGTACCACGGGATTGAGGAGGAGAAAAAGGCCATGGAGGGCCTTCTCCGAATCAGCGACGAGACCGGGATACCCCTGGTGCTCACTAACGACGCCCATTATCTCACCAGGGAGGACGCCTATTATCAGGATGTGCTCATGTGCATCCAGACCGGCAAGACCGTAAATGACCCGGACCGCATGAAGTTCCAGGGGGATGATTTTTACCTCAAATCCGAGGAGGAAATGGGGACGCTTTTCCCTGACCGCCCGGAGGCCATTGAAAACACACAGAAAATTGCCGATATGTGCAATTTCAAATATGAATTCGGCCATTATCACCTGCCAAAATTCCGCCTTCCGGAAGGGGAGACGGACGGCTATACATACCTGCGCAAACTCTGTCAGGCAGGTTTTGAAAAGCACTACGGGCAAGGAACGGAAGAACTGAGAAAGCAACTTGACTATGAGCTGGATATGATACGTAAAATGGGTTTCGTGGACTATTTCCTCATAGTCAGCGACTTTATATCCTATGCCAAAAGCCGGAAGATACCCGTGGGCCCCGGCAGGGGAAGCGCCGCGGGCAGCATGGTCTCCTACTGTCTGAACATAACCGACGTGGACCCCATTAAGTACAAGCTCTTTTTTGAGCGTTTCCTTAACCCTGAGCGCATTAGCATGCCGGATATAGACATCGACTTCTGCGTAAACCGCAGGGGCGAGGTTATAGATTATGTAAACCAAAAATATGGCACGGACCATGTGGCCCAGATAGTCACTTTCGGTACCATGGCCGCCAGGGCTGCCATCCGGGACGTGGGCAGGGCCCTGGACATCAGTTATGCCGAGTGCGACGCCGTGGCAAAGCAGGTGCCCTCTGCGCTGAACATCAAGCTGGACGAGGCCCTGAGGCTGTCCAAGCCCCTGAGGGACTTTTATGACGGGGATGAAAGGCTCAGGAGCCTCATTGATACGGCCAGAGCCCTGGAAGGCATGCCCCGGCATGCCTCCACCCACGCTGCCGGCGTGGTGATTACTGAGAGGCCCCTGTACGAATACGTGCCGCTAGCGAAAAATGACGAGGCCGTGGTCTGCCAGTTCCCCATGACTACCCTGGAGGAGCTGGGGCTGCTCAAAATGGACTTTTTAGGTCTCAGGAACCTGACGGTGCTGGAAATGGCGGCCGAGCAGGTCCGGCGGCGCATACCGGATTTCCAGGTGGAGGATATACCCGAAGACGACCCGGCGGTTTTCGACATGCTTACGGCGGGGAGGACCTCGGGGGTTTTCCAGTTAGAGAGCACGGGAATGACCAACGTGTGTATGAGCTTAAAGCCCAGAAGCATAGAGGATATAACGGCCATCATAGCCCTGTACCGACCCGGCCCCATGGACAGCATACCCCGCTTTATCGAGTGCAAGAATAATCCCTCAAGGATTAGATATAAGCACCCTCTTTTGGAGCCGATACTGAACGTTACCTACGGCTGCATAGTCTATCAGGAGCAGGTCATAGAGATATTTCGGCGACTGGCCGGCTTCTCTCTGGGCCAGGCGGACATGATACGCCGGGCCATGTCCAAGAAAAAGGAAAAGGAAATATTAAAAGAACGGGCGGCCTTCATATACGGCGACCCGGAGCGGAACATTCCCGGAGCCATGGCCAACGGAGTGCCGGAGGATATAGCCGGCAGCATTTATGACGAGATTCTGGACTTTGCAAATTATGCCTTTAACAAGGCCCACGCGGTGTCCTACGCCATAATCAGCTACCGCACCGCTTACATGAAGTGCCACCATACCCGGGAGTATATGGCGGCGCTTCTCACCTCGGTTCTGGACAACAGCACCAAGGTGGCGGAATACATTACCGAGTGCAGGGAATACGGAATTACCCTGCTGCCGCCCGACATCAACGAATCCGACGCGGATTTCGCTGTCGTGGGGGACAATATAAGATTCGGCCTGGCGGCAGTGAAGAATGTAGGGCGGGGCTTTGTCCGCTCCCTTATGGAGGATAGGCGGCTAAACGGTAAATTCACCGCTTTTGACGAGTTTTGCCGGCGCATGTACGGTAAGGAGCTGAATCGCAGGGCAGTTGAAAGCCTTATCCGGGCGGGGGCCTTTGACAGTCTCGGCTACAAACGCAGGCAGCTTCTTCAGGTTGTGGACAAGGTTATCGAGGGAGTGGCGGCGGAGGGGCACAAGAATATCGAGGGTCAGCTTGATTTGTTCGGATTGGACAGCGGTTTTGAAGAGCCTCCCAGTACCCTTGTTCTGCCGGATGTGCCGGAGTTTTCTCCTCAGGAAATGATGGCCATGGAAAAGGAAACCACCGGCCTATATCTCAGCGGCCATCCCATGGACCAGTACCGCGACGCCGCCCGGAAAGCCGGGGCGGTTCCCATAGGTTCAATTCTCAGCGATTTTTCCGCGGAGGACGGGCCCCACAGGCTTACGGATAACCAGATAGTTACCATAGCGGGGATTGTGGCATCGGCCAGCACCCGCACTACCAGGAACAACAGTCTCATGTCATATATAATGCTGGAGGACGACACCGGGGTTATGGAGCTGATTGCCTTCCAGAGGGCGCTGGACAGCGGCGGGGGTTATGTCAGAGAAAACGCCCCCCTCATGGTTAAGGGCCGCATTTCCCTGCGGGACGAGAAAGAACCCCAGCTAGTGGTGGATTCAATCCGGCCTCTCAGCGACCTGGGGCCGATTTCCGAGTTGGAACCGCCTCCGCCCAAAGAGCGCAAACTCTACGTAAAGCTGCCTTCCGCCGGGGACCCGGCCGTGGAACGCCTTGAAAAGCTGCTTATCATGTTTCCCGGTAACAGTCAGATGGTGCTGTATTTTGAGGATACCAAAAAGAAAATGGGCGCCCGGTGCGTCATTCATGAAGCGCTGATAGAAGAGCTCGGCGAGATGTTTGGCAGTGAAAATGTAGTGGTTAAATAATTTAAAAACCAGAACCATTTCTTTTCAAAAGAAATGGTTCTAAATCATATAATCCGGGAGGGAAGAGCTTGCTGAAGCTTATATTGGGCAGGGCGGGAAGCGGAAAAACTGCCCGTATTATGGAGGAGATTAAACAGGGCGTGGACAGCCGAAGGCCAGGGCTTATCCTGCTGGTGCCGGAGCAATACAGCCACGAGGCGGAGCGGGAACTGTGCAGGGTATGCGGCGACGCCATGAGCCTATATGCCGAGGTTTTGAGTTTTACCCGGCTGGCAAGCCGTGTGGAGGCGGAAGTGGGCGGCGGCGCAAAGCTTTTGGATAAGGGCGGTCGCATGCTTTGCATGGCCCTGTCGGTGGATGCGGCGGCTTCCAGACTGCGCCTGTACGGACAGGCTAGGCGCAGCCCGGAACTGCAGGAAAGCCTGCTTAACGCAGTAGATGAGCTGAAGAGTTCCTGCGTCAATTCCGAGGCGCTGCTGGCGGCCTCGGAAAAGGCCTTTGGCTCTCTGGGCGACAAGCTCTGGGATTTATCCCTTATACTGGGCTCGTATGACGCCATTCTGGCCAGAAGCGGCGTCGACCCGTCGGACAGGCTCACCCGGCTGGCAGAGAACATCCACCACAGCAGTATTGGGGAGGGGAGCCGCATTTATATTGACGGCTTTACGGACTTCACCGCCCAGGAAATGCTGGTAATAAGAGCGTTTCTCCGGAGTGGGGCGGAGCTGACTGTCTGCCTGAACTGCGAAAGTTTGGAGGAGGGCAGCGAGGTTTTTGAAATTTCGAGGCGCTCTGCCCTGGCCCTGCTGCGTTTGGCCAAGGAATGCGGAAGCGAATCTGAAATCGAATATATGCCAGACAGAGGATCTGATAAGTCCTCCGGCCTGGTGTTTTTGGAGGAGAACCTTTTTAGCTATACCTCGGAGCGGTTTGATGATAAGGAGAGTAACATAGAGCTTTACCTGGCTGACGGCATTGTGGCAGAATGTGAGCTGGCTGCGGCCAAGGCTTTGGAGCTTGTAAGGGAAAGGGACTGCCGCTGGCGGGACATTTCCATTGCCGTCCGGGGTTTTGAGGAATACCGGCCGGTTTTGGAAAGTGTTTTTGAACGCTACGGCGTACCCCTTTACATGAGCCGGAAAAGCGATATACTGCAAAAGCCCCTGCCCGCCCTGATTCTCTCAGCCTTTGAGATAATAACCGGGGGTTGGAACTACGACGCGGTGTTCAGCTATCTGAAAACGGGCCTTGTGGGCATATCTCCCGAGGACTGCGACTTGCTTGAAAACTATGTGCTCCTATGGAGTATCCGGGGCAATGCCTGGACAAAGCCCGAGGATTGGGCCCTTAACCCCCAGGGCTACGGCGGCGAAGAAACGGAGGAAACCGCCCGAATCCTTAAAAAGATTAATGCCCTGCGCAGGCAGGTGGCGGGGCCTTTGGCCCGCCTGCAGGAGCGCGGCAGGGCGGCCAGAACCGCCCGGGAGCAGGTTATGGCTCTCAGCGGCTTTTTTGACGAAATAGACCTGCAGGGGAATCTGCGGCGGCGGGCAGGGGAACTTAAGGAAAAAGGCCGGCTTGCCCTGGCGGCCGAGTATGTTCAGCTTTGGGACATAGTGGTAAACGCGCTGGAACAGTGCGCCGAAATACTGGGCGACGCACAACTGGAGCAGGAGAGCTTTGCCCGGTTCTGGGCCCTAATGCTGTCCAGCTACGACGTGGGCACCATCCCCATATCTTTGGACCGCGTTTCCGCAGGGGATATGGACCGGATGCGCCGCAGGCATATAAAGCATCTGATAATTCTGGGCGCCTCGGACCAGCGCTTGCCTCGGATTGCGGAAGACAGCGGCATATTTTCCGCCGACGAGCGGGAGGAGCTTATGCAGCTTGGCCTTGATTTGGGAGGAACGGGAGAGGAAAAGCTCCTGCGGGAATTCTGTCTGATATACAACTGCCTGAGCCTGCCTTCGGAGACCCTTATCATGACATGTCCGGCCTATGACACCGAGGGGGATGAGTCCCGCCCGTCATTTGTAATGAACCGTATTGCCCTCCTTTTCGGAAAGCCCCTGCTGGCCCCCGACAGGGAGATGATAAAAACCTCCGCCCCGGCTCCGGCCTTTGAGCTGGCGGTTATGGAAGGCAACACTCCCCGGTCGGCGGCCGCAAGAAAGTATTTTCTTTCCGACCCAGAGTGTAAAGCCCGTCTGGAAGACCTCAAGGAGGCCGCCAAGGCCGCCCGGGGCAGGCTCTCGCCGGCGGCGGTGAAGCTCCTCTATGGGGAAAAGCTCCGGCTGTCCGCCTCCCGTGTGGACGCCTTCTCCTCCTGCCGTTTTGCCTATTTTCTGCAGTACGGGCTAAGGCTGAAACCCCGGAAGCCCGCGGGTTTTAACCCCCCGGAGATGGGCAGCTTCATGCACTACGTGCTGGAGGGCGTGTCCGGTGAGGCCTTGAAGCAGGGGGGCTTTGGCAGCCTTGACGAAAGGCGGCTTCGCGAGCTTACGGATAAATATGTGGAGAAATATGTCCACGAGGAACTAAACGACTTCCGGGAACGTTCCGCCAGGTTTATATACCTGTTCCGGCGCCTTAGCAAAACGGTGCGGCAGGTGGTATCCGACATGGCCCAGGAGCTGAAGGCGTCGAATTTTGTACCCCTTGACTTTGAACTGGACTTCTCCGGCGGCGATGGCAAGCTGCCCCCCGTAATCATAGGCGAGGGAGAGGAACAGCTGGCCATAACGGGTATTGCCGACCGGGTGGATGGCTGGATTTCGGATGGGAAGCTCTATATCCGGGTGGTGGACTATAAAACGGGGAAGAAAAACTTTTCCCTGTCGGACGTATGGTACGGCATGGGCCTGCAGATGTTGATGTATCTGTTCACGCTGGAGCGGTTGGGTCCTAAGCTGTACGGGCATGAGATAATTCCCGCCGGCGTCCTCTACGTTCCTGCCCGGGACGTTCTCGTAACGGCCTCTGGAAACATCAGCGATGAAGATATAATCAGGGAAAAAGCCAAGTCTTTACGGCGTAGCGGCCTGGTTTTAGACAATCCCGAGGTTATTGCCGCCATGGAGAAGGGCGAAGAGTTCAGGTTTTTGCCGGTCAAATTCAACAAGAACGGCGAAATCGTGGGGGGCAGCCTGGCCTCTCTTGAGCAGTTGGGGAAGCTCAGCCGTTTCATTGATAGGACCCTGCGGGAAATGGCTGGGGAGCTGCGCCGGGGCAGCATAGCCGCGGACCCATATTTCCGGGGGCAGCAGGAAAACGCCTGCCTGTGGTGTGACTATATTGATGCCTGCCATTTTGACGAGGCCCGCGACAAGCGGCGCTACCTGTCCAAACTCAAGCCCCCCGAGGCCTGGAGCAGGATAGAAAAGGTGACAAATACGGATAAGGAGATGACATGAGATGGCCGAAATAAAGCTTACGCCCAGCCAGGAGCTGGCGGTGAAAACCCGCGGCAGCGCGCTGCTGGTCTCTGCCGCAGCCGGAAGCGGCAAGACCCGGGTGCTGGTAGAGCGGCTCATGTCATATGTGACCGACAGGGAGAACCCCAGAGACATTGACACATTCCTCATTATTACATATACCCGCGCCGCAGCCGCGGAATTGCGGAGCCGGATTCTGGGCGAGCTGGACAAGCGCCTTGCCGCCGACCCCGGAAACAGGCGCCTCCGGCGCCAGTCCGCTTTGTGCTACGGGGCGCAGATAGGCACCATACACAACTTTTGTACCAGGGTGATAAGGGAAAACTGCCACCTTTTAGGGCTTGTCCCGGACTTTAAAGTCATGGAGGAGGACAGGGGGGAGCAGATTAAAGCGTCGGTTCTGGAAAAGCTGCTGGAAGACGCCTATGAGAACATAGACAGAGATGAAGGTTTCCGCCTGCTGGTGGACACAGTAGGGACAGGCCGGGATGACTCCCGTCTCTCCGAGATTATTCTATCCCTGTACGAAAGCATGCGGAGCCACGCCTATCCCAGGGATTGGGCACAGGAGCAGATAAAAGCCATGGACCCGTCCCATACCACGGACGCGGGGGATACCATATGGGGAAAACACCTGCTGAGGATAGCCGCCTCCACGGCAGATTACTGGATACGGGAACTGGACAGGCTTTTGAGTGTAATATACTCTGGCGAGGAAAACAAGCCTCTTGCCAAAGCCTATGGTGAAAGCATAGCCGAGACGGCGGAGGCAATCCGATATTTACGCCGTGCCCTGGAGGGGGAATGGGATGAAGCGGCGGAATACCTGCCCATACCCTTTCCCCGACTTAACAGCCTGCGAAATTTTCAAAATAAGGTACTGCAGGAGCATATCAAAGCCCGGCGCAATGCCTGCAAAAAGGATATGGAGGCTCTTGCCAAGCTTTTTTCCGATAAATCTCCACAGCTTATAGGGGACATGGAAAAAACCCGTCCGGCCATGGAGACCCTGCTGCGTCTCACCCTGGATTTTGACACCGCGTATTCCAGGGAAAAGCGCCGGCTTGGCCTTTTGGATTTCTCCGATTTGGAGCACCTGGCAGTAAGGCTGCTGGTGGACAGGGAGAGTGGCGCCCCGACCTGGCTGGCGGTAGAGCTCAGCCAGAAATATACGGAAATAATGATAGACGAATATCAGGACGTGAACGCCGTCCAGGAGCTCATCTTTAAAGCCGTGTCCCGCAGCGGGCGTAACCTTTTTATGGTGGGAGACGTGAAACAGTCCATTTACCGTTTCCGTCTTGCGGACCCGGGGATTTTTATTGATAAATACATGCGCTATACGGATATCCAAATCCCTCTCAATGACGATTCCCCGGTTTCTCTCATACCCCCGGAGAAGGGCACGGAGATGGGAATTTCTGACCTCAATATCACGGAAGAGGGGCGGCGGGTGCTGCTTCAGGAAAATTTCCGCTCTCGGGCATCAGTGCTAAAGGCAGTAAATCATGTATTTGAGAATATTATGTCAACCGAACTGGGTGAGCTGGATTACGACGAAAACGCTGCGCTGAAACCCGGTGCCCAATACCCTGAAGGGGACTGTCCTGTCGAGTTGGACATTTTAGCCCTGCCGGAGGAAGAAGACGAGGAAAGCCCTCACAAGACGGAAGTTGAAGCGGAGTACGTGGCCCGCCGGATACGGGAGCTTATGGAAATGGGGACTGCGGTATATGAAAACGGTGCAGCCCGGCCCCTGGATTACGGGGATATAGTCATACTCCTGCGCTCTCCAAACTCCAGCGGCCAAGCCTACAGGCGGGCCCTGGCCGCCCGTGGCATACCCGTTCTGGCGGAGCAGGGGGGAGGATTTTTCACCTCTTTGGAAATTTCCGTCATGATTTCCCTGCTGGCAATTATAGACAACCCGCATCAGGATGTGCCTCTTATTTCTGTGCTTCGTTCACCTTTATTTGGCCTTACACCGGACGAACTTGCCCTTATCCGGACCTATGACAGGGCGGGCGACTTCTTCAATGCCTTAAAAGCGGCCTCGGAGGAAAACCCAAAGGGCCGGGCTTTTCTGGAAAAGCTCCACGAATTGAGGGAAGCTGCGCCGGATATGTCTGTTGACGGCCTGATTTGGCATATCTACAATCAGCTTGACATCATAGCCCTCACCTGCGCCATGAGAGACGGGGAGACAGGCAGGGAGAATCTGATGCTCCTGCTGGAATACGCCCGTAAATTTGAGGAAAACGGATACCGGGGCCTGTTCAGGTTTGTGGCCTGGCTCCGCCGGCTGGCAGAAAGAGGGGAGGAGCCCAGAGTCGGCGCTGCCAGGCCCGGTTCGGCGGTGCGGATAATGAGTATACACAAGTCAAAGGGCCTGGAGTTTCCGGTGGTGTTTTTGTCGGACACCGCAAGGTGGTTTAATAAAAATGATTTAAGGCGGAGGGTTCTTGTCCATCCTGAGTTGGGTCTTGGGCCTAATCTGACTGATGTGGAAAGGGGTCTGGAGTATCCCACTCTGGCCAGGAGGGCTATTAAAAGACGCAAAGAAACAGAGAGCCTCTCTGAGGAGATGAGAATCCTCTATGTGGCCATGACCAGAGCAAGGGAGAGATTGTTTATTACCAGTGCCTTTAAGGACCCGGAAAAACTCATCTCTAAGCTGAGCGAGGGCCTGAGCAGGCCCTTGTCCCCCCGGGTGCTTGAAGGCGCACTTTCCCCCGCCCATTGGCTTATCCAGGCTGCGCTACTTGACGAAGAGGGAATTATGAAGTTCAATATCGTCAACATAGGCAAAGACGGGGCAGAGCAGGCGGAAAAGAGCGCGGATACGAGCCTTCAGGCGGATAATGGAAAAGAAAAACAAACGGCCGAGGCCTCCGATGACGTTGAAAGGAAATATCAGGAGCTTGCCCGCCGGCTGGACTATGTGTATCCCCACGCTCCTGCCGTGGAGCTGCCCTCCAAGCTGACGGCCACTGAGATGAAGGGAAGAACCATTCCTGCCGAAATGGCGGAAGAGGCGGAGAGGCTGAACGTGGAAGAAATGGACTTCAGCTTCCGCCGCCCGGATTTTATGAAGAAGGAGACGCCCCTTACGGGGACAGAACAAGGCACCGCGACTCACGCAGTCATGCAGCACATAGATTTTTCCCGCACGGGCAGCTTGGAGGAAATCGCTGAAGAAATCTCCCGCCTTGCCGCTATAGGCCATATTACGGAAAAAGAGGCCCAGGCCGTAGACCAACAGGCAGTTTTGAGCTTTTTCCGCTCCGAGTTGGGGGCGCGGGTGCTAAAGGCGGATAAGGTGTTCCGAGAGTTCAGGTTTTCCCTGCTTTGTCCCGCCGAGCACTATTTTGAGGCGGAACCGGGAGAGGAAATATTATTGCAGGGCGTGGTAGACTGCTGTATTGAGGAAGCAGGAGAGTTAACAATAATAGATTATAAAACAGATTATGTAAATCAATCTAACATTAACGAGCGTATCGGACTGTATTCTGGCCAGCTTCGGACATATGCCGCAGCCATGAAGCGTATTACCGGAAAACCTGTGAAGCAGGCTGTCATATATTTTCTCAGGGCCGGTATTCCCGCCGAGGTGGCTATTTGAGTGAGGAGCCTAGTTTTTGTTTTACAGTATGAAAAATCAGTTTAATATGAAATTTCTAAAAAAATGTTGCAAAAATGAAATCTCTGTGCTACAATACCTCTTGCGCTTTATGAATACATGAAACATATACTCCCACTCGAGAAAGAGGTGAACATAGATGAAGGAAGGAATCCATCCCAAGTATTATCAGACCACCATTCGGTGCGCCTGTGGTGAGGTTATAGAGACCGGTTCAACCAGGAAGGACATTAACGTGGAGATTTGTTCCAAGTGTCACCCCTTCTTTACTGGCAAGCAGAAGCTGGTAGACACCAGCGGCCGTGTCGAGAAGTTTAACAAGAAATTCGGCCTGTAATAACCGCCATGCCTGACCCCGCGCCATTTTGGCGCGGGGTTTTTGACATTGTCCTTGAACATTTATGGCGTATAACGTTATAATAATATTATAGTATAGCGTAACATTAACATTATTGTGAAAGGACGGTAGTCTATGCCCTTAGTCAAGTTTAACCATGAAGAGATGACCGACAATGTTTTTAGACTTATCGGCGAGAGATGGATGCTCATAACAGCAGGGGATAGGGAGGGGTTCAACACCATGACCGCCAGCTGGGGCGGTCTGGGGGTGCTTTGGGGCATGCACGTAGCCACCTGTTATATCCGTCCCCAGCGGTATACCTACGGCTTTATGGAGAAGGGCGAGTACTATACTTTAAGTTTCTATCCGGAGAGTTTCAGAAAACAGCTTGCTCTTTGCGGCTCAAAAAGCGGGCGCGACATAGATAAGGTGAAGGAGTGTGGCTTTACTCCGGCTTTAACCCCGGAAGGGGCCGTATACTTTGAGGAGGCGGAGCTTGTGATGGTCTGCAAAAAAATATATTTTACAGACTTTGACCCCGCTCATTTTCTGGATGAAAGAATAGCCGGGCAGTACCATCCGGACGATTATCACCGGCTGTATATTGGGGAAATCGTAGGAGCCTATAGAAAGGCATAGATTATCGCCGCAATTAACGATGAAAAGGATTGATATACAATAGAAAAAACAGAAAATGCCAAAGAACGGGCCGTATTGGTGGGGCTGTCGGCGGTTTCCATGGGCGGCGACGAACGCTCTACGGAAATCAGCATGGATGAACTTGCCGCATTAGTTGAAACGGCTGGCGGCGAGGCGGTGGCTCTGGTGCTTCAAAACAGGGCCGCTCCCGACCCCAGAAGCTTTATCGGAGAGGGCAAGGTCCGGGAGATAAAGGAGCTTGTGCATGCAAATAATTGCGACCTGGTGGTCTTTGATAACGAACTGTCCCCATCCCAAATGCGGGTTTTGTCGGAGGAATTGGGGGTTAAGGTTCTGGACCGCAGCGGTCTTATTCTGGACATTTTTGCCCAGCGAGCCCGAACCCGGGAGGGCAAACTTCAGGTGGAGCTTGCCCAGTACAATTATTTGCTGCCCCGCCTGACGGGTATGTGGACCCATCTGGTGAGCCAGACTGCCGCGGGCGGCAGATCTCCCATTGGAACCCACGGCCCGGGCGAAACCCAGCTGGAGACGGACAGGCGGCACATTCGCCGAAAGATTCAAAAGATGGAGGAAGAACTGAAAGCCGTCCGCAAGGTGCGTTCCGTCCAGCGAGCCAGGAGGGAAAAGAACGCCATACCCGTAGCGGCGCTGGTGGGCTACACCAACGCGGGGAAATCCACCCTGCTAAACTGCCTTGCGGGGGCCCAAATCCCCACGGGGGACAGGCTGTTTGACACCCTTGATACCACCACCCGCCGGATGAAGCTGGACGAGACCCAGGAGATACTTATTTCGGATACGGTCGGGTTTATCCGAAAGCTTCCCCATCATCTGATTGAGGCCTTTAAGGCCACGCTGGAGGAACTGACCTATGCGGATCTTCTGCTTCACGTAATCGACCTGTCAAATCCGGACTGGGAGGAGCAGGCCGCCGTTGTGGAAGACCTGATACGCCAGCTTGGGGCGGAGCGGACGCCCTGCCTGCGTGTGTATAACAAGTGCGACCTCTATTTCGGGGAAATGCCCCGCGGGCATAACGTGGTGTGCGTTTCTGCCCTTTCAGGGGAGGGCAAAGAGGATTTACTGAAGAAAATAGCGGAGATTCTGGGGGAGGACAAGCGGCGGGTCTTGCTTAAGCTGCCCTATGACAAGGGGGACCTGCTGGAGCTTCTCCACCGTGAGGCCTCGGTGTATTCCGTAGAATATGGTGAAGAGCATATAGCCGTAGAGGCGGTTATTAAGCCTAAGCTCTGGGGCCTTGTCAGGGAGTTTGTGGCGGAATGAAAAACCCGAAATACGCCCTGTCGGGACCTGCGGAGGACGGTTGCTTGTCAGACTTAAGGAGGCTATGACCATGGAAAGCTATCTGACACCCGCCGGATACGGTGAGGCGGAACTAATTGAAAAGAAGTCCCGCTTTATTGGACGGGTATGGCCCGTGGAGAGCGAGGAGGAGGCCCTGGCGCGGATTAAGGAAATACGCGAAAAGCACTGGGACGCCACTCATAACGTATATGCCTATATCATCCGGGAAAACGGGATAATGCGCTATTCCGACGACGGGGAGCCGCAAGGCACTTCCGGAATGCCCACATTGAATATGTTTCGGGCGGAGGAAATTCAGAACGTCTGCTGTGTTATCACAAGATATTTCGGAGGCACCCTGCTGGGAGCCGGGGGGCTTGTGAGGGCCTATTCCGGTGCCGCAAAGCTGGCTTTGGACGAGGCGGGAATCAGCCGCATGGCCAAATGGAACAGCCTTCGGATTTCCTGTTCCTACAGCCAGTTTGGACGGGTAAAACGCCTGTTGGACGACCATGAAGGCCTCGTAGAAAATACTGAATTCGGAACCGATGTGCTTGTTGCCGCCTTGGTCCGGGACGACTTGACCGGGAATTTTGTCTCCCGGCTTAAAGATATGACGGCTGGTGCCGTTTTGGCGGATATTTCGGGAAGCTGTTTCCGGGGCGTAAGGATCAAATAAGGGTTTTTTTATTAAATTATTAAAAATAAAAGGGAAAACAGACGTCAATGTCGTATAAGGGTATCAAGGGGGTTTTTCTTCGATACCCTGTTATCATAAATCAGGAAAGGAGTGTGGCCATGTCCTGCCCCAGAGAAAGACGTGAGCAAGCCGAGAAAATTTTCATGAGTGAATATGGAATACTGTCCATTAACTCCAAAGGGCGACAGAGGCCGGAAGAACCCTGCCAGGTGCGCACCTGTTTTCAGAGGGATGTGGACCGTATTATCCATTCCAAAGCCTTTCGGCGGCTGAAACACAAAACGCAGGTCTTTCTTCAACCGGAAGGTGACCATTACCGGACCCGGCTGACCCACACTCTGGAGGTGTCAAGGCTGGCCCGTACCATAGCCAGAGCCTTGGGACTCAATGAGGATTTGACGGAAGCTATTTCCCTTGGCCACGATTTGGGGCACACTCCCTTCGGCCATGCAGGAGAAAGGGCTCTGCAGGAGATATATTCCCCGGACTTCCGCCATTACCAACAAAGCCTGCGGGTGGTGGACAGGCTGGAGCGGGAAGGCCGTGGCCTGAATCTGTGTTACGAAACCAGGATGGGTATACTGAACCATACCCACGGCTCTCCGGACGACAGCCTGGAAGCCACCGTGGTGAGGCTGTCAGACCGAACCGCTTACATAAATCACGATTTTGACGACGCCCTTCGGGCAGGGATAGTTTCGCCGGAGGGCCTGCCCTCCATAGTTCGGGAGCGCATCGGAGAGACAAACAGCCAGAGGATTAATTCCATCGTCGTGGACATTATAAATTCCAGCGGTAATGGCAAAATCCAAATGTCCCCCCCTATGCAGGAAGCCGTGGACCGCTTCCATGAATACATGTTTGAAGCCGTGTATTACAACCCCGTCGCAAAGAGCGAGGAGAGTAAAGTCAAGGATATTTTAGCGGGAATTTGGAAATATTATGTTAACCACCCCGAAAAACTTCCCGAGGAGTACAAGGCAATTGCGGATTCCGAGGGGCTCCCTCGGGCGGTCTGCGACTATATTTCCGGCATGACGGACAAATACGCAATGTATCAGTACAGCGAGATATTCATTCCCGCCTCCTGGCAGGTAAAATAGTATCCTGGTACTGAGACGATAATTATTCAGCTTCCGCTTTTGGAGTCTGCCCATTTGGCCAACTGGCGGAACGAATGGAGGTGAAGTCCCATGGCCTTTAGCGACAGTTTTCTTCAGGATTTGGCGGATCGTAACGACATAGTGGACGTGGTGTCGGGCTATGTGGCCCTCACCCGCCGGAGCGGTCGCAATTTGTTTGGCCTTTGCCCCTTTCACAGTGAAAAGACACCCTCTTTTTCCGTCTCCCCGGACAAGCAGATATACTACTGTTTCGGTTGCGGAAAGGGCGGCAGCGTTATAAATTTTATTATGGAAGCTGAGAACCTGTCTTTCCCCGATGCAGTGCATTTCCTTGCCCGCCGGGCAGGCATACAGGTTCCCGAGGACAAGCCCGACCTTAATAGCCGCCGCCGGGAACGCATGCTGGAGCTTAACAGGGAGGCCGCCAGGTTTTTTTACAATTGCCTGGTTAAGGAGCCGGATAATCCTGCCCAGAAATATATAAATTTGCGGGGTATATCCGGAGCCATGGTTAAGAGTTTTGGACTTGGTTTTGCCCCAAATACCTGGGACAGCCTTGTAACGGCCATGCGCGCGAAGGGCTACACAAGACAGGAACTGCTGGACTCCGGCCTTGCTCGTAGCGGTAAGGGCGGAGGGATTTATGACGCCTTCCGGAACCGGCTTATGTTTCCGGTTATTGATGTGCGGAGCAGCGTCATAGGATTTTCCGGACGCATTCTTGATGATAATGAGCCGAAGTATCTTAACAGCCCGGATACCCTTGTTTTTGACAAAAGACGCAATCTTTTTGCATTAAATTTGGCTAAAAGGAGCAAAAGTGGATATATGATTTTGACTGAGGGCAACATAGACGTGATTTCACTTCATCAAGCGGGATTTGATTCTGCGGTGGCCTCTCTCGGTACTTCCCTGACTCCGGAGCAGGCCCGGCTAATCAGCCGATATGCCCAGGAGGTGGTAATCGCCTATGACAATGACGAGGCGGGACGGAATGCCTCTCAGCGGGCAATCGGCATCCTTGAAAAACTTGATTTGAAAGTGCGCGTCTTGAATATTCAGGGTGCCAAGGACCCTGATGAGTATATCAGGACAAGGGGAGCCGATGCTTTCCGGAACCTGATAGAGCGCTCGGAAAACCATATCGAATACCGGTTGCAGGTTGTGCAGTCCAAGCATGACCTTGGCGCCGATGAGGGAAAAGTGGCCTTCCTGAAGGAGGCCTCCCAGCTTGTCGCGGGGCTGGGCAGCCCTGTGGAGAGAGAGGTCTATGGAAGCAGGATTGCCGAGATGGCCGGAGTTTCCAGGGAAGTAGTGGAAGATGAGGTGCGGCGCCTGCGAAAGAGGATGCTTAGCAATACCAAGAAAAAACAGGAGAAGGGCACTCTGCGGCCGGTCAAAGTGGCGCAACCCAAATTCAAGAATATCAAATATGAAAATGTCCGCTCGGCGGCCGCCGAGGAAGGGGTTATCCGACTTCTGTATCTGGATCCCGGACTGTTCAAGGACAGGGACTTCCCGAAAAAGGAAGACTTTTCATCAGAACTTCTGGGAAGACTGTACGAGGAGATACGCCAGCGGACTTTGGAGGGAGGTAGCCTCTCAATGGCAGCACTTAGTGAAAGCTTCACCGCCGATGAGATAAGCCACCTGACGGGAATACTCCAAAAACCGGAGATGTTGTCAAACGGGGCTAAGGCGCTGGAAGATTACATAGAAATAATGAGGGCAGAAAAAAACAGCCGTGAGAATAAAGATCTTAGGCTTATCGCCGAAAAATACAGACAAAAAAAGGGGTATGGTGGATAGATATGAAGATGGATGAAAAAAAGGTGGGAGCTGACCTGGACTCTGTCAACAGCAAGACTGATAATGAGGCCGGGGCGATAAAGAAGGATACGGCAGGTAAATCCAATACCGAAAAACCCGCGAAAAAACCTTCTAAAGCCAATGCCCAGCCGGAAAGCCAGGAGACAAATCAGGATAACGATGAAAAGAAGCTGAATGAATTAATCGAAAAAGGCAAAAAGACCGGAAAGCTCACCTCCAAGGAATTGATGGAGGTTCTGGAAAATTTGAACCTGGATCCGGAGCAGATCGATAAGTTTTACGACACTCTGGAGAATTTGGGCATTGAGGCGGCTGTTGAGGATTATCTGCCGCCTTTGGAGGATGTCTCTTTACCCGCTCTTGAAGAGCTGGAGGAAATAGAGGAGGTTACCGAAGACGAGCTTGAGGACCCCGAGTCCGCGCTGGAAAACATTGCCACGGACGACCCTGTGCGCATGTACCTCAAGGAGATAGGCAAAATCAGCCTGCTTACCCCGGAGGAGGAAGTAGAGCTGGCCATCAGGATGAGCCGGGGCGATGAAAGCGCAAGAGCCCATATGGCCGAGGCTAACCTCCGTTTGGTGGTGAGCATAGCCAAACGTTATGTGGGCCGCGGCATGCTTTTCCTGGACCTGATTCAGGAGGGGAACCTGGGTCTAATTAAGGCAGTGGAGAAGTTTGATTATACCAAGGGCTATAAATTTTCAACCTATGCCACCTGGTGGATACGTCAGGCCATCACACGGGCCATTGCAGACCAAGCCCGCACTATCCGCATACCAGTTCATATGGTGGAGACCATCAACAAGGTAATCCGGGTATCCCGCCAGCTTTTGCAGGAGCTGGGCCATGACCCCACCCCCGAGGAGATTGCCACAGAAATGGGCATGCCTGTTGATAAGGTCCGGGACATACTTAAAATAGCTCAGGAGCCTGTATCTCTTGAAATGCCCATAGGCGAAGAGGAGGACAGCCATCTGGGGGATTTCATTCCCGACGAGGACGCCTCCGAGCCCTCCGAGGCCGCTAGCTTTACACTCCTAAAGGAACAACTCATGTCTGTGCTGTCCACGCTTACCCCCCGGGAGGAAAAGGTTCTGCGCCTGCGTTTCGGCATAGAGGACGGGCGCACCCGCACTCTTGAGGAAGTGGGCAAGGAATTCAACGTCACCCGTGAGCGTATACGTCAGATTGAGGCAAAGGCCCTGAGAAAGCTGCGCCACCCCAGCCGTAGCAAAAAACTGAGGGATTTCCTGAGTTGAAAATGTATTCATATTTTTAAACAAAACCGCCCCCTGAGAGAAACAAGGTTTCCATCAGGGGGCAGTTTTGTTCTCAATATGCTTATGATTATTGTGTTTTTATTTCATTGGGATTCTTGTAGAAGAAAGAGCCAATGAACAGGACGACAGCGGATACCGCCAGGTAATACCAGGCCTGGACACCGTAGGCGCTGAAAGCGCAGTAGACCATGAAGCAGCAGCTTATTATGCCGACAATAGGCAAAACATAGCGTTTGAAGGCACCCAGGTCCTTTTCATTTTTAATAAGGGCAATGAAGATGGGAATATAGCTGGCATAAAGTGTGATTATGGGCAGTTCATCGGGCTCCCAATTGAAGAAGAAGGGGCCATAGCCTTGGATGAAGAACACCTGCCAGTAGAAGTACCAGAATCCACACATGAGCATGCCGAAAATGGCGGAATTGGTGGGGGTGTTGGTCTCGGGGTCTACATGAGCGAATACCTTGGGCTTGAAGCCTTGACCGCGTGCGGCCATGGAGTATGCGCCTCTGGCGCAGCCCATCATAAGGCCGTTCATTGTTCCCAGGCAGGAGATTACGATAAATACGTATACCACTGTTCCTGCAACATTGCCGAAGAAGTTGGAGAATGCCAGCTTGGGCAGATGGTCCCCGGCTTCTATCATATCAGAAACGGAGAGGGCGCCAGTGAGACCGACAATATACGCAACATATACGGCAACACAGATAAGCGAGCCGATGGTGAGGGCTAAAGGAAGATTCCTCTTGGAGTTTTTAAGCTCCGCGTTTATGGATGTGGCTATAATCCAGCCTTCATAGGCAAAGGAAAAAGCGACAATTGATGTGAAAAGGCCTTTTCCGTTGGCTCTGGAGGGGTCCACAATAGATTCAGTGGCAAAGCTTTCAATCGTCATTCCGTTTACCAGACCGGCTATTATTCCCACAACGGCCATCAGAACAAGGGGAATAAGCTTTATTATAGTTGTGGATACCTGGAACTTGCCCGCAAGCTTTGGAGCCATGGCATTAAGAACAAAGCCCATGACCAGATAGAAAGCGCCAAAAGCCACATGAAAGCCGCCGGTTGGTTCAATATTAAATAGAACGCAGGTATAAGAGGCGGATACCCAGGCCAGGCATGATGTAAGTATTGGATAATACATAATGGTCATAAACCAGGCTATGTAGTATCCATATTTGGGGCCGAGGGCTGCCTCGGCATAGTCAACAATGCCATTTACCTTTTCGTAGCGGTTGGCCAGTGTAGCAAATACGTTGGCACAGATTATCATTATCAGACCAACTATGACCACTGTGGCCACGGAAAGGACCATGCTTCCTCCGGTCGTTGCGAGTATCTTACCGCCCTTGAGGAAAATACCAGAACCAATGACAATGCCGACAACCATACAAATTGCTGTTAAAAGACCGTACTTGGTTTGTAGTTTGTTATCCATTACGTGTTCTCTCCTTTAGTGGCTTTTTTTAGCATTTTTTGTAAATGGAACGGGCTCAAAAGTTTTGTTTATAATGCAGACTTTACGGCGTCGAATTCAGCCTGAATTTCCCTGGAAGGCTCGGGGGTGAGCAGGGAGACCACTACAATAAATATGCAGGATATGACAAAGGCGGGGAGCAGCTCGTATATGTCGAAAGCTCCTCCCAGGGGCCTTACCAGCAGTTTCCAGATAAACACCATGCTTCCTCCGGAAACAATACCGGCAATGGCGCCTTGCCGGGTGATGCGTTTCCAGAAAAGGCTGAATATCATCAGAGGACCGAAGGTGGCTCCAAAACCTGCCCAAGCAAAGGATACCAGTTTAAAGATTACGCTGTTTTCATCCATAGCGATAACAATCGCAATAAGGGTGATAACCAGCAGGGTAAGCCTTGAGACGGTCATTACCTGCTTGTCTGTGGCTTCCTTTTTCAAAATGCCCTGGTAGATGTTCTTTGAAAAGGCAGAAGCCGCAATGAGCAGATAGGAGTCCGAAGAGCTGATGGTTGCGGCGAGTATGCCGGCCATCACAAATCCGGCAAGAAAAGCCGGGAACAGATTTGTTGAAAGCAGAATGAAAATGTTCTCGGCCTCGGAATTGCTGCCGAAAGCTGTGGGGAACAGGGCGTGTCCGGCTATTCCGATAAACACTGCCGCAAATAAGGAAATGGCACACCAAACGGTGGCGATGCGCCGAGATTTCCTGAGCTCCTGCCCGTCGCGGATGGCCATGAAGCGAAGCAGAACCTGAGGCATGCCAAAATAGCCAAGCCCCCAGGAAAGAGTGGATATTATGGTAAGAAAGCCGTATTTTCCGGGCTCGCCATAGCTCAAAGTGCCGCTGGACATGTCAGGAGTACCTATGCCGAAAAGGTCGAAGAATCCGGGTATGCTTTTCGCGTTTTCAATCACCGTGCCAAAGCCGCCTGCAGCCTGGCTGCCCAGCACAAATACCAGGACCAGCGCAATTATCATTACGATTGCCTGCATGAAGTCCGATGCGCTTTCGGCAAGGAATCCGCCTAAGAAGGTATACAAGAGCACAAAAACAGCGCCCAGTATCATCATGCTGATATATGAAGCCCCGAACAGGGTTGAAAACAGCTTGCCGCAGGTGACAAGGCAGCTGGAAGCATATACCGCAAAAAAGACCAGTATAAACAGGGCGGAAATGGTCATTATGACTTTTTTGTCCTCTTTAAAGCGGTTGCTGAAGAAATCCGGCAGGGTAATTGCGTTGCCGCTCTTTTCGCTATAGCGCCGGAGCCGTTTTGCAATGAAGAGCCAGTTGAGATATGTACCGATAATTAGACCGATAGCCGTCCACGCGGCGTCTGAAAGGCCATACCAATAGGCAACACCCGGAAGGCCCATAAGCAGCCAGCCGCTCATATCGGAGGCCTCGGCGCTCATGGCGGTTACCCAGGGGCCAAGAGTGCGGCCGCCCAGGAAAAAGTATTCGGAACTGCGGTTTGCCCGTTTGGCAAAGGCAAAGCCGATTCCTAAGACTACCGCCATATATATACACATGGCAATCAGGATTTGCATAGTACTATCCATTTTTTCCCCTCCCACAGTGTTGTCATGTATGATGGCACATGACATTTATCAGCAATTTAAACAGTTGAAGTAGATTATACCATATCTACCGCAAAAAACAAGTTTTTTTATTAGTGGAAATTATAAAATTTGAAGGCGCAGCGGGACAATTTTTCATGCCCCGCTGTTACTGTAGAGAGTACGGTCAGTTATTTTTAGCACATTCACCGGAAGAACAGTCTCTAAAATCATAAACACGGTAATAGTCTTTGGTTTCGGGGTCTTTGGCCACTTCGGACCGGTGTCTGTCCAGCAGCCGGACTATTTCATACACATTTATCCATATTTCATTCGGGCCTTCTTTTTGGGACTCGTCAAAGATTATCTGCATACCGAAATGCAGATGAGGCTGCTTAATGTTGTTTACATTTTCCTGGATGCTGTAACCCGTACGGCCCAGATAGCCTATGACATCCCCTGCCTTAACAATGGAGCCTACCTCCAGGTCCTTCCGGTAGGGAAAGTTTTTCCTCAGATGCGCGTAGTAATAGTATCTCATTGAGTCGAAGGAGCGTATGCCGATGCGCCATCCGCCGTATCTGTTCCAGCCCAGGGCTTCAACAATTCCGCCCTCGACGGCGATTATGGGAGTCCCCACCTGTCCTATCAGGTCGTTTCCCAGATGAATTCTCTTAAATCCGTAGGAGCGGCTGGTTCCAAAGTCGTCATAGTGGCGGTATGGGAAATGTTTTGCTATAGGCGAGAAAACCTTAAGGCCGTATTTTCGCTCCCAGCGCTTGCCGCCATTTTCATCCGGAACCTCTATTTCGTATTCTCCCACAAATTCGGATAATATGGCGGTGTAGGCTTCGAGGTAGTATGAATAATATTTTTTCCCTTCAGTCAGCTCTTCCATGGTATAGCCCGAGTTGAGTTTTTCCGCAAGGGCGTCAAGCTGTTTGTCCTTGTAGTTTTTAAAATTATTGCCGTTTTCCGAGGCAAGATAGGCCAGCATCTCAATCCAGTTAAGCTTTACCTCCTTGTCCCGCGATTCTACATCAAGTTTAATGGCTTTTTTCATGGCCTCGCAGGGGACCTTGAAATCCACCCATTTAATAAAATCCTTCTCCTGTTTTTCCTCGGGGTTTTCTTCGGCCCTGACGTCGGCGCCAAGAGACAGCAGCATAACAGCGGCTAATAAAACCGCTGCGGGGCGCAGGCAGCATGATATTTTTTCTCGTAAGCCAAATGGCAAGGAGATCACATCCTTTTGCAAAGAAATCGCTGCTACCCGCCTTAAAAAGTAGCAGCGCGCAAGGATATATTTATTATATCAAATAAGTCTTTTTATATGCTTTTGCCTCAAGCCTATTTTGTAAAAGAAAAAACAGCTTTATAAACTAAAAATTCCCGGCATTTTTTAAAAGCCGGGAAAACTATGGGCTCGTTATTGCGCTACACCTAAATCCTTGCCCATATCGCAGGTATAGGCGAACTCAATAAGGTCGCCGCTGTTAAGCTCTACTTCGGAGCAGCTTATTCCGGGGGAGACCCCGTTTACAAGAAAAATCCACCCGGAGAGAGAGCCGCAGTCAAATTCATAGAGATTGAACAGGCCGTCAATGTACACGCTGCCCGTGCCGGGGGTGGCGGTAAAGGCCAGGTGCAGTTTCTGGCTCTGAAGCTCCCTTTTCAACACGTCGAACACCGTATCCCCTTCTAAAAACTCCACATCCGTCAGATAGAGGAAATAGCCGCTTTCGGGAATGATGTCCTCCTTGCCTGACGCAAGTTTATCCATATTCGCCAGAACAGTGTCGCACCTGATGGATAATGTGCAGGTAAGCTTCTCCGGCTCAGGGCTGGGCTCCGGCGCAGGAGTGGGAGTCTCAAAGGGAGACGCGGTCTGGGAAGGCGCGGCGGTTTGGGGTAAGGTGCCGGAGGGTTTTGCTGAAGGCTCGGGTGAGCTGCCCGGTTTTTCAGTCTCTTTAATACCGGGAGTTGCCTCCGGGATGGCGGAAACAGGATTTTCGGATTCCCCCGGATTATTCAGGGAGGGGATTCCGGCGTCTGCAGAGGGAGAGGAGACTGTTTCAGCCGGGTGATTTCCGGCCTCCTGCGCCGTTTCCGAAGGGCCGCCGCCCCAGATAAAGGCCGCTGCCAGCACGCAAATTATAAGGGCGGCAATTATGACGGTTTTCTTTGTTATTTTCAAAAACAGTCCTCCTTTGCCAGCCGCAGCTTACTGGACAAGGGCTGCAAGGGCCATAAGGGCCTGCTCGGTTGAAATTACGCTGCTTTCACCGCCGGCGATATTGGCAAAACCGCCGTCAGGGTTTCTATATCCCAGCAGGCAGTCCAGTACCGTATTTCCGGATTTTACGAAACGGCTGTCATCAAGATCTATTCCGAGAGCGGAAAGGGCCATAATAACCTGAGCGCAGCTTTGAGAATTCCTGTTGCCCCAGCTTGTAAAGCCGCCGTCGTCATTCTGCATGGCGGAAAGGCTTTGAACAGCCCTTTCAATGGCCAAAGAAACGTCTTCCCTCTCTGCATAATTTGCCAGAGCCATCAGCGCCATGGCGGTCATATCCGGGTCGCCCCGCTCTCCGGAAAGGGCAAAGCCGCCGTCTTCCAGCTGTTTTTCCAGTATATAATTCACATACATTTCACGGGTGGCAGAAACATTAAGTTTAGGGTCAGATGGGTTTACATAATTCCCGCTGTCCAGGGCAAGCAGAGCGAAAAACGCACCGTTGACGCCCTGAAAAACCGTGGCGTCAAAATCCGCAAGGGGAAGGGTAAGGTCGTAGCCCGCCACATTCCCCGGGTCCAGTCCCAGGGCGGTTAAAGCCAGAATCTCCCTAGAATACTCGGTATGTTTTCTTTCATGCAAAACCCCGCCAGAGGCAACAAGAGCTTCCTCCAGGTTGTCAACGTAGCCGTTAAACCAGCTTTTAGGCGCGGGAAAACCGCTGGCCTTGAGGCCAATAACGGACCATGCTCCTCCAACCTCGCTGGCCATAGGCTCCGAAACCTCGGAATACAGCCATGCCGCGGCATTGTTTATGATAGTAGTAAGCTGACTGCCATTTATGACTTTTTCGTCAAACCTCTGGATGATGGTGGCTACTTCAGCCCTGGTGGCGGTTCCTTTAGGTGCTAAAGTGGTATCGGTCCGCCCGTTAATAAGTCCTACTGAATATGCCCATTTTATGGCGTCCTTTGCGTAGGATGAAATTATACCAGTGTCAGAAAACCTGGTTAATAGAACATTCGGAACATCCACTTGTTCACCGCCACTCCATGTAGCGTAGCGCATTAGCATGGCGGCTAATTGTTCTCTTGTTATATCGTCGTTTACTCCGAATCTGCCATCGGAATAGCCACCGACTATGCCATTGGCGCTAGCCCAGGCTATGGCTCCTGTGTAGTATTTGTCAGAGGCAACATCACTGAATAAAAAGGAATCTTGGGCCTGGGGCTCTCCCGCTAACCGCCAAAGGACTGTGACGAGCATGGCTCTGGTCATTGTGTCCTGGGGGGCAAATTTAGTCTCGGTTTTGCCATTGAAATAACCTTTGCTTACCACATAGTTAATGGAGTCTTTTGCCCAATGGCCCGCGATATCCTCAAAGGAACTCACTTTCACGATGCATACCGGGGCGGTAATGGCCTTCTCGGACCTGGCGGTGATGATGTAAGTTCCGGGCTCGGAAAAGCTGAGGCTTACCCTCCCCTGGGCGTCGGTGACGAGGCCGGTATCCGAGAGCTCATCCGTGCCCGCCCAGATGGAGGCTCCTGGCAGGGGCTCCTTTGACAGACTAGACTCGGCATCATAGCTGTCTAAAAAAAGCGTCAGGTCTAATTGTGCCCCGGGGGCCACTGTAAGGCCGGTCTTGTCAAAGGAGGCGTATGCGTCGCTCCAGTCCGGGCGGTAGATTATTACATCCACCACGTCCCCGTGGGAGAGAGCGGCCGCATCCACGGTGTCCCAAGGCATTTTTCCATTTATGTAAAAGCCGCCGACACCGTCAGTTTCACCCCAGAGCTTATCCATGCCCATTCCGCCGTAGGGACTTTCTGAAACGGCGTAACCGGCTTGGGCTCCGCCCTGGTAATGGGCGTCGTGGAGGGCAGCGATGGCGTCATGGACCGTTGGGGAATTGCCCTTTAAAGTGACGGGAATCCCGGCCATAAGACTGCCGTCCCTGCCCCGGGCCAGCTCGCCCTGGAGACTCACGTTCATATAAACGGTGATTTCATCGGCTGCCATGGCGGATATGGGTAATAGTGAAAGGCTAATCAGCACCGCCAGTAACAAGGCAAGCAGCTTGATTGATTTGGTTTTTTTCATTTTGTTCTCCTTTCATTGGCTGATGTAACGGAGAAGCGGATTTGTTCTGAAAATAAAAAAATCCGTTCATCTCCAGATAAACGGAAATTGAAAGCCTATGGCCTCCGCTTCCCGGTTCCGGCAGGAGCAGTAGCAGTCTGCCAACACGTATCTGGCTTATCCTTACTCAGAAGGCATCACAGTGACCGACTCGCGGGGAATTTCACCCCATTCCGTGTCCGGCGGTTTTTACGCCGATTCGGCAGACAGATGTTTATTTTTATATTATTATAACGGCTGCCGTGCCAAAAGTAAAGACAATTCTTTAATAAAGAGGCCAATGGGCAGTATCTTAACGCGAAAACAAGACGCCCGGCATTGCCGGGGCGTCTTTTAAATAAAAACATTTATCAGTTTTCCTCGTCATCGTGATGCAAGGCGCTTTCTATAAAATATCGCGGCCGTTTTTTGGTTTCAAGATAGATTTTGCCGACATATTCTCCAATTATTCCAATTGAGCTGAGAATCAGTCCGCCGATAAATAATATGGCAAACAGGAGAATCCGCCAGTTCAGCATACTGTAGCCCAGGCATGCGCCCACAAGAAACACAACAAGCAAAACAAGAGACACAGCAAGGACCGCCGCTCCCAGGAAAAGTATCCAGCGCAGGGGGCGGGTACTGAGGGAGGTAATACCCTCCGCGGCAAAAGCCAGCATCTTTTTTAACGGATACTTGCTCTCGCCGGCGAAACGTTCCCCCCGCTCGTATTCTACTATCCCCGCCTTATAGCCCAGCATGGGGACAATGCCTCGGAGAAAGAGATTAACCTCGCTGTACTGGGACAGGGCGTCCAGGGCCCGCCGGCTCATGAGCCGATAGTCGGCGTGATTGAACACCAGCTGTCCGCCCAAGGAATTTATCAGCTTATAGTAGCCCTCGGCGGTAAAGCGCTTAAAAAACGTGTCTTTTTTCCGGGAGGAGCGGACACCGTAGACTATGTCGCAGCCCTCATAATATTTTTCCACCATGGCGTCTACAGCGTCTATGTCGTCCTGCAGGTCGGCATCCATGGAAATTACCATGTCCGCGTGTTGCCGGGCGGCCATAAGACCGGCAAGCAGCGCGTATTGATGGCCACGGTTCCGGCTAAGACTTAGACCGTCAAAGAGCTTGTCAGACTGGTGAAGCTGTGTTATTATCTCCCAAGTCCGGTCGCCGGAGCCGTCGTTTACCAGCAGTATTCTGCTGCGCTTTGAAATCTTCCCGCCGTCTATAAGGGACTGCGTCTTTTCCCGAAGCCGCCTGGCGGTTTCCGGGAGGACCTCCTCCTCGTTATAGCATGGGACAACAATATATAAGGTATCCATATGCCGCTCCTTTCGGAATAATCTGGCTTTTTGTTGCTTTCATTATAAAATAATAAGCCGCAATATGCAATGTTCAACATATTTACTATATTATTGAGCATAATATCTCCAAAAAATGTGCCATTTTGTATTATTGTATTGATAAATCCTTTAATGGGGGTTAAAATAATAACAAAAAGTACATATTTGAAACAGGGGCGCATAGAAGCA